>NZ_JAWOWM010000009.1:0-191496 GCF_033340475.1 Vibrio sp. 1078-1
GGTAGTTCAGTTGGTTAGAATACCGGCCTGTCACGCCGGGGGTCGCGGGTTCGAGTCCCGTCCACTCCGCCACTTATTTGAGCGTCGTCTCAATAAACACGAATTACAGGGGTGTAGCTCCAATTGGCAGAGCAGCGGATTCCAAATCCGCGTGTTGGGAGTTCGAATCTCTCCACCCCTGCCATACTCTAAAGCCTCAGCAGTAATGCTGGGGCTTTTTTGCATTTGAAGAAAAGAGAAGCTGACTAGTTGGAAGAGTTGTCGATTCCTCTGATACCAAAGTATCGGGGGGATTGAAAGCTCATATCTCCGGGATATTGGTCCACTTCACCTATCCCCCATATTCATAAGCTCTGGCTTAGGTCAGGGGCTCTTTTATTTCTAACGAATATGTCTTTTATTCCTAACGTATAGTTTCAACGTCAGGTGTATGTTTATCCAACGAATATGGCATATCTTTGCTTCATATAGTTTTATTTTCTAGTAATGTAATTACTAAATGTTGATGTATCGCTTTGCTCTTTCTGTTTTACCTTCGAATTTCATAACACTTTTTCTTCGTTATCGAGCACATCTGATTCACAATCTATTGAAAGGTCAGTGGTTACATTGGCTTGGATGATTACTGACTTGGTTCCTGTTATCATCATGCATTAATGCTAATAATTAGGAAGTAAGTTTATGCCACATTTTCGATTCCGTGCTGTAGAGCCACAAGCTGTTCAGGCATTATCAAAACCCCTTACGGATGAACTTCAGCCTCTAATGGACTGTCCGCGTGAGGATTTTACTTTTGAGTATATCTACACTACGTTTTTCAATGAGGGTGAGGTGAGTGCTGCATATCCTTTTGTCGAAGTGCTTTGGTTCGACCGTGGCCAGGAAGTGCAAGATGAAGTTGCCAAGCTTATTACGCAACAAGTGCGCGGTATCGCTGGTGCCGATATTGATGTTGCAGTTATCTTTTCCGCCTTATCTCCTAAAGCTTATTACGATAATGGCGAACACTACTAAAGGTTAAAGGCTATGAGGCTGAGTTTCATTGTAACTTTGGGTTTATGTTTCTCAGCTTCAGTATGTTCTACTCCTTGGGAGTCCGCGGTTAATCCTACCCGAAACTCTTCCTCTTCTATTGGTAGTTATGCTAACGGTTGTTTAGATGGTGCATTACCCTTGCCTCTCGATGGCGTTGGTTATCAAGTCTTACGTAGTAAAACGAAGCGCTACTATGGGCACCCTAAAACGATAGAGTTTATTGAAAATCTGGCGCTTAAAGCTCATCAAAATCTCAACACCACTCTGCTAATTGGTGATTTGTCTTTACCTAGAGGTGGAAGGTTCTCCTCTGGTCATTCTAGTCATCAAACCGGGTTAGATATCGATATCTGGTTAAGACTTGCTGACCAACCGCTTTCTTATAACGAATTACAACTTCCTAAACCCATGAGTGTGGTGGATTTAAAAGGTTATTCCATACTTAATCATCGCTGGGAAGAGCGGCACTTTAAGCTAATTCGGTACGCTTCAAAAAGTAAGGATGTTGCACGAATTTTTGTACATCCTGTTATTAAGGAGCAACTTTGCTTGCAAGAAAACGGCAAAGATCGTTCTTGGTTACGTAAAGTGCGTCCATGGTGGGGGCATCATTACCACTTTCACGTCAGGTTGTCTTGTCCTGATTCGAGCGACTATTGTGTTGATCAAGCACCACCTCCAGTAGGCGATGGCTGCGGTGTTGAGCTCGCAAGTTGGGCCCCGAAAGCAAAACCTATTGATACCCCTCCACGGGTAAAAACAACCTCTAAGCCCAAACGAAAAAAAGTCGTTCCACCTCAATGCTTGCCGCTTATCAATCCTAATTAGTGTTACTCTTCAGGTTTATCTGTACTTGGTGATCTCTTTTATGAAACTGGAGAAACATCATACTTTTGTCTACATTGAATAGTACCAATACAAAAACTAACCCAATCAGTTTTGGGGACATATTATAGAAATCTAAATTAAACAAAGAGTTGTAGTATGGGTAAGTTGTAACTTCTCTGTTTAGAAAAAGACCTTTCGTCACGATACTCTGGTTTCTTAGCAATATGTCTGTCAGTTGGCTAAAAAGCAATAACAACGCAGACAAGTGTGTAAGGCAGGGATATACCCTTTTCCTGTTAGAAGAGTAAATCAAGGACAAAACCATGACTATGATTTGTGCAAAAGAATTTGCAGAGTGGTTAAGACACAGATTTAGCAGTGATACTAAAGGAGTCTCTTTGACTCGAGAGGATGTGAATCACCTGACTGGGCGTCAACGCCTTGATCCGGGTTTTGTTAATGATGTGCATTATGAGCTGATGCAATATGGAATGGCTTTCGTTACTGATACGAGCCGAGAAAACTTTTATTTAATACCTGTTTCTCAAGCGGAAAATTGGCGTGAGAGACTAGAGTATCATTTTGAAAAAGAGCTATTCTGCAATATTATCCCTATTGAAAAATCAGGTTGAGAAAAGGTTCAACTTTGATGCCAAAGTTGAACCTAATTGCTCTTATGCTAACCCTTGAATAATCACGAATTTTTCAAGCAACTGCTCTTCAGTTTCGACATGGTTCGGATCAGTGATTATGCATTTTGTAATTGGACACACTGACTGACAGGTCGGCTTTTCGTAATGCCCCTTACACTCTGTACATAGCGCTGGATCAATTTCGAAAATGCTCTCTCCCATACTGATTGCCCCATTGGGGCATTCGGGATCACACATGTCGCAGTTAATGCATTTGTCAGTAATGAGCAAGGCCATGGTTACTTACCAGTCGGGTTACGGGTGTCCTGCCCTGAGTTTAGATTACGCATTAATAGGCCATATTCTAAATCTAGCTCTGCTGGTACTGGAATGAATACAAAGTGACCGTTTCCTTTCGCGTCTTCAATAGACTCTGATTTGCGGTTTTCCATTGCCTCTAGCGTGAAAACAATATTGCCTTTTGGCGTCATTAGTTCAAGGCTATCACCGACAAGAAACTTATTTTTTACTTCTACTTCAGCCATGTCACCACGACGTTTGCCAGTGAATTCACCAACAAACTGTTGAGCATCAGAGACTGAGTAACCGTAATCGTAGTTTTGGTAAGTATCGTGTGTATGACGGCGTAGGAAGCCTTCAGTGTAGCCACGGTGAGCTAGGCTTTCTAGTGTACCCATTAGGCTTTCATCGAATGGTCGACCTGCTACTGCATCATCAATTGCTTTACGATAAACTTGAGCGGTACGTGCGCAGTAGTAGAACGATTTAGTACGACCTTCAATTTTCAATGAGTGAACACCCATCTTAGTTAAGCGTTCAACGTGCTGAACCGCTCGTAGGTCTTTAGAGTTCATGATGTAAGTACCATGCTCATCTTCGTAAGCCGCCATTTTTTCTTCTGGACGGTGCGCTTCAGAAAGCAGAACGACTTCATCTGTTGGTTTACCGCGACCAATTGTGGTTTCAGGGAGCTCGTCTTGTACTTCGACAGGCTGTGCTTCAGTCGGGTCGAATTTCTCTACGATGTCACCAGCGTCGTTTTCTTTACCCTCTTCAACTTTGTATTCCCAGCGGCATGCGTTAGTGCAAGTGCCTTGGTTAGGGTCACGTTTGTTGATATAGCCAGAAAGTAGGCAACGACCAGAGTAAGCCATGCATAATGCACCGTGAACGAATACTTCAAGCTCAGTTTCAGGGCAATGCTCACGAATTTCTTCGATTTCTTCTAGAGATAGCTCGCGAGAAACGATCACACGTTCCACGCCATTCGCTGCCCAGAACTTAACGGTCGCCCAGTTTACAGCGTTCGCTTGTACAGAAAGGTGAATTGGCATTTCTGGGAAAGCTTCACGAACCATCATAATTAGGCCTGGATCTGACATGATCAATGCGTCAGGACCCATCTCTACGATTGGCTTCAGATCACGGATGAACGTTTTTAGCTTCGAGTTGTGTGGTTGAATGTTACATACCACATAAAGCTTTTTGCCTAGGGCGTGGGCTTCATCGATACCTATTTTTAGGTTCTCGTGGTTAAACTCGTTGTTACGTACGCGAAGGCTGTAGCGAGGTTGGCCAGCGTAAACTGCATCTGCCCCGTAGGCGAATGCGTAACGCATGTTTTTCAGGCTGCCCGCTGGAGATAGTAGCTCAGGCACGAATGCTTTCTCAGTTGTCATTACTCAATTCTCTTTTATCTGATCACAAGTCAGGCCAATTCCACCTAATGGAAATGGGGCGCAAATTTTACGTCAAAATGTGAACTGTGACTAGGGTAATTGTGCTTCAGATAGAAAAACGCCCTCAAAAAAAGTGAGGGCGTTATGGTTAACCTTTATACAATATTATGCGTTAGGATTCGGTAAGCCGCCTAGCGCGTCGTATAGGTTGGGAAGGAAAGCACTGAACTCTCCACACATTAGAGAGAAGTCTGCATCAAATCGAGCTGCTTGATCTTCACGTGGAATATCATCGTTTTGATCTTTCAATTCATCAGAGAATTTTAGACGTTTGATGCCCGCATCTTCCGTCATAATGAACTCAATACGATCTTGCCAATTAAGCGCAAGTTTCGTCACGACTTTATCCGCAGCGATGTGGTTGCGGATTTCATCAGTGGTTAGCTCTTGCTTCTTACAGCGAATCACACCACCTTCTTCAAGTACGGATTTTAGCTCAGCTTCGTCCATCATGCTGATACCTTGAGGTGTGTCACCGCTTTTCACCCACTCGGTTAGCGTAGTTTCAATCGCCACTTCTGGAATAGCAGGAACAACAGGTAGACTACCCATGGTTTTACGAAGCAATGCTAATACATCTTCTGCTTTTTTATAGCTGCTTGCATCAACAAGGATAAAACCTTCTTTTGGCATGATGAGCACGTGAGTGTGGCTGCTGCGGCTGAATGCGCGCGGCAGTAAATCCATTACGATGTCATCTTTCAGGTTGTCTTTCTCTTTCTTCTTCAGAGGACGACCTTCTTGCGCTTCCATTGCTTCTACTTTTGCATTCAATGATTCTTTGATCACAGAGGCAGGTAGCATTTTCTCTTCTTTCTTGGCGCAAATCAGAATGCGGTTTTCTGACACGTGAGTCATCATATCGCCATGTCTACCCATTGCACTGACCCAGCCAAATTTCTGTTTGTCTTGACTGCCACACGGGGTGAATCGGAATTCAGACAGCTGAGTTTCTAGTTGTTCGGCGTTAAAAGTAACCTCGCGGTTAACGCGGTATACCAGACAGTTTTTAAACCACATAAATCTTCTCTAGGCTTGATGACAAGGGACTAATCATAGGGAATTTTTGTGCTGATGTCTTAATAGAAATGAAAAATATCCGAATGAACCTCAAAAGAAAGTTATATGAAAATTTGTTTTCAAAGGTCACAAAAGTGTCATAATTGGTAGTGATAATGCTTATGCATAGAGAGGCGCTTTGTCTCTTAAATTCATTAGCTCAACGAACATAAGGTTACTCAATTATGTCTAGAAGGATTCTGGTTGTTGAAGACGAAGCTCCTATTCGCGAAATGCTGTGCTTCGTACTTGAGCAGAAAGGTTACCAAGCGGTAGAAGCGGAAGATTATGATACTGCAGTAACCAAACTGGCTGAACCCTTCCCTGATTTAGTTTTACTGGATTGGATGTTACCAGGCGGTAGTGGCATTAACTTCATCAAACATATGAAGCGAGAGGAATTAACGCGCAACATTCCAGTTGTGATGCTTACCGCTCGTGGTGAAGAAGAAGATAAAGTGCGCGGTTTAGAAGTCGGTGCGGATGACTACATTACCAAGCCATTCTCTCCTAAAGAGTTGGTTGCACGCTTAAAAGCGGTGATTCGTCGCGTTACCCCGACTGCACTAGAAGATGTAATTGATGTACAGGGATTGAAGCTTGACCCTGTATCGCACCGTGTTACGGCTAATGATGCGCCATTAGACATGGGTCCAACAGAATTTAAGATGCTTCATTTTTTCATGACGCATCAAGAACGCGTATACAGCCGTGAGCAGCTATTAAACAATGTTTGGGGCACTAACGTGTATGTCGAAGACCGTACGGTCGATGTTCACATTCGCCGCCTGCGTAAAGCATTGGAAGCTGCAGGGCATGATAAGCTGATCCAAACTGTTCGTGGTGCTGGATACCGCTTCTCGACGAAAGCATAAATTAACACGCAGCTTATCGGTACCATTTCTGGAGTTATGAGTGGTTGAAAGATTAACGTGGAAAAAGCTGGCCTGGGAGCTGGCTTTTTTTTACACCCCATGGGTGATAGTAGGTTGGATATTCGGTTATATGCCGTGGTTGCTTTTGGCTGCTACGGCATTGCAGCTTGTGTGGCATTTGCATAACCAAGTACGTTTATCTTCTTGGTTATGGGATGAAAAACGCCTCACGCCACCGTCAGGTAGCGGTAACTGGGAATCTTTGTTCAATGGGTTGTATCGCTTACAACAGCGCCAACGCCGCAAACGAAAAGAACTTACTAATCTTATTCGTCGATTCCGAAATGGTGCAGAATCGCTACCCGATGCGGTAGTGGTATTCCGTGCTGAAGGAAATATTGTTTGGTGCAACAAGCTGGCTCAGCACTTACTGGGCTTCCATTGGCCAGAAGATTCAGGTCAACCTATCTCCAATCTCATTCGTACACCTGATTTTATCAAGTACCTCAACAAGAAAGACTTTTCAGAGCCATTAGAAATGCGTTCACCACTCAATGTCGAACGCATGCTAGAACTACGTATCGTACCGTATACCGAAGGTGAACATTTGATGGTGGTGCGTGATGTTAGCCAGTTAAAACAACTTGAGGGAATGCGTCGCAACTTCTTTGCCAACGTATCTCATGAACTGCGTACACCAATGACGGTGCTACAAGGTTATCTTGAGATGACAGAAGACCCTGATATGGTCGTGGGTCCAATGTGGAGCAAAGCTCATGGTGTCATGACGGAGCAGCTTAACCGCATGAACAGTTTGGTGAACCAACTACTGACACTATCTAAAATTGAAGCGGCACCTATGCATGAGCTTGAGGAAGTCGTGAATGTGCCCGCGATGCTTGAAGTGTTAGAAAAAGAGGCGGTTAGCCTTAGTGGGGAAAACCAACATAAATTGAAATTTGATGTTGATGCAAGCCTACGCGTGTTGGGCGATGATGACCAGTTACGTAGTGCTATCTCTAACCTCGTTTATAACGCCGTCAAATACACACCACCTGGTGCGAACATTAATGTTCGTTGGTTCCAGACCTCTCAAGGCGCATGCTTAGAGGTGGAAGATAGCGGTGATGGTATTGAACCTCAGCACCTACACCGACTTACCGAGCGTTTTTATCGAGTAGATAAAGCAAGATCACGTGATACTGGAGGAAGTGGTTTAGGGCTAGCCATTGTAAAACACGCGCTGAGTCACCATGACTCTCATTTAGAAATTCACAGTGAAGTAGGCGTGGGCAGTAAGTTTTCTTTCGTATTGCCTGAGCGTTTGGTGGTGAAATAATGGCGTTACGATTGGCAAAAACATTCAGTTTATTCGCGCTTGTTTGTTCCTGTATGGCTGGCGCTCAAGATAAACCATTGCCGAGTTATCATAAAACGACGGGGATTGTCGGGAACTTGCTCTCTGTTGGCTCCGATACACTTGCGGGTATGACAACGCTTTGGGTTGAAGAGTTTAAATCCATTTACCCGAATATTAATGCGCAAGTCCAAGCATCTGGCTCTTCTACTGCCCCCCCAGCATTGACCGAACAAACAGCTCAGTTTGGTCCCATGAGCCGCCCTATGCGTTTAAGAGAGGTTGAAGCGTTTGAACGTGAACATGGCTACAAGCCAACTGCGCTCAGGGTCGCCATCGATGCAATCGGTATTTTTGTTCATCAAGATAATCCAATTCAAGGGCTTAACTTTAGTCAGTTAGATGCTTTGTTTTCTGCCACGCTGCGCTGTGGTGAAAGTCAATTTGTCACAAACTGGCAGCAACTCGGTCTTGAATCACAGTGGGCAAAGCGAAACGTCCAGTTGTTTGGTCGTAACTCCGTTTCTGGAACTTACGGTTACTTCAAAAGCAATGCCTTGTGTGGCGGCGATTTCAAGACCCGAGTTAACGAGCAGCCAGGCTCCGCGTCAGTTGTGCAAGCTGTAGCGTCAACCATCAGTGGAATTGGTTATTCCGGTGTCGGTTATCGAGTGGCAGGCGTGCGCTTAGTCCCTGTAGCTAAAATGGGAAATGACTATGTGACTCCAACGCGAGAACATATTGTTAGCGGTAAGTACCCACTATCACGTTACTTATATGTTTACGTGAATAAGCATCCTGATTACCCATTAACACCAATTGAAGCTGAGTTTATTCGCTTTATCTTTTCTGCTCAGGGACAAGCGTTGGTTGAGAAAGATGGTTATGTGCCCATTACGGCAGACTTTGCAGAAGAAGAGTTAAAAAAAGTCGGCCTGTAAGCCGACTTTTTATTTAGGTATGAAGAGTACGAGATCAGAAAGTGAGTGTCCACTTCGCGCTGTCCCAACGTTCTTGTTCTTCCTGTAAATCCGCGTGAAGTAATTTATTGTTTTCTAGCCATGCTTCATCTGTGCAGGTGAGAATCCATTCGTCATTTTTGATAGATAAGGTGATATCAGGCAATGGATCTTCATTACGCTGCCCATTTAATACGATAGAAAGTCGTAATATTTTGATGAGGCTTATAACGTCACTCTGTTTATAGAGATTGAAATCTGGTAGTTCTTGCAATTTGAGCGCTTTACGCTGGAAGCGAGCTAATGTTGCGAGCACTAATTGCTGCTCACGGTTGAAGCCTTGTAGGGTGGAGTGCAACAGAATATAAAAAGAGTGGCGATGGAAACTACGCAAGTTGATACTTAATCCGACTTCATGAAGCAACGCTGCCCACTCTAGTAAGTCAAATAACTCACTCTTTTTCTTAATGCCTAGTTCAGAGCGTACCTGACATAACATCTCACGTGCATGCCCCTTCACACGAGCGGCATGCTCTAAGTCGACCCGGTGCTTGTTGGCTAAATTTTCTGTGGTGCGCATACGAATATCGGAGCGCGCAAAACGCTCTTCCATTTCGTACAACAGGCCTTCGCGTAGAGCACCATCGGAGAAAAACATTTGCTCAATGCGAAGCGCTTTGAAAATCGCGGACAAAATCGCTACGCCTGCTGCGAATACGGGTTTACGTTCTTCTGTTAGACCCGCCAGTTCAATATCTTCAATGGAATCAAATTTACACAGAGTTTCGATAAGTGTATCCAGTCGACTCGCTGTGATCAGGCCATCTTCAAAACCTAATCCTACTAGCACTTCTTGAATCGCTTTGATGGTTCCTGATGAGCCGAGAGCAATATCCCAGCCCTTTTTACGATATGTTGAAGCGATGGACTCGAGTTTTTGTTCGGCCGCTAACATCGCCTTGCTGAAGTTTTTTCCTGACAGTTTGCCGTTTTTAAAGTATTGCTCTGTAAAACTGACGCATCCCATCTGTTTACTGTTGAGAAGCTCAGGCTCAAATTCTTGTCCAATAATCATCTCGGTACTGCCGCCTCCGATATCGATGACTAGTTTGGAGTTGGATTCTACTTGAGTGTGCGCGACGCCTAAGTAAATCAGGCGGGCTTCTTCTTCTCCAGGGATAATTTCTATCGGGAAAGGCATCACTTCTTTCGCACGCTCAATGAAAAGGTGGGCATTTTTAGCGCGTCTTAGTGTGTGTGTGGCGGCGATACGTACATTTGACTCATCAAGCCCTTGCAGCCTCTCAGCGAACATGGCTAAGCATTCTAGCGCACGCTCCATTGCGGCGTGACTTAAGTTCAATTCACTGTCGAGTCCTGATGCTAAGCGAACACGTTGTTTATGACGACTAACCAGTTGTAGGTCACTGCCGACAACTTTGGCCACCACCATATGGAAACTGTTTGAGCCGAGGTCTATCGCGGCAATGTAGCGAGTATCTTGTTCAAGTATTTGAGGCATCTGAATTTTGTTTTCTAGTTTGCTTTTCTATATTTTTAAGATAGTCATAGATAGCGATTTGAGAGCGAACTTTTTTGCGATTACCTCGTGGTACGTAAGCGTTACTCATTTCTTTATCTATTAAACGAGCCTTTACTGTATCGGTAAAATGGATATTCGTTATATCAATAATTCTCTGTTTCAAACGTGGATCACGGACTGGTACTGCTACCTCGATACGGTGATCAATATTTCTTGTCATCCAGTCTGCGGAGGAGATATAAACTTGCGGATCGCCATCATTGTGGGTGATCACCACGCGAGGGTGCTCAAGAAAGCGGTCAACAATACTGATGATGCGAATATTGTCGCTGATCCCCTCAATGCCCGGTACTAATGAGCACATACCTCGAATGATCATGTTTATTTTTACACCGGAAGTACTTGCTCCATAAAGCTTATTGACGATGCCTTTATCGACTAGGTTATTGACCTTGATCGTAAGAGCGGCTTTTTTCCCTAGCTTGGCATTCGCAATTTCATTATCAATTAAGCGGTAGATTTGGGTTCGAGAATTACGAGGAGATACCATAAGGTGATTGAACTTCACTGGTCGGTATGGATTCTCAATGTAACCGAAGACATTACGGACTTCATTAGTGATTTCTTGATCTGCCGTAAGCAGGGAGAAGTCGGTATAAATTCGTGCTGTCTTCTCATGGAAGTTGCCTGTGCCGATGTGTGCGTAGCGAATAATTTCTTCACCTTCGCGGCGGCTAATCATCAGTAGCTTTGAGTGAATCTTAAGACCAGGCGCACCAAAGATGACGTGCACACCCGCTTCGGTTAATACTTTTGACCATTCGATATTGGCTTCTTCATCAAAGCGAGCTTGCAGTTCGACGACCACAGTGACATTTTTGCCGTTGTGCACTGCATCAATTAAAGAGTTCATCAAGCGAGAATCTTTCGCGACGCGATAAATGTTAATCTTGATACTAAGTACTTTGGGATCGAAGGAGGCTTGGCGCACTAACTCACTAATGTGGTCAAAAGTGTGGTAGGGATAATAGAGCAGAATATCTTTCGCTTTAATCGCGTCAAAGCTGTTGGCATAACCTTCGAAATCGGCACATTTCATTGGCGGGAGAGGTTTATTTTCAAGATACTCTCGTCCAACATTTGGAAAGCCGATGAAGTCTTTAAAGTTGTGATAGCGTCCGCCGGGGATAAGGTTATCGTAGTTAGAGATATTAAGTTTGTTACACAGAAACTCTAACATTTGAGGCGGCATATCGCGTTCGTAGACGAAGCGAACGGGCTTTGCTGTCAGTCGCTGATTGACACCCTCTGACATTTGTTCAAGCAAGCTGTACTCGATTTCATTGCGTAAATCGTATTCAGCGTCACGCGTCATTTTCATCGCATAGCCGCTAAGCTCATCATAATCAAAAAAGCCTTTGAACAGCTCGTCCAAACAGTGGCGGATAATATTATCAAGTAAGATGATGGTTTTTCGACGCTTTCCTTTCTGTTCTGGTACCATCACAAAGCGGGGAAGGTGATCGGTCGGAATTTCGATCAGAGCGTACTGGTAATGTTCTTCTTTACGCAGTTCTACGGCGATGTAAGCGTACTCGTCTTTGAGAAATTGCAGAACATCGATCTCGTCTTTCATTAGGAGGGGAGTGATATGCGGCATTACCTCTCTACGGAAGTATTTCGCGATCCACTTTTGTTGCGATTCATCCAGTTGTTGCTCGTTGACCAAGAAAATGCGACGTCGCGCCATTTCTCGAATCAACTCGCTGTAAAGCTCATCAAATTGTTCGTTAAGCTTTAGTGCTTTCGACTGCATTTTGGTTAACAGTCGTTTAGGGCTATCACTGCCACCGCGCTCTTGGCTGATTAGGATTCTGCGCTTCACGTCCGCAAAGCGTACTTTGTAAAATTCATCTAAATTGTTGGAAAAGATCCCAAGAAAGCGAATACGTTCGATCAAAGGGACGGTTTTATCGGCAGCTTCTTGTAATACTCGTTCGTTGAAAGACAACCAACTCAGTTCTTTTTCTATATATAGTTTTTCTGCGCTCATAACCTTACCTAGCCAAAAGTGAAGTATTACGTACTCATCTTGGAAAAATGGATGAGTGAGAACATTATGAGATTTTCATTACAGATTTATTTCATACCACGCATTGCATAAGAGTTGTATTCTTTTCAGGTGTTTAATGTGATCTGTAATATAATTGTCATCTTAACGACATATTCTAGTACTAAGTCAAAAAAGGTAGAGATTTAAATGGCACAAGCCGAGTTTTCATTGCAGGAAAAAGATAAGAAACGACTGATAAAAGATCGTTTAGTTCGACTTGCAGTGACATCCGGTGGTGTCGGCGTACTCGCGGCGCTTATTTTGATCTTTGTCTACCTCGCCATGGTGATCATTCCGCTTTTTTCTGATGCGGAGATCAAAACCAACCAAGCCATTCGAGCCACTCATATTGAAACACCACTTGCGATTTCAGTGGATGATTACGCTCAGCTCGCGTTCGTTCTAACCCAAAGTGGTGAGATTCAATATTTGTCGATGGACGATCCTACGAAACCTGCGGTGTATACACAGCAAATCGCCCAGAAACCCGTCGCTTTCTCTCAATCTGCTCCTGGGCTAGGTTGGTATGGATTTGTTGATGGGCAGGGTAAAGCGAACCTTTTCAAGCCAGAATTTAATGCTACATTGAGAGAAAATACACGTCCTCCGGAAGTGATTGAGCTAGACACCAGCATGGATCTGACACTAAGTACGCCTCAAGATCCTGTGACTCAGTTTGTATTTGCAGCTTCGACGCCCTTACCAACGGTTGTTTGGCAGACGCAAAGTGGTGAAGTGAAAGCTCGCTGGCAAGTGGCTTCGTCTTTGGGTACGTCTCCTACAACGATCGATTTTACGTTCTCTTCAGGCTTTAATACGCCTCAGCAAATGTTGTTGACACCTGACGGTGAAACGCTTTATTTGCGCGATGGCTCTGAGTTGATCGTGTTAAAGAAAACCGCACGTAAATTTGCTGTGCGAGAGGTGGTCGATCTCACTCAAGGTGATAAGAAGCATTCCGTTCGTACGATAGACTTATTGGCTGGTGCTTACTCGCTTTTGGTGACGCACAACGATGGTCGGGTGTCGCAATGGTTTGATACGCTGCAAGAAGAAAAACGCACGTTAACGCATATTCGTGATTTTAAATTGGCATCAGAGCTTAAGTATTTGTTGCCGGATTCTCATCGAAAAGGATTTTATAGCTTTTACACCAACGGCACGTTGCAAAGCCATTATACAACCAGTGAAAAACTGGTGTTGTTTAAGCGTGCGTACAATCAAGCGCCCGCAATCGCAGCAATGTCTAACAATGAACGCTACTTAATCACTTGGCAAAATAATGCGTTAAATGTTGCGGAAGTGGACAATGCCTATCCGGAAGTTTCATTGTCTTCATTATGGCAAGAAGTGTGGTACGAAGGGTATCCTGAGCCTGAATTTGTGTGGCAATCGACTTCGGCGAGCGATAACTTTGAGGCTAAGTTCAGCCTAGTACCTATTGCGTTTGGAACGATAAAAGCGGCGATGTTTGCGATGCTGTTTTCAGTACCGCTCGCAGTGCTAGGTGCTATTTATACGGCTTACTTTATGTCGCCACGCATGCGTCGTGTAGTAAAACCGTCGATTGAGCTAATGGAAGCACTGCCGACGGTGATCATAGGTTTCCTCGCGGGATTGTGGTTCGCGCCTATTGTCGAAGATCATTTGATTACGATCGTCGTTATGCTGTTTGTTTTGCCCTTGAGCACCATGATTATGGGCGGGCTATGGGCATTAATACCGCAACCTTTGCGGAATCGTCTGCCTAATGGTTGGCATGCTTTAGTGCTCATGCCTGTCATATTGGTACTGATTGGGCTTGGAGTGTGGATTTCGCCTACGATTGAGCAGACGTTCTTTGGTGGCGATATGCGCTTATTCTTAACCGAGCATGGTATTGGTTACGATCAACGCAATGCATTGGTGGTGGGGTTAGCGATGGGGTTTGCTGTTATCCCGACGATTTTTACCATTGCCGAAGATGCCATTTTCTCTGTACCGAAGCATTTATCGGATGGCTCTTTGGCATTAGGGGCCACGCCTTGGCAAACTTTAATCTATGTTGTCTTGCTTACTGCAAGCCCAGGTATTTTTTCTGCCATTATGATGGGCCTGGGACGCGCTGTTGGCGAAACCATGATTGTATTAATGGCAACGGGCAATACGCCATTAATGGATTGGAATATTTTGGAAGGATTGCGCAGCCTGTCGGCGACTATCGCCGTTGAGTTGCCAGAGTCGGAAGTTGGAAGTTCGCATTATCGCCTGCTGTTCCTAGCTGCATTGATTTTATTTGTGTTTACGTTTGCAGTAAACGCGCTTGCGGAGTGGGTTCGTCAGAGACTGAGAGATAAGTACCGTGCGTTGTAATAATGGTTTGAATAAAGAGCGAGTAATAACGTGTTAAATTGGATTCGTTCTGGCGCACCGTGGATATGGCTAACAGGCGGTGCAGTCAGCATCAGTTTGTTGTCGGTATTAGGGTTGTTACTCCTTATCGGCTGGAAAGGCCTGACTTACTTTTGGCCAGCGCCCTTGTATCAGTGGAATGTTGCAGCGCTGACACCTGTACAAGGCGAAGTGCTACATGAAAATACTATTCTGATTGGTCAAGTGTATGAGCGCAGCTTTGTACCGAAGAGTTATTTGCCTGAAAGCGCAGCACAACAGTTAGAAGACGATGAAGATTTTGCCACGCGACTCAGTATCAAAATCGCCAACCGAGAGTTGTATCCCGCCGATTTTATCTCCGTATTGCAAATGCAGTTGGATGAGCCCACGACGCCAGAAGAGTGGGCGGTGATAGAGCGCAGTAGCGGTGGTTATTTCTTTGGTAAGCTGGTGGCGTTTCAAGATGGCGATAATATATACACCAGTGATATTCAATCGATACTAAATAAAAAGCTTGATGATGCAGAAACTCTGCGCCATGAGATTGATTCTTTGGTGGTCGATCAGCTTAAAGAGCTTGGTTGGAAGCTAGAGCAGTTGCGATTAGAAAAGCGCAAGCATGAATTGAATGACACGCTGACAGAAAGCTTCTTAAAGGAAAATCAGACGAAAAAAGAGCAGATAGAAAAAGCGCTTGCGACGTTAGATTTGCAACTTGATGGTTTACGACTTCAGCTCTCTGACTATGCCTTGATTGCCGAGGATATGACGGGGTCACAAGTATCGATTCCGCTCGAAGATATTTTGGACTACTGGTATCCAAACCAAATGTCACTGCCTGATAAAGTCATGCATTGGGGAAAACAGGTTTGGAAGTTTTTATCTGAAGATCCAAGAGAGTCTAACTCCGAAGGAGGCGTGTTCCCTGCGATATTTGGTACGGTTTTCTTAGTACTCATCATGTCGATCATTGTGATGCCACTCGGGGTGATCGCCGCTATCTATCTACATGAATATGCTAAGAATAACGCTCTAACCAGAGTTATTCGTATTGCGGTTATAAACCTAGCGGGTGTTCCATCGATTGTTTATGGCGTGTTTGGTTTAGGTTTCTTCGTTTATACGATTGGTGCCTCTATCGACAACGTATTCTATGCGGAGAAGCTACCGGCACCAACCTTTGGTACGCCGGGTTTGTTATGGTCAGCACTAACTCTTGCCGTGCTGACGCTTCCAGTTGTGATTGTGACGACAGAAGAAGGTTTAACTCGTATTCCGAGCTCAGTACGACATGGCTCTCTGGCACTTGGTGCAACTCAGTTCGAAACGCTATGGCGCGTGGTTTTGCCTATGGCGACGCCAGCTATTATCACAGGTTTGATCCTTGCGATTGCGCGTGCAGCTGGCGAAGTAGCGCCACTGATGCTGGTGGGGGTCGTGAAATTGGCATCCAGTTTACCGGTTGACGGACAATTCCCTTATGTGCATTTGGATAGAAAGTTCATGCATTTAGGTTTTCACATTTACGATGTTGGCTTTCAAACCTCCAACATCGAAGCGGCGCGACCATTAGTTTATGCCACCTCTTTCTTACTCGTGACAGTGATTGTCGGGCTAAACTTAACAGCAATCAGTATTCGCAATAATTTACGAGAAAAATACAGAACGTTAGGACAAGATTAAGTATGTTTAATTTTGATAGTACATTAGGTTATGAGCCACCATTGGACGTTCATAATTTAACGGATGAACAAACAGCCATCTCAATCGAGAACCTTAATCTGTTCTATGGTCAAACTCAGGCGCTGCATGATATTTCGATGCGAATTCCCAAAGGGCGAGTCACCGCTTTTATCGGTCCTTCAGGGTGTGGAAAGTCGACGTTATTACGTTGCATCAATCGCATGAACGACTTAGTGGAAGGGTGTCGAGTCACAGGTAAAGTGCGTCTCCATGGCAAGAATGTTTATCATCCTAATGTCGATGTTGCGACACTTCGACGCCGAGTGGGGATGGTGTTTCAAAGACCTAATCCATTTCCTAAGTCTATTTATGAAAACGTAGTTTATGGCTTACGCTTACAAGGTGTAAAAAACAGCCGCAGTTTAGATGACGCAGTGGAGCGATCCTTGCGCTCGGCGGCGTTGTGGGATGAGGTAAAAGACCGCTTGCATGAGAACGCATTTGGCTTATCTGGGGGGCAGCAACAGCGCTTGGTCATTGCGCGCGCGGTGGCGATTGAGCCGGAAGTCCTGTTATTGGACGAGCCAACATCAGCGTTGGATCCAATCTCAACTTTAACTATTGAAGAGCTTATCAATGAGCTGAAGACTCAATATACTGTGGTTATCGTTACCCATAACATGCAACAAGCGGCGAGAGTGAGCGATCATACTGCATTCATTCATATGGGTAAGTTAATTGAATACTCTGACGCGGACTCGATCTTCACTTCGCCAATGAAGAAACAGACCGAAGATTACATTACGGGTCGCTACGGTTAAGTCGCGACTCTATACGGAATAAGGAACATCATGCACTTTGGACGTCATATTTCAGGACAATTTAACGTAGAGCTAGAATCGATTCGTACTCATGTATTAACCATGGGGGGCTTGGTAGAACAGCAGCTTTCGTATGCTATTCAAGCCTTGCATAAAGAAGACATCGAACTGGCGCGTAAGGTTGTGCGTGACGATCATAAAGTGAATGCGATGGAAGTCTCGATCGATGACGCTTGTACACGCATTATTGCTAAGCGTCAGCCAACGGCAAAAGACTTGCGCTTAATCATGGCTATCATCAAAACGATCACGGATTTAGAACGCATCGGTGATGTGGCGACACGCATTGCTTACGTTGCCATTGAAAGCCCATCATCAAAAGAACGACAATTCCAAGTGTCGTTAGAGCCTCTCTGCCGTCAGGCAATTAATATGCTGCATCAGGTTTTAGATGCGTTTGCCCGCATGGATGTAGAAGCGGCAGCAGAGGTGCATAAACAAGATGACAAACTAGACGCCGAGTATGAAGCGGTGATTCGTCAGTTGATGACTTACATGATGGAAGATCCAAAAAATATCCCTAATATTCTGCAAGTGATGTGGTCGGCACGCGCGATTGAACGCGTGGGGGACCGCTGCCAGAACATCTGTGAATACATTATTTACTTCGTGAAAGGGAAAGATGTACGCCATCTAGGTGATCAAAGTATTGATGACGTACTGAAGTAACTGACTTCAATAAATAGACCAGCTTTTAGGCTGGTCTATTTATTAGAGAGAAGGAAAGCACGTCAATATTTATCAGGAACGAAGGTCTGATCATCAATGGGCGCTCTGACGTAACCTTCTTTATTGAGTTCAGGTAATTCGATGGGTGAGTACTCAAGTGCTTTGTAATCAATCTGGCTTAGTAAATGACTGATACAGTTCAAGCGCGCTTTCTTTTTGTCATCTGAAGGGACGACCCACCAAGGGCAGTTTTTCGTGTCTGTATAGGCAAACATCTTATCTTTTGCTTCCGAATACTCCGCCCAGCGATGACGTGACTCCAAATCCATTGGGCTGAATTTCCAACGTTTGATCGGCGTATTAATTCGACCTAGAAAACGTTTTTCCTGCTCTTCGTCTGAAACCGAAAACCAATACTTAATCAGAATAATCCCAGAGCGTTGCAACATTCTTTCGAATTCAGGACAAGAGCGTAAAAACTCTTCGTATTCATCAGGCGTACAGAACCCCATGACTTTTTCGACACCCGCTCGGTTATACCAACTTCGGTCAAATAAAACGATTTCACCAGCAGATGGTAAATGAGCGACGTAACGTTGGAAGTACCATTGCGTTTTTTCTTTTTCTGTCGGTGCAGGCAGAGCCACTACGCGACAAACACGCGGGTTTAGCTTTTCTGTAATTCGCTTTATCACTCCGCCTTTGCCCGCAGCATCACGGCCTTCAAACAGAACCACCACTTTTAACCCTTTGTGTTTGACCCACTCTTGAAGTTTTACGAGCTCAACTTGAAGGTTTTTGAGCTCCTTTTCGTATTCCTTTTTCTTCAATTTAGACATACACCTTTCCTCACTCCTTGATAAACAATATGTTAGCACTCAAAAGCTATGCGCGTGAGGTTACGGTGGTCTATTTGAGAGCTGCTACGACATCGGTTATGGCTTGTGTACTTGTGATGGGGATTAAAAAATCATCGACATCGGATGCGCCCATTTTGCTTTGTTCAGCAACAAAGGTCATTTGGCTAGGGCGTGTGGTTTTGCCTGACAGATGGATTTCAGGAACTTGAGTGTCTTCTACTAACGCACGTACGTTACTCGCATTAACGCCAGCCCCCGCCATGATTGCTATGCGTCCTTGGGCTTGCTTAACCAAAGCTCTAAGCGCATCGATCCCTTGTGGTGCTGAAGGCGCAAGACCGGAGGTTAAAATACGTTCACAACCTAAGCTGATCACTTCTTCCAAAGTTTTTTCAGCGTCACGACACTGGTCAAAGGCACGATGGAAGGTCACGCCTAAGCCAAGCGCTTGAGCAAATTCACACAGCGCAGCCGCGTAAGGCATATGAATATCACCGTCTTGAGTGAGCACGCCGAACACGACACCGCTCAAGCCTGATTGGTGAGCTGCTTCAATATCCCAACGCATCATTTCGATCTCTTCTGCATTGTAGAAGAAGTCACCTTGGCGTGGGCGGATCATGGCATAAACTGGAACACTCGAAAGCTTAGCCGCTTGCTGCATAAAGCCATAACTGGGTGTTAGTCCGCCTAAAGCCAAAGAGGAGCAAAGTTCAATCCGAGTGGCGCCGCCAGCAATGGCGTAGTGCAGAGATTCAATATTATCAATACAGACTTCTAGGTGAGTAACCACGTTCATTCATCCTGCTAACGTTACAAATAGGTGTTGTGGCTAAGATATTAACAGGGCAAGTAAGCAGAATCTGTATGGAGGGGATGATAAATAGAGGTAAAGTTTACGCTGAAGCGTTACCTCATTTTTGCGGTTTATCTGAAGGAAAAAGAAAGCCCAGAGCAGAGGCTCTGGGCTTTGATAGGACTTTACTTAGACTGATTGGCGTTTGCGGTTTTCCGCATTAGCTTATTGCTTTATATACATCCAACCATCACACCCGTTGAGCTAGGGTGAAGGTCTATTATTTTTTGCCTAGGTCAGCTGCGTGCTCAGATAGGAACGCTGCAACACCTTTTGGAGATGCGTCCATACCTGCTTTACCTTCTTCCCATTGTGCAGGACATACTTCGCCGTGCTTCTGGTGGAAGTTAAGAGCGTCAACCATGCGTAGCATTTCGTCGATGTTACGGCCTAGTGGTAGGTCGTTAACTACTTGGTGACGTACAACGCCTTCTTCGTCGATTAGGAAAGAACCACGGAAAGCAACGCCTGCTTCTGGGTGCTCAACGTCGTAAGCTTTACAGATTTCGTGCTTAACGTCAGCAACTAGTGGGTACTTAACTTGACCGATACCGCCATCTTCGATAGCAGTGTTACGCCATGCGTTGTGAGAGAACTGAGAATCGATAGAAACACCGATTACTTCAACACCTTTAGCTTGGAAGTCAGCTAGACGGTTGTCGAATGCGATTAGCTCAGATGGGCAAACGAAAGTGAAATCTAGTGGGTAGAAGAATACTACTGCTTTCTTACCTTTAGTGAACTCTGCAAAGTTGAAGTTTTCAACGATTTCACCGTTACCTAGAACAGCTGCTGCAGTAAAATCAGGGGCTTGACGACCTACTAGTACCATTTTTTTGCTCCTAAAAAGTATGGTTAGCTCCAAACCGAATTCAGTTGTGTCGGTTTGGTTCGTGTTTGTACGAGACAAACTATAGTACAGATTGTAGTATTGAAAAAAGCGAAATAAATAGATTGAGTTAATCGAAAAAAACGATAATAACAAAACTCTTAACTCGATCACTGGAACGGCGGTAGATACAAATACAATTATGAATAAATGGCCCAGTTTGAAGCAGTTACACTATTTAGTCACACTGCATGAAACAAGACATTTTAGTGACGCTGCAGAGCGTTGTTTTGTCAGTCAGTCGACTTTAAGTAAGGGTATTCAAAACTTAGAGGAATTGATAGGTTGTCCCTTATATGAAAAGAAAGATAAGAAAAGTCCACTGGTTTTTACCCAAACAGGAGAAATGGTAGTAAAGCAGGGGCGAGAGCTGTTAGCAAAAGGGCAAGATTTGGTCGAGCTTGGACGTATGTGCCAAGGCGACGATATGCAAGGCCAGCTAAAAGTAGGATGTATACCAACAATTGCTCCGTTTTTACTGTGTGATTTGGTACAAGAGGTGAACTACCGTTTTCCACAACTGAATCTTTTATTAAGAGAAGACACGACGACAAACTTACTTCAAGCGCTCAGACATGGTGAGCTGGATGTGCTTATTTTAGCGTTACCAGTCGAAATTGATGGCATGGAAAGCCGAGTAGTGGGTAAGGATCCGTTTCGAATGGTTATAAGCGCTAATCAAGCCCAATCGGTCCCTGTGCCGATTCGTTACGCGGATTTACCTGACGAATCCGTCTTTCTACTAGAGAAAGAACATTGCTTAACGGAACATGCGGTATCAGCGTGTAAATTAACAGACAAAGAAAAAATCAATCCGTTTACGGCAACCAGCCTCCATACACTGGTGCAAATGGTTGCGAATGGTTTGGGAACAACGTTCATTCCTCAAATGGCTATCGACCATGGCTTGCTGCATAACCAGAATTTAGTCGTGATCGATCCTCCTGGTAAACAAGCTTATCGCGAAATCGGCTTAGTTTGGCGTCCGAGCTCGTCAAGAACGAAAACATTTAATCAACTTGCAGAAGTCGTTTCAGAGCTGCTTTAGCTATTAGTATTAGCCCTTACTTCTCCATTATTTATCTAAAAGCGCACTGGAAACAGTGCGCTTTCTAGTATTTTATTCTGCTGGTAAACTTTGACTTGTAAAATTTTACAGCTCTTCTTTGATGAAGCTTTCATAAAATAGTGAAATTTCACAATGTTAATTTTACACAAAGCTCTGCATGTCTTGTTTGACCCCTGTTTAAATCCATCTCTTCAGCCCTTGTGAGTACAAGGTGTTTGTTTACCTATCAATATTCATACGCTTGTTTGAAATTATAAAGCGACTTTAAATTTAATGTAATTTTATTACGTAATAACTTACAAAACAAGGCGCTTGATAGATGGTTTTTACCTTGCGGAATAAAACTTTGAATTTTCTGTTTTGTTTATATTAGGGGTTTCACTAAACCCTTTGTTGATATAGCTTATTTAAAGGCCGATACGACTTATGTCTAGATTGAAAATACACGTAGCATTACGCAATCTATCGGCATGGCTAGACGAGTTGAACACAAAGTTAAAGGATGTAATTTGTTGTTCATAACTTACAAATGTAGCTTTACGCTGACTGCCCAAGATTGATAAAGCACGTTAAGGATGAATGATTATGCTTGCTCAGACAGAACAAAAAACACAACAACTAAAGCAAACCCAAGGCATGCTTGAGGTGAATGGAGTCGTTGCTCCAGAACATCAAGCAATTTTCCCTGTTGAAGCCCAAACCTTTTTATCTCTACTGTGTGAAAAATTTGCCGGACGTGTTGAACAGTTGCTGGAAGCAAGAGAAGAGAAGCAAGCACGTATTGATGCTGGTGAGCTACCAGATTTTCTACCAGAGACACAAGACATCCGTGAAGGAAGTTGGAAGATCCTAGGAATCCCACAAGATCTGCAAGATCGCCGTGTGGAGATTACCGGACCAACTGACCGCAAGATGGTGATTAACGCACTGAATGCGAATGTAAAAGTGTTCATGGCAGACTTCGAAGATTCAATGTCTCCTGCATGGAGTAAAGTGCTAGATGGTCAAATTAACTTGCGCGATGCTGTTAATGGCACCATCAGTTACACCAATCCTGGCAATGGCAAACATTATCAGCTGGAAGATGACCCAGCGGTGTTGATCTGCCGTGTTCGCGGCCTTCATTTAAAAGAAAAACACGTTACGTGGCACGGTCAGATCATTCCAGGTGCGCTATTCGATTTCGCTCTGTATTTCTATAACAACTACAAAGCGTTACTTCAAAAAGGCAGCGGTCCTTATTTCTACCTTCCAAAACTGCAATCGCATCACGAAGCGAAGTGGTGGAGCGAAGTGTTCCATTTCACGGAAGACTATTTCGGTTTGGATACAGGCACCATCAAAGCGACTGTGCTGATTGAAACCTTACCAGCGGTATTTGAAATGGACGAGATTCTGTTCTCGCTTAAAGAACACATCGTTGGTTTGAACTGTGGTCGCTGGGATTACATCTTTAGCTACATCAAAACATTGAAAAAACACTCAGACCGAGTACTGCCAGATCGCCAAGTGGTAACGATGGACAAGCCATTCTTAAACGCTTACTCGCGATTATTGGTACGTACTTGCCATAAACGAGGTGCTTTCGCGATGGGAGGAATGGCCGCATTTATCCCAGCTAAAGACCCGAAAGAGAATCAAAAAGTATTAGACAAGATCCAGACTGACAAATCGTTAGAAGCTAACAACGGCCACGACGGTACTTGGGTGGCTCATCCAGGTTTGGCTGACACTGCTATGGAAGTCTTTAGTGCTGTGCTGGGTGAACGCACCAACCAGTTGGATGTGAGCCGTGCAGAGGATGCGCCTATTACAGCAGCTGAACTGCTTGAGCCTTGTGAAGGCGAGCGCACTGAAGGCGGAATGCGCCACAATATTCGCGTTGCGCTGCAATACATCGAAGCTTGGATTTCTGGCAATGGTTGTGTGCCGATTTACGGACTGATGGAAGACGCAGCAACGGCAGAAATCTCACGCGCCTCTATCTGGCAATGGATTCAACACGGCAAGTCGCTAGACAACGGATTAAAGGTCACTAAAGAGCTGTTCGAGCTCTATCTCAAAGAGGAGATTGAAGTCGTGAAGCAAGAAATTGGCGAACAGCGCTACCATGCGGGTCGATTTGAAGAAGCAGCAGACTTAATGGCAAGGCTCACGACGAGCGATGAACTGACCAACTTTTTGACAATTCCTGGTTATGACTACCTGGATTAATAAAGAATAACTGTAACACCAATAACGTGAAGGATTTTCAAGGCAGATAGGGAAGTACTGCCTGAGAACGGAAACTCAACGCACACGCATAAAGTGCAAATTATAAAGAGGGATAGACCAATGACTAACTTAACTCGCCGCCAACAAATTGAAGCTCTTGAAAAAGACTGGGCAACTAATCCACGCTGGAAAAATGTGAAGCGTACTTACACTGCCGAGGAAGTGGTGGAACTGCGTGGCTCTATGGTGCCTGCAAACACAATTGCACAACGTGGTGCAGACAAACTTTGGTCACTGGTCAACGGTAGTGCGAAAAAAGGTTACGTAAACTGTCTTGGTGCGCTAACGGGTGGTCAAGCGGTTCAACAAGCTAAAGCAGGTATTGAAGCGATTTACTTGTCAGGCTGGCAGGTAGCGGCGGATAACAACACCGCCTCGACGATGTATCCAGACCAATCTCTTTACCCAGTAGATTCTGTACCGTCAGTAGTAAAACGCATCAACAACTCATTCCGTCGTGCAGACCAAATTCAGTGGGCTGCTGGTAAGACGCCTGAAGATGAAGGTGGTATTGATTACTTCCTACCTATCGTAGCGGATGCTGAAGCGGGCTTTGGTGGTGTGCTTAACGCTTACGAACTAATGAAATCGATGATCGAAGCCGGTGCCGCGGGCGTTCACTTTGAAGACCAGTTAGCATCGGTGAAAAAGTGTGGTCATATGGGGGGTAAGGTATTAGTTCCTACGCAAGAAGCGGTACAAAAGCTCGTTGCAGCTCGTTTGGCTGCTGACGTAGCGGGTACAACAACATTAGTTATTGCTCGTACTGATGCGAATGCGGCGGATCTCATTACTTCAGATTGCGACCCATATGATAAAGACTTTATTGAAGGTGAGCGTACTCAAGAAGGTTTCTACCGCGTTCGCGCGGGTATCGACCAAGCGATTTCTCGCGGTCTGGCTTACGCACCATATGCAGACTTGATTTGGTGTGAAACGGCTACGCCATGTTTGGAAGAAGCACGTAAGTTTGCAGAAGCAATTCACGCTGAATACCCAGATCAATTGTTGGCGTACAACTGCTCGCCTTCATTCAACTGGGAGAAAAACCTAGATGCAGAAACCATTGCTAAGTTCCAACAAGAGCTTGCAGACATGGGCTACAAGTACCAATTCATCACGCTAGCAGGCATTCACAACATGTGGTTCAACATGTTTGAACTGGCACACGCTTACGCTCAAGGTGAAGGTATGCGTCATTATGTTGAGAAAGTTCAGCGTCCTGAATTCCAAGCGGCTGAAAAAGGTTATACGTTTGTTGCGCACCAACAAGAAGTAGGTACAGGTTACTTCGATAGAATGACCAATACTATCCAAGGTGGTAACTCTTCAGTGACAGCATTGACAGGTTCGACCGAAGAAGACCAATTCTAATTGGCAGAGAAACACTTCCTTAATCAGCGTCAGTAATGGCATTTTGAGCGGCAACCCTGCCGCTCTTTTTTCGTTTAACCGGTGTAAAAACGAAACTTACAACAAAGAGAATACGCTTGCGTACTATTCTTCCTGCTCGATTTCTTCAGGTTCCACTTCTTCTTGTAGTTCCAATAAGTTAATCGCAATCGTCACGAAGTCACTATCAGTAATAATGCCGACCAATCGACCTTTGGTGACAACAGGTAGACAGCCAACTTTATGCTTTTGCATATAGATAGCGCTCTCTTTGAGCCCCGCGATAGGCTCTGCCGTCATGATGTTGGTGTGCATCATTTCGTAGAGCGGTGTGTCTAAAGTAAAAGATTGTTCAGCCTCATCTGGGTGCAAGCTCGATTCTTGAGCAGCAAGAATGTCGCGTTGAGTCACCAAGCCTTGTAAGTGGTTATTGGCATCAACAACCGGAATGTGTCGAATATCAAGCGCATCCATCATGCTTTTTGCATCACGCAAGGTGTGCGTGCGCAGTAAGGTATGAGGATTACGAGTCATCATGTCTTCAACCTTGATCATAGAGACCTCCAGCGGCATTGTCCTTCTCTTAAATATAGAGAATATTTTTCTGTATATCTGGGAGCTAACTCGTTTTTCATCAATTAAATAGCACAATGCTGATGGGCTGCGTAATCTGTGTTTTATTGGTGTTTTTATTAATTTGAATAAGTCGGTTTGTGTGCGAGTCAGTTGGCATTTTTAGTTGATATTGAATGTGTCCCCAAGGTAATCCAATGAATTGAATCGCACATTTTTATTCGCTGGATTTTCCAAGATTCTTCTCTCGAAGAAGATACGTCCAGGCTTACCAAATTGAAGACAGCAACCTAGATGAAACGAACAACGTGTAACAAACTTATTGCGCTGGCAGTGGCGGCATTCAGTGTGCCATCAACACAGGCGATTGTGTTAGGAGATGAACAAACCGATCCTGTTGACCGCGTTACTTTGCGAGCAAGTAATATGGCAGAGTTTCCGCTGTGTGGTGGAACGATGCTGACAGAGCAATGGGTACTGACTGCGGCGCACTGTGTGGTGATGGGACAAGGAACCAATGAAGCAACCTACTATGTGACCCCGCCGGGTGAGCTGTCGGTGAATGCGAATGTGTATGAACTTAATTCTGCAGGGCTTGATAACTTCTATCCGGTGTCTCACGTTGTGGTTCATCCGGATTACACTCGGATTTCAAAAGCTGAGACCGACGGTAATGGCAACGTGAAACCTATCCAAACCGGTTTAGATTCAGACATCGCGTTGCTGTATCTCACGCGCCCAGTGGCAAACGCGAACTTTGCTGACCTAGCGAGTAAAGTTGACATGGAGAGTATCGAAGCACGTTTGGTGGCGGATTGGAACGATAATTACCTGACCAATCAACGTGTCGAAAATGTGCAAGTGTTTGGATGGGGGGCTACTCAGCCGGATGCTTCTGAACCTTCTAATACGCTCAAAACCACCATTAGCACATTTTTACCCATCGACAAATGTTATGAGCGTTTAGAAATTGGCAGCAGTTTTCCGGGGATCATTGATTCAAGAGACAACCAAACCAAAATTTGTACGCTACCAACACAAAACCATGTATTGGAGCCAGATAGCCATACTCAATATGGCAACTCTGCATGTAAAGGTGACAGTGGTGGCCCGTTGGTCGATGTGGCGACCGGCAAACAAATTGGTATTGTTAGTGGCGGCCCCCTTATTCTACCAACGTGTGGCTCTTTGACGATCCCAAGTTTCTACACCAAGGTGAGCCACTATTACGACTGGGTACAGTCTTACATCACTGCCGATGCGCCACCAAGTCGTTACATCGTTGCGCCGAATTTTATCAAAAGTGCTAACAATGAAAGTGGTGACAATAAAGAGTGTCACGATGGCATTGCGACCAATAACTGTGATTTCAAAGGCTCAGATGATGAAGGTGGCAGTCTAGGGTTTTGGTTATTGGGTTTATTCGTGCCGTTATTCTTGTGGCGAAAGCGTGAGGTTTGATAGGGCGATTGGAATGCCAAACTAATAAGCAGCGGTATACGCTGCTTTGCTTTTTTCATGTTTTCTCTTTTGGGCTCAAATTAAAAATAGTGCCAAGTAATCGAGGCTTTTCACGTTTTATTACACTCTTCACCATGGCTTTTACTGCTATATTCTGGTGATTTGCTTGCTATTGCAGCATGTAAACATATACTAGTCTGCTGCGAAAAACTCGTCGCAATTTTATCGTCGCCTAGACGTGATTTGACCAATAGATAAGACAAGTAACATGCAAGTATCAGATTTCCATTTCGACCTTCCAGATGAACTCATCGCTCGCTACCCTCAACCAGAGCGTACCGCTAGCCGACTGCTGCAAATGGACGGCAATACCGGAGAGCTCATTGATGGCACATTTACTGATGTATTGGGCCAAGTTCAACCCGGTGACTTAGTGGTGTTTAATAATACTCGTGTTATTCCTGCTCGTCTTTTTGGCCGCAAGGAGTCGGGCGGTAAATTAGAAGTGCTAGTGGAGCGCATGTTGGATGAGAAAAGCATCCTCGCGCACGTTCGTTGCTCTAAATCACCAAAACCAGGTACAACCATTATTGTTGGCGAGAATGATGAATATTCAGCAGAAATGGTTGCACGCCATGATGCTTTATTTGAACTGAAATTTAGTTCTGATAAGACGGTACTAGAAATTCTGGAAGAAATCGGCCATATGCCGCTTCCTCCTTACATCGACCGTCCAGACGAAGATGCAGATAAAGAGCGTTACCAAACGGTATATAATCAAAAGCCAGGTGCGGTTGCGGCACCAACAGCGGGCCTTCACTTTGATGATGTTCTCTTGGAGAAAATCAAAGCGAAAGGTGCAGAGTTTGCTTACGTTACTTTGCACGTTGGGGCGGGTACATTCCAGCCAGTAAAAGTGGAAAATATCAACGATCACCACATGCATGCCGAGTACGTAGAAGTACCGCAAGAAGTCGTCGAAGCAATTAAAGCGACGAAAGCGCGTGGCGGACGAATTATTGCTGTTGGTACCACATCTGTGCGTTCACTTGAAAGTGCAGCGCAAGACGCATTGCAAAAAGGGACTGAGCTGGCCCCATTCTTTGGCGATACAGAAATCTTTATTTTCCCTGGTTACGAATATCAGTTGGTGGATTGCTTGATCACAAACTTCCACTTGCCTGAATCAACACTGATCATGTTGGTGAGTGCATTTGCTGGATACGAGAACACCATGAATGCTTACAAACATGCGGTGGAAAACAAATACCGTTTCTTCTCGTATGGCGATTCAATGTTCATCAAGAAGAAAACGGCGTAGTTAAAAATAGATTTACGAGTGCTAGCAGTAAGCTAGGAAATAAAGCATCCATTGCTTTGTCTCTCGCAAGGAAAAGCGACCGCTCCTTAAAGTAGGGTAGAGCCCTAAACACTCAGTCAGACTGTTTCTCTGACACCCGGAGGCATCGTGAAATTAAAATTCGATCTTAAGAAGAAAAACGGCAATGCACGTCGTGGTCAACTGACTTTCGAACGCGGCACTGTTCAAACTCCTGTGTTCATGCCAGTAGGTACTTACGGTACCGTTAAAGGTATGACACCAGAAGAAGTAAAAGGTACTGGTGCAGAAATTCTGCTAGGTAATACGTTCCACCTGTGGCTACGTCCTGGTCAAGAAGTGATGAAAATGCACGGTGACCTGCACGATTTTATGAACTGGCACGGTCCTATTCTTACTGATTCAGGCGGCTTCCAAGTATTCAGCCTTGGTAAGATGCGTACGATCACTGAAGAAGGTGTCCATTTTCGTAACCCAGTAAACGGTGACAAGATTTTCATGGACGCAGAAAAGTCGATGGAAATTCAAAAAGACCTGGGCTCTGACATCGTTATGATTTTTGACGAGTGTACGCCTTACCCAGCGACACACGATGAAGCGAAGAAATCGATGGAAATGTCATTACGCTGGGCACAGCGTTCACGTGACCATTTCGAGAAGCTAGAAAACCCGAACAACCTATTTGGTATTGTTCAAGGTGGTGTTTACGAAGATTTACGTGATGTGTCGGTAAAAGGTCTAACGGAAATCGGTTTTGACGGTTACGCGGTTGGTGGTTTGGCAGTAGGTGAGCCTAAAGAAGACATGCACCGTATTCTTGAGCATACTTGTCCTCAACTTCCTGAAGACAAACCTCGCTACTTGATGGGCGTAGGTAAGCCAGAAGATTTGGTTGAAGGTGTTCGTCGTGGTATCGACATGTTTGACTGTGTAATGCCAACGCGTAACGCACGTAATGGTCACTTATTTGTGACTGGTGGTGTGATCAAGATCCGTAATGCGAAACATAAAACGGATACAACACCATTGGATCCGCATTGTGACTGTTACACTTGTCAAAACTACAGCAAGTCGTACCTTCACCATTTAGAGCGTTGTAATGAAATCTTAGGCGCTCGCTTGAATACAATCCATAACCTGCGTTACTACCAGCGTCTGATGGAAAGCATTCGTAAAGCAATTGATGAAGATCGCTTCGATGAATTTGTTACTGAGTTCTATGAGCGTCGTGGCCGTGAAGTGCCACCACTAGCAAAAGAGCAGTAATTGAAAAACTAAAAGAATTAAAGCCTTTGGTATGTCGCCAGAGGCTTTTGCTAATAAAGTAGGCTAACGCACGTTATTTTTGAGAGAGCGATCTCTATTAGTTACTCTCAGACTTGAATCTAAAATGCGAAAGCCCAATTTGTTTGATTATCAATAAAATATAATGAGGATGTTTTAATGTTTATTTCTCAGGCTCACGCAGCAGCAGAAGGTGCGCCAGCAGGCGGTGGTTTTGAAATGCTAATCATGCTTGGCATGTTCGCAGTGATCTTTTACTTCATGATTTACCGCCCACAAGCGAAACGCGTAAAAGAACACAAAAACCTAATGGCTTCTATGGGCAAAGGCGACGAAGTTTTAACTAGCGGTGGCCTAGTGGGTAAAATCACTAAGATTGCTGAAGACAATGACTACATTTCAATTGAGCTTAACGCGAACAATGAAGTAGTAATCAAGAAAGACTTCATCACTGCAGTGCTACCAAAAGGTACGCTTAAGTCTCTATAAAACAGCTAAAGGATCCTCGCTGTGCTAAACCGTTATCCATTATGGAAGTACTTGATGGTGCTTTTTGCCATCATCACCGCTGCGTTATACGCACTTCCAAATATCTACGGTGAAGATCCGGCTATTCAAGTTACAGGGGCGCGTGGCGCCTCTGTAGATATGTCAACGCTGGATGCTGTCACTACTGCTCTTAACAAAGAGCAACTTTCTCATAAATCCATTGCTCTCGAAGATGGATCAATTCTTGTTCGTTTTAACGACACTGACACACAAATCAGTGCTCGTGATGTCATCAGCGAAGCGCTAGGCAAAGACACAATTGTTGCACTTAACCTTGCACCTTCTACACCCGATTGGCTAGAAGCGATTGGCGCGTCACCATTGAAGCTAGGTCTTGACCTTCGCGGTGGTGTTCACTTCTTAATGGAAGTGGATATGGATGCAGCGATGGAAAAGCTTGTTGGTCAACAAGAAGAAGCTTTCCGTAGCGAACTTCGTGACGCCAAGATTCGTTACCGTGCAATCCGCCCTTCTGGAAAAGAAGCGGTAGAAGTGTTGTTGCGTAACGAAGAGCAATTAGCAGAAGCGAAAGCAACGCTAGAAAAGAATCACCCGGACATGATTTTTGTCGATTCTGATTCAAATGGCCGTTACGCTCTTACTGCAACCTTTACTGAGCAACGTTTACAAGAGATCCGTAACTATGCTGTTGAGCAAAACATTACGATTTTACGTAATCGTGTCAACGAACTAGGTGTTGCGGAACCATTGGTTCAACGTCAAGGTGCTAGTCGCATTGTAGTTGAACTGCCTGGTGTTCAAGACACTGCTCGTGCAAAAGAAATTCTCGGAGCTACGGCAACGCTTGAATTCCGTGAAGTTGATGATAAAGCTGACCTATCGGCAGCGGCAAATGGTCGTGCGCCAGCAGGTAGTGAAATCAAGATGGACCGTGATGGTCGCCCAGTTGTGCTTAAGAAGCGCGTTATTCTTGGCGGTCAAAGCATCACAGATGCAAGCTCAAGTGTTGATGAATATGGTCGTCCACAAGTTAACATCTCGCTAGACAGCGAAGGTGGTAATAAGATGTCTGCGTTCTCTAAGAAGAACATTGGTAAGCTAATGGCTACCGTGTTTGCAGAATACAAAGACAGTGGCCGTCGTACGCCTGAAGGCAAAGTTATTCTGGATAAGCATGAAGAAGTCATCAACCAAGCAACGATTCAATCGGCTCTTGGTCGTAACTTCCGTATCACAGGTATCGACTCTGCTGCAGAAGCACACAACCTAGCACTTTTACTACGTGCTGGTGCACTGATTGCACCTATCTCTATCGTTGAAGAACGTACCATTGGTCCATCAATGGGCCAGCAAAACATCGATATGGGTATCCAAGCATGTATCTGGGGTATGGTTGCCGTAATGCTATTTACGCTGCTTTACTACCGCGGCTTTGGTTTGATTGCAAACATCGCTCTAATGGCAAACTTGGTGCTTATCATTGGTGTTATGTCGATGATTCCAGGCGCTACCATGACGCTTCCAGGGATAGCCGGTATCGTGTTAACAGTCGGTATGGCGGTTGATGCGAACGTACTGATCTTCGAGCGTATCCGTGAAGAAATTCGTGATGGACGCAGTCCACAACAAGCGATTCACCAAGGTTACGCGAATGCATTCAGCACGATTGCTGATGCGAACATCACAACACTAATTACTGCAATCATTCTATTTGCGGTCGGTACAGGTGCGGTGAAAGGTTTCGCAGTTACTCTATCTATCGGTATCTTAACTTCAATGTTCACCGCCATTATTGGTACACGTTGTATCGTGAACCTGATCTACGGTGGCAAACGCGTTGATAAATTGTCGATCTAAGGCTGGGAATTAATATGTTTCAAATTCTAAAAGCAGAGAAGACGATCGGCTTTATGCGTTGGTCGAAAGTAGCATTCGTTTTTTCAATTATAATGATTGCTGCTTCTATCTTCACTTTGTCAACCAAGTGGCTTAATTGGGGTCTAGATTTCACTGGCGGTACGCTTATCGAGGTCGGTTTTGAACAGCCAGCAAACCTTGAAGAGATTCGTGCAGCACTAGATTCAAAAGGCTTTGGCGATGCGACAGTACAAAACTTCGGTAGTGCTCGTGAAGTCATGGTCCGTCTTCGTCCACGTGATGACGTTTCTGGTGAAACGCTAGGTAACCAAATCATTGGTGCTATCAAAGATGGTACTGGCGAAAGCGTAGAAATGCGTCGTATTGAGTTCGTAGGTCCCAACGTTGGTGATGAGCTAACAGAAGCTGGTGGTCTAGCGATCTTGGTATCGCTGATCTGTATCCTGCTTTATGTATCGATGCGATTTGAATGGCGTCTAGCGGCTGGTGCGGTAATGGCATTGGCTCACGATATAATTATCACGCTAGGTGTCTTTTCGTTTCTACAAATTGAAGTTGACCTGACTATCGTAGCTGCGCTACTGACGGTTGTGGGCTACTCACTCAACGATACCATCGTTGTATTTGACCGGATTCGTGAAAACTTCCGTAAGATGCGTAAGGGTGAACCTTCGGACATCATGGACGCTTCAATCACTCAAACATTGAGCCGTACATTGATTACATCTGGTACGACGTTGTTCGTGGTAATTGCACTGTTCATGCAGGGTGGTGCTATGATTCACGGCTTTGCAACCGCACTTTTACTCGGTATCACTGTAGGTACTTACTCTTCTATCTACGTAGCATCAGCACTGGCTCTAAAACTGGGTATCCAGAAAGAGCACTTGATGCCACCTCAAGTAGAAAAAGAAGGTGCAGAGTTCGACGAAATGCCATAAGGCAGATTGAGAACCGAAAACAAAAACCGCTGAGCAATCAGCGGTTTTTTTGTATCTGAATAGAGTCGTGAGCTTGTAGAGCCTCTCTGTATGAAGAGCCTTCAGCTACAGCTAAGTCGATACGAAGCAGTAGATACAAAAAAGCCCTGCTCAATGAGCGGGGCTTTCTAAAGTCATCAGCGTAACGGGCTATATATGACTTTCAAATATTACTTAAGGATCGCGCTGTTACCGTTTTCGCGAATGTGCTTAAGGATAGATTTTACGCCACGAGCGCTTGAAGCAACGATGTTACCAGACTTCATGTAGTCAGTGCCGCCAGCAAAGTCTGTTAGGATTGCGCCAGCTTCACGAGCAATAAGCTCACCTGCTGCCATATCCCAAGGTTTTAGGCCTAGTTCGAAGTAACCATCAACACGGCCAGCTGCCACGTAACAAAGGTCTAGAGCAGCAGAGCCGCTACGACGGAAATCAGCACACTCAGTGAATAGCGCACCAACGATCTTGATGTAAGACTCAGCGTGTTGTTTCTGCTTGAATGGGAAGCCTGTTGCTAGAACAGTACCTTGAAGGTCTTTTAGTTGAGCAACACGAATACGTGCACTGTTTAGTTGAGCGCCGGCACCGCGTTGTGCAGTGAATAGCTCGTTTTGCATTGGATCGTAAACACAAGCAACTTCAGTTTTGCCCTTAATACGAACAGCGATAGAAACCGCGAAAGTTGGGTAACCTTTTACAAAGTTAGTGGTGCCATCCAGTGGGTCGATGATCCATTGTACGTCTTTATCTTTACCTTCGATAAGACCTTGTTCTTCAGCAACGATACAGTGCTCAGGGTAAGACTGCTTGATAGTATCGATGATGATGTATTCTGCTTCTTTGTCTACGTTAGTGACAAAGTCATTAGTGCCTTTAAGAGTAGATTCTACTTTATCAGTGTTTTCTAATGATTTAGCAATATGATTGCCTGCCTTTCGCGCAGCGCGAATAGCAATGTTTAGCATTGGATGCATACGAATTTCCCAACGGATGTTAAAGAACAAATGAAAGCGGCGGCGAGTATACCAGAGATAATTAAAAAGGGAAGTGGTTATTTTTTGTTCTAAATGCGGCTGGTTGAGTGTACAGAGCATACTGCGGACGAGAACAATAACCAAGAATGAGAAGAGAGGTCTGCTTGCCTCTAGGGTGTCTTAAAAAACTATGATAACATTCTGCGGTTTTAATTTAGGTAGCAAACACAGATGTTGGATCAAGTAAAAATTGTACTCGTAGGTACCTCTCATTCAGGCAATATTGGCTCAGCAGCTCGAGCAATGAAAGTGATGGGTTTAAACCAACTAGTATTAGTCGATCCACAATGTGAAGTGGATGAACAAACTCTTGCTTTAGCTGCGGGTGCTGGTGATATTGCTCAAAATGCAAAGATTGTCGGCACATTAGAAGAAGCGGTTGAAGATTGTGGCCTTGTTGTGGGTTCTAGCGCCCGCTCTCGTACATTAGAATGGCCAATGCTCGAGCCACGTGAATGCGGTGAGAAATTTGCAGTTGAAGGCCGAAAGCATCCGGTTGCGCTCGTGTTTGGCCGAGAAAGAACTGGTTTGACAAACGAAGAGCTACAAAAGTGCCACTACCATGTTTGTATTCCCGCTAATCCTGAGTACAGCTCGCTTAACCTAGCGATGGCTGTACAAACTCTCAGTTACGAAGTGCGAGTTGCACACTTGAACTTAGAGCAAAGCCAGTTTTCCCCAAATGAATCGGAAGAATACCCGCGTCATCGAGAACTCGAAATGTTCTTCGAGCATCTTGAAAAGGTGATGGTTGAGACCCAGTTTATTAACAAAGAGCAACCTGGACAGGTGATGAATAAGTTGCGCCGTTTGTTCTCTCGTGCTCGACCAGAAACCCAAGAACTTAATATTCTACGAGGCGTTTTGACTTCGATAGAAAAGAAGTTCTGAGTGAATAATAACCACTTTAGGTGTAAGGATGAATACCTGAGTAAAATGGTCAAATAAATACTTGACCAAATTACTCAGGTATGGAAAAATCTTAACCATTACAAACCATGTGGATACGGTGTGGTATGAAACTTACATCTAAAGGAAGATATGCGGTGACAGCCATGCTGGATGTGGCACTGCATTCGCAACAAAACCCTGTACCTCTGGCTGATATTTCAGAGCGTCAAGGGATCTCGCTCTCTTACTTAGAGCAGCTATTTTCAAAATTGCGTAAAGCAGGTCTCGTTGCCAGCGTTCGTGGTCCTGGTGGTGGTTACCGACTTGGTGCCGACGCTCACAGTATCGCTATTGGTACCGTGATTGCTGCCGTTGATGAGTCAGTAGATGCAACCAAATGCCAAGGTAAAGGAGATTGCCAAGGTGGAACACGTTGCCTTACTCACACGCTGTGGCGTGACCTAAGCTCTCGCATTAGTGACTTTTTGAATAACATCACTCTTGGTGAGTTGATGACAGACAATGAAGTCCTCGAAATTTCTGATCGTCAGGACATTGATCTGGCGGTAACCCATGGGCTATCAAACAAAAATACAACCGCCGCGCCCATCGGTGTAAACGTCCGCTCTTAGCGGTCAGCTTTTTACATTGGAGTAGAGAATGAAACTGCCGATTTATCTTGATTATTCCGCTACATGTCCAGTTGATCCACGTGTTGCTGAAAAAATGGTTCAGTACATGACAATGGATGGCACATTTGGCAACCCAGCGTCGCGTTCGCACCGTTACGGCTGGCAGGCAGAAGAAGCGGTCGATACTGCTCGTGAGCAAATTGCTGACCTTCTAAATGCAGATCCTCGCGAAATCGTATTTACATCTGGTGCGACAGAATCAGACAACCTTGCTATTAAAGGTGCAGCGCACTTTTACTCGAAGAAAGGCAAGCACGTAATCACTTGTAAAACAGAGCACAAAGCCGTTCTTGACCCATGTCGTCAACTTGAGCGTGAAGGCTTTGAAGTGACTTACCTTGAGCCAGAATCAAATGGCTTGATCGATCTAGAGAAGCTTAAAGCGGCAATGCGTGATGACACAGTGCTTGTGTCTATTATGCACGTAAACAACGAGATTGGTGTGGTTCAAGACATTACAGCGATCGGCGAATTGTGTCGTGAGCGTAAAATTGTTTTCCACGTGGATGCAGCGCAATCTGCAGGTAAATTACCAATCGACGTTCAAGAGATGAAAGTTGACCTAATTTCGCTTTCTGCTCACAAAGTTTATGGCCCTAAAGGCATCGGTGCACTTTACGTTCGTCGTAAGCCTCGTATTCGTCTTGAAGCGCAAATGCACGGTGGCGGTCATGAGCGTGGTTTCCGCTCTGGTACACTTCCTACCCACCAAATCGTTGGTATGGGTGAAGCATTCCGCATTGCAAAAGAAGACATGCAAAAAGATTACGATCACGCTTTAGCGCTTCGTAACCGTCTTTTTGATGGCGTGAAAGACTTAGAAGCAGTGACGGTAAACGGTGACCTTGAGCAACGTGTACCACACAACCTAAACATCAGCTTCGCATTCGTAGAAGGTGAATCACTACTAATGTCGCTTAAAGATCTAGCGGTATCTTCTGGTAGTGCTTGTACGTCTGCAAGCCTTGAGCCTTCTTACGTTCTTCGTGCCCTAGGCATGGATGATGAATTGGCTCACAGCTCGGTTCGTTTCTCGTTTGGTCGTTTCACGACTGAAGAAGAAATTGATTACGCAATTGAACAAATCCGCGTTGCAGTGACTAAGCTACGCGACATGTCTCCTCTATGGGATATGTACAAAGAAGGGATTGATTTGAGCACTGTTGAATGGGCTCACCATTAATCTCAGGGATTGAAATAGAGGATTCGAGGTAATTTATCATGGCATACAGCGAAAAAGTAATTGATCACTACGAGAACCCACGTAACGTTGGTTCATTCGATAAAGAAGATCCATCAGTAGGTAGCGGCATGGTTGGCGCTCCTGCGTGTGGTGACGTAATGAAGCTTCAAATCAAAGTGACACCTGAAGGTATCATCGAAGATGCGAAGTTCAAAACATACGGTTGTGGTAGTGCAATCGCATCAAGCTCACTAGTAACTGAGTGGGTAAAAGGTAAGTCAGTTGATGAAGCGGCAGCAATTAAAAACTCTGAGATTGCTGAAGAGCTAGAGCTTCCACCAGTGAAAGTTCACTGTTCTATTCTTGCTGAAGATGCAATCAAAGCAGCGGTTGCTGACTACAAGAAAAAACACCAAGAATAATTATTCCGTAATATAATGGGAGCTTTGACGCTCCCATTCCAATCGAAATTTAGACAGACTAAGGTGCAGTATGGCCATCACAATGACAGAATCAGCGGCAAGTCGCGTAAGAGCATTCCTAGATAACCGAGGCAAGGGTATCGGTTTACGTCTTGGAGTGAAGACGACTGGCTGTTCCGGCATGGCATACGTACTTGAGTTTGTTGATGAGCTCAATGAAGAAGACGAAGTATTTGAACTCTCTGGAGTGAAAATTATCATCGATCAAAAGAGCTTAGTGTACCTAGATGGTACTGAATTGGATTACGTGAAAGAAGGGTTGAATGAAGGTTTTGAATTCAACAACCCTAACGCGAAAAGTGAATGTGGTTGTGGTGAAAGCTTCAACGTCTAATTGATTGTCCTTCTGGGCAAACGAGTCCGGAAGGCTTTACTAGGACCCGAACTTAATGAATCACTTTGAATTATTTGGGCTACCAAGTCAGTTTAAGCTGGATGGTAGCCTTCTTTCTTCTCAGTTCCGAGAACTACAAAAACGCTTCCACCCGGATAACTTTGCAGCGGGCTCAGAACGTGACCGTTTGATGGCGGTGCAAAAGGCGGCGCAAATCAACGATGCCTATCAAGTTCTGAAAAATCCTATTTCTCGCGCCGAGTATATCCTCGCAGAGCAAGGTGTTGAGATCCGAGGTGAACAGCAAACAATGCAAGATCCGATGTTCTTAATGGAGCAAATGGAACTGCGCGAAGAACTGGAAGAGATTGCTGACAGCTCCGATCCTGAATCGGCGCTTTTTGACTTCGACTCTAAGGTCAGCAAAATGTACAAACAGCATCTGGCAAGCGTCGAGCAAGAGCTTGATGATGGTCTATGGGCTGAAGCCGCAGACCGAGTTCGTAAGCTAAAATTCATTGCCAAACTAAAGAACGAAATTGAGCTAGTCGAAGACAAACTCCTCGGCTAGTAAGCGTGACAAGGACCTATCATGGCACTACTTCAAATCGCAGAACCGGGCCAAAGCTCGGCACCTCATGAGCATAAGTTAGCAGCGGGTATCGACTTAGGTACTACCAACTCTTTGGTTGCTTCTGTACGTAGCGGCGATGCAACTCCACTTGCGGACGAGCAGGGCCGTACTATTTTACCTTCAGTCGTTAATTACGCTGAGGAAACGTTAACGGTCGGCCACGAAGCCAAAGCCAAAGCAGAGTTTGAACCAGAGAACACGATTATCTCTGTAAAACGTTTGATCGGTCGTTCATTAAAGGACATTCAGTCCCGTTACTCTTCACTTCCTTATCGTTTTAAAGAGAGTGAAAACGGCCTGCCAATTCTGCAAACACCTCAAGGTGACAAAAACCCGATTGAAGTATCTGCGGACATCCTAAAAGTATTGGGTAAGCGAGCTGAAGATACGTTAGGTGGTGAGTTAGCAGGTGTCGTTATTACCGTTCCTGCTTACTTTGATGACGCGCAACGTGCAGGTACAAAAGATGCGGCGAAATTAGCTGGTCTTCATGTTCTCCGTCTACTTAATGAACCAACCGCTGCGGCAATTGCTTATGGCCTAGACTCTGGTCAAGAAGGTGTGATTGCGGTTTACGATCTAGGTGGCGGTACTTTTGATATCTCTATCCTACGTTTATCGAAAGGCGTATTTGAAGTATTAGCAACAGGTGGCGATTCTGCATTAGGCGGTGACGACTTCGACCATCTATTTGCCGATTATTTAATGGAGCAAGCGGGTCTAGAAGCGCCGCTTTCTGCAGAAAAGAACCGTACACTGTTGAACATTGCTACTGAAGCTAAGATTGCTTTCTCTGAGCAAGACAGTGTTGACGTTGACGTTTTTGGTTGGAAAGGCACCGTGACTCGCGAGCAGTTCGAAGATCTGATTCGTCCGCTAGTGAAGAAAACACTGATGTCTTGTCGTCGCGCATTAAAAGATGCGGATGTCGACGCAGATGAAGTACTCGAGGTCGTCATGGTTGGCGGCTCAACCCGTACATTGTTGGTTCGTGAAATGGTAGGCGAGTTTTTTGGTCGCACACCTCTGACAAGCATTAACCCAGATGAAGTTGTTGCAATCGGTGCGGGTATTCAAGCTGATATCCTAGCGGGTAACAAACCTGACTCTGAAATGTTGCTTCTTGATGTGATTCCACTGTCGCTCGGTATTGAAACCATGGGTGGTTTGGTCGAGAAGATCATCCCCCGCAACACTACGATTCCCGTTGCGCGTGCGCAAGAATTTACCACATTCAAAGATGGCCAAACGGCGATGAGTGTTCATGTGGTACAAGGTGAACGTGAAATGGTTGATGACTGTCGTTCACTTGCTCGCTTCTCGTTAAAAGGTATTCCTCCGATGGCAGCGGGTGCGGCACATATTCGCGTGACTTACCAAGTTGACGCTGATGGCCTTCTTTCTGTTACGGCAATGGAGAAGAGCACTGGTGTTCAATCAGAGATTCAAGTAAAACCTTCTTACGGCTTAAGTGACAATGAAGTGGCGGATATGTTGCGTGATTCAATGACGCACGCAAAAGAAGACATGCAAGCTCGTGCCTTAGCTGAGCAGCGTGTTGAAGCCGACCGAGTGATAGAAGGTTTGATTGCAGCGATGCAAGCTGATGGTGATGACTTACTATCAGAACAAGAGAAACAAAACTTGATTAAAGCCATCGAAGCCTTGATTGAGCTGCGTAATGGTGATGATGCAGATGCGATAGAGCAAGGCATTAAAGATACCGATAAAGCGAGCCAAGATTTCGCATCACGCCGTATGGATAAATCGATTCGAGCTGCGTTGTCAGGTCAATCAGTAGACGATATATAAGAGATAAGTAGTTATGCCTAAGATTATTGTATTACCACACGACGATTTGTGCCCAGAAGGTGCAGTGTTGGAAGCAAACTCTGGTGACACCGTTCTAGACGTAGCGCTAAAAAACGGTATCGGTATTGAACATGCGTGTGAGAAGTCATGTGCGTGTACTACCTGCCACGTAATCATCCGTGAAGGTTTTGATTCACTTGAAGAAAGTGAAGAACTAGAAGACGACATGCTAGATAAAGCGTGGGGTCTAGAGCCTGAGTCACGCCTGGGGTGTCAGGCGAGAATTGCTGATGAAGACTTGGTGGTAGAAATTCCTAAATACACACTAAACCACGCTTCAGAAGATCACTAAAACTATCTTCCCAATATAGGGAAGAAGCAAAAGGAAGATGAGCAATGAAATGGACAGATTCTCGCGATATCGCGATTGAACTTTGTGACAAGTTTCCAGATGTCGATCCAAAAACAGTGCGTTTTACCGATCTTCATCAATGGATCATGGAGTTAGATGAGTTTGACGATGAGCCAAACCGTTCTAATGAAAAGATTCTAGAAGCCGTTATCATGTGCTGGATGGACGAAGCGGACTAAGTCTGTAAAACACAGCCTAGTTAACAATTCTTACTAAAAAAAGCGGACCTTTAGGTCCGTTTTTTTATCCAATTGACATTTTTGCCCTACATAATGCTAACATCCGTGAGTTATTAAAAAGAAGCAGCGTAGGCAACGCTGCTATAAGACAAGGAGAAACCATGTCTACACAGATGTCTGTATTTTTAAGTCAAGAGTCGGCAGCACCACATTGGGGTGAAAAAGCACTGCTTTCATTCGCTGAAAACGGCGCAACTATTCACTTAGGTGAAGGTCATGATCTCGGCGCAATTCAACGTGCAGCTCGTCAGCTAGATGGCCAAGGAATTCGTTCTATTTTTCTTTCTGGTGATAACTGGGATCTAGAGAGCGTATGGGCTTTCCACCAAGGGTTCCGTAACCCTAAAAAACATGGCTCAGTTGAGTGGGCAGCATTGTCTGATGAAGATCAAGCAGAGCTTCAAGCTCGTATTACTTCGACTGATTTTACCCGCGATATTATCAACAAAACGGCAGAAGAAGTTGCTCCTCGTCAGCTAGCGACAATGGCTGCTGAATTCATCAAATCTGTTGCGCCGAAAGGCACGGTGACAGCACGTATCGTCAAAGACAAAGACTTGTTGGCAGAAGGTTGGGAAGGTATTTACGCAGTAGGCCGTGGTTCTGAGCGTACTTCTGCGATGCTTCAGTTAGACTACAACCCAACTGGTGACGAAAACGCACCTGTATTCGCATGTCTTGTGGGTAAAGGCATCACCTTTGATTCCGGTGGTTACAGCTTGAAGCCTTCTACCTTCATGAGTGCAATGAAAGCAGATATGGGTGGCTCGGGTACTATCACTGGTGGCCTAGGATTAGCTATCTTGCGCGGTTTAAACAAGCGCGTAAAACTGATCTTGTGTTGTGCTGAGAACATGGTTTCTGGCCGTGCCCTTAAGCTTGGCGACATCATCACTTACAAAAACGGCAAAACCGTTGAGATTATGAATACCGACGCGGAAGGTCGCTTGGTGCTTGCAGACGGTCTTATCTACGCCAGTGAGCAAAAGCCTGAGTTAATCATTGACTGCGCGACGCTAACAGGCGCAGCGAAGAATGCGTTAGGTAACGATTACCATGCGCTAATGAGCTTTGATGATGAGCTATCGCATCAAGCGCTTACGGCGGCAAGCCAGGAAAAAGAAGGCTTGTGGCCGCTACCACTTGCTGATTTCCATCGAGAAATGCTGCCATCTAATTTTGCCGATTTATCGAATATCAGCTCTGGTGATTATTCTCCAGGTGCAAGTACTGCAGCTGCATTCTTGTCTTACTTCGTTGAGGACTACAAAAAAGGCTGGTTACATTTCGACTGTGCGGGTACGTATCGTAAAGCCGCTTCTGATAAATGGGCTGCGGGAGCAACGGGTATGGGTGTTCGTACACTTGCTCGTTTCCTCAATGAGCAAGCTGGAAAATAAGATTGATTGCAGCACTCTCTTGTTTGAGTGCTGCTCTTACCCAGTAAGTCACTTTAAAAGCACAACTATTATTACAAGTACAGAAAGGAAATTTTATGGCTCTAGAAAGAACATTTTCAATCATTAAGCCTGATGCTGTAGAGCGAAACCTAATTGGTGAAATCTACAATCGTATTGAAAAGGCTGGCCTCCGTATCATCGCTGCCAAAATGGTTCACCTGACAGAAGATCAGGCAAGCGGCTTTTATGCAGAGCATGAAGGTAAAGAGTTTTTCCCTCCTCTAAAAGAGTTCATGACATCTGGTCCTATTATGGTTCAGGTATTGGAAGGCGAAAATGCGATTGCACGTTACCGCGAGCTAATGGGTAAAACCAACCCAGAGGACGCGGCATGTGGCACTTTGCGTGCTGATTACGCACTCAGCATGCGTCACAATTCAGTTCATGGTTCAGATAGCCCTGAGTCTGCCGCTCGTGAAATTGAGTTTTTCTTCCCTGAATCAGAAGTTTTCTCTCGCTAACTCGTTCATGCATCACTTTTGCGTGATGATCTAGTTCGTAATAACCTCGGAATTGTCCGAGGTTTTTTATTCCGCATTCTCCATTTCACCGGCGAGTTCATTCGTAATTATTCGCGAAGATGTTGGCTAATCTGAGCATCTTACAGGGGTGAAAGCTTAGTTACGTGTGTTTGTTCTCACTGTTTTCTCTGTACCACTTCTACGCTTTTGTTGTCGGTTGTCTAATCATTATTCTCACCGTAAAGCCTGATTAAAATTTAATCGTTTTTATTTTAATGCCTTAGCAAACTCAGGGTCTTACACCCCTTGTTGTAGCTGCATAAAGGCTGTACAATTCGCGCCCTTATTCTTGTTTCAGTCATTGAGAGGCAACATGACCACTGAAAAAATCAATCTACTCGACTTTGATCGCAAAGGCATGCGTCAGTTTTTCGCGGAAGAACTTGGCGAGAAAGCGTTTCGTGCCGATCAGGTTATGAAGTGGATCTACCATTTCGGTGTAGATGACTTCGAAAAAATGACAAACATCAACAAGAAGCTGCGCGAAAAGCTTTTACACAAGTGTGAAATTAAAGCACCAACTGTAGCAGAAGCTCAGCATTCTTCAGACGGCACGATCAAGTGGGCAATGAAGGTTGGTGATCAGGATGTAGAAACGGTTTACATTCCAGAAGATGATCGCGCAACGCTTTGTGTATCTTCTCAAGTAGGTTGTGCATTGGAATGTAAGTTCTGCTCAACAGCACAGCAGGGCTTTAACCGTAACTTGAAAGTTTCAGAGATCATCGGTCAGGTGTGGCGTGCTGCACGTGAAATTGGTCTTGAGAAAGAAACAGGCCGTCGCCCAATTACGAACGTCGTGATGATGGGTATGGGTGAGCCGCTTCTTAATATGAAGAATTTGATTCCAGCACTGGAGTTAATGTTGGATGACCTTGGCTTTGGTTTGTCGAAGCGTCGCGTAACCGTATCAACATCAGGTGTGGTTTCTGGTCTTGATCAGATGACGGGCAAAATCGACGTTGCGTTGGCGATCTCTCTTCATGCGCCAAACGATAAGCTGCGTAGTGAAATCATGCCAATTAACGATCGTTGGGATATTCAAGATTTCCTAGCATCCGTTCGTCGTTACATTGCTTCATCGAATGCAAACCGTGGCAAGGTAACAGTCGAGTACGTGTTGCTTGATCATGTGAACGATGACATGGACCATGCACGCGAGCTGGCTGAATTGATGAAAGACACACCATGTAAGATTAACTTGATTCCGTTTAACCCGTACCCAGGTTCACCTTACAAGAAACCAAGTAACTCACGTATTGATCGCTTCCAAAAAACATTGATGCAATACGAGCACACAGTTACGGTTCGTAAAACACGTGGTGATGACATTGATGCCGCATGTGGTCAGTTGGTCGGTGATGTAATTGACCGAACTAAACGTACGGCAATGCTGAAAGCGTCACGCGGTGCCGATACCATTGAAGTGAAAGCTGTATAAACGACCGGAATTCAAAAATAGCCAGAGCCATTCGCTCTGGCTATTTTGTTTATTGTTTAGGACATTTTCGCCAAGATTTGGGACTATCACTCTTCAACCTAAGGTTATTTGGGTATAATTTCGAATTCCTTTGTCAAAGTTTGGACAAAAGCTTGAGCTATCTGTTAGTTTGAGTGTAAAGAGTTTTTGTCTTCGTTGCGCATTCGCTTATCATGATATGTAACACTAACGATGACACCGATAATTCTCAGCACTTTCTCACATACGTTTTGCTGATTTTTGCAAAACGGGTATTCGCACTCAGATCGCTGAGAGTTTCTTAAAATTATTATTTTTGGTTAACGCGTTTAGGCTAGCTATCTTTAAAGAGGCTTAAGAACAATAACGAAAATACATGACCACGTTAGCCACTAAAACAGATTAAATACCGCCATTATGACAGAACACGAAAATACGAATGAAGTGCCACTCTCTATTGAAGCTGGCACATTACTGAAAAACAAACGTGAATCCTTGGGAATGAGCCAAAAGCAAGTTGCCGATCGCCTGAGGCTTCGCATTTCTGTGATTGAAGATATTGAAAATAACCGATTTGAATCTCAACAAGTCGCGACATTTACGCGTGGTTACTTACGCTCTTACGCTAAATTCGTAGGTCTTGATGAGAAGGTGGTTTTGACGGCGTTAGAGCAGACTGCCGATGCTCAGCCTCAAGAGCAAGAAATTGAAATGCAAAGCTTCTCTCGTAAAACAAAAGACGAGAAGCACAATAGCCGTATTATGCTCCTTACTTGGGTTATCGGGCTGGTCATTATTGGCATTTCAGCGGCATGGTGGTGGCAAAACCAACAAGAGAATAGCCTAACTAAGGAAGTAACGGATTCAAGTGTTGAAGCGCCGCAGCCCACTGCTCAAGAATTAGCTGATATCGATTTGATGACGGCTGAAGAGTTAATCGCAAGCACTCCTGAAGAAGTTGCTTCAACTAATGAAGGCGTTGCTGAATCGACTGAAGCATCCGTTGAGCAAGGGGCGGATCCTTTGCTGACTGAAACTGAAAATACAACAAGCGTAGATTCTGAAGAACCTGTTGCCGTGATTGAAGCGGCGGAAGAGGAACAGCCTGCGCCAGTAGTACCTGAAGGCATGACACTTCTTACTATGAAGTTTAAAGCGGACTGTTGGATTCAAGTAAAAGACACCAATGGTAAAACGCTGGTAAGTGGTACTCATAAGCCAGGACAAGATGTAGAACTTACCGGAAAAGCGCCATTTAAAGTGATATTAGGCGCACCGGAAGGGGTTACAATGACATTTGCAAGTGAACCTGTCGACCTTTCTGGGTATACTTCAGGCAAAGTAGCTAGATTCACTCTACCGTTATAAAAAATTATGCAACACGAATCTCCAATTATTCGTCGTAAATCGACGCGTATTTATGTGGGTGATGTGCCAATTGGTGATGGTGCGCCAATTGCAGTACAGTCAATGACTAACACTCGCACGACTGACGTAGAAGCGACAGTCGCTCAAATCCGAGCACTAGAAAAAGTCGGCGCAGATATCGTTCGAGTTTCTGTGCCTACGATGGACGCAGCAGAAGCTTTCAAACTGATTAAACAGCAAGTTTCTGTCCCCTTAGTGGCTGATATTCATTTCGACTATCGTATCGCGCTGAAAGTTGCGGAGTACGGAGTTGACTGTTTACGTATCAACCCAGGTAACATCGGCAATGAAGAGCGCATTCGCGCTGTTGTTGATTGCGCTCGCGATAAAAACATCCCGATCCGTATTGGTGTCAATGGTGGATCTTTGGAAAAAGACCTACAGATGAAATACGGTGAGCCAACGCCAGAAGCCTTGGTTGAATCGGCGATGCGTCACGTAGACCATCTCGATCGTCTTAACTTTGACCAATTTAAAGTTAGCGTGAAAGCTTCAGACGTTTTTCTTGCGGTGGATTCATATCGTCTGCTGGCGAAGAAAATCGATCAGCCTCTTCATTTAGGTATCACAGAGGCGGGTGGTGCTCGAGCTGGCGCTGTTAAGTCATCTGTTGGCTTAGGTATGCTGTTATCTGAAGGGATAGGCGATACGCTGCGTATCTCTTTGGCTGCCGATCCAGTTGAAGAAATCAAAGTCGGTTTCGACATCCTTAAATCTCTGCGCATTCGCTCTCGAGGCATCAACTTTATTGCGTGCCCAAGCTGCTCACGCCAAGAATTCGATGTGATTGGTACGGTGAATGCACTGGAGCAACGTTTAGAAGACATCATCACGCCAATGGATGTGTCTATCATCGGTTGTGTGGTAAACGGCCCTGGTGAAGCAGAAGTTTCTCACTTAGGTCTAGCAGGTAGTAACAAGAAGAGCGCATTCTACGAAGATGGTAAACGCCAGAAAGAGCGCTTTGATAACGATGACCTTGTGAATAAGCTAGAAGCTAAGATCCGTGCGAAAGCAGCTATGATGAATGGCGAAAACCGCATCGAAGTTAAAGTACAAGATTAATCTCAACGAGAATTACGGTAAGTATTGTGGCAAAAACAATTCAAGCAATTCGAGGCATGAACGATTGCCTCCCAACTCAGTCGCCACTGTGGCAAAAATTAGAAAACACAGTGAAAAATGTAATTAGCGCATACGGTTATAACGAAGTGCGCATGCCAATCGTTGAAGAAACAAACCTATTCAGCCGCGCTGTTGGTGAAGAAACAGACGTCGTTTCAAAAGAAATGTACACCTTTGATGACCGTAACGGCGACAGCCTAACACTTCGCCCTGAAGGTACGGCGGGTTGTGTACGTTCATGTATCCAAAACAGCCTGATCAACCGTGATGAACAGCGTCTGTGGTACATGGGACCTATGTTCCGCCATGAACGTCCGCAGAAAGGTCGTTACCGTCAATTCCACCAGTGTGGTGTTGAGGTGTTTGGTCTAAATGGTCCAGATGTTGATGCAGAGCTTATCATGATGACGGCGCGTTTATGGCGTGAGCTAGGTATCAATGAACATGTCCGTCTTGAGCTGAACTCTATCGGTTCTCAAGAAGACCGCGCAGACTACCGTACTGCACTGGTTGCATTCCTTGAGCAACATATTGATGTGCTAGATGAAGATTGTAAGCGTCGCATGCACACGAACCCACTGCGTGTTCTGGATACGAAGAACCCAGACGTTCAAGCTATTTTAGGTGATGCGCCTCGCCTTTCAGATTACTTGGGTGAAGAATCTAAAGCACACTTCGCAGGTCTATGTGAACTTTTAGACGCTGCAGGTATCAAATACACAGTTAACGAACGTCTAGTTCGTGGTCTGGATTACTACAATCGCACGGTATTTGAGTGGATCACTGAGAGCCTAGGTGCTCAAGGCACTGTATGTGGCGGTGGTCGTTACGATGGCCTTGTAGAGCAATTAGGTGGTAAACCAACACCAGCGGTTGGCTTTGCAATGGGCCTAGAGCGTCTAGTACTGATGCTAGAAACGTTGGAACTGACAGACGTTCGTCGCAGTGTTGACGTGTACGTAGTCACTGCGGGTGAAGGCACCATGATGGCAGGAATGAAGCTAGCAGAACAGCTTCGCGAGTCTGTTCCAGGCGTTCGTGTGATGAATCACTTCGGTGGCGGTAACTTCAAGAAACAGTTTAAACGCGCAGACAAAGTTGGTGCTGTTGTAGCATTGGTTCTGGGCGAAAACGAAGTTGCGGATAACACGGTAGTACTGAAAGACTTAGCTGGTGGTGAGCAAGAGACTTACAACCAAGCAGAAGTTGCAGAAAAGATCGCAGCACTGATTTAAGTCTTTTAGTAATCTAACAAAATTACATCCTAGTTCGTAAGCTAAGGCTCCCAAATGTGGAGCCTTTAAACGAAATAGGAATAATGGCAGCTAAGCTGCCATTTACATGTTTTAAGAGGACAGGAAGTGGAACTTTACGATACTGAAGAACAACAAGTTGAAGCCATTAAAGACTGGTGGAAGGAAAACGGCAAAGCCGTCATCATCGGTGCGGTTGTTGGTTTAGGTGGTCTATTTGGCTGGCGTTACTACCAGGATTCTGTGATTCAGGCGAGTGAAGCAGCTTCTCAAAGCTACACGACAGCAATGAATGCTTTGCAAGACAAAGGCACTGATGCTCAAGCTGACGTGAAAGCTTTCATTGAGTCAAATGAAGTAAAAGAATATTCAGTATTGGCTGCACTACAACTTGCTAAAGCACAAGTTGAAGCTCAAGACCTTTCTGCTGCATTGGAGCAACTGAAGTGGGCGCAAAGCAACACTCAAGATGCTGCGTTGTTACCATTGATTAGTTACCGCATTGCGCGTATTGAGACGGAAATGGGTAACTTCGACGCTGCAACGGCAGAGCTAAGTAACGTCACTGATACAGCATGGACAGGTCGTATTGCTGAACTTCGTGGCGATATTGCGATTCGCCAAGGTGACAAAGATGCTGCGTACGCTGCGTATACTGAAGCTCAGCAAGCGGCAGATGCAAGCCCGACACTACAAATGAAATTGGACGATCTGGCGAAATAAGGACCGCATTGGATGAAAAGAGTCTTTAAGAAAGCCTTGCTAGGGGCGTTAACAATGGGAGTACTTGCCGGTTGTGCAGGTGAGAAAGACACCATTGTAATGGCGCCACTACCTCAGGTAGACAGTCAGTTTACAACCAGTAGTGAGTGGAGCACATCGGTTGGCGATGGTGTTGGTCATTACTTTTCAAAACTATCCCCTGTATTTGCGAATGATACATTGTTCGTGGCAAGTCGTGATGGCTTAGTAAAAGCGCTGGATCCTGAGAATGGTAAACAACGTTGGCAAACGGACCTAGAAGAAGATGTCATTGCTCGTCTCTCTGGTGGTATCACAGCGGCATACGGAAACCTTTACATTGGCTCTGAGAATGGTGAAGTCATCTCTCTTGACCAAGAAACAGGTGAAATTGTTTGGCGTGTAAAAGTTGGTGGTGAGGTACTGGCGAAGCCAGTTGCAGATTCAGGCCTTATTATCATCAATACTAGCCGAGGCATGCTGATTGCCCTTAATGAGAGTACAGGTGAGCAACGCTGGGCATTGAGCACAGAAGTGCCGAACTTAACTTTACGTGGCGACAGTACTCCGACTGCAATTGGCGGCGGTGTATTTTGGGGAACGGCAAATGGCCGACTCGCAGCTGCTATCGTTGAGCGTGGTCAGTTGATTTGGCAACAGCCTGTTGGTACGCCAAAAGGCGCGACAGAAATTGATCGTTTGGTTGACGTTGATTCATCGCCAATTGTGCTAGGCGGTACTCTTTTCACCATTGGATACAATGGTCAACTTATCGCCATTGATTTGCGTTCAGCGAACCCGATTTGGAAGCGTAATTACTCATCTGCAACAGACATTTCTACAGATGGTAGCCGCATCTTTGTGATAACGGAAAAAGATCATGTTGTTGCCGTTGATTCACGAAGCGGAACTGAGTTGTGGGAAAACAGCTTGCTTGAGCACCGACAACTTACAGCGCCAGTTATTGTTGGCAATTATCTCGTTGTCGGTGACACGCTTGGTTACCTTCACTGGATGGATCGTTCAACGGGCGAATTTGTTGCGCAGCAGTTTGTCGATGATAGTGGCTTGGCAGTTGGCCCGACGTTATTGTCGGATGGTTATGTGATTACAACTCGCAACGGCGATGTAAAGAAACTAACCATTAACGAATAATATCGTGATATAATTCACATTCGGCTCCTGGCTGGTGACAGCTAGGAGCCGTTTTGTTGTTTGAATTTATTAACCCTGACGTGGTTATAGGTAAAAAGCTGGTTTGATTTGGCATCGAGCAAGTCGTTACCTATAACTACAGAAGAAAGATTATTGTAGAGGTTGTTATGGTACCTGTTGTAGCTCTAGTAGGGCGTCCGAACGTAGGTAAATCTACACTATTTAACCGATTGACTCGCACTCGTGACGCGTTGGTTGCGGACTTTCCAGGCCTAACGCGAGACCGTAAATATGGCCAGGCGAGACTTGGTGAAGAGCACGAATTCATTGTGATTGATACTGGTGGTATCGATGGCACAGAAGAAGGCGTGGAAACAAAGATGGCAGAACAGTCATTAGCCGCGATTGATGAGGCTGATGTTGTATTGTTCCTTGTTGACGGTCGTGCTGGTCTGACACCTTCAGATGAAGCAATTGCTGCGCATCTGCGTAAAATTGAAAAGCCAGCGATGCTGGTAGTAAACAAAATCGATGGTATTGATGCCGATGCGGCGTGTGCTGACTTTTGGCAGCTCGGCGTGGATGATATGTACCAGATTGCGGCCGCTCATGGCCGTGGTGTGACCGCTTTGCTTGAGCGTGCTTTATCTCCATTCTTTGATGATCTACTAACAAGTGAGTCTGAAGACGGTGAGATTGAAGACCTGACTGGATTCGAAGACGAAGAGCCTCTTGTTGAAGATTACACTGAAGAAGACGCAGAAGCAGAGTTCAAACGCCTTCAAGAGCAGCCGATTAAGTTGGCGATCATCGGTCGTCCTAACGTAGGTAAATCGACACTGACTAACCGTATTCTGGGTGAAGAACGTGTGGTTGTATACGATATGCCTGGTACAACGCGCGATTCTATCTACATCCCGATGGAGCGTGATGGACGCGAGTACGTACTAATTGATACCGCAGGTGTTCGTCGTCGTGGTCGTATCAATGAAACGGTTGAAAAGTTCTCTGTTGTTAAGACGCTGAAAGCGGTAGAAGATGCAAACGTCGTTCTACTGGTGATTGATGCTCGTGAAAATATTTCAGACCAAGACCTAAGCTTGCTTGGTTTTGCACTGAATGCTGGCCGCTCAATTGTCATCGCCGTTAACAAGTGGGATGGTCTAGACAGTGACGTGAAAGAAAGCGTGAAGAAAGAACTGGACCGCCGTCTAGGATTCGTCGACTTCGCGCGTATCCACTTTATCTCTGCGCTGCACGGTACTGGCGTTGGTCACTTGTTTGAATCTATCCAAGAAGCATATAACTCGGCGACAACGCGTGTGGGTACGTCAGTACTGACGCGTATCATGAAGATGGCTGTGGATGATCACCAACCGCCAATGGTTCGTGGTCGTCGTATCAAACTCAAATACGCACACGCAGGTGGTTACAACCCACCGATCGTTGTTATCCACGGTAACATGGTTCGTGAATTGCCAGATTCGTATAAACGTTATCTGATGAACTACTTCCGTAAGTCTCTGGAAATTATGGGAACACCGATTCGCATTAACTTCCACAACAGTGATAACCCATACGAGAACCGTACGAATAAGCTTACGCTATCACAAGAGCGTAAACGTAAGCGTATGATGTCGATGGTGAAAAACCGCAATAAATAATGAAATTCGAATACCCAAGTTTCTACTTGGGTATTTTTTTATCAAAAGTAATCGTAAAAATGACTATCACAGCAACAAAGACTCGTTTTTGTCATCAAACATGGCAATTAGAAGCACAAATACAGCTCGTTCAATCTACGGAAGAAGTGACTTACGTTATTACAGATGTCACGCCGTTCCATCCCGTTAGTCACATATGGCCGGATCACCCTGCAGATAAAGGAACGTTGAAGGTGAATGGGTCTGAGCATGACGTAGTAGATTGCCAAGTTGGAGCAGTGGAGCAGGAGAGTGGTGCTTTGTATGTGGGTAGTGACATCCCTGTAAAGCGTGATGCTGAAGGTTGGGTGTTTGTCGTCGTGCATGTTTTATCACGTACGGAATCATTTGCAATTAATGACTTGGTAACATTAGCGGTAGATAAAGACTATCAAAATGCTGTGAGTCGAGGCCACACTGCAGGACACTTAGCGTATTTGGCGTTGAATAAAGTACTATCGGAAGACTATTGGCGAAAAGACGCAGACCGCAAAGACCCACATGGTTATTATGACTTTAATAGCTATGCGCAAGTTACTAGTTATGTCACTCCAGACAAGTGCCTCGATACGTACCGTTTAGGCAAAACACTCCGTAAAAGAGGATTAAACAGTGCAGATATGCTGAATGACCTCCAGGCGATTGCAGAAAAAGTGAATGGCCAACTGGTTGAATGGCTTCAAAGAGATGCGATGATCACCATGGAATGCCACGGCGATAGATTAACGGATTCTCGCTATTGGAAGTGCGATTTAGGGGAAGGTCAATTAGCGGTAATCCCTTGTGGTGGAACGCATGCGAGCCATTTAAATGAGTTTGCTTTTATCCAAGTTAAACTCGTTGAGCTCGACGCTCAAACTATCGAAATGCACACCAATGTAAACACTGCTTTCTGAATAAGATCTTTTTATTAAATTCTAATTTTTCGTTTAATTAAATTCCTATAAGGTTTTTTATTCTGCCTTAAATTGGAATGCAGAATATGTAACTTATGCTTTCGGTGTGTGGTTATATAAATATTCTTTTAAGGGGTGATCGCTGATCAAGGAGTAAATATCAGACGATCAGTATAAGATCCTACGTATCAAGTATGGTTATCGCCTCGTGAAACTTGTTAGGGCGGTGATGAAGATCAACATACTTGTTCGTTATTTTGAGTAGCATGCGTTACTCGAAATTGCTTAGTTTAGAGAGAGGAACGGGATATGCAGCAGAACATTTGCCCGACTTGCAATGTCGAACTGGAATGGACAGGACAATACCATTGTGCACAGTGTGAATCGGATTTTAAAAAGGTAGGTTTTTGCCCTGATTGTGAGGCGGAGCTGGAGAAGCTGCAAGCATGCGGTGCTGCGAGTTACTTTTGTAATGTGTGTAATGAACTCAAATCAAAATCACGTGTCCGATTTGAGTTCCAGAAAGTCAGTTAACCAGAGTTTGTATTCAGTTAACGGTAGAACGAACGTCACCTTCGGCTAACCGGGTAATCAATACATCTCCCGACTTTACATCTGAAGATTGCGTAATTACTTTACCTTGCTCAGTTTGAGTAATTGAGTAACCTCGTTTCAATGTCGCTAGTGGGCTGACGGTGTCCAACTTTTCTGCGGCAATCGCGAGTTGATGGCGCATAGTCAGTAATTTGCGATCCATTGCATCCATGAGCTTTTGCTCAACACGTTCTAGCTTCGACTTCTGCTCGCTAAGGCGTGTTACAGGAGAATTTAATTGCAGCCGATAATGTTGACGCTCGATTCGCTGTTGACGCAAGGCAATAAAACGACTCATCACTCGCTGTAAGCGCATGTCCAACTCATCTAACTGTTGCGTCTGACGTTGCAAGCGATAGCTTGGGTGCTGTCTCTCTAGACGGTGCACTAATTGAGCAGATTGCTGCTTTTGTTGTGCTAGGTAGTAACGCATCGCGCTTGCTAACTTATGCTGGCGGGTAACTAAAGCTTGATCTTTGTGGCTGTTATCACGGCTTACTAGCTCAGCGGCTGCTGATGGAGTAGGCGCGCGTACGTCGGCGACAAAATCAGCTATTGTCACGTCAACTTCATGTCCAACGGCGCTAATAATAGGAATTTGGCTTGCTGCAATCGTGCGAGCTAATATCTCGTTGTTAAAGCACCATAAGTCTTCTAATGAACCACCACCTCGGCCCACAATTAGCACATCACATTCATCACGGCTGTTAGCGCGACCAATGGCTTGTGCAATTTGAATGGCTGCGTCCTCACCTTGTACCACTGTCGGATAAATCACAACAGGTAGGGAAGGATCACGACGTTTCAATACGTCTAAGATATCGTAAAGCGCGGCACCAGTTTTCGATGTGATGACGCCAACACGTTTAGGGTGCTCAGGCAAAGATTGCTTATTGATTTGCGCGAACAACCCTTCTGCTGCAAGCTTCATTTTCAGCTCTTCAAACTCTTGCTGAAGACGGCCGTCACCTTCCGGTTGCATGCTTTCGATGATCAATTGGTAGTCACCGCGAGGCTCATAAAGAGAAAGACGAGCTTTTACTAGGACTTGATTACCGTTAGCGGGCTTGAAAGTAACGCGGCGATTGTTACCACGAAACATGGCACATTTAACTTGAGCGCGAGAGTCTTTAAGAGTGAGGTACCAGTGACCAGAGACAGGAGCTGAAAAGTTGGATATCTCTCCGACGAGCCAAACGATCCCCATTTCGTTTTCAAGGAGTAAGCGAACTTCTGCGTTGAGACGAGAAACAGTAAAGATGTTTTGATTGGTCTTGGAGAGCACAGCTAATCTCTTAGACGTGAGTATGGAAATTAGCGGCAATATAATACATAGCAAGGGGGTAATTGCAAGAAAAAAATTAAAAAATTTGTGGTCAAGCGATTGCGTTAACCGTATAATCCCTCCGCAATATCTAATCCAAATGTAGCTAGTTGCTAACGCAGGTTACCCTCATTATGCGAAACGATGAGATTGGATTGTTCTTTTTACTCCTCTAATTGTGAGATATTGCAAATGCTAAGAATTGCCAAAGAAGCGCTGACATTCGATGACGTACTACTTGTGCCAGCACACTCCACCGTTCTCCCAAACACAGCTGATCTTCGCACTCAGCTAACTAAGAACATCACCCTAAACATCCCAATGATTTCAGCGTCTATGGACACTGTTACTGAAGCTCGTCTAGCAATTGCGCTAGCGCAAGAGGGTGGCATTGGCTTTATCCACAAGAACATGTCTATTGAGCAGCAGGCAGCCGAAGTTCGTAAAGTTAAGAAGTTCGAAGCTGGTATGGTAACTGACGCGGTTACTGTAAACCCTGACGCGACCATCGCTGATGTTGTTGCACTCACTGAAAAGCATGGTTTTGCAGGTTTCCCTGTTGTCACTGAGAGCAATGAGCTTGTTGGTATTATCACTGGTCGTGACGTTCGTTTTGTGACGGACCTTTCTAAGAAAGTATCTTCAGTAATGACGCCAAAAGAGAAGTTGGCAGCAGTTAAAGAAGGTGCAACACGAGAAGAAGTGCAAGAGAAAATGCACGAAGCTCGTGTAGAGAAAGTATTGGTTGTGAATGATGAGTTCCAACTAACCGGTATGATTACTGCGAAAGATTTCCACAAGGCAGAACGTAAACCAAATGCATGTAAAGATGAGCGTGGTCGCCTACGTGTTGGAGCAGCCGTTGGTGCTGGTGCTGGTAACGAAGAGCGAGTTGCTGCATTAGTTGAAGCTGGCGTTGACGTTCTACTTATCGACTCTTCACATGGACATTCTGAAGGTGTTCTAAGCCGTATCCGCGAAACTCGCGCAGCATACCCAGATCTAGACATCATCGGTGGTAACGTAGCAACTGGTGCTGGTGCTAAAGCACTAATCGAAGCTGGTGTAAGCGCAGTGAAAGTGGGTATCGGCCCTGGTTCTATCTGTACAACTCGTATTGTAACGGGTGTGGGGGTTCCACAAATCACTGCAATCGCAGATGCGGCAGAAGTGGCTAATGATTATGGTATTCCGGTTATTGCTGATGGTGGTATCCGTTTCTCAGGTGATATCTGTAAAGCAATCGTAGCTGGCGCATCATGTGTGATGGTTGGTTCTATGTTTGCTGGTACTGAAGAAGCGCCGGGTGAAGTGATTCTATACAATGGCCGTTCTTACAAGTCTTACCGCGGCATGGGTTCTCTTGGTGCTATGTCTCAAGGTTCTTCTGACCGTTACTTCCAGTCTGACAACGCAGCGGACAAGCTAGTACCAGAAGGCATTGAAGGTCGTATCGCATACAAAGGCCGTCTAAAAGAGATCGTACACCAACAAATGGGTGGTCTACGTTCAAGCATGGGTCTAACTGGTTCTGCAACTATCGAAGATATGCGTACGAAAGCTGAATTTGTACGTATCTCTGGTGCAGGTATGCAAGAGTCTCATGTACACGATGTTCAAATTACTAAGGAAGCGCCGAACTACCGTCTAGGGAACTAATTACCTAACGGAAACGTTTGCTTTTTCCTTGAAGCATTAAGAAGAGGCGAGTACACTCGCCTCGGTTTTAATCACTTAGCCTTAAAAAGACTGCTCAAAATGACTAAAAATATCCATGACCAACGTATTCTGATCTTGGACTTCGGTTCTCAGTACACTCAATTAGTAGCACGCCGCGTACGTGAAATCGGCGTTTACTGTGAACTATGGAGCTGGGATGTAGAAGAAGCGGATATTCGCGAATTCAACCCAGATGGCATTATCCTATCTGGCGGTCCAGAAAGCGTAACGGAAGAGAACTCTCCACGCGCGCCTCAATATGTGTTTGATTCTGGTGTTCCTTTGCTTGGCGTATGTTACGGCATGCAAACCATGGCGGAACAGCTAGGAGGCAAAGTAGCGGGCTCTAACGAACGTGAGTTTGGCTACGCTCAGGTTAAAGTTTCTGGTGAATGTGCTCTATTTAAAGACCTTGAAGCAACTCAAGACGTTTGGATGAGCCATGGCGACAAAGTAGTAGAGATCCCAGCCGATTTCGTAAAAGTTGGTGAGACAGACACTTGTCCTTACGCTGCGATGGCGAACGAAGAGAAGAAATACTACGGTGTTCAGTTCCACCCAGAAGTGACACACACAAAAGGTGGCCTACAAATGCTTGAGAACTTTGTTCTTGGCGTATGTGGCTGTGAGCGTCTATGGACTTCGGAATCTATCATCGAAGACGCGGTTGCTCGCATTAAAGAGCAAGTGGGTGACGACGAAGTTATCCTAGGTCTATCTGGTGGTGTTGATTCATCGGTAGTTGCGATGCTGGTTCACCGTGCAATCGGCGACAAGCTAACGTGTGTATTTGTTGATAACGGTCTACTGCGTCTAAACGAAGGTCAACAAGTAATGGATATGTTCGGCGACCAATTTGGTTTGAACATCATCAAAGTTGACGCTGAAGAACGCTTCCTAAAAGCACTTGAAGGCAAGTCTGACCCAGAAGAGAAGCGTAAGACTATCGGTCACGTATTCGTAGATGTATTCGATGAAGAGTCTAAGAAGCTGAAAAACGCGAAATGGCTAGCTCAAGGTACGATTTACCCTGATGTAATCGAGTCAGCTGCATCTAAGACTGGTAAAGCGCACGTGATCAAATCGCACCACAACGTGGGCGGTCTTCCAGATGACATGGAAATGGGTCTTGTTGAGCCACTACGTGAGTTGTTCAAAGATGAAGTACGTAAGATTGGTCTAGAGCTAGGCCTGCCTTATAACATGCTTTACCGCCACCCATTCCCGGGTCCAGGTCTAGGTGTTCGTGTTCTTGGTGAAATCAAGAAAGAGTACTGTGACTTGCTACGTCGTGCTGATGCTATCTTTATTGAAGAGCTTCACGCTGCAGACCTATATGACAAAGTATCTCAAGCGTTCACGGTATTCCTACCAGTTCGTTCTGTTGGTGTAATGGGCGATGGCCGTAAGTACGATTGGGTTGTGTCTCTACGTGCGGTAGAAACCATCGACTTCATGACTGCTCATTGGGCACACCTACCATATGACTTCCTAGGTAAGGTTTCTAACCGTATTATCAACGAAGTTGATGGCATTTCTCGTGTTGTTTACGACATTTCAGGTAAGCCACCAGCGACAATCGAGTGGGAATAATTTTCCTCTAGACAGTTGAGTTTATAAGAACCAGCCTTCGGGCTGGTTTTTTTGTACTTCAAGTTTGTGAAGAGGTGACTCAACTTTTTTGTGAGAGATATATACATGCGGTTAAATTAAATATATATTCACTTTGATTGTTTAATTATTATAACTGGTATTGCTATGGAACAGGCTGACGTTACCTCTCTCATTCCCATCCTTATTACTCTTTTCCTCGCGCTGACCACAAGAAATGTCGTTGTTGGTTTATTCGCGGGTGTGGTGAGTGGTGTCGCTATGCTCGAAGGGACATTTGTCGAAAAAGGGCCACTAGACTCGTTTAGTGCATTGATGAAAAGCTATCTACTGCCGCAATTAACTGACAGCTACAATGCGGGCGTCATTTTGCTCTTGGTCTTTATTGGTGGCTTTGTTGCCTTGATGGAGAAATCTGGCGGTGGTGTGGCGTTTGCTAAAAAGGTTACTCAATGGGTTGCGAGTAAATGCCAAGCTCAACTGTCCGCATGGTTCGGTGGTGTGGTTATTTTCTTCTCAGACCTTGGTACACCACTGATTGTTGGCCCTGTTTTTCGCCCTTTATTTGATAAGTTAAAAGTATCACGCCAAAAATTAGCTTTTATTATCGATTCGACTTCCTCTCCCGTCGCAATCTTGCTCCCTTTTATCGGATGGGGCGTTTACATCATGGGATTGATTCAAAAAGAGTTTACTGCCCTGAATGTCAGTATGAGTGATTGGGATGCTTTCATTGGTGCGATCCCGTATCAGTTTTACGCCTTTCTTGCGATCGCGATTGTGCCGATTGTCTCTTTCTTCAAATTAGATTTCGGACCGATGGCGAAGGCTGAACAACTAGCAGAGCAGGGCTCCGACTTTGGGAAAGTGCAGGAGTCTATGAATGTGTTTACGCATAAAAATGCAAAATCTAGTTTTGTATGGGCACCTTTGCTCGTTATGCTGGTGGTTCTATGTACCATCCTCGTGCCACACGGTTTTCCATTTCAAAAAGTGGCAGGATCAACGTTTAGGGCTGCACTTTCTTCTGCATATTTCTTCGCGGCCTTCACTTTAATTGCGCTGATGGCGTTTTATGGCGTAAGAAAGCTTTCGGATGGTATTCAGGTTTATCTGAAAGGGATGTCAAACATGATGTCAGTGGCGGTGATTCTGGTATTGGCTTGGGCGCTTAGCTCGGTTGGGAAAGAATTAGGTGCAGCTGCATACATTGCTGAACAAGCTCAAGCCGGTTTCCCTTACTGGTTATTGCCAGCGGTTGCGTTTTTACTGGCCGGTATTATCTCGTTCGCTACGGGATCATCTTGGGGGACGTTTGCCATCATGATGCCATTAGTGATCCCAACTGCCGTCGCGATTGATGCACCACTGTTGGTTTGTATTGGTGCGGTATTATCTGGTGGCTTGTTTGGCGATCACTGTTCTCCCATCTCTGAAACTACGATTTTGTCGTCGACAGGAGCGGGGTGTGAACAGTATGAGCACTTCCGTACACAATTACCTTACGCATTACTCAATGGAATGATCGCATTGGGGTGTTTTCTTTTAGCTGGAATCAACGCCTCACCAGTGATTGTGCTTGCCGCAATTATTTCTCAGTGTGTGGTTTATTTTGTGCTGTCTAAACAAAAGTCAACCGCGAAGCTAGAGGTGGTTTCGGCAGAACAATAAAGAGAGAAACATCACAAAGCGGAGGCTCACAGGGTCTCCGCTTTTCTTTTGAGTCAAGGTAACATTTTTCTTGTGACAAAATGTGTGTGAGGACCTATTTATTCATTTTGTCTCGCAGAATCAACGTACTTGGCTCGGTGTTTCGTATATATGATCCACTATGTGTCTAGTTATTCCTCGTATATTGTATTGTTGAAATCCGGAGACTAGACATGTTTGCACTCAAACATCTTCCTCTTGCATTGAGTTGTGTCTTAGCAGCACAAGTGAATGCGAGTATGAATATTCAGCCCGATCCGCAAAATCCGAATGGTTATGTTATTGCTCGTGGTGACGTTCAAGCCGTAGAGCAAAGCAAAACTTCTGATCCTATGTATGCCATTTGGTCACAAGCATTAGAGACACGCCCGAACTCAGTAGTTGAAGCGATTGTTCCAGGGGCGACAACCAACCCAGAAAACGTGAAGCGTGTAGAGCGTGTATTCCCCGAAAGTGAGTGGGACTTCCTGACTCAAATGGCGGCACCTGAATACACTTACACGCGTTTCCTACGTGCAATTGGTAAGTTCCCTGCATTCTGTGGTGAGTACACAGACGGTCGTGATTCGGATGCAATTTGTAAAAAATCGATCGTGACAGCGTTTGCTCACTTTGCACAAGAAACCGGTGGCCATATTTCGATCGATAACGTATCGGATAATCCGCTAGGGTTGGAAGAGTGGCAGCAAGCTTTGGTTCATGTGCGAGAAATGGGATGGTCTGAAGGGCAAGAAGGTTACACAACAGGTTGTGGTCAAAATGACTGGCAAAACAAACGCTGGCCATGTGAACCTGGACAAGGTTACTTTGGACGTGGTGCAAAACAGCTTTCTTACCATTTTAACTATGGCGCGTTCTCTGAAGTGATGTTTGATGGTGATGCATCTGTATTGCTAAAAAATCCAGGCTTGGTTGCGGATTCGTGGCTGAACTTAGCATCGGCTATCTGGTTCTTCCTAACCCCACAAGCACCGAAACCTGCAATGCTACATGTGATTGACCGTACTTGGGTGCCTTCACAGCGTGAGCTTGATGCTGGCATTGGTTACGGCTTTGGTACCACCATCAACGTGATCAATGGTGGTATTGAGTGTGGTGAGCAAAACAAGGATAAAGGTCAACCTGTTAACCGTATTCGCTATTGGGAAGGACTTGCCGCTCATTATCAAATTCCAATTGAAGCCGATGAGACCAATACCTGTTGGCAGCAGACGCCTTACGGCAGCTTAAATCTAAATGGTGCGACAGACGTGCTTTACACCAACTGGGATGGTAACTGGAAATACTACTCAGATCGTCCTGGAGGTCACTCATTTGAATGTGAGCTTGTTGGTTTCCAAACGGCTTACTCTGCGCTAGTTGCGGGTGATTATGAGAAATGTGTAACTAACTTCTACCAATCTCATGCGGGTTGGCCAGAAGTTCGTGTAGTTGACAAGTTAGACCCAGTGGATCCGGTTGAGCCGCCTGTAGGTGGTGTGGCAGCTTGGGATTCTGGCAAAGTATATAACACGGGTGATCAAGTTTCTTACCAAGGTGCTGTTTACGAAGCGAAATGGTGGTCACAAGGTAATGAGCCAACGAAAGGAGACCCGTGGAAGCTGGTTTCAGGCACTCCTACGGAGCCGCCTACAACGGAACCTGAACCACCGGTGACTGAGCCAGAGCCGCCCGTCACAGAACCTGAGCCGCCAGTAACCGAGCCAGAACCACCAGTGACAGGCAATTTTATTCAGTGGGAGCCGGGTGTAACGCAAGTCGCTAACGGCGATAAAGTGACGTACCAAAACAAATGTTTTGTTGCGAAAAATGGCCCAGGAGTGTGGGAAAGCCCAACGCAAAGCAACTGGTTCTGGGACGAGATTTCTTGTCAGTGATCGAGTAAAAAACAACCTAACCATCTATAAAGACTCTGCTTTTTTGCAGGGTCTTTTTTTATATATGTAGTGGTTTATTTATGGAATCTAAGTTTTCAATAACAGCTTTTCTCTTTTGTTCTGCAGCCCATTAAAATTCGCGCGCATTTTTTATCAACATTTTTGAAAAAAGGTATTTGTACATGTCGACAAAACTGGCTAACCCAGCACCGCTAGGTCTAATGGGTTTCGGTATGACCACTATTCTGCTCAATATTCATAATGCAGGATTTTTCCCAATTGACTCTATGATTCTAGCGATGGGCATCTTTTACGGTGGCCTTAGCCAAGTAATCGTTGGCATCATGTGCTTTAAACGCGGTGATACATTCGGCACAACTGCGTTTACTTCTTACGGTCTATTTTGGCTAACATTGGTTGGTCTAATCGTAATGCCTCACATGGGTCTTCCTGCAAGCCCTGCAAGCTTTATGGGTTGGTACCTAGCGCTTTGGGGCATCTTCACTGGTTTCATGTTCATTGGTTCTCTATGTTACCCAACAGCGAAGCAAGTGGTATTTGGTTCTCTAACTATCCTGTTCTTCTTGCTTGCTGCTCGTGATTTCACTGGTAGCGAAGTGATCGGTGCTATCGCTGGTTTCGAGGGTATCTTCTGTGGCGCAAGTGCAATTTACTTCGCAATGGCACAAGTACTGAACAACGAATTTGGTCGTGAAGTGTTACCTGTAGGTAAAGCAAAAATCGCTCGTAAAGTTGAAGCGGTTATCGCCTAAGCTGCTACTCATAATGAAGAAAGGGGGATTAACCATTGGTTAATCCCCCTTTTTTATGTCCTCAATCGGACCACTGCTTTTTCTTATTTATGTGATAACGCTATGTTGATGGTTGCTCAACAGTTTCTGCGCTATTGCTGTCTGCCGTTGGTGCTTTACCCGTTTTACGTCGGTACTTATCTTCCCAGTAATCTGCGCCTTTAATGCCCAGTGCAACAGGGTTAAATGTAAAATCGGTCACACCACGTTTTTGTTGCTCTTCGTAGTCGTTCAGTGCTTTGAGTGCAGGCTTCGACATAAAGAAGATGATCAAAATACCGATGATGTTTAGCCACGCCATCAGTCCTACGCCTACATCACCCATCGCCCATGCTAAGTTGGCGGTTTTCACGGTTCCGTAGAACACGGATGAAATAATGATGACTTTCAGAATAAACATCAGTCCATTTACTTTGAACGTACGACGAATGTAAGCAATGTTCGTTTCTGCAATGTAGTAGTAAGCCAGAATGGTCGTAAACGCGAAGAAGAATAGAGCGATTGCGATGAATGGTTTACCCACGCCAGGTAGTGCGCTTTCGATCGCCATCTGTGTAAACACTGGACCATTTGCACCAATATCCGCTGGTAGGTTTTGAACCAGGAATGTACCTTCAATCGCACCATTTACGTTGTACGCGCCAGTGATAAGAATCATGAACGCGGTTGCTGAACACACAAGTAGTGTATCGATGTAAATAGAGAAAGATTGAACAAGACCTTGCTGAGCAGGGTGATCAACACTCGCTGCTGCTGCTGCGTGAGGACCAGTACCTTGACCTGCTTCGTTGGAGTAGACACCACGTTTTACACCCCAGCCGATTGCTGCACCAACGCCTGCCATTGGTGTGAACGCGTCACCAATGATCATGCCGAAAATGCGTGGAACCTCACCAATGTTTAGAAGGATGATGACAAACGCAGTAATGATGTAAGCTAACGCCATAAATGGCACAACGACTTGGGTAAAGTTCGCGATACGCTTTACGCCACCAAAAATGATGAAAGCCAAAATGACACAAACAACCGTACCAGTGAAAATTTTAGCAAAACTGAAGGTACCAATAGCGGTTTCAATCATGTCACCTGAGCCAAATGCGGCTTCTACTGCGTTACCGATACTGTTCGATTGAACGCCAGGAAGTAGAACACCACAAGCAAAGATGGTCGCGATAGCAAAGATCCAAGCGTACCATTTTTGTCCCATTGCTTTCTCAATATAGTAAGCAGGGCCACCACGGAACTCGCCTTCGTCTTCTTCTTTATAAATTTGTGCAAGTGTTGATTCTGCGTATGCGGTTGCAGCGCCAAAGAAGGCAACGACCCACATCCAGAATACGGCACCTGGGCCACCGAAACCGATAGCAGCAGCAACACCAGCAATGTTACCTGTACCTACACGGCCAGATAGTGAAACGGCAAGTGCCTGAAATGATGATATCCCTTTTGTTGAACTCTTCCCTGAAAGTAATAAGCGCCACATCTCAAAGAAGTGACGAATTTGTACAAAACGCGTCATGATTGAATAGAACAAACCTGCGCCAAGGCACAAATAGATCAGTACCGGGCTCCAAATAATTCCATTCAGAAAATCAACTAATGACTGCATGAGTATTTTCCCTGTTAGTTGTGTTTGTGGTTGTTTTTCACACAATACATTACCCTTTATGTAATGCAATTGTTAACTTTTTTAGCTACAAATCCTTTGTAGCGTGATGATGAACACAGAATGGAGAGTAGTTGTTAAAATTTGGTTCTTGTTGCTTATTTGCTCCTTTTAGGTAGAAGATTTGCCTGATGATTAATTATGCAGCACATTGTCATTTAAATGTACTGCGATTTTGATGAGTTAAAAATGCCAATGGTTATGCATTTTGTGGAGTAAGTGTCTGTCTGTTTTTTGTTCAGTCATGTGCTCAGGCGTAACGACAAAGGTTAAGTTCCGCATTATCCATCACTTTTGCTTTTTCACCTTTCATTACGCTTGCTAGCAATTGACCTGAACCACAAGCCATCGTCCAGCCCAGAGTTCCGTGTCCGGTGTTAGTAAAAAGGTTATCGTATTTAGTCGCGCCGATAATTGGTGTGCCATCAGGCGTCATTGGCCTAAAGCCGCTCCAAAACTCAGCTTGGCTGAAGTCACCACAACGAGGAAAAAGATCACGGATGACCATTTCGATAGTGTTTTTGCGCTTTTGTGGAAGGGAAGCATCAAACCCTGCTAATTCTGCGGTGCCAGCTACGCGAATTCTGTCATCAAATCGAGTCATAGCGACTTTATAGGTTTCATCCATCACAGTAGATCGAGGAGAGAAGTGTTCATCTTCCATCGGGATGGTGAGTGAATAGCCTTTGACAGGGTAGACCGGAATATCAATATCGAGTTGCTTGAGTAGCGCTGTAGAGTAGCTTCCAGAGGCCACCACATATTGGTCTGCTTTAAATTGTCCTCGGTTCGTTTGGACACCTATGATCTTTTTGCCTACTGTAACCCAATTGCTTACTTCAGTATCGAATTCAAATCGGACACCGTGTGCCTTAGCAAGCTCCGTTAGTTGTTGGCAAAATTGATGGCAATCGCCCGTTTCGTCATCAGGTAGATGCAAGCCACCAACCAGTTTGTCTTTCACAAGTGCAAGCCCTGGCTCTTGTTCAATACATTGTTCGACGTCCATTAGCTTAAATCGGGTTCCGCTTTGTTCAAGGAGCTGCATGTCCTTTTCAATGGCTTGCAGCTGTTGATGTGTTCGGAATACTTGCAAGGTCCCAAACTGACGTCCTTGATACTCAATGGCGTGTTCTTGGCGTAACTGTTCTAAGCAAACACGGCTGTGGTTAGCGATCGAAAGCATGCGAGCCTTGTTAACTTGATAGCGAGGTAGGGTGCAGTTCGCGACCATTTTACTCGCCCAGCGGATCATGTCGGCATTCAGAGTGGGTTTGATTTTAAGTGGAGCATGCTCCTCCATTAACCACTTAATGGCTTTAACAGGAACACCAGGCGCAGCCCAAGGCGAAGAATAGCCATATGAAATCTGCCCGGCATTGGCGAAGCTCGTTTCCATGGCACTGCTTGGTTGGCGGTCAATGACGGTAACTTGATAGCCTGCTTGAGATAAATACCAAGCAGAGGTTAAGCCGATAACGCCGCTGCCTAATACGATGACTTCCATTGATGCACTCCACACATTTATCAGAGTGCTCAGTTTCTTTTCTTTACCTTTTGTTAACAATCGATATAAATTACACACTGCGTTTAGAAAAACTATAGGCTCAAGGATGAAAAGTAATCTGATAAGTGGTTTGTGCCTATTTAGCCAAGTCGCGGAGTACAGCAGCTTTACTGGTGCTGCAAGACATTTACACCTCACCACTGGTGCCATAAGCCAACAAATTATTCATTTGGAAGCGTTATTAGGTTTTACTTTATTTGAACGCCACTCTCGCGGTATTCGTTTAACCGTAAAAGGCACTCAGTTACACCAAGCGACGCAGTTTCACTTTTCGGAACTGAGCAAATTGCTTGATGAGCTCAAAGTAGAAAAGCAAACCAATGAAATTCGTTTGAAGTTGACGCCTTCTTTTGCTTTCAAATGGTTAGTCCCAAAGCTCGAAAGCTTCCATCATGATAATCCGGATATCCAAGTACAAATCTTTGCGGAAGGTGCGCTGGTAAATAGTGAGATAAAAGACTATGACGTCGCAATTGACTATGGTCTTCATCCTTATAGAAATGCTAACGCGGAGCTGATTTTGGATGAGCATCTGCTACCGGTGATGAGTCCAAAATACCTTGAGGATCATGGCTGGCTAAAAACGTTGTTTGGTGAGCAAAAAAACTCAATGCCAGTGAAGCAATGGCAAGAGGCGACGCTACTACACGATGCGATGCCATGGGAAAAAGCGACGCGTGACTATGAGTGGCTATATTGGGCGTCAGCGATGGGGTTGGATTTTAAAACCGATATCGGACACTTTTTTAATCGAACGGATATGGCAATGTCTGCAGCCGAAGCTGGCGTTGGGATTGCGATGGCACGAATGGCACTGATTGAGGATGAATTGACGACAGAGCGTTTGGTTTCTCCATTCAAACCGATTTCTGCCAATGCAGGGTATTACTTGATCATGAACACACGTACGAATGCGACAGAAACGTTTCGTCACTGGTTACTTGGACAGTTGAATTAGCGTTTTATCTCTGTGATTCATCCCTACGTTATTTGTTGAAAAGTTGGGCAATATAAGTTTTATAAGCAAGGTAAGTGCTTTGCTTGCCGCTATTTGAGTGATGAAAGACAGGGAAGAACATGAAAGACGAAACGCTATCCATCCATTTTGGTTACGAAACTGACCCTACCACTAAATCTGTCGCGACGCCGATTTATCAAACAGTCGCGTACGAGTTTGATAACGCGCAGCACGGCGCTGATCTGTTTAACTTGGAAGTGCCGGGTAATATCTACACTCGCATCATGAATCCGACTAACGATGTTCTGGAAAAACGCATGGCGGCGTTAGAAGGCGGCATTGCCGGGTTGGTCGTGAGTGCGGGGAGTGCAGCGATTAACTATGCGATTCTGACGTTAGCGCAAGCGGGCGATAACATCGTTTCTACGCCGCAACTTTATGGCGGTACTTACACCTTGTTTGCGCACATGCTGCCAAATCAAGGTATTCAAGTGAAGTTTGCCAAAGATGACAAGCCAGAAAGTTTGGCCGAGTTAATTGATGAAAATACCAAAGCGGTTTACTGCGAGAGCATTGGGAACCCTGCGGGTAATATCATCGATTTAGAACGTGTGGCGGAGCTTGCTCATGCACAAGGCGTACCTGTGATTGTGGATAACACCGTTGCGACGCCAGTGCTTTGCAAACCCATCGAATTTGGTGCGGATATCGTAGTTCACTCTCTCACTAAATACGTTGGTGGACATGGCACCACATTAGGTGGCGTGATTGTGGATTCCGGTAAATTCCCTTGGGCACAGCACAAAGACCGCTTTCCTGTTTTCAACCAACCAGAGCCTTCTTACCACGGCGTGGTGTATACCGAAGCGTTTGGTGAGGCGGCATTTATCGGGCGTGCGCGTACCGTACCACTGCGTAATACCGGAGCAGCATTATCACCGATGAATGCATTTATGCTTATGCAAGGGTTAGAAACGTTACCGCTGCGTATGGAGCGCCATACCGAGAACACACTCAAAGTGGCTGAATTCTTGGAACAGAATGACAAAGTCAGTTGGGTAAGTTATGCCGGATTGCCAAGTTCTGAACACTTCCATCTCGCCGAAAAATACATGAAAGGTAAGCCTTCTGCGATTTTGTCGTTTGGTTTAAAAGATGGTTATGACTCTGGTGTGCGTTTTTATGATGCTTTGAAAATCTTTAAGCGTTTGGTGAACATTGGCGATGCAAAATCATTGGCTTGCCATCCTGCATCGACGACTCATCGTCAATTGAGCGAAGCAGAACAAAAACAAGCTGGTGTGTCTCCAGAGATGATTCGTTTATCGGTGGGTATTGAACATATTGACGATATTCTAGCCGATTTAGAACAGGCACTAAACGCGTAAAACGATTCTGTTTTTAGCTTTGGGTTACCCATAGGCCAGCCTTTAAAAAAGCTGGCCTATTTTTATTTTATTGTTTAAATATCAAGGGTTTTGGTGTTTTTGGTTTGTGGTATTCCAAAAGCTCATAGAGGGTGAGATTTATTCTCTTGTCACGTTTGGGTTTGTTCCTGATGATGTGTGCAAGTATTACACATTGGAAGGGACTCAAATGTCTTACGTATTTCACCGTCATTGCCATGCCACGCTACCAATCATCGATAGAGGTGAAGGTGTTTATCTATTCGATAAGCATGGAAAGCAGTATCTCGATGCTTGTGGTGGTGCTGCGGTATCAAACCTTGGCCACAGTCATCACGCCGTTAAAAAAGCCATGTTGGAACAGATCGAGCGAGTGCCATTTGCTCATACTGGATTTTTTACTAGCGACAACAGTGAGCGCCTAGCAGAATTGATTTGTCAGCACATGCCTGAACAGTTCAACCATGTGTATTTAGTCAGTGGAGGATCAGAAGCGGTGGAGTCGGCACTAAAAATGGCGCGGCAGTATTTCGTGGAATCAGGTAAGCCAGAGAAAAAGCAATTCATCGCGCGTCAGCAAAGTTATCACGGCAATACCTTGGGGGCTCTGGCGGTCGGTGGCAATGAATGGCGACGTGAACCGTTCAAACCCATCTTGCATCCGAGCCATCACATTGCCCCTTGCTATGCTTATCGGTATCAGCAGACTCATGAGTCGGAATTGGATTACTCATTACGAGCGGCGAATGAACTAGAGGCAAAAATTCTTGAGCTGGGGGCTGAGAATGTCATGGCTTTTGTCGCCGAGCCTATTGTGGGAGCCACAGCTGGAGCTGTGCCTGCGACTCAAGGTTACTTCAAACGTATTAGCGAAATATGCGACCAATACGATGTGTTATTGATCTTGGATGAAGTCATGTGTGGCGTTGGGCGAAGTGGCAGTTTTTTTGCGTTTGAGCAAGAAGAGGCAGAGCCTGATCTGGTTTGTATGGCTAAAGGGCTTGGTGCGGGTTATCAACCTATTGGCGCGGTGGTTGCGAATGATCGAGTCTATCAAGCTATTGCTGATGGAAGCGGTTTTTTACAACACGGTCATACTTTTATGGCGCACCCTGTGGCGTGCGCTGCCGCCGTGGCAACCATTGAAACCATCTTCCAAGATGATTTATTAACGGCGGTGAATCGGCAAAGTGCTTTGCTGCGTAATGAGCTTACTTCTGCATTGGCCCATTTACCGTATATTGGCGACATTCGTGGTAAAGGCTTGTTTTTTGGCATTGAGCTGGTGGCGGATCAAGAAAGCAAGGCGCCTATGAGTAAAACCACATTGGCAGACAAACGCATCAAACAGCAAGCAATGGAAAATGGCTTAATGTGCTACCCAATGGGCGGAACGATTGATGGCGTTAATGGGCACCATATCTTGCTTGCACCGCCATTCATTATTCAGTCTCATCATATTGATGAACTAGTCGGTAAACTCTCACTGACGTTAAAAGAGGTGGCGGAGACATGGAAGTAGCAAACCAATATTTGCGAGAACCTATCGCTATTATCGTGGCTCCAAACGGCGCAAGAAAAACCAAGCACGATCACGTCAACTTACCCATGACAACAGACGAACTGGTTGCAGAGGCTATCGCTTGTCAAACAGCAGGGGCTGCCATGATCCATTTGCATGCTAGGGACGCTAACGGACGTCATTCACTAGACATCGACGACAACATGGCAATTTACCATGCCGTGAAAGAAGCGGTGGGAGAAAACATGATGGTACAGCTCACCACAGAGGCGGTGGGCTTGTATTCTCCGCCACAACAGATGGCGTTAGTTAAAGCTGTGAAACCAGAAGCGGCTTCTTTCGCATTGAGGGAGTTAATCCCTGATCGAGCAAGTGAGAAAGAAGGGCATACCTTTTTCCATTGGGTGGCAGAAAACAACATCGTGAGCCAAATTATTCTCTACGATGCAACCGACATTGAACGCTATTTCCAACTGCGTGATACGGGCGTGTTACCTAAAACGCATCAGCATGCATTAGTGGTGTTAGGGCGTTATCACCAAGCTCAGCAGTCTTCACCATGGGATTTACGAGATTTGAATTTGGCGCGTTTTGTCGAGGAAGAAATTCGATGTGCCATTTGTGCCTTTGGCGCGCGAGAGCAAGATTGTTTAGCGAGTGCGATGTTACTTGGATTCGATGTGAGAGTTGGGTTTGAGAATAACCACGTCGATGTGGCAGGCGAATTAGCAATCAGTAACGCGGCTCAGGTGGAAGCTCTACGCGATGTGGCGCATCGCTTTGCGGTTCCTTTACACAGTGCGCAAAGTTTGCGTTCAGCTTTGAAGTAAATCTGCTCGCGGAAAAGAAAAAAAGAAGAAAGGAAAGTAAAAAGGCTCCATCGGAGCCTTTTCGGTATTTGTCGTTAGTTCTCAGTTTGCGCTACAGGTTGACGAGCGGGATGTTTGATAAACACCGCGACAACAGCCGCTATCGCTAATGCAAAACAGTAGTAAGAATTGGCAACTACTTCAAGTGGCGATAGGTTGAATACGGAACCTAGCAGCAGTACTTGAGCACCGTAAGGCAACACGCCTTGCACCACGCATGAGAAAATGTCTAACAAGCTTGCTGAGCGGCGAGGAGAGACATTATTCTCTTCCGCCAGTTGGCGAGCAACGCTGCCCGATACAATGATGGCTACGGTGTTGTTTGCCGTACAGCCATTGACCATTGATACCAAACCTGCAATACCTAGCTCGCTTGCACGACTGTTCGCATGCTTAGAGTGACTAGAGCCAAACGCGTGGATAAGGCTACTAACGAAATTTGTTAGAAAAGCAAGACCACCTTGGCGACGCATCAGTTCACTCAAACCACCAATCAGCATGGATAACAAGAAGATCTCTTGCATGTTACCAAAGCCTTTGTATACGTCTTGGGCTAGATTAGTTAGTCCGTAATTGTCAATCGATGCCAAGCTCACGCCGCCAGCCAAAAGAATGCCAATCGACAGAACCACAAACACATTCACACCAGATACCGCTAGGATCAAAATAGTGATGTACGGCAAGACTTTTAGCCACTCAATATCGCCAGTTGCAGGCACTTGAGTCGCAGTACTGTTGAAAGCGAACACTGCAATCGCGATCAACGCCGCAGGTAAAGCAATACGAATGTTCTCTTTAAACTTGTCTTTCATCTCACAACCTTGAGAGCGTGTCGCCGCGATGGTGGTGTCAGAGATGATAGAAAGGTTATCACCAAACATAGCGCCGCTCAGTACAACGCCTGCGGTTAACGGTAAGCTCATTCCTGCTGATTCAGCAATACCCAACGCTACGGGGGCAACGGCTGCGATGGTACCCATCGAAGTCCCCATTGCTGTTGCGATAAAAGCAGAAATCAGAAAAATGCCCGGTAAAATCATGCTGGTTGGAATAGCGGATAAACCAAGGTTCACTGTTGCATCAACACCGCCAGAGGCTTTTGCTACCGCAGCAAAGGCACCTGCAAGCAGATAGATCATACACATTGCGATGATGTCTGGGTGGCCAACACCACGCATGAAGTGTTCGATTGAGCGGTTAAGTTTCTCTTTACTTAAAAGAAACGCAATGATGATGGCTGGTAATACCGCGATGGGTGCAGGCAGCTGGTAGAAGGCAAATTCCACGCCTTGCAAAGATAAGTAAGTGCCTACGCCAATAAATAGCGCAAGGAATACAATTAATGGGATCAGTGCGACCGCAGACGGTGCAACTGTTTTAGTAGTTTGTTGGGAACCGGACATGTAAACGACAATGTTAATGATAAGAGAGAAGAGCAGACTAATATCACATTTCTACATTGTCAACGTCTAGACGTCTAAATGGCTGTTTAAATTTTACACGTAAAGAAAAAGATAAAAGCTCGTGTTGCGTATCTCACTGATACCACGAGCTTTAGTTATGCGCTAATGAAGAGACTGTCGTTATTGCATTGATTTGGCTTTTTTGCGTTTAACAATACCTAAAACCATCCACGTAAATAAGACAGCAGCAAATGCCCATACCAGATATTTGTATTCGGTGTACAGGTTGCTCAACACGCTTAAATGTTCAAATGCAAAGTGAGTTAACAAGCTGAATACCAATACCCAAACCGTCGCCGCGAGGGCGTTACCGAGCAAAAACTCTCTACGTGGCATTTTCGCGATACCGCATGCAAGAGGCATAAATTGCTTCATTCCTTCAATAAAGCGGCTGACCACCAAGCACGTAGGGCCGTATTTCTGGATAGTCAATTGAAGCGTTTGCATCTTCGGGCCGGAAATGTAGCCTTTTTTATCTAACCACCCCTCAAAGTAATAACCGATTAAGTAGCCACAGGTATTACCAAAAAAGCAGCTCAGCCACGATACCATCATTACCATACTTAGGTTCATGACTTGTTCTGACGAGAGCAAAGATGCCGCGATCATCAGTGATTGACCAGGCATCGGGATACCTATCCCTTCTAGAAATATACTGACAATCAGCGCAACGTAGCCGTATTGCTCAAGCAAAGGCTTCATTGACATGAGAAGTTCGTTAATATGTTCCAAAAGCTTTCCCCTAATAAAAGCGGAACGAAGTTGGAGTGATACTCCGAATGTCCTATTGGGTCAATTCTTGTTTCTCACCATTGAGAAAAACTGACATGCCTCTGATAATTGCGCAGAATCAACCTGCAGCAGGCTTTATTCGCCGCCACGCTCTTTGGTAGCGGCGAATTAGGGAGATCCTTATGACTCTTTGGCTTTGGTGAATGCACCATACAAATCAAGGCGGCGATGACGTAAGTTGGTGACAGAGCCTTCGGTATTAAGCTGTTTCAACTTAGTCAAATCAACATCAGCGAAGATTATCATTTCGGTGTTGGCGCTTGCTTCTGTCAAGGTCGCATCGTGTGGAAAATAGATATCCGACGGTGAAAATACGGCAGATTGTGCGTACTGGATATCGACATTATCAACACGAGGTAAGTTGCCGACACTGCCCCCAATTGCAACGTAGCATTCGTTTTCGATGGCTCGTGATTGGGAACAGATTCGTACTCGTTGGTAGCCATTTTTTGTGTCTGTCCAGAAAGGAACGAACACAATTTGTGCGCCTTGCTCGGCGAGCATTCTTCCCAACTCTGGGAACTCGCTGTCATAACAAATCAGTATGCCGACTTTGCCTGCATCGGTTTCGAACACTTGAACATTGTCACCACCGTCGATCACCCAGTCTTTTTGCTCATGGGGCGTGATGTGGATCTTATATTGAGCGTTTATTTCACCATCTCGTTGCAGCAAGTAGGCCACATTATACAACTTGCCATCCTCGATGACGGGCATACTGCCTGCAATAATGTTGATGTTGTAGGTGACTGCCATCTGCGAGAAGCGGTTTTTGATCTCTTCTGTAAAGCTAGCCAAAAAGCGAATTGCTTCGACGGAATTTTGGTCGTTTTGCAATCCCATCAGCGGCGCGTTAAAGAATTCAGGGAATAGGGCGAAATCGGCTTTGTAGTTCGCAAGAGAAGAGATGAAGAACTCAGCCTGATCGAGCAAGTCCTCTAAGTCATTCATAGCACGCATTTGCCACTGCACAACACCAATACGAATCAGCGTTTTTTCTACATCATGTACGGATTGAATATCCTCTTCGTAGAAGAAGTTATCCCACTCCAGCAGAGTTGCGTAGCCTTTAGAAGCACTATCCTCTGGCAAGTAACCACGCATAATACGTTTGACATCGAAGTCGTTTGCAAGCTGAAAAGACAAAATAGGATCGTGAAGCTCACGGCGTTTTATCTTGTCGATGTATTCAGCCACGCTCAGTTCGTCAGCATATTTGTGGTAATTCGGGATGCGACCACCGGCTAAAATTGCTTTGAAATTCTTACTCCGGCAAAGTTCTTTACGCGCATCATACAGACGGCGACCTAAACGCAGCCCACGGTAGTCCGGGTGAACAAATACATCGAGACCATACATGGCGTCACCGGTCACTTGGTTTTGGATGACGTTGTTCTCGGTGATGATGTCGGTGTACAGGTGAGGAAGTGAAAATCGGTTGTAGTCCACTTTGATTGTTAGCGCTGCGCCGACAATTTTTCCGTTATCCTCAATACAGATTTGTCCATCAGGAAACTGATGAATAAGATCCATGATGGTCAGGCGTGGCCATGAGCCACCAACATCAGGAAAAACAAGGTCCATTAATTCCGCGAGCTCTGGGTAATCGGTCGGCTCAATGGTGCGTAAAGAGAGTCTTGGCGTGTTGCTGTCCATATCGTACTATCCATTTATCCTTTTTAAATAGTATGGATGAGAATGCCATAAATTTGAGCAGACAGATACCGAAGTCTTTGAGTTGTTTTGGTTTACCTAAACGAGTTTAAAGAAACAACATTAACTTAGCTTGCTCTTCAGCCATTCGTGAAATGCCACTACTTTTTTAGCTGAAAGTCGATAATTTGGAATCATCACGTAATAACCATAACCGCTCTGTAAAGTTAGGTTGAGAACATGCTGAATGTCCCCTCTTAAAATCGAATACTGCGCCATAAAATCAGGAAGCAAGGCGAGCCCTTTTCCCATTCTGACAGCTTCGCAAGCTAGGTAAAAATGTTCGACGCCTACAGGTTGATAGGTAACGGGAGATTCTACAGTGTAGACAGTTTTAAATTGCTCCCATAGCTGAGGGCGAGTGATTTGAGGTATAAACGGATAATTACTAACAGCGTGCACACTCTCAATTGCAGGAGCATTTGTGCAACCGACTAATAACAATGTTTCTTCGCACAGTAAGTGGCTGTATTCATAATGTGTGGATAATGGAAGGCAGCGAATATGTAAGTCACTTTCGTTGCTCGAATCTTTGACGTTCCCATCCCCGGTACAGACTCTTACTCGGATGTTAGGATGTTGCTGGTGGAAGTCATCAATATTAGGTATCAACCAAAGGCTGGCAAAAGAAGGGGTTACGTCCACGGTGAGTAATTCTTGCTTTGAATCTGACTGGATTAAGTTGGCAGTTGCATGCTGAATAAGCTCCAAAGCTTCTGTGACTTGCGGCAGATAACGCTTGCCTTCTTCGGTTAACTCAATACCACTCGCCCTTCTTTGTATTAAAGGTAAACCCACCAATTGCTCCAGCGATGCGATTTGTTTGCTTACTGCGCTTTGCGTAATACATAGGGCATCCGCTGCTTTAGAGAAACTGAGGTAATTAGAGACCGCGACAAACGTCCTTAATGCTCGAATAGAAGGGTATTCACTGCCTTTTAACATACTTCAGTTCCATTAAACTCTGCTTAGGCAAAGAGTAGAGTATTCACGGCTTGAAGCAAAGTAAGATGCAACGTATGTGTGATTAGCTTCCTTTCTTATAAAAACTAGCTAAGCGTTTTTTGACTGATTAATCTACAAGAGTATTTTAGATGTTTATTTAATTTCTTTGAAAAATCTACAAATTAACAAGAATCTTTTTCACATCATCGATTAACCTCAATTTAGTATTGTTTATATAAAGTAAACAGACAGATCTTTTTTTCTGTTTTTGTTCGGCGTTCTTTAGAGGATTGTCAGTATTCTATAAAATTAAATATATTTTTCATTAATTTAAAGTTGGCATTGCATTTGCTCTTTACTATTCGAACCTTCAATGGAACTTATATTAGGAGAACGAAATGAAAAGCAATGTTGTTACTTTGATTAGCCTTTTTTCTTTAGCAACGTTTAGTACTTTATCACATGCTGCGGACTCCAACGATCATGGTGTATATGTTGGCGCCAACTACGGTTACTTAAAAGTTGATGGACAAGATGACTTTGATGATGACAGCGATGTTATTCAAGGTTTAGTTGGTTACCGTTTTAATCCTTACTTAGCGTTGGAAGGTGGTTACATTGATTTCGGTAGCTATGGTAATAACCTAGCAAATGCCGAAACGGACGGTTACACCGCAGCACTAAAAGTTACAGCCCCTATTGCTGATCGTGTCGACCTTTACGCAAAAGGCGGTCAAATGTGGTACTCGACGGATTACGACGTTGCGGGCTTCCAAGGCAACAAAGATGATGAAGGTGTATTCGCTGGTGCCGGTGTGGGTTTTAAAGTTACTGATAACTTCTTAGTTAACGCAGAATATATGTGGTACGACGTAGAACTCAATGCGGAGAATGTCGCGAACGGTGCAAACACGGAAACAGACTTTAACCAAGCATCACTAGGTGTGGAATATAGATTTTAATATTGTTAACAACTCTAAGCCCTAATAAAAAGCGAAGCCTAAATAGCTTCGCTTTTTCTGAACTCAATCTAGTTGAGGATAATAGAGCGTTTTTTAGAATAATTGTTCGTGCCTTTTACTGTCACTCTACTATATTTAGAGCATTTCTAACATGACTATCTAACCTTCTTACTAGTCTCGAAAAACAAAGTTTTATCACTCTATAAGTAATACTCGATAGGTCGATCGCTGCGCTACCTGACATTACATTCATGTGACCTAAAATACCGCGAACGTGTTCTGTATACTCGTTTTTTAGTTTTGAGATGTACGCCATAGCTTTAGCTAGTTGATCCCAAGCAGTAAGGCCTACAGTTGCTATTTGTTGTATTATATGACCCAGACCTGAAATTCTTAATAAGGTCAAAATTGAAGAGACTATTTTACTTACCCAACCATCAGTCATCCGAGCATTATATCTATTGTTGAAGTCAAGAAATACGTTGCGTTCTAGGTAAGCTTGAGATTTGGGTTGTAGTGCCGACCACTCATTACTTGTAGCGGTATTGACATAACCCGGAACAGATTTTTTTCCTAGTCCATGAGCGCAGAAGTAGATGCCAGAACTTCCATCTAGCCGATACTCAATACCACCGTGAGTAAATGGCCAAAGAGGAGACATAGGAACTGGAGTTGCATCATGAGTGCATTATTTAATTTCCATACAAGTCAGAGTCTATATAACCAAATAAGTTACATTGACTGTTCACGTAGTAGTCATCGTTTTCTTCATCATCAATTGAAAAAGCAAAGTACTTAAGAGGGTTCTCAGTGTCACAAGAAAGGTTAGCCATGTTATTTTTTACGTAATCCTCTATTTTATAACCATCAAAGCTTCCTTCCCAAATAATAGTACTTTCATCATTACTGAGTTCTGCGACTAAAACAATAGTTACATAGTGCTCAATAAGAGGAGTGCTTATGATGTTTTTATTTTCATAGACTGGAGAAAATTCAAAGCGACCAGTACTGTCTGTGAATGTTGATAAGTCTATTGATTTCCCTGAGGTGCTTAAACCAATACTAAGGCTAACCTTCAGGCTACTAAGTGGTTTTCCTTTCTTTGTTAACACACCATTGATTTTCGGTGTGTATTGATTAACGTGTTCGTCATTCAATTTACTTTCTTCAAAATTCATTACAATGCTCACTAATATGACGGTAATAATTCCAGCAACTTAATTTTTCACAACAATACTTTCATTTTGAAATTTAAAAATCTATATATGTTGTGTTTCTATTCAATATCTAAGGTTAATTTTGTAATTAGAGTTACATTATTTTTTGTAACTACTATTTGTAGTCATTACATCGATAGAGTTGTAATGAAACAAGCGAGTAGGGACTAACAATGAATGCATCAATCAATTCATCGAGGGAGATGAGTATAGGCTTTAGACTTAGATCTAGTTATCTCTTAGAAAGGATAGGTAAGCAGAAAACTTTTAAGTTGCAGGGCTTTTAGTACCATGCTCTCTGCCTTTTTGATTAGTACTTATGAACTTCTTGTTTACTGATTAATACTCAACGAGTTTGTAAACCTACATGGGCCAAAGGTATGCGGTAATCTATGTAGTAAGATTTCAGAAAGCATGAATGTTTGAAAAAAGAGACTATTTTAGTTGATACAAAAAAGGCCACCCGAAGGTGGCCTTTTCCAAACGTTTGGTGGAGCTGGCGGGAGTTGAACCCCTCGCGTTTTTCAAGTCATTGATTCTATTGGTTTAGGTTGTTTGTGTTTTTCAATGAAATTCAATTAGTACCGCATCTTAGTACCATTTTTTCATGGCTTCAAGGTTGGTTTCGGTTCAGCTCCTCGCTTGGGAGTTGAACTGGCATCCAATCATGTTCTAGTTATTTAATTGATCTTTGATGACTTTAACTCTATCTAACTGCGATGTGCTGGGTGAGTACAGCCTCAATTGTTCATAGTTTTTTACCAACCTGTTCTGTTGGCGCCGAGCTTGTCTTTCATTATGCTCTTCTTTGGCTTTTAACCACTTATCGAATTGACTTTGCATCTTCTCAATTAGCTTTTCAATTTCTAGAGCTTCAGTAGCTCTCTGATGTTGGTATTGCCAAGTGGAGAGTCGACGTCCTTTCTCTTTTTCTGTGGGGACATAGGTGCGGTAGTCAACACCAATATGTTTGAGAACTGATTGATTAAAAGCTAGTTTGATAATTTTGGTTGCTTGCTTTTGTTGTAGTTCTTTAAGAACTTTACCGCCAACAACCTTACCAATGATAAGGTGCACATGATCGCCACTACCTTTGTTGTCATCCTGAGCTTGCTGGTGCAATACAGCCCGAATTTGCTGTCTGTATTGTGCAAACTCTGATTTATTCAGTTTGCAAAGCCTTGCGAGTGCTAGACAGCAATCTTTGACAATGGATTGCCACTGCTCAGCGGTGGGCCTGTAGCCTTTTGGTAACGTAAGACAATATTCCATGGCGTAGCTAGAGAGCGGCCGCCCGCCTTTGCGTTTGAGTTGTTGTTCAAGCCTAAATTTTTCGCCTGCTAGAGCAATTCGGTGGGATGTTTCTCCGCAACCAAAGATCGAAATGAGTGCTTCGGTGCATTTGTGGTTGGCGTGTTTGGCGTTTAGCAGGTAACGTTCGCGCATCATTATGCCGTCAGAAGCGAGGCGAACGGGTTGTGTTGTTACAGTCCAGTTTTTAAGCATGAATCTCTATTTTTTATAAACATAGAAATTTATTTTTGTATTTGCAAATAACCTTTGAGTTATTTTTGTTATTTATGGCAGGTTCCAGATAGGACAACGGCTTCGCAATGTTATCCACTGGCAAGAATGGGGAACTCCCCCCTCTTAACTCCCCCCTAAAAAATTCCGGTACAAATTTGTAATAGAGATAAATACTTTTTACTATTTTAATAAACAGTATGGATAATCTTCCTTCGTCCGACTTGATCGGCTATATCATCGAATTGGAGAAATTCGAGTCTACAACTCTTTTAGACCAAGTCATTGAAAGAGCGAAACTAGCAGGTTTCGTGAGTGACAGTAATAGTGTTGAAAACCTGTCTAAACTGAATTGGATCAAGAAGGTTACGCAGCTTGCTGAAAGCTCGTTCAACCTTCAAGCCACAGTTGATGGCGAGCTTGTTGAGCTGAATATGTCGACGTTTAAGCAGCTTAGGCAAGAACGCGAAAAGCGAGTAAATGATATTTTGGAGTTGTTAGCTAGGTATATAATTGATGCAGCTCCGCCTTACAAAGGCTAAGAACTAGCGTTGTTTAAAATATGATCTCTCATTTAAAGTACCTGTAATAGGTGCTTTTTTGTTGTATGTCGCTGCGACTTGGAGAGTGGTGAGGTACAATCAGCACAATTTTTTCATATTCAATGTGCTGATTATAATGACTAACAACAATTTCTCTTCAACAGCAGCGTTTTTATGGTCGGTGGCTGACCTTCTACGTGGTGACTTCAAGCAATCGCAATACGGACGCATCATTCTCCCATTCACACTGCTAAGACGCTTAGAGTGTGTGCTTGAAGCGACAAAACCAGATGTACTGGCAAAATACGAAACAGTAAAAGCAATGCCGATAGAGGCGCAAGATAAACTGCTCACCCACGCAGCGCAGTTAAGCTTTTACAACACCTCAAAAATGGATTTAAACCGCCTTGGTGAAACAGGCGTAGCGAGTAACCTAGAGAGCTACATTCAGTCGTTCAGCCCTAATGCGCGTGAGATTTTCGAGCATTTTGATTTTTTCAACACCATTGACAAACTCGAAGAAGCGGATCTGCTTTACAAAGTTGCAAAACGCTTTGCGACCACCGACCTTCACCCGAATACCATCAGTAACTATGGTATGGGTTTAGTGTTTGAAGAGTTGATCAGACGCTTCGCGGAGTCCAGTAATGAAACCGCTGGGGAACATTTTACCCCAAGAGACATTGTTGAGCTGACCACCTCATTGCTCTTCACCAATGAAGAAGAGCTAACCAGTTCTGGCTTAGTGCGTTCAATTTATGACCCTACCGCTGGGACAGGTGGATTTTTATCGTCTGGTATGGAGTATGTTCATAAGCTGAATGAAAAAGCCTCTTTGTCTGCATTTGGTCAAGAGCTAAACCCTGAGTCCTACGCTATCTGTAAAGCGGATATGCTGATCAAAGGGCAGAAGGTCGATAACATCAAGCTGGGGAATACATTATCGAATGACCAACTCCGCAACGAAAGGTTTGACTATATGCTGTCAAACCCTCCGTTTGGTGTGGATTGGAAAAAGATCCAAAAACAAATCAATGATGAGCACACTCAAAAAGGTTTTGAAGGTCGATTTGGGGCTGGCTTACCACGAGTGTCTGACGGTTCATTGCTGTTTTTGCTGCACCTGATCAGCAAAATGCGTCCTCAAAGCGAAGGCGGTTCACGTATTGGCATTATTTTGAATGGTTCGCCACTCTTTACAGGCGGCGCTGGTAGCGGTGAAAGTGAAATTAGACGCTACATTCTGGAAAATGACCTACTTGAAGCAATTGTGGCTCTTCCTACCGATATGTTCTACAACACAGGCATTGCGACTTATGTGTGGGTTTTATCTTCTCACAAGCCAGCTAACCGCAAAGGTAAGGTTCAACTTATCAACGCTTCAAAAGAGCGAGCTAAAACTGGCGGTCGTGGTCGCAGTGGTGGCGGTGAAGTTGAAGGAAATGATGAAAATGTATTCTATGCAGCAATGCGTAAATCCCTAGGCAGTAAACGTAAAGAACTCACACCTGAGGCGATTGATGCCATCGTTCAAACCTACGGTCAGTTTGCTGAAAACTCGTTTAGTAAAATCTTTGACTACAAAGAATTTGGCTACCGTAGAATTACCGTTGAGCGTCCTCTTCAATTAGCGATTTACCCGAAAGACGAACTACGCCTTGAAGCCCTGCAAGCCGACAAAGCTTGGGCGAAAATGGATGAAACCACACAACAAGCCATCCTTGATGCGCTCGTTTCCTTTGAGCAAGAGAAATACTTGTCTCGTGATAAGTTCCTCAAGCAATTAAAAGCCAAACTGACAGCAGTCAAACTCAGCGCAGTTCAACTAAAACTTATCGTGAAACATATTAGTGAGCACGATGACGAAGCCGAAGTATGTAAAGCAAAAGGCCAGATTGAAGCCAACCCAGACTTACGTGATAACGAAAACGTACCATTAACTGAAACAGTTGCCGATTACTTTGCTCGTGAAGTTCTGCCGCACGTCCCTGAAGCGTGGATTGATGAAAGCAAGACCGACCCTAAAGATGGTGAGGTTGGTATTGTCGGTTATGAAATCCCATTCAACCGCCATTTCTATGTGTATGAACCACCGAGAGCATTAGAAGAGATTGATGCGGATTTAGATGCGGTATCGGCTGAGATTATGCAGTTGCTGCAAGAGGTGCACTCGTGAAATTTGCAAAATACAGCTCATATAAAGATTCAGGATTCAATTGGATTGGAGAGATACCAACAAATTGGGGGATTAAGCGAGTAGGTCATCATATTGACTTTATTACTGGTTTTGCATTCAAAAGTGAGCATTTTTCCTTTGATAGTGGCATCAAACTTGTCAGAGGCGATAATGTCACTGAAGGCATGTTGCGTTGGGGAGACAAAACCCGATATTGGCCCGTAATCTCCAATGATATTAAGCAATACTTATTGTGTGAGAAAGACATTCTAATAGGTATGGATGGCTCAAAAGTTGGCAAAAACCATACATTAGTACAAAGAGATGATTTACCGTTGCTTTTAGTCCAACGTGTAGCCAGATTACGTACTGATGAACAACTAAATTATAAGTACCTCTATCACCTTATAAGTAGCAACCTTTTCAAAGTGTGGGTAGCTCTTGTTAAAACTGATCCTGCAATTCCACATATCTCACCAGCGGATATTAAAGGATTTCCTTTACCTTTTCCGTCAATAGATGAACAACAAAAAATAGCCAACTTCCTCGATCACGAAACCGCCAATATCGACACTTTAATCGACAAACAAGAAAAGCTGATTGAGCTGTTAAAAGAAAAGCGCCAAGCGGTGATTTCTCACGCGGTGACTAAAGGGCTTAACCCAGATGCACCAATGAAATATTCTGGCGTGGAGTGGTTGGGTGAAGTGCCTGAGCACTGGACAGTAGGTCGAGTAAAAAACTTAGCTAAATTAATATCAAAAGGTACAACTCCGAGCACAATTGGAGGAGATTTTATTGATGAAGGAATTCGTTTTTTGAAAGGAGAGAACATTGGTAAATCGCTGTTTGTTAATCCATCTCCGACCTTCTATATATCTGAAGAGGTAGATGCCCAACTATCAAGAAGTAGATTACAAGAAAATGATGTTTTAGTAATTATTGCGGGAGCAACAACTGGTAAAGCATCAATTTTGACCAAAGATCTATTACCTGCAAATACAAATCAAGCGGTAAGCTTCATTCGTCCTAAAAAAGCAATATATTCAAAGTTAATTACTCTTTGGCTTTCAACTGAATTTGCTCAACGCATCATTTGGATGGGAGCAGTTCAAGCTGCTCAACCAAATTTATCAATGGAAAATCTAGGTAATTTACCAATTGTGTTACCTGATGAAGACGAAATAGCCTCCTTACTAAACGAAATTGATAAAAAGGTAGAACAATTTGATGCGCTAATTATAAAAGCAAACTCCGCTATTGAACTTATGAAAGAACGCAAAATAGCCCTGATTTCAGCAGCAGTAACAGGCAAGATTGACGTGCGTGATTGGGAGTTAAAGTAGTGGCGGTAAAAAACATCAAATCTCTGGCGCACTTTATCGCAGCTTGCTCGGAAATACAGGTAAAAGATGACCACACACTATTTTATCGTGGTCACGCTTCTGATGCTTTTACACCTTTGCCCACTATTTTCAGATACCAAAATGATGACTCAAAGAAAAGTCGTTATGTTGAAAACGAAGCTGAGTTATTCCATAACTTGGTGACGCAGTGTCCTGAAGAGTTTAAAGATTGTGTATCAACCTTCGATTTTTTGGTGAAAATGCAACACTATGGCTTACCTACAAGATTGCTTGATATCACAAGCAATCCTTTGGTCGCACTCTATTTTGCATGTTGCACACTAATCCCTGAGACATCTAGGGACACAAATGCAAAAAATGGACAGGTGCTAATTTACCAAGTACCCAATGATGAAATTAAGTATTTCAACAGTGATACTGTGTCAGTTGTAAGTAACTTAGCTAGGGCAGAAGCAAACTTTGATTTTTCAAATCCTGAGGAGCAAGGGCGCTTTCTTCACTCGATTCAAGCGGAAAAGCCTTACTTCAAACCTCACATTAAAGAAGAACATCTTCACTCTGTGATTTGTGTAAAACCAAAGCTAGATAACCGAAGAATAGTCAAGCAGAGCGGTGCATTCTTTTTGTTTGGTATGGGCAATAGAAAAACAGATTCCACCCGCATACCAGAGCATTTCCGTCCTGATGTTAAGCATATAGCGATCCCCAAAGGGTCTAAAGAGAGTCTGTTAAAAGAACTTGCTACTCTATCTATCTCGGAAGCAAGCCTATTTCCTGAAATTGACAATGTTGCTAGTTTCTTAAAGAAAAACATTAAGATAAAAGTGCAACCACAGGATGATGATTCAATCAATTTTGATGAGATAATTCCACCACTTTACCACACTGTTATTGTTGATCGCTTGATGGCAAATGAAGACCTTCTAGAGCAAATAAAAAACAACCCTGAAGAGCGAGCGAAACAGGGACTCTACCCCGACCTACTGGAAAAGGCGATTATCGAAAGTCAGGATGCTCATAACGAAATTGCTTTGAAATTACTTGTTGAAGATGATGCTGCAGAGCAGTTTTCAACTAACATTTTCAATCAGTTAAAGCAAAGAACTGTGGATATGGTATAAAAGGACTAAACAATGTCAGATGCGGCACAAGAAAAAATATTCCAAAACGACATCCTTGACCAAATGCAGTCTCACGGTTGGTTGCTGGGCGAGTCGAACAAGTACAACAAAGAGTTGGCACTTTACCCTGAAGATGTGATTGCTTTTGTGAAAGCAACACAGCCTGAGCAATGGGATAAGCTGGCGCAGCACTTTCCTGACACTGACCGTAACCCAAACGCAACGGCTGATGCTCTACTCAAGTCATTAGAACAAGAGCTAAAAAATGAAGGCACGCTGTGGGTTTTGCGGAACAAACTCAATAACCGTGGTGCGAAGTTTGACCTTTGCAGTTTCAAGCCTGATCACGACTTAAACTCAACGGCAACCGCTCGTTATGAGCAAAATATTCTGCGAGTCGTGCCAGAGCTGGTTTACTCACCCAACGGCTATGATGGGCGTTTAGATTTAACCCTATTTGTCAATGGTATCCCTGTTGCTACCTGCGAGCTTAAATCTGAGTTTAAACAGTCGATTGATAACGCTAAAGTCCAGTATATGAAGGACAGGCAGCCGAAAGATCCAAAAACTCGTAAACCAGAGCCGTTATTAACCTTTAGGCGTGGTGCATTGGTTCACTTTGCCGTGAGCCAATACAATGTCGCAATGACCACTCGCTTAGATGGCAAGAAAACCTTTTTCCTACCGTTTGATCAAGGCACAAGTGAAGGTGGTAAAGGTAATGATGTTCCTGAAGATGGTGGTTACGCAACGTCTTACCTTTGGAATGAGATTTTCCAAAAAGATAACCTGCTGCTAATCCTAAGCCGTTATATTCATCTTGAAGTGAAAGACGTTGAACACCTAGACGGTTCAATCACGTCAAAAGAAACGATGATTTTCCCTCGTTATCACCAGTGGGCGGTCGTCTCTAAGCTTCTTAAAACGGTGGATAGTGAAGGCACAGGGCATAAATACCTTATTCAGCATAGTGCAGGTTCAGGTAAATCAAACTCGATTGCGTGGCTATCTCACCAATTGGCTTCTAAGCATTACTACACCGATCATCCTGAGCTAAACAAACAAGCTGGGGATAAGGTTTTCGATTCCGTCATTGTCATCACTGACCGAACGGTACTGGATAGCCAGTTGCAAGACACGATTTATCAGTTTGACCATAACGAAGGAATGATTGCTCGTGTTAACCGAGAAGAGGCACAAGGCTCTAAATCTAGCCAATTAGCAGGAGAGCTAAAGGCAAGTACCTCAATCATTATCGTGACAATTCAAACCTTCCCACACGTTTTAGAGGCGATCCGTAAAGACTCAACCCTCGCAGGCCGAAGCTATGCTGTAATTGCCGATGAAGCACACTCCAGCCAGACAGGAACAACCGCTCGCAAACTGCGTGAAGTGCTCATGGCGGAGCAACTGGACGGTGATGAAGAGCTGGACAGTGAAGATATGCTGCGTTTATCTCTGGAAGCTCGTAAAGGCTCAAACAAACTCAGCTACTTTGCTTTTACCGCTACACCCAAGGCGAAAACATTAGAGCTGTTTGGTCGCAGACCAAATACCGATGAGCCAGCGAGCGACACCAATAAGCCGTTACCATTCCACGTTTATTCAATGCGCCAAGCAATTGAAGAAGGGTTTATTCTGGATGTTCTGCAAAACTACACCAGTTACCGAGTTGCTTACCAATTAGCGCACAACAACCCAGATTTAGATCACGAGGTGGACAGTAAAAAAGCAGCTTCGAAAATGGCGAAATGGGTTCGCTTGCACCCGTACAACATTGCTCAAAAAGTGGAAGCCATCATTGAGCACTTTAACGAGAAAGTGAAACATCTGCTGGGCGGTGAAGCAAAAGCAATGGTTGTTACCAGTAGCCGATTAGAAGCAGTGCGATACAAACTCGCTTTTGAAAAATACGTGCAGGACAAAGGTTACACCAACGTCAATGCCATGGTGGCCTTTTCAGGTGAAGTAAATGATCCTGATTTATCTGATCACCCTTTCACTGAAAATAATATGAACCCTAATCTGCGTGGTCGTGATATGCGTAAAGCATTTGATACCACAGATTATCAGGTGATGTTGGTTGCGAATAAATTCCAGACTGGTTTCGACCAACCGAAATTAGTAGCGATGTATGTCGATAAACCATTAAAAGGCGTTGAGTGTATACAGACCCTTTCAAGGCTAAACCGTACCTACAAAGGCAAGGACAAAACCTTTGTGCTCGATTTTGTGAATGATCCTGAAGAAATTTTGGCAGAGTTTAAGGTTTACTTCCAAACCGCAGAGTTGGCAGGTGTATCCGATCCAAACATCGTTTATGAGCTGATGAAGAAGTTGGATAAGGTTGGCATTTACCAGTGGCGAGAGGTTGAGGCATTTGTTGAGGCGTATAACAACAAGCAAGCGAGCCAAGCTAAATTAGCCAATGTGTGCAAACCTGCCGTTGATCGTTTCTCTGTTCGCTATAAAGAAGCGACACAAGTGCTTCAATCCGCACAAGCGGAACTGTCAAAAGCGAAAATTGAGCAGAACGACAAGAAAATCAAGTTTGCGGAAAACAGCGTCAAACACGCCAAAGAAGCACGAGATATTCTGGAAGTGTTCAAGAAAGATTTAATCTCTTTCTATCGCTTCTACGAGTTTACGTCTCAGATCGTCAATTTTGATGATTATGATCTGGAAAAGCTGAGTATCTTCGCTAAACATCTTTATCCACTGCTTCGCCTTGATGTGGTTGAGGATGAAATTGATTTATCCGATGTGGTAATGACACATTATCGCTTACACGAGCAGCGTGAAGCCGATCTACAGCTTGGCGTGAAAATTGGTGAAGAGCCAAAGCCTTACTTGCCAGCCGCGAAAGAAGGCACTGGTGCCGTTCCGAAAGATCCAAAAACTGAACTACTTAACGAGATTATCCAGAGAATGAACGATTTGTTTATTGAAGATGGTTTGTCTGAAAATGATATGCTCAATTATGCCAATACTATTGCAGGCAAGATCTCGGAAAATGAAGTGGTGATGGATCAGATCCGCAGCAACACCAAAGAACAAGCGATGCTTGGGCAATTCCCAGAATCGATCAACAACGCCATTATCGAGAGTATGGACGTACATAATGAGATGGCAATGAAACTTCTATCTAATGAGGCTGTTGCGAAAGGCTTTGCTGGGCTGATGTTTGATGTATTGATGAAGGGTTTGGGTAAGCCACAAGCTTAGTTTTTGAGGAAAGCCAGTGAGGAGCACTGGCTTTTATCTAGGGTATTCCGTTCTTTCAGTTTATTAAATAAACGTAATGAACGTAATAAACGAGTAAAATAGTTAGGGGGTAGTGATAAGAAAATAGATTTTTTTTCGTCCTGTTTTTCCACCTAACTTGAAATCAATTAGCTTTCCCGAAAGTTTATCAATGATTTCAATGCACTTATCACGCCCATAATTAGTCTGTTGTATTAAATGATCACGTAATTCAGTTTTATCCATCTCATTGGCACTTAGTACCTTAGTAATTAGTGAAACTGCATCGCTATACTTATTGAGGTAATTAGAGTAGTGACTTTCCTCAACTCTCAATAGCTTGTCTTTACAGTAAGTATCACTATCAATACGACAAACGGAATCTACCATTTCCGAGTAGGACATTTTTTCTGATTTTTCATAAGAGAAGGTTAACTCTAACGCATTATTTCCGCGTAACTTTTGGTTAATCAGTTTTATGTACCTAGTTTGTATACCATTTAAACTCTTTTTCTCTTCTTCTATATCCATCATATAGATACAATCGACGTCTTCAATAAGATCAGATGTGCCAGAGTAAATAAGGTTGTTGTTCATATCTCGGTTTTTATTTGTATGACCTAGCCCTATGAATGTACCCCCTTTAAGTATAAATTCACTCACCTTAATTCCAAAATTGCGCATGTTCTTCTTGTCCATCGTGTCTGCGAATTTTTTTAAAGTATCTACGATTAACACAACATTTTTTGCATCATCATCGGCAGTCAATCCACCTAATATATGTGACAGTGAATCTGTTTTAAATTTCTTATATCCGGGCACGAGAGTGTGAACCCCAATGGCAGATAGCACCTCTGTTTTTTCGATGACCCCGCTTTGAGAGTCGTCTGCATTAACATAGAAAATAGATAACCCATCAAGAAAGCCAGTAGCATAGGCTTGTTTTAGTTGATTTAACATTAATAGAGTTTTACCTGCGTTTGGTGGGGCAAAAAGGATGTTTGATTGACCTTTTAAAACTAGTCGATCAAAAATAAATATGTTTTCGTCGGCATCTTTCTTTATTTCTTCTAGGCTATTATTAATAGAATATGAATTAAGTAATGATAAAGTATTTTCTTTCATAGAATAACGTTTTGGTAAATTATGGGTGAGCGAAACCACTCACCCAAAAGTTAAGGTGAATAACCGTGATTATTTAAGTGTTTAGAAGGTTATTTAGATGTGTTTGGGAATTCTCTAAATCCATTATCTAAAATAAAGGCTGTATCAAGAGAGTTAAAAGCCCAACGAGAACCTGCCTGCCACCATTTACCTTCTGAGTTTTTGTATTCAACACAATAAATAAAGGCAAGAAAATTATCATCTTGATCGCGATACAACTGTTCTATACGATCATTAGTGCGGATATTTCTTCTAGAGTTATAGGTATAACCATCAGGTTCACGGTTTGTGTCATTGTTCATTAAATCACCCCTTGATTAGTAATTTAAAAAAGAAAAATAAGGAAGTACATTCTCTGTATGAGACGTATCAATCATGTTGACTGCTGGAGCCAGAATTTTTGGACTATATTGATAACTATAGGTATCGAATGACTCTGAATTGTGCGGTAGTCCAACAACACTATTAACGAGTTCATTAGATAGTGCGTTTAGCCTCTCTCCATGCTCATGCCCCGCAATGCTTTCAACAATATCTTTTGAAACTAATTTCTGCTTTAACTCATTAATAAAGCTCCTGCGGAACGAATAACCATTATATTTACTATCTATGCCTAATGCTTTTCGTCTGCGTGCAAACCACTTAGACACCATTGGTGAATAATAGCCATTAGCAAAACTTAGTTCTGGAAACAAGCGGCCACTTTCCTTAGAGTTAACAAACTCAATGAAACCTTTCTTTAATAGCTCATTGTGTATAGGTATTAGTCGAGTTTTCCCTGTTTTTACACTTTGATCTTCAAGGGCGTCACGGATTATTAGGCAGTAAATACCATCAGCAATCACAATATCAGAATATACCAACTGGCATATTTCATTCATTCTTGCCCCCGTATACCTTAATAGCATTGGAATCCAGTAATAAAATGGGTGTAGGTATTTATGTTTCGCATAGTCAGACATAGAAAAAATACTGAATAAGTGCTCTTCTGTAAAAGGAAATACCGTCTTTACCTGAGTGGACTTTTTCATAGGTAGTTTGTAAAAAACATTGTCAGATACATAACCATGAGATTTAGCCCAAGCCATGAAGGTGGACATTTTTTGGATATGACCTTTGGCGGTTTCTAGTGAAATGTATTTTTTCTTTTTACGTAGTGATTCATTTTTTGCGATTAAGTCAAAACCTTGTAAACCTTCTAGCTCAGGATACTTCTGTGGGTTCTTCGGTCTATAACAGTACGCTTTGGCAATTTTTTCGGCACCACTACGGTCGAGTTCGTTGAGATCTAAAAAGTCCATAAAATTCAGAATCATTCGGATAATGTCATGATCCTGACAAATGTTTTTTTTCTTTGATTTTCCGAGCTTTAATCGGTATTCAGTATATTCATTGAGAATGTCAAAGCATGTTTTTGGCTCTACGGTTTTTTGACTTTTGGGTACAGGGCGTTCAAACAGCAGAGGGTTAGAGCCTGTATCTGTCATGTTGTTATACTGATGAACTGCTTCATTTGTAACAATGCAAGCAGTTGCACTTGAAGATGCCATATATAATCCTTTTTATTGTTTGATTTTGTGGCCTTCAATTAATGTAAAGATGAAAGTATGTGTTCGTAAAACATTATCTTTCTTATATTAAGTTGTTGTTTTTATTTATAAAATTTCAAGTCAAGGTGATATCTTTTGTTTGTTAACATTTGGTTTTTATATTAAGTGTATGTTTTTAAAGGTATTAATTTTTATTTTCTGGGCGTGAATTCACGCCCGTTTTTTTGTGAACTATATCACTTTATTGTGGGTTAAATATCTTGACCTGATAATGTGAGCATTTTTTGTGGGGTTAGGGTCTATTAAGTTGATAACTTCCCTAAGTTGATGGGTCTCTATTCCTTTACCATATCGATCGTAAGTGATGTTGTTTTGAGCGTGACCGAGTAATTCACCAGCCACGATATGTGAAATCTGGTGCTTCTTGAATTGAGTGGCAACAGTATGTCTGAATGAGTGAAAATCATGCCCTCTACTAAACCCTAGTTTGCTTTTTAAGCGTCCAAACCACTTTGATGCAGCAGATCCAAACCCATCCCTAGACTCTTTGAGTTCAGGAAAGACTCGCTCATGCTGCACTGATTGCACAAACTCAATGAAACCATGAGAAATTAATTGATCATGGATAGGCACAATACGGCGGCTTGTCTGGTTCTTTAGTTTTTGTCCCTCAAACCTGTCATCAATGTGAATTACCCAGATGCCATCACTTTTATAAATGTCCTTTCGGTAAAGCTGGCATAGCTCGTTAAGCCGTGCGCCCGTGAAGTAAGCAAGTAGTGGTAACCAAAAATAGTAGGGGTGCTTATGTTCTTGCTTAGTGCATATGATGGCATCGAATATTTTCTCCAGATCAATCGGAGTGTAAGCATTTTTTGCTTCACTATCTCGACGAGTTTTTTTGAATCGAATCGCTTTGAATGGATTGATATCGGTGAGTTCATTCAATTGACACCATTCGAAGAACCCAGACAGCTTCTGGCAATAGTCTCTGACGGATTCATCGCTCAGTGTTGGTAGCCCCAGATCTTTATTTAGCTTAATTGCGTCATGACCTGAAAGACCTTTAAATTGTTTGTGCTTTTTGAGGTTCGCTGGATAGTTGCGTAGGAGGGACGCAGCCGATTCAGCATCAGAACGCCGAATTGTTTTCAAGTGTGGCTTACCAACAAGCCCTAGAACAATCTTACATTTGGCTTCTAACATCGTTACCGCCTTCTGTGATATATGCTCTGCTTTGTACCTACAAAAGCGTTCTAGCGCCTCATAACACGAGACTTCTTTTGTTGTTGGGGTCTTTACTTGCGAAATGATAGGTGTGGAAGGGTGTTTATCAACTGATGCCACTGGCGACAAGATAGCCTTGCGAACTTGAATTTCAAGTTCAAGAGCCATGATCGTGGCTTGGGCTTTATCTGATGTTTTAAGGGAGCGTTTTATCTCACGACGATCTCCAAAGAGATGACGATGGTGAGGTGGAACTTGGTAACGAAATTGCCAAGTCCCTGATTTTGAGATGTGTAGATAGCGCATGTTTAGTACCAACCTTTAGTACAAACAGCCTAAATCCAAGTGTCAAATATACAAAAAGGGCGACAAATCAATGACTTGTCGCCCTTTCCAAACGTTTGGTGGAGCTGGCGGGAGTTGAACCCGCGTCCGAAAACCGTTCATCATTGGTACTACATGCTTAGTCGATCTTTAATTTCGCCACCCACCTGCGAACCGACACGCTAATGAATGACTAGCCTGAATTAAAATTCGCCGTTCATCTCTCAGGCGGGAGAATCCGGGCTAGCGCGTTTGGGTTTGATCCCTCGTTGATCCCCGTCTTACGTGCGGAAGCTAGGGCGAGAGAGCTCTTAGCAGGTTATTAAGCTGCTAGTGCGTAGTTTTCGTCGTTTGCGACTATTTTTTTGCGGTTTGTTAACGAGGCCTACCGCACCTCGGCATGCACCTCAGACTTCTGAATTCCCGTCGAATCCTAAATCAGCCCCAGGTAATATTCGCATAGTAACAGAAAAGCATTGGCTGTCCAGTACTATGCGTTTAAGTGGTCAAGATTAACGCAGCGCGCTCTTCATTACGCGTGCTTTTTCTCTTGCCCAGTCTTTTTCTTTTAGATCCGTACGTTTATCGTGCAGCTTTTTACCTTTTGCTACGCCAATTTTTAGTTTCACCCAAGAGCGAGACCAGTACAGTGAGAGGGCCGTTAATGTCATACCTTCACGGTTTACACGTCCGAATAGATTATCCAGCTCACGACGACTCATTAGTAGTTTACGCACACGTGTAGGATTCGCCACAACGTGTGTCGATGCCTGATTTAAAGGAGTGATTGTCATGCCACTCACAAAGGCTTCACCGTCACGCATAAATACGTAACTTTCAGAAATATTGGCTTTACCTTGGCGAAGGGCTTTCACTTCCCAACCTTGGAGCTCCAAGCCAGCTTCGATTTCATCATCGATGAAATACTCGTGGCGAGCTTTTTTATTCAGCGCGATAGTATTGCTACCCGCTTTTTGTTTCGTTTTTTTCTTTGCCATAATAGCGTCATTATACGGGTTGGATATCGGATAGGAAATCCTTTTATTTGCGCAATCGTGGAATAAAAGTAAAATTGGCGAGTAGCTTTAAATCTGTACATGTATCGATAGGAGTATGTATGAAGCAAGTCAGCCGTTCTGCGCTTGTGTCTTTTAGCGCCGAACAGATGTTCAATCTGGTTAATGATGTTGCTAAATACCCTGAATTTCTGCCTGGTTGCTCGGGCTCTAGAATCATTGAGTCTTCGGGGAATGGTATGGTGGCTTCTGTCGATGTGGCGAAGGCTGGAATCAGCAAAACGTTTACGACTTCAAATGAGTTGATCCCCGGTCAGGCAATTATGATGAACTTGGTGGATGGCCCGTTTAAGACGTTGCGTGGTGGTTGGATTTTTACCGCGCTAGATGAACAAGCTTGCAAGGTTGAACTAAAGCTTGAGTTTGAATTCTCAAGTAAAATGATTGAGATGGCCTTCGGTAAGATTTTTAACGAGCTTACTAGTAATATGGTAAATGCATTTACTAAACGCGCAAAACAGGTCTACGAGTGTTATGAGTATTGAGTCAGATATGATTCACGTTGAGGTTGTCTATGCTCTTCCTCATGAACAGCGTGTATTTAACTTAGTGGTAAATAATCACGCAACGGTAGAAGAGATCATTCGACAATCCGGTGTATTGGAGTTGTACCCTGAAATTGATTTGTCCAAGAACAAAGTGGGTGTGTTTAGTCGTAACGTGAAGTTGGATGCGACCGTTCGAGATCGAGACCGAATAGAGATTTATCGTCCGTTACTCGCCGATCCGAAAGAGATTCGCCGTAAAAGGGCGGAGCAGGCTAAAGCCGAGGGAAGTGCAGACCCAGTCACCGGTGGCAAGCCTAGTACTGTACGTAAAAATAAGCAGGATTAATATAAACCCAATAGCTCATGTGAGTTACTCAAAGTTTGACTAACGTGATTTCTATATAATAAAAAACCTCCCAAACGGGAGGTTTTTTTGCAAAAGTCAGTTTACTGAATTTGCTCGTAAAATGCGTCACTTTTTGGAAAGTCACCACTGATGTCTGCGAGTGTGCCTTGGTCATTAAAGTTTACAATCAGATCTTTCTGTACTGGTTCGCCATGGCCAGGAGTATGATGATAGATGTAATACCAAGTGTTTGGATAGCCGTTTTCAATAAGCATTGGCGACCCTAATACGAAGCGAACCTGTGCTTTAGTCATCCCAAACTTTAATTTATCAACCGCACTTTGTTCTACATAGTTGCCTTGGTTGATATCAATACGATAAACCAGTCTTTCCAATACCGAACATCCTGTCAGCAATGTCATTGCTAATGGTACGGCAACTAACCACTTCTTTAATTGCATAATAATTTCTTAGTAACCTTTAAAATACTGCGCTGATAATAAACAAGCTCGACGCAGATGTAAAAAGCTATGCGTCGTATGGTAGACAATCTGACAACGAATTTTGAGTTGAGTTGCATTTATTCACCGATATTAGGCGGTAAATGTCACCACATGACGTATTAGTTAGGTGACGAAGAGCAAATTTCAATCGGAAGTAGGGTGATGGACGCTTTCAGCGGTGAGCAAAGCCTAGTGACTCGTTAGTCGGTTTTGGCGAATTCGCGTAATGCATCACCTGAAAAACGATAATACTCTTTTTCATGAATTAGTGTTGCACCAATTGAGCGGTAAAACTGACCTGCGGTAGGGTTACTACTTTCAGCTGTCCAGTCCAACCTTTGGCATCTACACTTGATCGCCAAAGATGCCAGATACTTCATTAACTTGAGACCAACCCCTTTTCCTCGAACCTTCGAAGATACGAACAGATCTTTTAAGTACATCTGCCCTGAGAGTTTTGGGGCAGGGAACATGACGGTATAAGATGCAAAGCCTACGACGTCATCATTATCGTAAACCGCAATGATATTAACACCAGAATGTTCAGAGAAGACTTGGCTCTTTAGATAATGGACCAGATCGTGTTTTGATGAAGCTTTTTCTTTGAAGTAGTAATGTTCTAACTCAATAAAAATAGGGATGAGATCTAAGCAGTTGGTTTTGTGTATTGCTCTGATATCCATATCTCATCCCTTGTCGATTTATTAAGCGGCGATAAGCAGTTCTTTTGCGTTTGCCAACGTTGAGTCGGTTATTTGACTACCACCAAGTAAGCGAGCTAATTCTGCCACACGTTGTTGTTCATCTAATGCGTGCATTTGGGTTTCGGTTTGGCCTGCTTTGGTTTGCTTAGCAACAAACATTTGTTGATGGCCGCATCCGGCAACTTGAGGGAGGTGAGTGACACACAATACTTGAGTAGATTCGCCAAGCTTGCGTAGCATTTTGCCCACTACGGCAGCTGTTGGGCCACTAATACCTACGTCCACTTCATCGAAGATTAAACTTGGTGTATCTACTTTCTGAGCGGTGATCACTTGGATAGCTAGAGAGATACGTGATAGCTCACCGCCTGACGCAACTTTTGCTATAGGTTGCAATGGTTGTCCCAGGTTGGTCGATACTAAGAAGCACACGCTGTCCATGCCAAGCGGCGATGGGTGCGTGTTGTCATTGCTAACTTCGATACTGAATACTGCTTTCTCCATGCTCAATTCGTGCATGCTTTGTGTGATCAGTTTGTTCAGTTCTTTTGCGTACCGGCTGCGTGATTTGTGCAGTTTTTCTGCTTGTGTTAGAAAGCTTTGGTACTTGTGTTCTACTTCTTGAGCAAGTTCATCTAAACGTTCATCGGAGCAATCTAACGCTTCTACTTGGGCCAGAAGATCTTGATGATGCTGGTAGAGTTCTTCTGGCATTACGTTGTGTTTACGAGCTACAGACATCACTTTAGAAAAACGTTCTTCTACATAAGCCATACGAGCTGGATCAACATCGATGCCATCTAAGTAGCTGCGTAATTCATTCTTCGTTTCTTCAAGTTGAATCATCGCTTCTGACAGCATGTTAGGTAGCTCAGATAGCTTTTCATCTAATTCGGCTAATTGAATTAGGGAGTGATTGGCCGATTGCAAAATACCAAGCGCATTGACTTCTTCACCTTCGTAAATAAGTTCGATGGCTTGCTGACAGGTAGTGGCGAGTTCACCACTGTTGGATAGTCGTTTATGCTCTTGCTCGAGCTCTGCAAATTCTTCTTCACCTAGCGATAACTCATTCAGTTCTTTGATTTGGTATTCAAGCAACTGTTTTTGCGCCTGGTTTTGCTGGCTATTTTCTTTTAGCTGCTTGAGGTTATTATCCGCCTGACGCCAATGCTGGTAAGCACTTCGTGTGCTTTTTAGTAGGTTTAAATGCCCAGCATATTGGTCGAGCATGGCCATTTGGTGCTCACTTTTCATCAATTGATGATGAGCGTGCTGCCCATGGATATTGATAAGTAGCTGCCCTAGAGATTTGAGTTGTGATAGTGGAACAGGGCTGCCATTAATGAAGGCTCTTGAGCGGCCTTCTTTTGTGATAATACGACGCAAAATACACTCACTGCCATCTAGCAGATCGTTATCTTCTAACCAACGTGTTGCATGTAAGTTGTTGTCCAATAAAAAAGCGGCGCTAACTTCGGTTTTCTCTTCACCTTGTCGCACCATGCCGGCATCGGCTCGTCCGCCTAAGCAGAGCCCTAAAGCATCGATAGCAATGGATTTACCCGCGCCTGTTTCACCTGTAATGGTGGTCATGCCCTTAGAAAGCTCGAGTTGTAAAGACTTAACAATCGCAAAATTATTAACACTTAGATGAGCCAGCATTTTATTTACCTGTATAACTGAACAATACTGTATAAGAGAACAGTATATACTGTTTCTTTATACAGTAAAGTCAGGTGAGGAAAATTTTCTTTGTAGGCTGTTTTTTTGTGATGAAGTGGGAAAAATGAGCCGATGTGATTACAACGACTCATTAAAATTGAACAGGTTACGGACGAGTTGGGTTAATCGTTAGTGGTTCTAGTGTGACGACTGCATTCACACCTGCACCTGGGTGATCTACGTATGAAGTATCTTGCATTAGAGTGTAGTAAACGTCGACGAAGTCATCATCATTCGTGAGTACACCATCGGGGATAGTGTCGATGATCTTGTTCGTGATTTGCGGAATAATCGCGTAAGCCTGAACTTCTGGATCTGGAATCGCTTTCAATACTTCTTCGGCAACTTGAACAAGGAGTTTTGCCAATTGTTTATAGTCTGTGCCGTCATCCTGCTCCATGAGCACAATGTCTGCCGCACCCCAGCGGTAACGAGACCAGTGAATAATGATCTGATTTGGATAGTAATCTTGGTTATCGTAGTCTAAGTATGGAAGCTCCACCAAATCGAGAGTAGGTTCATCACGACTTGGATTGACGCCCGTTACGATAGCGTAGATTTCTGCCTTGCCAGAGATCCAAGGTTCTTTGTCATCGGCTAGACGGATCTTTTTCAACTGCGTAGTTTGAATTGGAGCCGCTTCGCCCACTGCGCTACTTGACAATAACGGTGTATTTTGGCGTTGTTCATCAGCAATATATGGTTGAACTAAAGCTGGTTGACCGAGTTTTTTCATCTCAGCTTGCATAGCTTGCAAGCCTGCTTTTAGCTCTGCAGAGCTATTGTTATCAACGACAAGTACAGGTACCTCAGGGAGCTGGTAAACATCGAGTTGATGGATGTTGCCATAAACATCAAATGCTTCGATGTATTGCCAATTCTCATCATCACCACTTGGTTCAAACGCAAATAATGGCTCGACCTCGCCACTTTGCCATGCTGTTATCATGGCTTCATTTGCCAAGCGAACTTCTAACAACTGATCTGAGTATTCAGAAATACCTTTCCAGCTACGAATTTGAGTGTCAGCTTGTACAAGCTGGCGGCTGAACTCTGAGTTAGGGTTTTGCTTAACAAATGCTGATACAGACACGTTAGTCTGTTGCGGAGTAATATCTCTTCTCAACATGGGTTCAATGGCAGCATAGTTCTCACTCAATTGTTGAGCTAGGGCACGCTTCGTCTTAGTGATATCTTCCGCTTTTGCGTTGGATACACTGTTGACTTGCGTTTCCTCTGATTGGCAGCCAACAAGTGCTAATGTACTGAGAACAGACAGAATGATGGTTTTCTTCATAATATGTCCTTTATTGATTGTATGAATAGAGTTAATACTCTATTCATGGTGAGAATATCACCGGACATAGATCATTGAATTTGCTTTTCTATCTTTTGTGTAAAGTTTGCCCACAGGATCAAAATTTATAAGCTTCTCTTTAATGATGACAAATATCGTGTCGCCTCACTACTTTGTGTCTATTTCTTGTCTAAGAAAGCCAAAAGCCAGTAGCAATTGAGCTGCTGGCTTTTTTATTGAAGTTATTACCCTGAGTAACAAGTGTTAGAACAATTTACTAGACCAGCCAAGCTTATTCCGTAAGACGTGATAGTAGCTGTAGTCTTTTGGATGGATGAGCTTTAGTACATTTGGACTTTGATAGATGTGAATTTCGTCGCCAGGGGTAACTGGAAGTGAGACTTGTCCATCACAGCTAACTTCTTGTGTTCCACGGTTTTCTGGTGATACCACCAATTTAATTCGACGTTTTCCATCAACCACCAAAGGTCGACTCGACAATGTATGAGGGAACATTGGCACGAGTGAAATGGCATTCAAGCTAGGAGAAAGAATTGGGCCGCCGCCAGAAAGTGAATATGCCGTCGAGCCAGTCGGAGTGGAGACAATCAAACCGTCGGCCCGTAAAGAGAAGGCGAAGCTTTCATCAATATACACTTCAAATTCAATCATATGAGCAATTTGCCCTGGGTGAAGTACGGCTTCGTTTAGCGCAGCGTTATGGCTCTTTATTTGTCCGTGGCGGTGTACTTCCGCCTCTAAAAGAAAACGTTCCTCTTCAATATACTCACCGTCGAGTACCGCTTGCAGAGACGCTTGGAAGTCGTCTGGGTTCAAGTCAGTTAAGAAGCCCAAATTTCCACGGTTCACGCCTATAACTGGCACATCAAATCGGGATAAAATTCTTGCCGCACCTAACATGTTGCCATCGCCACCAACCACAATGGCTAGATCGGCATTTTTTCCTAGTTCAACTAAGCTAGCAAACTGACTCTGTGGGATATCATCCAGTATTGCGGCAAGGCGATCGTCAATGAATACTTTATAGCCCTCAGAGGTCAACCATTGGTACAACTCTTTATGAGTTTGAATTGCTTGTTGATCTCTTGGTTTTCCGATAATCGCGATCACGTTACATGGATTTTTCATAGCATTTCCGCATTAAAGAGGCTTGAATCAGGAATCTTCATCCCCATAATAATGGCAAGTCACCTAAATATGCGAATTTTTATGTGGTTAAAGCCCGCAAAAACGCGCATGGCTTTAAGGGCATTATGTTGAATTCTGGAGATATCATGAGCAACGAAGAAAACAAAGTTACAGAAGAAGAGCTTGATCAAATCATCGAAGAGGCTGAAAAAGTAGAAGCTGAAGCACAAGAAGTTGAAGCTGAGCTTGAAGAGTTTGGTGATGAGACAGACGCTAAGATTGCTCAACTAGAAGCGGCACTATTGTCTAGCGAGGCAAAAGTAAAAGAGCAACAAGATGCGGTGTTGCGTTCTAAAGCTGAAGTAGAAAACATGCGTCGTCGCACTGAGCAAGAGATCGATAAAGCACGTAAGTTTGCGTTGAACAAGTTTGCAGAAGAGCTGCTTCCTGTTATTGATAACCTAGAGCGTGCAATTCAAGCGGCAGATACAGAGAATGAAACTGTGAAGCCGTTCCTAGAAGGCGTTGAACTAACACATAAAACGTTTGTAGACGTTGTAGCGAAATTTGGCTTGAAAGCAATCAACCCTGAAGGTGAAGCATTCAATCCAGAGTTTCATCAAGCGATGTCGATTCAGGAGAGCCCTGATCATGAATCAAACACTGTTATGTTTGTTATGCAAAAAGGTTACGAACTAAACGGCCGTGTGATTCGTCCGGCAATGGTAATGGTTGCTAAGTAACTTTAACTACCTGTTTTTTAAATATAAAAGCGCCCATCATTTTTGATGGGCGCTTTTTTGTTTTAAACATAAATGACTGCATCGAACTTCGTTGTATATCGATAAATGAAAATTTGATCCCCTTCATATTTTTTCCTATTGGTTAATTATTTTCCTATAGGAGATTTTCTCTCATCTCGCTGCGTGTTTATTAACGGAAAGGGCTATAAGTGATTGTAATCATTCGTTGTGTGAATATTTGTTCTGCATAGGAATGTAAATATAGTCATTTTTTCTAAAACAATGTCGTTAACAAAAATGTAAATTATCACTTTATTTTGTAACTTCGGTGTGTATGATTTGCGACTAATGCTTTAAAAGTAAGCATATATAACTACAAAAATGTAAATAGTAAACACAACATATCGGAGATTTATAATGGATAAATCGCTTTCTAGTAAGATTTTTATAGGCTTGTTTGCCGGCCTTGTGCTGGGGACAGCAATTCAGTACTTATTTAGCGGCATTGCGATTTTTGATACATACCTACTTGGAGCAGCAGAAGGTGTTGGCGGCATGTTCGTCTCACTGATCAAATTGCTTGTTGTTCCTTTAGTTTACATTTCAATCGTATGCGGCATTGTTGACTTGAAAGACATCAGTGCATTTGGTCGTCTTGGTGGAAAAACTTTTACCCTTTACATTCTTAACACCATCATTGCGATTACGGCGGCTTTGACTGTCGGCTTGATCTTCCAGCCAGGAGCGGGCGCCAATCTAGCAGGAACGGTATCTGAGGCTGTACAGCTGACAACGACAGAGACGCCGGACATTTTCTCTTTAGTTGTTAACATTGTTCCTAGCAACCCTGTACAAGCGTTTGCTAGCGGCGACATGCTGCAAATCATCTTTATGGCAATTTTGACGGGGCTTGCAATTCAAGCTTTGGATTCTCGTGGTGGCCCAGCTATTCGCACATTCAAAATGGCAAATGAAATCATGATGAAATTGGTTGGATTAGTGATGAGTCTTGCACCATATGGTGTGTTCGCACTAATGATTCAACTAGGTGCAACGCTAAACGCCAATACATTAATGTCCGTTGCCGGTTACGTGGCTTTGGTGGTTGCGATGTTGGTGTTCTGGATCTTCTTCTTCTACCCAATGGCAGTGAGTATTGCGACAGGAACCTCTCCAAAGACTTTCCTACGTGCAACTCGTGAGCAGATTCTTTTCTCTCTATCTACCGCGAGCTCAAATGCGACTATCCCGGTAACGATGCGCACACTGACAGAAAAGCTTCAGGTCTCTAAATCGGTTGCTGGCTTCGGTGTACCACTGGGCGCAACGATGAATATGTCTGGTGTGTCTATCTATATTGCTCTCGCAACGATGTTTGTTGCGAACGCTTTTGGCCAGCCAATTAACACCGCAGACATCTTTACACTTGGCTTAACTATTCTTCTGTTATCTATTGGTGCTGGCGGCGTTCCTGGGGGCGGCGTGGTAATGGTAGGCGTTTTGCTTCACCAACTAGGTTTACCACCTGAAGGTTTAGCAATCATTGCAGCGGTCGACCGTATAAATGATATGTTCTGTACATCATCTAACGTTGTCGGCGACACGGCAGTGAACACCATTGTTGCAAAAACAGAAGGTGAGATAGGTAAAGAAGAAGGTGTTGATGCTGAGCCTGCTCAAGCGAACGCCTAATACCTTGAATAATTTATTTTAACCCTAATATTGAAGCGAGCTCTTATGAGCTCGTTTTTTATTTAGGAAGAGTCGGACATAAATAAATTTATCTGGGAAATGACGTTTTGTTGCGCTACAGCAGTGTGACGAGTTCCCAACTAATCAGAAAGAAACACATAAATTTCGAAAAAAGACGCTTTTTTTTAATTCTGCCCTTGAAAAGCATTTTGCCGCCCTTATCTATGTGGCATAGAGAAGCAAACATTGATTATTTTTGTTTGTGAGCAAGGGTTGAAACCCGATTCTCCTCCCCCCACATTGGGGTTATAACCAAACGAAAATAGAATTTATTCGGAGATAGCCAGATGGGTAAAATCATTGGTATTGACTTAGGTACTACTAACTCATGTGTTGCTGTATTAGACGGCGACAAACCACGTGTAATTGAAAACGCAGAGGGCGAACGTACTACTGCATCGGTTATTGCTTACACTGACGGTGAGACGCTAGTAGGTCAACCAGCGAAACGTCAAGCAGTAACTAACCCAGAAAACACGCTATTTGCAATTAAGCGTCTAATCGGTCGTCGTTTTGAAGACGAAGAAGTTCAGCGTGACATCGAAATCATGCCTTACAAAATCGTTAAGGCTGACAACGGTGATGCTTGGGTAGAAGCGAAAGGCCAAAAAATGGCAGCTCCTCAGGTTTCTGCTGAAGTTCTTAAGAAAATGAAGAAAACTGCTGAAGACTTCCTTGGTGAGGAAGTAACTGGCGCAGTTATCACAGTACCTGCTTACTTTAACGATGCTCAGCGTCAAGCGACAAAAGATGCTGGCCGTATCGCAGGTCTAGAAGTTAAACGTATCATCAACGAACCAACGGCAGCTGCACTAGCTTACGGTCTAGATAAGAAAGGCGGCGATCGCACTATCGCGGTATACGACCTTGGTGGTGGTACATTCGATATTTCAATCATCGAAATTGATGAAGTTGAAGGCGAGAAAACATTCGAAGTTCTAGCAACTAACGGTGATACTCACCTAGGTGGTGAAGACTTTGATAACCGTCTAATCAACTACTTGGTTGATGAGTTCAACAAAGAGCAAGGCATCAACCTTAAGAACGACCCACTAGCAATGCAGCGTGTTAAAGAAGCAGCAGAGAAAGCGAAAATCGAGCTTTCTTCTACTTCTCAAACAGACGTAAACCTACCTTACGTTACTGCAGATGCAACTGGTCCTAAGCACATGAACATTAAAGTGACTCGTGCAAAACTAGAATCTCTAGTTGAAGACCTAGTACAACGCTCTCTTGAGCCATTAAAAGTAGCTTTAGCTGATGCTGACCTATCAGTAAACGACATCACTGACGTAATCCTAGTTGGTGGTCAGACTCGTATGCCAATGGTTCAAGCGAAAGTTGCTGAGTTCTTTGGTAAAGAAGCGCGCCGTGACGTAAACCCTGACGAAGCAGTAGCAATGGGTGCTGCAGTTCAAGGTGGTGTACTTGCTGGTGACGTTAAAGACGTACTACTACTAGACGTAACTCCACTGTCTCTAGGTATCGAGACAATGGGTGGCGTGATGACTAAGTTAGTTGAGAAGAACACAACTATCCCAACTAAAGCGAACCAAGTTTTCTCTACAGCGGAAGACAACCAGAGCGCGGTAACTATCCACGTTCTACAAGGTGAGCGTAAGCAAGCGATGTACAACAAGTCTCTAGGCCAATTTAACCTAGAAGGCATCCAGCCTGCACCACGTGGTATGCCACAAATCGAGGTTACGTTTGACCTTGATGCGGATGGTATCCTACACGTGTCTGCGAAAGACAAGCAGACTGGTAAAGAGCAGAAGATCACTATCCAAGCTTCTGGCGGTCTAAGCGATGAAGACATCGAGAAAATGGTTCAAGAAGCAGAAGCTAACAAAGAAGCGGACAAGAAGTTCGAAGAGCTAGCGACTGCACGTAACCAAGCTGACCAAATGATTCACGGTACTCGTAAGCAAGTAGAAGAAGCTGGTGAAGCGCTACCTGCAGAAGAGAAAGAGAAGATTGAAGCAGCAATTTCTGAGCTAGAAACAGCACGTAAAGGCGAAGACAAAGAAGCTATCGATGCTAAAGTTCAAGCACTAATGACTGCTTCTCAAAAGCTGATGGAAATCGCTCAACAACAAGCTCAAGCGCAGCAAGCACAAGGTGCTGACGCAGGTGCACAGTCTAAAGAAGACGACGTTGTAGATGCTGAGTTCGAAGAAGTTAAAGACGACAAGAAATAATATTTCTTAACCAGATGGCTGCATAGCCATCTGGGGTCGATAAGACTTCGTGTGCGGGCGTTTGGGGCAACTCTTACGCCCGTCTGTTTGTAAACGCTGTCTTTCTAGTTAAGTATGTTGCAGACAAGTGCACTTACCTAGAACGATACAAACACCAAGCGGTGAATCGATGCCGTTTGTAGTAATTAACTGGTGACGAAGAACATGTCAAAACGTGATTTTTACGAAGTATTAGGCGTAAGCCGTGATGCCTCAGAGCGCGATATCAAAAAGGCGTATAAGCGTCTAGCGATGAAATTCCACCCAGACCGAAACCAGGGTGATGATTCTGCGGCGGACAAGTTTAAAGAAGTAAAAGAAGCGTACGAAGTTCTGACCGACCCTCAAAAGAAAGCGGCGTACGACCAATACGGTCATGCAGCTTTTGAACAAGGCGGCGGTGGTTTCGGTGGCGGCGGCTTTGGCGGCGGCGGTGCTGATTTCGGCGACATCTTTGGCGATGTATTCGGTGACATCTTTGGTGGTGGTCGTCGTGGCGGTGGTGGCCACCGTGCCCAGCGAGGTGCTGACCTACGTTACAACATGGAATTGACGCTAGAAGAAGCGGTTCGTGGTGTAACGAAAGAGATCGAAGTACCGACACTAGTACACTGTGATACCTGTGATGGTAGTGGCGCGAAGAAAGGTTCATCTGCTGAAACATGTGGTACCTGTCATGGTCATGGTCAAGTACAGATGCGCCAGGGCTTCTTCGCAGTGCAACAAACCTGTCCTACCTGTCACGGCAAAGGTAAAATCATTAAAGACCCTTGTAATGAGTGTCATGGTCAAGGTCGTAAGCAGAAAACAAAAACACTTAACGTTAAGATCCCGGCAGGTGTTGATACTGGCGATCGTATTCGCCTATCTGGCGAAGGTGAAGCGGGAGAAATGGGGGCGCCTGCTGGCGACTTGTATGTACAAGTGCACGTGAAAGAGCACCATATCTTCGAGCGTGATGGCAACAACCTATACTGTGAAGTGCCAGTAAGCTTTGCGATGGCAGCTCTAGGTGGTGAAGTTGAAGTACCAACTCTAGATGGTCGCGTAAGCCTAAAAGTACCTTCAGAAACGCAAACAGGTCGTATGTTCCGCATGCGTGGTAAAGGTGTGAAAGGCGTTCGCGGTGGCGGTGTTGGTGATCTTATTGTGAAGTTGGTTGTCGAAACACCAGTAAATCTAAGCTCACGCCAAAAAGAACTGCTCAAAGAGTTTGAAGAGTCTTGTGGTGGTGAAGCGGCGACAAAGCACAAGCCTAAATCAGAAGGCTTTTTCAACGGTGTGAAAAAGTTCTTTGACGATTTAACCAGCTAAGACGTTAGTGAAAAGCACAAATACAAAGGCCTGCTAAAATGCAGGCCTTTTTGCATCTCGGTGTTCTTGCTAGTTCCAGCAATCACTAGGTTCTTCGACATTTGTTGACGTTAAAGTAATCGTTTTAGAACCAGTCAAGCACTCGTCGTCGTCTTGTCCCAGAGCCGATTTTGCTGTTGCTGTAATGGTATAGGCCGTACTTGCAGAGCTCGCAATATTGAAAGAAAATCTATCTGTGTCTGAATCGCATAGAGTGCATATGCCTCCAGAGATAATATGACTCCAGTCGTACCCACCATCATAAGATGTCTCTAGCTCTAGCTGAATTCGACTAAGATCGCTCAAGGCAACCGTCCTATGAGACTTGAGCACATGATTGGTGTAAGAAGGGTAGGCGACAGCCGCAATGATCCCGACAATCACTACAGCTACCAGTAATTCGATCAATGTCATCCCTCTCAATCCTTTTTTGTAGCCGTTACAACGAGAAATTCGAATCATCACGAGTAGTTTCCTTTTCACTTTTCCGCCTATTTTTGGCAGGTGATAGCATCTGTGCAAGATGAATTACGGCCCTTTTGCCGTTTACATAGGAATTTGGGAAATGCCTCGCGGGTTTACGTTGTTGGAGCTTCTTATTACTGTTGCTGTACTGAGTATTATATTGGCGTTTGCAGCACCATCTTTCCAAAATGTTTTTGAAACCAACAAAATGCAGCGCTTAGCTAATGAATTGCATGGCTTTGTTATTGAAGGCAAGTCTGAAGCAGTATTACGGCGTGAAAGACTTTGGGCTCACATCATCATGTCTGGGAGTTCATCCAGTGACGGAAACTGGCGTATTGATTTGACAGATAACGGAGCTGAGGGGGCTGGGACTGTGTTGTTCTCTTTATCAGGTAAGCCGTATGACGGTATTGTCGTTACACCTAACTACGATTCAGACCAAATCAGTTTTGACGACGTTTATGGCCGACCATCATCAGGAAACTTGAAGTTTCATCCTGTTGGTGAATCATCAAAAGTCTTAAAACTTATTTCCCACACTTTATCTGCTCGCGTGCGAGTGTGTAGTGATAGCAACAGTACAGAATATTACGGTTATTCAACTTGCTCTTAAAAGGATGATTATGTTTAAACAAAAAGGGGCAAGCCTTGTTGAGTTTATGATCGCATCTGCACTTGGGCTTATTTCTCTTGCGACAGTGGGGGCAATTTATGTGAGTGGTCAAAGGGTGATAATGGAACGGTCGAAAGAGCTAATGTTGTTACAGAACTCTGAAAGTGTCGTGCAAATGCTCAAGAGTGACATTCAGCGTGCTGGTTTTGATGGTAACGATGACCATTCTTTAAAAATATCTGGCGCATCGAACACGATTTACACTCTCGATGATGTTGATAGCGGGGTGATTGCTTATGCCTATTACATAGGTGTTTCTGGCGCTTTTCCTTTATATAAAAACGTAGCTTATGAGCAACGAGTTAGCACGCCAGAGTCGCTATTTGTTTGTGAAAAAAAGCAAATAACGATATGGGATGTTGATGACGTGATTAACCTTGCAGGCACTGGCTCATGTAAAAATCTTTTTGATAAGAAAGTTATTCACGTTAATCGTTTTGACCTTACTAGTGAACGGTTAGAAAGCACTGATGCAAAAAGTGCACTGGTGACCGTTACATTGGAAACCGAATTGAAAGATGCGACTGATATTCGCACTCTGCAGTCGTTTACTGCAATGCAAAGGAACTGGCAGTAATGAAGAAACAACAAGGTGCAGCTGCGTTATTAGTTGTGGGTGTATTGCTAGTTGCGGCATTAATGATGTCGCTTGGTAGCTACAAGTCTCTTTTTTATCAGATCAAGCGTGCCAACAATCAAATTGAAGCACGACAAGAACATTGGCTTGCAGAAGGGGGATTGGAGTGTTTCTATTCTTTAGTTCAAAGTACCGGTGATGTTTCTTCTGCAACTTCACTAATTTCAAGCCGATGTGAAACGCCTTTAGGTTTATATCAATTAGCATTGGAACCCGACAATAAGCTGTTAAGCAAACCAGTTCCAAACACCAGCCGGACCGTTGAAAAACAACTTGTCCTTTCAAGAGGAAGAGCGTCCGGAGCATTAAAAAGTAGTACAGATTTATACGTTAATGGTAGCTCCGCATTTTCAACACCAGATCCTGGCGAATTTGTAGGAAGTGGGTGGGAGTGTGTTGCTATTCGCTATAAGAATACATTTCACTCACGTGCTGGAGCGACAAACCAAGGGGTTATACATGGTTCTGCCCCTTATGCTGATTTTGTTCACAACAATATAGATTGTAAATCGGAACATATGAGTGTGACCTCTTCTGACTCAGATTACGGAGAGGACTTTATTCAAGATGCAGACCTAGAGCCATTTTACGACATTTTTAGAGAGCAACGCAGTGACTGGAACTCGGTGAAATCAGGCTGGGGGTTTACTACGATTGATTACGACGACTCAACTAACCAAGTCGTTACTGATTGTGGAAAGAAAGTTGGGGAGCAAATTTCAGCAGGGAAAACTCATATTTGGGTTACGGGGTCCTGTGAGTTTACTTCCTCTAAAAAGAATAGCTCTGGAGAGTATGAGAATGATTCTGATGGGATACTAATCAAAGGAGGCATTGATTATCTTAATGAAGCTTTTGCCGCTACTGGAGAAGCTCCAATATTACTTGTGGTTCAAGATGGTATTTTTGCTGTACATGGTTCAATGACATTCCCTGGTATGCTCTATCAACTTACGACTAATTCACTTACAGATTTAGATACACATTGGAAATTGTTCGAGGCCAAAGATCATTTTGGGGATGCGGCTAACTTTCCCACGCTTGCTCTAGATAAAGTCGTTTACCTGCAGCGTGGCTCATTTAGTTTTTCGGGGGGACAAGTCTTAGATAGTCCAGGCTACAGTGCTTATTTTGTTAACTCTCTAAATTTTGCTTACAACCGAGATAACATCGATGAGGTCGTTGATCCGATTATTAATTTCCGCTGGAAGAAGGGCTCCTGGAATGATCTCTAAACAAAAAGGTTTTAACCTTCTTGAAGTTCTAATTTCTTTTCTACTTATCGGTGTTGGGGCACTAGGTTTAACTAAGCTAAACGTGTATTTAGAACGCGAATCCGAATATGCCATAAAAAGTATTGAAGCACTTCGTCTAGCAGAAAACCAGCTCGAATGGTTCCGGACGCGTGGTGCTTCTGCGGCGATGTCTACCATCACACCTGCAAATTTTGCTTCTATTGCAACAGGCTCTTCTGTTACTGGATCTTATGTCGTCGAGTGGGAAGTTCCAGCTGCCACGGTTTCAGGAACACTGAAAACTATCACCATTACCTCTAGCTGGAAGGATAGAATCGGCGAGACACGATCAGTTCAGCTTAAAACGATGATCTCACAATACAGTGAATTCGAAAACTAAGTTCAATTGTATACATGGGCTGAGACAAATGCGGATGTAACTCCTGTTTGATACCGGATTTGTTACGGTTAATAAATGGTTTTTGAACTGTTAATTGAGTTGATGTTCTACTGTTTTTATTATGTTTAATTGAAGTGGTGTTTTTGCAAAATATGTCTCCAATTATGAAAAAAAATCTAGAACCTTGTGCTTTCTCCATTAGTGTTTACTAGAATACTCGTTGGATAGTAGGTCGTTATAATTATTCAAATAGGCCTTGGCACCAACATCATTCACTATGGAGTTACCATGAGTAACCAAGCTGTAAATAAAGCACCATCATCGAAGCCGAGCGGGATGGAGCGCTTTTTAAACTTTATCGAGAGGACAGGTAACAAAATCCCTGATCCTGCGATTTTGTTCTTCTGGGCATTGATCATTACTTGGGCGGCGTCAGCACTTTTGTCGAATGTATCATTCGATCTTCCAAACCCTCGAACGGGCGAAGCTCTTACTATCACCAACTTACTTACGGGCGAAGCGCTAGCAAGTTTCCTTGCTAATATGGTGACGACGTTTACTGGCTTTGCGCCACTGGGTATCGTACTTGTCGCAATGCTAGGTGTGGGTGTTGCAGATTCTTCGGGTTTTATTACGACGGGTCTTAAGAAGATGCTGAACTTCACGCCAGCTAAGCTTCTTACTCCAATGCTTATTTTGGTTGCCATTGTATCGCATACTGCGGCAGATGCAGGCTATGTTCTGGTTATTCCTCTTGGAGGTATTATCTTCCATGCGGCAGGTCGTCACCCTTTAGCGGGTATTGCGGCAGCATTTGCAGGTGTATCTGGTGGCTTCTCTGCAAACTTTATCCCTTCAGGTATCGATCCACTACTAGCAGGCTTTACGCAAACTGCGGCGCAGGTTCTTGATCCTGAGTATGTGGTTAACCCATTAGCGAACATCTTCTTCACTGGCCTATCTTCCATCATTATTGTGGGGATTGGTTGGTACGTGACAGAGAAAATCATCGAGCCTCGTTTATCAAAAATGCCAATTGATGACGATGCGGAAACCGCGCCAAACCTAGGTTCATTTACTGAACTGGAATCAAAAGCTTTCCGTTATGCAGGTTGGGCAATGATGGCGGGTATTGCTTTACTTGTTGCAGCGTTAATTCCAGAAACATCAGCACTTCGCTCGCCTGAAGGTGAAATTACTGCCTTCTCAGCACCGATAATGAAGTCTATCGTGCCGTTGATCTTTATTCTGTTTATCATTCCTGGTTACGTTTACGGTAAAGTGTCTGGGACGTTCAAGACCAGCAACGACATTATCAAAGCGATGGCTGATACTATGTCGACCATGGGCGCATACATTGTTATGTCGTTCTTTTGTGCTCAGTTCCTATCTGCATTTGCTCAGTCAAACATCGGTACGATGCTAGCGTTGTATGGCGCAGAAGGCTTAAAAGCGATGAACCTACCAGGTGAAGTGACCATCATCGGTATGATCCTTCTAACCGCGTCTGTAAACCTACTTATTGGTTCGGCATCGGCAAAATGGGCTTTAATTGGTCCAATCTTAGTGCCAATGCTAATGGCGGTTGGTATCTCGCCTGAGCTTTCTCAGGCGGCTTACCGTGTGGGCGACTCTGTATCGAACATCATTTCGCCTCTAATGGTATTTTTCCCTCTTGTAGTGGTTTACTGTCAGCGTTATGTGAAGTCGGCTGGTATCGGTACGCTTGCGTCACTAATGATGCCATTCTCGATCGCAATGCTGATCGGTTGGTCTATCTTCCTAGTTGCTTATTGGATGGTAGGTATCCCGCTAGGCATTCAAGCTCCTTACACTTACACAATGTAAAAACGTGTAGGGTGTGAAAGCCGCTAATTGGCAGCCAAAAAGCGCAGGTCTTCGAGCTGCGCTTTTTTGTTCTCGTAAAACGAACATCGATAGGTCTTGTAACTAGTTTTTTGGAGTTGCAGACTTTGTCCCGTGATGTGTTGCTGTAGTGAAACCGAAGTTGGTGATAAAATTCCTGACTTCAATCGTTTTTTGTTTCTTTGGAGCCTCCTTTGTCTAACCATCCGTTTTCCCCTCAAGATGAATTGTTTATGCGCAGAGCGATGGAGCTTGCTGAGCAAGCAGAAGCTGAGGGGGAAGTACCTGTCGGCGCAGTGCTTGTCAAAGATGGTGAAATTATCGCTGAGGGGTGGAACCGCTCTATTGGCACCCATGACGCTACCGCACATGCTGAGATTCAAACACTGCGTAAAGCAGGCCAAAAGCTAGAAAATTACCGCCTTCTGGATACGACTTTGTATGTAACACTTGAGCCATGCCCAATGTGTGCGGGAGCCTTATTGCATAGCCGCGTTAAGCGGGTCGTTTTTGGAGCGCCAGATTTAAAAGCTGGAGCAGCAGGAACAGTGCTTAATTTGTTTGAAAGTCAAGCCGCTTACCATTACGCCTTAGTTGAAAAGGGGCTGCTAGAAGATGAGTGCCGTACTCAGCTACAAGCGTTTTTTAAGCGCCGCCGAAAGGAAATTAAAGCGAAGAAGCAAGCACAAAAAGCATTAGAAAATGGAGAGAGCGAACAAGGTAGTAGGAGTAGTGAGGGCTAGCAAACACCTACAACGTGGTAGATGTTTGCTTGGACGCACTAGTGATTGACTAAATGTACAAAAACACGATTACGTGAACTTACTTTCTTTTTCATACATGTCAGTTTACGTTTACGTCGGATAGCAGCTACTGTGTTATTTAAACGCTTTGACTGCACTCTACGTCTTCTCATATTCAAAACCTCCTGCAGACAAGACTTATACCAGTAAAGCGCGGCTTATCGATGCTTGGCAATAGGCTCGATAATCGCACTAAACATTGTATGGTTTAAACGTTCTTCATTTGACTTCTGCATTGCACAGAGCCAGCAAACAATTTCAATACGATGCTTAATAATAGGAGTGACGTTATTTCGGCAGAGTGTAGCCGAAGGCGCCGCTTCATCAAGTGAGCTAAACCATGTGGTTGCAAAACAATCTGTTACAAAGCAATCAGTTTTACTAACGATGAAGAAAAGGCGACCAACCAAAGGAATGGTTGAGTGTGGTTGGTGTCACTCAGAGTCTTGGATTCTAGATAAGTTTTCGTTAGGACTCAATAAAAATGACGAGCTCATGGGCTCGTCATTTTTTAGTTTACCGCGGGTTTATTCTTCAATGCTTTCTTGTTCGGTGTCTTCTTCAACCGTGACGTCAGAAGCGCCAGAGACTTGTTCTACGACGGTCTCTACTGCGCCCGATATCAAAATGTCGGGGGTGAGCGGCGGAATCACTTGTAAGTCATCGCTATTCTCATCAATCGCTGGCTGTTGGCTGACATGACCAATGATGGATTGGTAGTAACGTCGAATATTTTCTACGTAATTACGCGCTTCATCGCCTCTGGCGTACCCATAGCGAGTTTGGCTGTAATAGCGCTTCTGACGAAGTAAAGGCAGCCTGTCTTTTACATCGGCCCAAGCGTTCGGATCGCCACCTTGTGCTTTGGTGAGTCGTCGTGCGTCCATCATGTGGCCGTAACCAATATTGTATGAAGCTAACGCAAACCATATTTTTTCATGCTCGTTAATGCTATCAGGCACGCGACTTACAATACGACGTAAGTACTCGACACCACCACGAACAGATTGCTCAGGGTCTAAACGGTTTGTTACCCCGACGCTTTTCGCTGTTGGCAGAGTCAGCATCATCATCCCCCTAACACCTGTTGGCGATTTTGCGGTTGGTTTCCAGTGTGACTCTTGATAAGCCAATGCTGCAATTAAGCGCCAGTCGAACTCTTCGCTGTATTTTTGGAATAAAGGTGCCCATTTAGGCAATTTGTCATCCAGAGCTCGAATGAATGCGCGAGTATCAACGTAATCAAATGCTTCAATATGACCAATGTACTTTTCTTCGAGGGTGGACAGTTCTCCTGATTGTTTGATGTTACCGAAAAACTCTATCAGCATCGCATACAAACTTTCGTCTTCAGAACGTCGAGTAAACCAAGATACTGGTTGATCTTCTGTAAGTTCAAACGCGAGCGCAAGATCGGGGTAAAGGCGTTGAGCTAAGGAAAGTTCCACCGAATCAGTCACAGTAAAACGTAACTCACCCGTCGATACGTATTTGAGTAAGTCTCTCGTGTCAGCATCACCAACAATTTCAAACTGAAGTTCTGGATACTGCTTCTTTAACGCTGTTAGGGTCGGAACATATTGCGATTGTTCAACGATCTTTAATGTTTGAGCGCCTGCATTTGTATCTTCGTCGGACTCGTCGTCTTTCGAGGCTTGGTATTCAATGAGTTGTTCGATATCACGTGGTCGAAGTTGCCCTTTTTTATATACCACTTGTTGGCTTACATAATAATAGGCAGGGCCTGGTCTAAATCGTTTGACTGCTTGTGACGTTTGATTTAAACCCGTAGCGATGATATCGATATCTCCTTTCTTAAGAGCAGGAAAAAGCTCAGCCTGGCGAAAGGCTGGTTTAATCTCGAGTTTGACGCCGAGCTGCTCCGCAAACTGACGCGCCAATTCGTAATCCAACCCTGCGGGACCATCGGGACCTATGTAGTAGGAAAGCTGATTGTTTAGCGTGCCAACACGAAGCACACCACGTTCTTGAATTTTTTCAAATTCACTTTTGGGCTCCGACTCAATCTGGCAAGCAGAGAGTAAAAGAACAGAAACTAAAATTAGAGCACTGCGCTTGAGCCGGTTGAAGTGACTTATTTGCATTAATAGGTACATCTTGGAAAATTTCTATTTGCCTTTATATCAAAGCGAGCTCATGGGGCAAAGTGAATCACACACTTATAACGTGACATTGTGTGTTTTATCGACATTTTAGTTGTAATTCAAATTTGACAAAAAAAATGACGCAAACGGTTGCTTTTGGTGTTACATCACAAAAACAATTACTATATAATGCGCTCGCAATGACGAGGTGGAATCGGCATAGGTTCGACAGGGCTTATTTTAAGTGTCTGAATTTATTCCAATATCACCTTAATCAATTGCATAAGAGACCTAAGCACATGAGAATTTTGCGTGGCTCCCCAGCTCTTTCTGAGTTTCGTGTTAATAAACTACTGGAACTTTGTCGTGAACAAGATCTGCCTGTAACTAGCATTTATGCCGAGTTTATGCACTTTGCCGATCTAAAGTCAGACCTTGATGACCAAGAGTTAGAAAAACTTGAAAAGTTACTAACTTACGGCCCAACCATCGAAGAGCATGAGCCTGAAGGTCTTCTACTTCTTGTCACGCCTCGTCCTGGCACTATCTCGCCTTGGTCTTCTAAATCTACCGATATCGCTGTTAACTGTGGTCTGGATAAAGTGAAACGTCTAGAGCGTGGTACGGCTTATTATGTCGAGTCTTCAGTTGTTCTATCAGAAGCTCAAGCTGACGCTGTTAAAGCGTTAATTCACGACCGCATGATGGAAACAGTATTCACAGAATTTGAAGCCGCATCAGCATTATTTACTGTTGCAGAGCCTAAGCCTGTCGCACATGTTGATATCTTAGCTGGCGGTCGTCTTGCGCTTGAAGAGGCAAACGTTTCCCTTGGCTTGGCACTCGCAGAAGATGAAATTGATTACTTGGTAGAGAACTTTACTAAGCTTGGGCGTAACCCAAACGACATTGAATTGATGATGTTTGCTCAGGCGAACTCAGAGCATTGTCGCCACAAAATTTTTAACGCAGATTGGACTATCGACGGGGTAGATCAACCTAAGTCTTTGTTCAAAATGATCAAAAACACTTTTGAAACGACACCTGACTATGTGCTGTCTGCATACAAAGACAACGCAGCCGTTATGACAGGCTCTAAAGCGGGTCGTTTCTTCCCAGACCCTAAATCTCGTCAATACACGTACCACCATGAAGATACGCACATCTTGATGAAGGTAGAAACGCACAACCACCCAACGGCAATCTCTCCATGGCCGGGCGCATCGACTGGCTCAGGCGGTGAAATCCGTGACGAAGGCGCGACGGGTATCGGCGGTAAGCCAAAAGCGGGTCTGGTTGGTTTTACAACCTCTAACTTACGTATTCCTGGTTTTGAACAGCCATGGGAAACCGACTTCGGCAAGCCGGGTCGTATTGTAAATGCGTTAGACATCATGCTTGAAGGCCCTCTAGGAGGCGCGGCATTCAACAACGAATTTGGTCGTCCAAATCTATTGGGTTACTTCCGTACTTACGAAGAAAAAGTCACTTCTCATGCGGGTGAAGAAATTCGTGGTTACCACAAACCAATCATGATTGCTGGTGGTATGGGTAACATCCGCGATGAACACGTACAGAAGAAAGAGATCCCTGTGGGTGCGAGCCTAATCGTACTTGGTGGTCCGGCAATGAACATCGGTCTTGGTGGTGGCGCGGCGTCCTCAATGGCATCTGGTCAGTCAGCAGAAGATCTGGACTTTGCTTCAGTACAGCGTGAAAACCCAGAGATGGAACGTCGCTGTCAGGAAGTGATCGACCGTTGTTGGCAGTTAGGCGACGACAACCCAATCGCATTTATCCACGATGTGGGTGCAGGCGGTATCTCTAACGCATTGCCTGAACTTGTCGACGACGGTGAGCGTGGCGGTAAGTTCCAATTACGCGATGTACCAAACGATGAGCCAGGCATGAGCCCACTGGAAATCTGGTGTAACGAATCACAGGAACGTTACGTTCTAGCGGTAGCGCCAGAAAACATGGAAGCATTCGACGCAATCTGTAAGCGTGAACGCGCACCGTATGCAGTGGTGGGTGTAGCAACAGAAGAGCGTCATCTAACGCTAGAAGATTCTCACTTTGACAATACGCCGATCGATATGCCGATGGATATCCTGCTTGGTAAGCCACCGAAGATGCACCGTGACGCAACCACACTAAAAGTGGAAAGCCCTGCCATTGTTCGTGATGGTATTGAGCTTAATGAAGCGGTGGATCGCGTACTTCGTCTTCCTGCTGTTGCAGAAAAAACATTCCTAATTACTATCGGTGACCGAACAGTAACGGGTCTGGTTGCTCGTGATCAAATGGTTGGTCCTTGGCAGGTACCAGTAGCAAACTGTGCAGTAACAGCGGCAAGCTACGACACTTACCATGGCGAAGCAATGTCGATGGGTGAGCGCACGCCAGTGGCATTACTAGACTTTGGAGCATCGGCTCGCCTAGCCGTTGGTGAGTCACTAACGAACATTGCGGCAACAGACATCGGTGATATTAAACACATTAAACTGTCTGCGAACTGGATGTCTCCAGCGGGTCACCCAGGTGAAGATGCGGGTCTTTACGAAGCAGTGAAAGCGGTTGGTGAAGAATTGTGTCCTGCGTTAGGTTTGACTATCCCAGTTGGTAAAGACTCCATGTCGATGAAAACCAAGTGGGAAGAAAACGGCGAGAGCAAAGAAGTCACTTCTCCACTGTCGTTAGTTATCACGGCATTTGGTCGTGTGGAAGACGTACGTAAGACCGTGACTCCACAACTACGCACTGACAAAGGAAAGACTTCTCTAGTTCTTGTTGACTTGGGTAACGGCAAAAACCGCTTAGGTGCGACAGCATTGGCACAAGTATACAAACAGCTGGGTGACAAACCTGCTGACGTAGATAATGCAGAGCAGCTAAAAGGCTTCTTTGATGCAATGCAAGCGTTAGTACGTGATGACAAGCTAGTGGCTTACCACGATAAAGGCGACGGCGGTCTTTTTGTTACACTGGCTGAGATGGCGTTCGCGGGTCACTGTGGCGTAAAAGCGAACATCGCAGAGCTGGGTGATGATGCGCTAGCCGTTCTATTTAACGAAGAGCTAGGTGCGGTTGTTCAAGTTAAGAATGATGATCTAGATTCAGTTCTATCTACTCTGGCGGCAAACGGCTTAGAGGCATGCTCACATGTGATTGGTTCTGTTGAAGCTTCAGACGACTTTGTTATCACTTCTGGTGATGCAGTTGTGCTTGAACGTTCACGTACCGAACTACGCGTTATCTGGGCTGAAACAACGCATAAGATGCAAAGTCTACGTGATAACCCAGCGTGTGCAGACCAAGAGCACGAAGCTAAGAAAGACAACTCTGACCCAGGTCTAAACGTTAAGCTCAGCTTCGACGTAAATGAAGACGTTGCAGCACCGTACATTGCGAAAGGTGCTAAACCTAAGATGGCAATTCTACGTGAGCAGGGCGTTAACTCCCACGTCGAAATGGCAGCAGCGTTTGACAGAGCTGGTTTTGAAGCAACCGACATCCATATGAGCGATATCCTAACAGGCCAAGCGGTACTGGATGAATACCATGGCCTAGTAGCTTGTGGTGGCTTCTCTTACGGCGACGTACTAGGTGCGGGTGAAGGTTGGGCTAAGTCTATCCTGTTTAACGCACAAGCTCGTGAACAGTTCCAAGCCTTCTTCAACCGTGAAGAGACGTTCTCTTTAGGTGTATGTAACGGTTGTCAGATGCTATCAAACCTGAAAGAGCTGATCCCAGGTGCAGACTTGTGGCCACGTTTTGTGCGCAACGAATCTGAGCGTTTTGAAGCGCGCTTTAGTCTAGTTGAAGTTCAGAAATCTGATTCTGTATTCTTCGACGGAATGGCTGGTTCGCGCATGCCAATCGCGGTTTCCCACGGTGAAGGGCGTGTAGAAGTACGTGATGCAGAGCACCTAGCAGCGATTGAAGCATCAGGTACGGTTGCGGTTCGTTACGTGGATAACCTCGGTAACCCAACACAACAATACCCGAACAACCCGAACGGTTCGCCAAACGCGATTACTGGCTTAACAACAGCAGATGGTCGCGTTACTATCATGATGCCTCACCCAGAGCGCGTATTCCGCACAGTTGCAAACTCTTGGGCTCCGGAAGGTTGGGGTGAAAATGGTGCTTGGATGCGTATGTTCCAAAATGCACGTAAGAATATCGGTTAATTAACCTCAGGTTAATCTAGCTTAAGTAAAGCGTTGGTTGAGAGACCAGCGCTTTCTTTTTTCTTATCACTCTTTTTTCTTCGTCGCTCTTTCTAGTGACTTGGCGAAACGTTGCTTTGTTCTGCCTCTTCTTTGTCATCTATTATCTAGCGTAAAAAACTTGCAGCGTTTAGATTACTTTTATGCTCTAATACCGCGCTTACCAAGGGATGGTGTTAAACAGCTCAGCTTAGATGGAGTTATCAAGTTGACCGAATCCCTGATTGATCCCTAAATCCCTTAGGAAATGAAAGAAATGTCTAAGAATCCAAAATTTGCTATCCGCGTCACTGAAAAACGTAACGGCTGGAGCGCAGAAATCACTCGCCAAGTGACATCTCGTAAGACTGTAGTATCAAAGCGTGAAACAGGCTTTGACAGCGAAGAGAAAGCACAAGCTTGGGCTGAACAAGAACTGGCTGGATTTATCCAAAACCAAGTGGTTCGTAACGAGCGTAAAGCAGCGCAACGTCAAGAGCGCGAAGCAGAACAACTAGCGGCAAAAGTTCGTAAAGAAGAAGCCCGCAAAGCACGTGAAACCGAAGTAGACACTGACGAAGAATAAGTTTAAATCGGTGAGATGGTGACGTTACCCATCAAACAAATAGTGAAAATGCCCTGAGTTTTGTCTCAGGGCATTTTTTATTTATATCGGCTAAAAACAATCCGACGATACGGACAAGCTAAACGTGCCGTCTTCAGGGGCTGCAAATTGTTTATTGCCAGGAAGAAGGTGAGGGTTATTAGCATAAGTGCGATGTGTCGATTTGACCTTTGCAGAATGTCTTTCCGGTAAATCAAAGTGTTGTAAGCCGTCAGATAGATCGTTTGCTTCACCGTAGTCGAAATGTGTTGCGACGTCTTTGGGCTGCTTGGCGTAACGACAGTGATCCGGCTTACCATCTTCGTGCCAAGTTAAAGAGTTAGTTTTTGCATCTAGATTCAGGTTATTTGCTGTTGGCTGTGCGTAAAAATCTTCTGAAACTTGGTGCTTGCTTTGTTCTTGTAAGTAGTCTGCAATGTTCTCAGAAGCTTGCGCTAGGCTACCTACAGGGAAGAAGCAAATCAGAAGAAGCCGTGTTTTTAGATTGTTCATAATGTGTATGCAAGCAAAAGGAAATGATAATACTGATAAATAAAACGGCGTGCAATTATGGCCATTGGATACGATATAACAGGGCAGTTAATGTCTGCCCTGCATCTTTTAGGTATGGTTAGTATTGATAAGTGAGGTGCAGTTTGACTTCGCGACCAGGCGAAGGCACGCCATTAGATAGGTATGCTTCGTAGTAACGATCGGTTAAGTTTTTCACAACCGCGCCAACGCTCAAGCCTTCGACTTGCTGTATTTCCCAAACCACGTAAGCGTTTTGTAGCGTGTATTGCTCACTTGGCGATTTCACTTTTAAATTATTACCGCTTGCCTTGGTTTTGGTTTGCGCATCATACCAGCGGACTTCCCAGCCCGTACGTAAACCAGGAATCCATTCGTAACCTAAACCCAGATTAATGTTTAATGGCGGTACATCAGGATGATCATCATCTGAACCTGTAGAGTCAGATAGGCTACCTTTGTTTTTGCCGCGAATGTAACTTGCTGAGAAATTACTGTAGAAATCTTCAATCCGGTATTGTGAAATTAGCTCAAAGCCATAGTTTTTAAAGCCATCTAGGTTTGTATTCCAGCTTTGTAACTCAGTAGTATTTTTGTCGAGGTTTTCGCCCGTTCGTATATCAACTGTGTCGCTAACATCGTTATAGAACATAGTTAACTCTGTTGCGAGGTTATCGCGAGAGTTCACCAGCCCTTCCGTTAAGTTGATAACGCTTGCTTGATAAGCATGGATACGAGACACGTCCAGATTCAAAGCAGTAGCCGTAGCGGTAGCTCGCGCATATTGCACTGAGTAGATGTTATCAACGGTTGGTGCTTTTAAAGCGTAGGCGTAGGAGGCGTTTAAACGCGTATTATTGCTCGCATCAAAGTCGATATCCAAACGTGGGCTAAAGCCTTTATGCGTCGTTTCACCATAGTCATGTCCGGCAGCTGGATCATTATAATCCGGCGCTGCGTTCCCTTTTCCTTCACTCTTGATGTATTCGTAACGCAGAGAAGGTGTGATTGTTAGGCGGTCTGTTGCTTGATAGTGATCAGCAATGTAAGCGGCATAAATTGACTGCGTGCCAGATGGTTCGTAGTAAGGGGTGTACCAACCGTAGTTTTTCGCTTCATTACTGTCGTATGATGCGTTGAATACTAACGAGTCTCTATCGGTTTTTTGATATTGAAGCCCAGTGACTAGAGTGTGGTCTCCGAATTGCGCTTGGTTAAACACATCAACGTAATCACGCTCGTAACTCAGCCATGACTCATGACCGTAACTGCCAACAGAAACGAACATTTTCTCGAATGCTACGTCAGGGCGAACCCAATGACGATCGTTTTCGGAACGTGCCATTTTGATATTGAAATCAATATACGGGTTAGTCGGCATGTAGTGGTAAGAGATGGTCGTGGTGTTGTCCGTGTATTTGTTATCGACGGTGTAAGCGTATTGGGCTTTTTCTAATGAGCCGTATTTCTTGATATTGTATTCGGTGATGTTAGGCATTTTTCCGCGGCGGTTAGCCCAAGGTTTACGACCTTCATCTTTGTAGCGAGTGTGGCTAATTTCAAACTCGTGATCGTTGTTTTCATAACCGACCTTTACGAGCATGTTTTCTTGCTCATAACCTGAGTAATCCAGCGTTTCACCACCTCCGACTTTAATGTCATCAGAATCTTTTACCGAGCCATTCGCTAGAAAATAAAAACCAGTATCGTTTTTACCATAGAGTGTTAGTGTGTAGGCGTTCTCATCGCCGTTGGTGTTGTATGCACTTGAGATGCGAGCACCAAAGTTTCTTTCGCCGTACAGGAGATCATCGACACTTTTGGTTTTAATGCGAATGGAGCCACCAAACTTCCCGTTGAGTGCTCGATAGTCGTGCGCGCCCTTGATAATTTCTGCTTCGCCAATTAAGAACGGATCAAAAAAGAAGGTACCGTAGCGGTATTGTTGAAAGCCAATTGGAGCGCCATCGACAAAGACGGCGATATCGCTTGGATCATCAAAACCACGAATGTTAATACGTTCGCCACCAGAACGACCGCCACCATCTATTGATGCACCGGGAACGGCATCGATCATTGAGGCAAAATTAGAGTACTGTTGCTCTTCAATCTCTGACCAATTAATGGTGGTTTGCGCAGGCTCAGCAATGGTAATAGGTTTGGCATAACGAACGCCTATGACTTCAAGCTCTTCATTTGGCGCTGTCTCGGCATATGAATAAAGAGGGAAGAGCAAAGCCAGTGAAATGAGATTTACTTTGAATGGATGACTTTTTAATCGTTTCATATTGATGATTTATAGTGTTTTTATGAAGCTGGGATTATAAGAACATTATTACGATTAATAAATGATAATGAGATTAATTATCAAATGTGTTTTTGCGACGGATTGTAAAGTTTTTTATCCATTCGTGGAAACTACGATAAGTATCGTTAGCGTACATAAAACAAAAAGCCCAGCATCATGGACGCTGAGCTTATTGGCTTTAAACAAGATAGTGCGAGCACTGTTGCTCCTTTTGAGCTAATCAGGCGCCTACTTGGTAGGAATTACTGAGTTTCTAACGGTATCTGTCCGGTGGTCAGCGGCTCGGCATCGAATTCAGTAAGGCCTTCAATATAGCTTTCGACTGCTTGCTCTAAAGCATTATCACCTTGGTTAAAATAGGCAAGGTGGAAAATTGCATCGCCTTCGTTCACCAATGGTAATGTTTGTTGACCGATAACTAAACCACGCTTCGGGGCTTTTAGTTCTATCTCATCATGACCAAGAGGAGAGCTAATATAAGCGAGCGTTTCACCCTGTTCTACTTTGTCTCCCAGATTAACGACAGTACGCAAAATGCCGTTACCTGACGCGCGAACCCAGCTGGTGGACTTCGCTATGATAGGCTCAGGCAGCTTTTTCCTGCTCGCTCGCAACATACCAATGGCTTGCATTACGCGCCGAACCCCGAACACACCAGCGCTGATCGAAAGTGGATCAAAGCGCAATGCTTCGCCAGCCTCGTAGGTGAGCACTGGAATATCACATTTTTCTGCTTCACTGCGTAAAGAGCCATCACGCAATGCTGAATCAACAATCACTGGCGTTGCAAATGCTTGAGCAATACGCAGAGTTTCTGGGTTGCTTAAGTTTGCGCGGATCTGTGGCAAGTTCGTGCGATGAATGGCCCCTGTGTGTAGATCCAAAATGTAGTCACAACGCTTGGCAATGTTGTTAAAGAACCCGTGTGCCATACGAGATGCAAGTGCGCCTTTTTCACTGCCAGGAAAGCAACGGTTGAGATCTCGTCGGTCGGGCAAGTAACGAGATTTATGGATGAAACCAAAAACGTTAACGATAGGTACTGCAATGACAGTGCCTTTCAGTTTTTGTGGATCCAGTTGGTTAATGATCTGACGAACGATTTCTACGCCATTAAGCTCATCACCATGGATAGCAGCATTCACCATTAAAACTGGTCCTTCTTGTTTCCCATGGATTATTTCCACAGGAATAGATAAAGGCGAATGTGTATATAGCTTCGCTGCTTCAAATTCGATCTCTAATCGTTGCCCTGGTTGTATTTGATGTCCTAAGAGCTCAAACACTTTGCTTTTTTTACTTCTGGCCATAAACCATCTCTGTCAAATGCGTCATCAGCAATGTAACAATTGCTGCAAAATCGCACTAATCATTCTCATTAAGGACACGACAAATTACTTTAATCGTCATGCGTGAAATTTTGGTATGTGTGAAGTTTTTGTTTTCAATATGATCTTTTCTATCAGTTTAATACATAACAAGCCATAGAGAAGAGAGCGCAATAATAGCCTTAAAAAATGTGACTGTATTAAAAATAATACTGTTCATGGAGGACAAAAAAACGGACTTTTAACCCTACTTTTTATCCGATAATATCCGCGCCGAATTTGAGGTTTCACACTTTCTAACTAGAGGTTTTGATGAAAAAGGCAATTGCTAAAATTGGTGCATTGACTGCGGTAGCAGTTTCACTTTCAGGTTGCGTAGGTAGTAATGCCGTGACAGGTTATGTCATGGGGTTTAACTTGAAAGCTGTTGACAACCGTTACGCTCGAGGTGGCCTAAATATGCTTTTAGCGCCTGTTTATGGTGTCGCGATCGCAGCGGATTATATCGTGTTTAACTCTCTAGAATTTTGGACGGGTAAGAACCCGTTAAATGGTAAGCCACATATCTTCGATACAAAGGTAGATACTTACATTGATGTCAATCACCAGTTAGATAAGTCGTTAACGACGGCACCAATCGCACCATTAGCGGATAACCGTGTCATTGAGCAGGGGCGAATGCAGCAAATCGATGAGAACACTGTTCAAATGGATATTACTTACAGTAACGGTGAAAAGGCGACACTCATGGGTGTACGCGATGGTGAGTTTGTTACTTACTACATTGATGGTGAAGTTGCTGCACAAACCTCAATGGATGAATTAGCCGCTTACGCGCAAAACCGTGTGTAGTTGGGTTCAACTAAACCAAAAAAAGGGTGCCGTATGGCACCCTTTGTCATTTTTCGTGATTGAATTATGCTTTCTCTGGAATCGCTTCTAAAAGCGCGACCATCTGTTCCCAGTACAACTGAACAGTATCAATCTTCACTTTCTCATCTGGAGAGTGAGGGAATTTTATTGTTGGACCGAAAGAAACCATATCCATGTGTGGGTATGGTTCTTTAAATAGGCCACACTCAAGACCAGCATGGATGACCATGATGTTCGGCTTATGACCGTAAATGCCTTCATACATATCACGGAAAATTGCCATGATCTCGGAATCTGCATCTGGCTTCCAGCCAGGGTAAGCGCCTGAGAACTGAATTTGTGCGCCTGCTAGCTCAGTAATCGAGCGCAGCATGCTTTCCACTTGGCTACGGCCAGAGTCAATGAGAGAACGAATCAAGCAAAGCACGGTGACTTTATTTTCTTCTGTGCTGATCACACCAACGTTTAGAGAAGTTTCAACAACGCCTTCCACCTCATCACTCATACGGATTACGCCGTTTGGACAAGCGTTAAGTGCCGCAATGAATCGTTGCTGATCGGCGATTGAAAATACTTGCGCGTCAGTCGTGATCACTTCATTAAAGGTTACGATACCTGTTTCGATTTTACCCAATTCAGTTTTAAGCAGCTCAGTGTAGTGGTTGAACAGCTCAGCAAGCTTGTCTTGGTTTTCGACAGGAAGCGCGACAGTAACAAACGCTTCGCGAGGGATTGCATTACGTAAGCTACCGCCACGGAATTCGACTAAACGTAAATCAAGCTCTTGAGCATGACCGGCAAGGAAACGACCAAGTAATTTGTTGGCATTACCGCGACCTGTGTGAATGTCACAACCTGAGTGACCACCTTTTAGGCCTTTCAGCGTCAGTTGGCGTGTTACAAAACCTGCAGGCGTTGATTCTCGAGAAATATCGAAAGTCATGGTGCCATCAACGCCACCTGCACAACCCATGTAGACTTCGCCTTCTTGCTCAGAGTCTGTATTTAGAAGAATCTCACCCTCTAACCAACCAGCTTCAAGGCCAAATGCGCCAGTCATGCCTGCTTCTTCATCAATCGTCAGCAGAACTTCGAGTGGACCGTGCTTAATATCTTTAGATGCCAATACAGCAAGGCAAGAAGCCATACCAATACCGTTATCTGCACCAAGCGTCGTGCCTTTCGCAGTTACCCATTCGCCATCGATGTAAGGTTGGATTGGATCTTTGGTGAAGTCGTGTTCAGTGTCTTCGTTTTTCTGCGGCACCATGTCGATGTGTGCTTGAAGTACAACAGCCTTCTTATTTTCCATTCCTGGTGTCGCGGGCTTTTTGATGAACACGTTACCGGTTGGATCACGGCGAACGTCAAAGCCTTGCTCTGTTGCCCAGTTGATAATGTACTGTGCTAATGCTTCTTCATGTTTCGATGGATGAGGGATAGAACAAATCTTATCGAAAAACTGCCAAAGTGGAGCAGGTGATAAGGTACTGATCTCAGAATGGAACTCAGACACGGAGGACTCCTTTTGATGTGCTTTGCCAAATATATACCGTAAAAATGTTGTCAAGGTAGCATTAAATGCTAGACGATTTGGCCTTCAAATTGCCGTTAGCATACCACCAGATAAGGAGTACGAGTAGTCGCGATCACAAGGATTTCTCTCAGAACTGTCACAGTTTGTGAATACAATAACAAGCACTATGTGTTCTCTATCATACATTCTGAAAGTGGCTTTATTTTTTAATTCATAAAATTGTAATTTAATTACATATAAACTTTGATAAAGGTCAATTTATGTATTTTTTGTGATTCCAATCACTAAAATGCTTGTAATTAAATTTCTTGGTGGTATATTTGTAACCAGCTTCTGAGAGAAGAATGAAATGCTCAAAGGATGAGTCCGTTTTATCGCCTCCAAGGAACCGAGAAATCAACGAATGTTTAATTGATTTAAAAGGTGATAGTTATGAAAGGTTTACCAAGTACAATGTTCTGGAATAGCAAGTCTGTTTACACCGGTAACTTTGTATACCCAACAAGCTTTGGCTACTAAGTGAAGTCAACGCATGTGACTCGAACAGTTTGTTCACCCCTATAAATTGGAATTTTTTTTCAGTGATAGTGCTGACATGATTCACCGCCACCCAAATTGGGTGGCGTTTTTTTATCTCTATTTTCTCTTCCTGACTCACTTATTGCGATCAAAGCCTTCTTCTATTCCCCATTCTTCGGTTTTATCGACTTTTCCATCAAATCTGTTAGATACCATGTTAAAAATGGGTCTTTTTCATCTGAAAGTTTAGTACATTGCTCAGTTTTTATTCTCTTTTAGGGAACTGTGTTATCTAGGTTACCTATTGTTTTGTAAGAATATATTCCTTTGCCTACTTTGATAGGTTAGAGAATGTGTTTCATATCCAAAGAAAAAAAACGCATTAGAGTGAAGATTCTATCTAGAATTTGCTATTTGATAACTTTATAATTCCTGCCAATCGATTACGCAACCGTTTACTTTTTTACCTTTACAGGATTCGATCATGCTCGAGAGGCTTTTTAAACTCAGTGAAAATGGCACAAATGTGCGTACTGAGATCATTGCAGGTGTTACGACCTTCCTAACTATGGCTTACATTATTTTTGTAAACCCAGCGATCCTGTCGGATACCGGTATGGACCGTGGTGCCATTTTTGTCGCGACTTGTCTTGCTGCCGCAATCGGCTGTTTTATTATGGGATTTGTTGCGAATTACCCAATCGCACAGGCACCAGGAATGGGCCTGAACGCATTTTTCACTTACTCTGTTGTATTGGGAATGGGTTATACGTGGCAAGTTGCGTTAGCGGCTGTATTTGTTTCTGGCCTTCTGTTCATTCTTTTAAGCGTATTTAAGATCCGTGAGTGGATTATTAACTCGATCCCGCATTCTCTACGAACAGGTATTTCAGCTGGTATTGGTCTTTTCTTAGCGTTTATCGCATTAAAAAATGCAGGTATCGTCGTTGATAACCCAGCGACATTAGTTTCTATGGGAGAGATCACATCATTGCCATCTGTATTGGCCGCGATTGGCTTCTTTCTTACGATTGCACTGGTTCACCGTGGTGTGAAAGGTGCGGTGATGATCGCCATTCTTGGCGTTACAGCGCTCGGTCTTCTATTTGGTGATGTGCAGTGGGGCGGTATTATGTCAACGCCACCAAGCATTGCGCCAACTTTCATGCAACTGGATTTCTCTGGTTTGTTTGAAGTAGGCATGATTTCCGTCGTATTTGCTTTCCTATTTGTCGATTTATTTGACACCGCAGGTACGCTCGTTGGCGTTTCTCAAAAAGCAGGTCTAACTGATGAGAATGGCAACATCCCTCGTTTAAACAAAGCGTTACTTGCAGACTCAACAGCAACGTCAGTAGGTGCATTACTTGGTACCTCTAACACGACATCTTATATTGAAAGCGTTTCTGGTGTGGCTGCGGGTGGGCGTACTGGTCTAACAGCCGTGGTTGTTGGTGTACTCTTCCTACTTGCTCTATTGTTCTCACCACTTGCGGGTATGATCCCTGCTTATGCAACGTCAGGTGCGCTATTCTATGTGGCGATCTTGATGCTGTCTGGGCTAGTAAGCATTGATTGGCGTGACCTAACTGAAGCGTCCCCAGTTGTTGTGACTTGTTTAGTTATGCCGCTAACATTCTCGATTGCAGAAGGTATCACGTTAGGCTTTATCGCATACGCGGCGATCAAATTATTCAGCGGCAAGGGCCGTGAAGTGTCGATGAGTGTATGGGTGATGTCAGCCATCTTCATCGTTAAATACCTCGTCGGTTAATTTCTCGAGCAAAAAGCCAGTGTGGATTTATTCACGCTGGCTTTTTCTTTTTTACGTTGTTCACAGAAGACGGTTTTTCTGCGGAATAGGCAGAGAATTTTGATATCACCGTTGGTATTAGCGGTGTGTTTCGGTAGAATAATCGTTTGCGCAGCTTGACATCCTCGTCTCCAAACATTTTGGAGAAGTTAGTGAGCATTCCGCTTTTGAGTGACTTCGCTAGATTTTGAGGATGCATATTTTCAAATTATTAGGTTATTACAATGAGTAAAAAATTCATTATCACTTGGGATGCAATGCAGACTTACTGCCGTGAACTGGCTGAAAAACAAATGCCAGCTGAGCAATGGAAAGGAATTTGGGCGGTAAGCCGCGGCGGTTTGGTTCCTGGCGCTATTTTGGCTCGTGAACTGGGTATTCGTTACGTTGATACAATCTGTATTTCAAGCTACGACCATGATCATCAGCGCGATATGACGGTACTAAAAGCACCTGAAGGTGATGGCGAAGGTTACCTAATCGTTGAAGACCTAGTAGACAGTGGTGATACAGCGCGCAAACTACGTGAGATGTATCCAAAAGCGAAAATGATCGCTGTGTGTGCGAAACCATCAGGCAAAGAGCTGCTGGATGATTACGTTGTAGATATTGCTCAAGACACTTGGATTGAGCAGCCTTGGGATATGTCAATCCAGTATGCTGAGCCAGTAAACCGCAAGCAAAAATAAGCGCGGTTAAAGAATATTGAGAAATGCCCCTTTATAGGGGCATTTTTTTTATTATGATATTAAATCATGCTAATAGCCTAGGGTTCTTCCTATGTCTGAAGACGTCAGTAAAAATCTTTCCGAAACTTTGTTCGTGAAACATAAGCAAGCAAAAGAAACCTCCGCGCTTACCCAGTACATGCCGACCAGTAAAAAAATACTTGATGAACGAGAAGCGCAGGGTGATCGTGCTTGGTATCGTCATTTGCGTCGCTTGCAATGGGCTTGGCAAGGATTGTCTCCGATCGAAATGGAAGGCGTACTGTCCAAAATTGCTTCATCTTCTCACTCGCGAACCAATGATGATTGGTTAGACACTGTAATGGGTTATCACGGTGGTAACTGGACATTTGAGTGGATCAAGCTTGGTATGGATCATCAGAAGCGAGCAAATGAAATGCAAGGAGAAGAGGCAGCGGATGAACTCTTCACTGCTTCTTTGTGTTTTAGTATTGCAGGCTACCCACATTTAAAAAATGACAACTTGGCATCGCAAGCTCAAGTTCTGGCAAACAAAGCGTATTCTGACGGCGCAGAAAAAACTAAGTACACCATCAAGCAAATTGAAGTGCCTTACCAAAATCGCAAAATCATCGCGAACCTCCATTTACCAAGAACGGATAAACAGTTGCCTGTGGTCATGGTGAGCGCTGGTTTGGATACTCTACAAACCGACATGTGGCGTTTGTTCCGTAATCGTCTTGCACCGCGAGATATTGCGATGTTAACCGTGGACATGCCTTCAGTTGGGCATAGCTCTCATTGGCCCTTGACCGAGAATTCAAGTTGCCTACATCAAGCGGTATTGAATGAGCTTTACTCGCTACCTTGGGTTGATCATCACAAAGTGGGGTTAGTTGGGTTTCGTTTTGGTGGTAATGCCATGATCAGACTCTCTTTTGTCGAGCAAGAAAAGATCAAAGCTTGTGTCGCTCTAGGCGCACCCGTACATGATATTTTTACTTCCCCTCAGAAGTTACAAAAAATGCCGAAGATGTACCTAGATCTTTTGGCTTCCCGTTTGGGGAAAAATGCGGTTGATATTAATAGCATGGCTGGTCAGATGATGGCGTGGTCATTGAAGGTTCAGGGCTTCCTGAGCAGTCGAAAAACCAAAGTGCCTATTTTGGCTTTGAGTCTTGAGGGCGATCCAGTGTCGCCACACAGTGATAATCAACTTGTTGCTCTATTTAGCCAGTATGGTAGAGCGAAAAAAATCAGTTCCAAAACAATTACAAAAGGATATGAGCAATCCCTCGATTTAGCCATAAAGTGGCTAGAAGATGAATTATTAGGGTGACAATTCTCCTAAATTAGTTAAGAGTGATATATCTGAGCAAAAAATAAGCTCATGATAATTAAAAATAATAATCATTCTTGGGTGTTTACTTTTAACTATGAAAACGGAGATTCATATGTCAGAGACGACTCAGGGCCCGACTCACTTTCGCTTGATGTCAAAGTTGAAGGCGATAGGGCCTTACCTGCGCGAACCACAATCGCAAGAAGGGCGCTATTATTTTGATTGTTTATCTGTATGTGTAGACGACAAAAAATCGCCTGAGAAGCGTGAATTTTGGGGCTGGTGGATGGATTTGGAATCCATCAAGGGAGGCTTTACTGCTAAATATCATATTGGCAAGTACAACAAAGAAGGGCAATGGGTATCTGAAGCCCTTCCCAAAAAAGTGGTAGAGGAAGTGTATCTCACGCAGAGCACATTCCATCAAAAGCTGGTTGATACTTTAGAAGAACACTTCAAATTAGAAGTCGAATATCACACGGAGTCTTTCGATTTCGCTTAATTTGGTTGTTTTCATTTAATACCAAACAAAAAGGTGCGAAAACGCACCTTTTCTCTTGTTAATTCCCTATTTGATTGTTAAAACATCCTCTCTTTATTTGTTTTTCACTTCAGAAGACATCATGACAACGAATCAACAAAATGCAGTTGTTTCACAACCACAAACTGTCGTTGTGAAACTGGGTACAAGTGTGCTGACAGGCGGCACTCTGGCACTCGACCGTGCACACATGGTTGAGTTAGCACGCCAGTGTGCTGAGCTTAAAAAACAAGGCCATTCAATCGTAATGGTTTCGTCTGGTGCGATTGCAGCAGGCCGTGAGCATCTTGGTTACCCCGCATTGCCCAACGAGATGGCGAGTAAGCAGTTACTTGCCGCGGTGGGGCAGAGTCGCTTGATTCAAACATGGGAGTCTTTGTTTGGTATTTATGGTATCAAGATCGGCCAAATGCTACTAACCCGTGCCGATTTAGAAGATCGTGAGCGATTCCTTAACGCGCGTGACACTATTAATGCGCTCGTTGCGAACGATATTGTTCCTATCGTAAACGAAAATGATGCCGTTGCGACTAGCGAGATTAAAGTTGGCGATAACGACAACCTTTCCGCTTTGGTAGGCATTTTATGTGGTGCAGATAAGCTCTTGCTTTTAACGGACCAAAAAGGTCTGTTTACTGCTGACCCTCGTAGAGATCCGAACGCAGAGCTTATCAAGGAAGTAAAAACCATCGACGATACGCTGCGTAAAATCGCAGGTGGAAGCGGTACAACATTGGGTACTGGTGGTATGGCAACGAAGCTGCAAGCCGCAGACATCGCTCGCCGCGCAGGTATAGAGGTTATTATTGCTGCTGGTAGTGCGCCGAATGTTATCTTTGACTCTTTAAGTGCTGAACCTCAGGGCACGCGCTTCCTACCTTGCGCTGAAGCCTTAGAGAACCGTAAACGCTGGATTCTAGCGGGACCTGCGGCATCGGGCGACATCATTATTGATGATGGTGCAGTCAATGCTGTGGTCGGCAAGGGCAGTAGCCTACTTGCTAAAGGGGTCATCAAAGTTAGTGGTGACTTCGCACGAGGCGAAGTGGCGCGTGTAACAAACGCTCACGGTAAGTTGGTGGCTCGTGGCATCAGCGCCTACTCAAGTGATGACCTAACTAAAATTACGGGTAAGCACAGTAAAGATATCATCTCTATTTTGGGTCATGATTATGGCTCTGAGGTGATTCACCGCGATGATTTGGTCGTCATTCAGGAATAGAATTAGAGGGAAGCAAAGTGGATTTAACGAATATGGGTAAAGCTGCTAAAGATGCAGCTTTCGAATTAGCGACAGCGTCAACTGCGCAAAAAAACCAAGCATTAGCCATCATTGCTGATGAGCTAGAAGCAAACTCTGCTGCTATTTTGGCGGCAAACGCTAAAGACATCGAACTTGGCCGTGAAGCGGGTTTAACCGATGCGCTGCTCGATCGCCTTTTGCTTAATGAAGAACGATTGACTGCAATTGCGAATGATGTTCGCAACGTCATTAGCTTGAACGATCCTGTAGGCAGCGAAATAGACAGTAAGGTACTGGAAAATGGGATGTCACTGTCTCGTCGTCGCGTGCCGCTTGGTGTCGTGGGCGTAATTTATGAAGCGCGTCCAAACGTAACCATTGATATCGCAGCGTTGTGCTTGAAAACCGGCAACGCAAGCATTTTACGTGGTGGCAAAGAGACCTTTTTCTCGAATATGGAATTAGTGAAGGTTATTCAGTCTGCGCTCGCAAAGGCGAACCTTCCAGCCGCTTCTGTGCAGTACATTGAAAAAACAGATCGTGAGCTTGTTTCTCAATTGCTTAAGTTGGACGATTACGTCGACATGATCATTCCACGCGGTGGTGCTGGCCTACACAAAATGTGTAAAGAAAACAGCACGATTCCGGTGATTATTGGTGGCTTTGGTATCAGCCATATCTTTGTCGACGAATCCGCTGATCTAGAGAAATCCCTGAATGTGGTTGAGAACTCTAAAGTTCAACGTCCATCTGCGTGTAACTCATTAGATACGCTGCTCGTGCATGAAAAAATTGCAGCGCAATTCCTACCAATGATCGTAGAGCGCATGAACGATAAAGTGACCTTCGTGACAGAGCCTAAGGCAAAAGCACTGATGCCTCAAGCAACACAAATTCGCGATGCTGTTGAAGGTGACTTTGATACGGAATGGTTGAGCTACACTCTTGGTGTAAAAGTTGTGTCTGATGTGAAAGATGCCATTGATCATATGCGTGTCCATAACGCGAGCCACTCAGATGCGATCATGACCAATAGCTTGGAAAACTCAGAGCTGTTCATCAATTCTGTCGGTTCGGCGGCGGTTTATGTGAATGCTTCAACGCGCTTTACAGACGGTGCGCAATTTGGCCTTGGCGCAGAAGTCGCAGTATCTACGCAAAAGCTACATGCACGCGGTCCGATGGGCTTAGAAGAGCTAACTAGCTACAAGTGGGTTGGTAAAGCGAACTACTTAGCACGCAGTTAACACATTCGACGAGATCTTGAGTGAAAAAGGGGCCTTTGCGCCCCTTTTTGTTTTGTCTAACATACCAATTCCGCTACACTACATGAGCTTTTATTTCGGTTTGAAAGCGTTATACCCAAATAGCTTTAATAGAGTCCGTATAACCATGAACGCGTGGTTATCCGTGATTGCTCATGAGGTTATTTTGGTATAGATATGGAGGTGATATGCATTGTCCTTTTTGTTCCGAGAACGATACCAAAGTTATTGATTCCCGCTTAGTGGCTGATGGCCATCAAGTTCGACGTCGCCGTCAGTGCTTGGCGTGTAGCGAGCGTTTCACTACGTTTGAAAGCGCAGAGTTAGTGATGCCTAAAGTGATCAAATCGAATGGCAACCGTGAACCATTTGATGAAGATAAAATGGTTGGCGGTATTCAACGCGCTTTAGAGAAACGCCCAGTGAGTGCCGATTCTATAGAGTTAGCGATCAGTATGATCAAATCACAACTGCGTGCGACGGGTGAGCGAGAGGTTCCGAGTGAAATGATTGGTAATTTAGTCATGGACCAGCTCAAAGAGCTCGATAAGGTGGCTTACATTCGTTTCGCTTCCGTTTACCGCAGCTTTGAAGATATTCGCGAGTTTGGCGAAGAGATTGCCCGCCTAGAAGACTGAGTAGCTCATGACTCAACACACTCTTGAAAGAGCGTTTTCTGATTTAGATTTCGCCATGATGTCACGAGCTATTAAGTTAGCGAAACGTGGCATTTATACCACCGCCCCTAATCCAAATGTAGGGTGTGTCATCGTTCGTGATGAAGAAATTGTCGGTGAAGGTTATCACCATCGTGCTGGTGAGCCGCATGCCGAGGTGCACGCGATGCGCATGGCGGGTGAAAAAGCAGTTGGTGCAACCGCTTATGTGACGCTAGAGCCTTGCTCTCATTACGGCCGTACACCGCCATGTGCCGAAGGGCTGATTAAAGCCAAAGTGGCACGTGTGGTTTGCGCCATGGTAGACCCAAACCCGAAAGTTGCAGGTCGCGGCATCCAGATGTTACGTGATGCCGGAATTGAAGTACAAATCGGCTTGTTAGAGCAAGATGCCCTTGCCCTTAACCCTGGTTTTATAAAGTACATGCGTACAGGCATGCCGTTTGTTCAATTAAAAATGGCAGCCAGTTTGGATGGGCAAAGCGCACTCAGTAATGGTCAGAGCCAATGGATCACCTCCCCAGCGGCCCGCCAAGATGTGCAGCGTTATCGAGCGATAAGTGGTGGCATTCTTTCTACTAGCAAAACGGTGATTGATGATAATGCATCACTCAATGTGCGCTGGGATGACTTACCTAATAGTGTTCAAGCGCAGTATTTACAAGAAGAGCTTCGTCAACCAGTACGTGTAATCTTAGACCGTCAGAACCATTTAACTGATGCGCTCAAGCTGTTCCATACCGATGGAGAACGAGTTATTGTTCGCTCTGATGGAGACTGTATCCCTCTATTGGACAGCGCTGACCAAATTGACTTATCAACGACATTAAAGCGTATCTCTGATGAGCACCATATCAATCACTTATGGGTTGAAGCTGGAGCTACGCTAGCGAGTGCGATGATAAAGGCTAATCTTGTAGATGAGCTCATTGTTTACCTTGCGCCAAAACTCATGGGCAGCGATGGTCGGGGGCTTATCGGTGCTTTAGGGTTAAGCGCTATGGCTGACGTCATAGATTTAAACATTACAGACGTTCGTATGGTTGGGGTAGACATTCGCATCACGGCCACCATAAAACGTAATGAAATTAGATAAGAAATAGTATGTTTACAGGAATAGTAGAAGCAGTTGGCAAGTTAGCTGCGATTACGCCGAAGGGCGAAGACATCACCGTCACGGTTGAAACGGGTACGCTTGATATGTCAGACGTTAAGTTAGGCGATAGCATTGCGACCAACGGTGTTTGCTTAACGGTAGTTGACTTCGGAAGCCACTATTACAGTGCTGATCTGTCATTAGAAACCTTGAAGAAAACTGGGTTTGCTGAATACCAAGTAGGCGATAAGGTGAATCTAGAAAAAGCCATGTTGCCAACAACGCGATTGGGTGGACATATCGTTTCTGGCCATGTCGATGGGGTTGGTGAAATTGTCGAACGCAATTCAGTTGGCCGTGCGATAGAGTTTTGGGTTGCAATGCCTGCGGAAATTAGCAAGTACGTTGCAGAGAAAGGCTCGATTACTGTTGATGGTATTAGCCTAACCGTCAACGACTTACGTAAAAATGCTTTTAAGCTGACGATCGTTCCTCATACGAGTGAAGAAACTACGATTGACCAGTTTCAAGTGGGGCGCAAAGTCAACTTAGAAGTTGATGTACTTGCGCGTTATATGGAGCGTTTACTGCAAGGACAACAAGAAGATAAGGCCGAGTCTCGTATCACGATGGACTTTTTACAGCAAAACGGTTTTGCATAAGTCTTGGGAGTGGCTGCGTGAGGCATGCGATAAAGAGCAGACTCACAGAACACCGCGAGATTCATTGACTTGCTTAATGCAAAGCTCAAACTATTGACCTAACTAGCATTCACTGCAACGTAATTTTTCATTGCTGTCGCAATAACAAATTTAGAATAACGGGATAACAGACTATGCCAATCAGTACGCCACAAGAAATTATTGATGATATTCGCGCAGGCAAAATGGTCATCCTAATGGATGATGAAGACCGCGAGAATGAAGGTGACTTGATCATGGCTGCCGAGCATATTACGCCGGAAGCCATCAACTTTATGGCAACCTATGGCCGTGGCCTGATTTGTTTAACCATGACCAAAGATCGTTGCGAAAGTCTAGGTCTGCCACCAATGGTGCAAGACAATAATGCGCAATACACCACCAACTTTACTGTTTCGATTGAGGCAGCAGAAGGGGTAACGACTGGTATTTCAGCCGCAGATCGCGCACGTACCGTTCAAGCAGCAGTCGCGCCAAACGCTAAAGCTGCGGATTTGGTGCAGCCTGGTCACATCTTCCCTCTCGCAGCTCAAGACGGCGGTGTACTGACTCGCGCAGGTCACACTGAAGCTGGCTGTGATTTGGCTCGTCTTGCTGGTTTAGAGCCAGCATCGGTGATTGTTGAGATCTTAAATGACGACGGCACGATGGCTCGTCGCCCAGATCTAGAGATCTTTGCAGAGAAGCACGGTATTAAATTGGGCACTATTGCCGACCTAATTGAGTACCGCAATAACACTGAGACAACGATTGAACGTGTGGCAGAGTGCAAGTTACCGACAGAGTTTGGCGAGTTCACGTTAGTCACGTACAAAGACACCATTGATAACCAAGTGCACTACGCAATGTGCAAGGGCGATTTGAAAGAAAAAGCGCCACTGGTTCGCGTTCATCTTCAAGACGTTTTTACCGACTTACTACGTAGCGATCGTAATGCAGAACGCAGCTGGACACTAGATAAGGCAATGAAACGCATTGGTGAAGAGGGCGGTGTACTGGTTGTTCTTGGCCATGAAGAATCGACCGATCTACTTATTCATCGCGTGAAGATGTTCGAAGCGCAAGACAAAGGTGAAGCACCAACGCTTGCTAAAAAACAAGGCACGTCTCGCCGTGTTGGCGTTGGTTCACAGATTCTTGCGGATCTCGGTGTACATGATATGCGTCTTCTGTCATCGACCAACAAAAAGTACCACGCGTTAGGTGGTTTTGGTCTGAACGTTGTTGAGTACGTCTGCGAGTAACAACCGAACAATAAGTTCCTAGTCTTTGACGTGCTTAACTCGTCAATGGCTAGGAGCCAGTGATTTGCCTCCAATTTCCATTAGATATTGCTCACAAATTTGTGCTAGAATCCGGCGATTCTCACTTGATGAACATATTTCACTTATAAATAGAGTTAAAGGAAAGCTTATGAAAGTGATCGAGGGTGGCTTCCCAGCGCCAAATGCAAAAATTGCTATCGTTATTTCTCGTTTCAACAGTTTTATTAACGAAAGCCTACTTTCTGGTGCGATCGATACACTAAAGCGTCACGGACAAGTAAGCGAAGACAACATCACGGTTGTGCGTTGTCCAGGTGCCGTAGAACTACCTCTAGTAGCTCAGCGTGTTGCTAAAACTGGCAAATTCGACGCTATTGTTTCTCTAGGGTCTGTTATTCGCGGTGGAACGCCTCACTTTGACTATGTTTGTAGTGAAATGAACAAAGGTCTAGCACAAGTGTCTATGGAATTCAGCATTCCAGTAGCATTTGGTGTTTTGACTGTTGATACGATCGATCAAGCGATTGAACGCGCAGGAACCAAGGCTGGTAATAAAGGTGCAGAGGCTGCACTAAGCGCACTTGAAATGATTAATGTACTATCTGAAATTGATTCCTAATGGGGGCCAGTGTGAAACCAGCCGCACGTCGTAACGCACGTCAATTCGCTCTACAGGCGATCTACTCATGGCAAATTACTAAAGAGAATGTTGCCAAGATTGAAGAACAGTTTTTGTCTGGCGACAAATACGATGAAGAAGAACTTCATGCATCTGAGCCAGCGCTTGCTGCTCCAGAGACAGACGTAGCTTACTTCCGTGAACTATTAAGCGGTGTTGTACTTAGCCACGCTGAGCTAGATAGCAAAATTCGTCCATACATCTCTCGTCCTATGCAGGATTTAGATATGATGGAACTTGCTCTTCTTCGCCTTGCTATGTACGAGATGACTCGTCGCGAAGATGTTCCTTACAAAGTTGTTATCAATGAAGCGATTGAACTTGCAAAAGTTTTCGCAGCAGAAGATAGCCACAAGTTTGTGAATGGTGTACTTGATAAAGCAGCACCTCACATTCGTAAGAAATAACGATTTCTTCAATGAAAAGGTCAGCACATGCTGACCTTTTTTGTATCAAAAGCTTTTACATCAAAAAGTAAGTGAATTATGTCTGGTGAATTTAATCTGATAGACAAATACTTCGTCGGTCGTCAGAGCCAACGTAAAGATGTCCATCTAGCCGCTGGTGATGATTGCGCTTTGGTCAAAGCGCCAGCTAATGTTCAGATTGCGATTAGCACGGATACATTGGTAGCTGGAACGCATTTCTTAGCCGACGCGAACCCAGCATGGGTCGCACACAAAGCATTGGCTTCTAACATCAGTGATTTGGCGGCGATGGGCGCAACGCCTGCGTGGGTGAGCTTTGCATTAACGATGCCTGAGCCAGATGAAGAATGGCTTGCACCTTTCTGTGATGCATTTTTCGAACTGGCTGATTACTATGGTATTCAGTTAATAGGCGGTGATACCACCAAAGGCCCATTGTGTCTGACACTGACGGTGCAAGGTTTTGTACCTGAAGACAAAGCGCTCACGCGATCCGGCGCCAAGCCTGGGGATTGGGTATACGTAACGGGAAACCTTGGCGATGCAAAAGCTGGCTTGGATGTGATTCTAGATGACTCTCTGCGCAGTAGAGCCGGCGCGGAAGCACTAGAGCGAGCTCATTACCTTAGTTCTCCGCGTGTGCTTGCTGGACAAGCTCTTGTTGGCTTAGCCTCTTCGGCGATAGATATTTCAGATGGTTTAATCTCTGATATTAAGCATATTTTACAGCGATCTCAGGTTGGGGTGAGCATTGATGTCTCTCAGCTACCGATCTCTTCAGAATTAGTCCAGTTTTTAGATGATAAGATCAGCGCGCAGCAGTATGCTTTAGCAAGTGGTGAAGAATACGAGTTGTGTTTTACCGTGCCGGAGCAAAATCGAGGCTCGTTACAAAGTGCTTTATCTCATACTGGATGTAAGGTCACATGTATTGGTCAAATCCGACCAAATGGAACCTTCGAGCTGCATGATAACAATCAACCACTTGATTGGGACTTAAGTGGCTTCGACCACTTTAAATGATCTGAGCTAAGCTCTAGCCAAGAGCCTGTTACTATTGAGTAACTCGCAGGCATGACGATTGAAACCAAACTAGCAGTATAGGTTTAAGGATATGACCAACCCTCTTTCTCTGATTTCATTAAAGAACCCGTGGCATCTATTGGCGACGGGTTTTGGCAGTGGATTATCCCCGTTTATCCCTGGAACAATGGGCACACTGGCGGCCGTGCCTTTATTTTTGTTGTTGGCACAATTACCATTTACGGCGTATGTCATTGTTGTTCTGATTTCGTGTGTGGTCGGCATTCAAATATGCCAAGTGACGTCTGCAGACATGAAGGTGCATGATCATGGTTCAATCGTATGGGATGAGTTTGCGGGCTTTTGGATTACGATGAGCATTGTACCTGCGCTGAATATTCCACTCACTGAATGGAAGTGGTTGATCACTGGCTTCATCTTGTTTCGTTTTTTCGATATGGTAAAACCTTGGCCAATTGGGTGGCTAGATAAGCGAGTTCACGGTGGGCTGGGTATTATGGTTGATGATATCGTGGCGGGAGTTATGGCCGGTGTTGCCCTGTTTCTAGTCGCAAAATACGCTGGCTGGATGAATTAAACCATGAACTAAACACTGGACGTAAAAAAGGGATGCCATGAGCATCCCTTTTTACATGCTATTTTGCTAAATAATCCAAGATGGATTTTTCGATTCCTTTTGCATCGAGACCAAGCTCTTCATGCAGTTCATCTTGTGTTCCCTGATGAATAAACTCATCGGGTAAACCTAGGTTTAAGACTGGCTTAATGATTTTATCTTTCATCATGAACTCAACGACACCCGCACCTGCACCACCTGCGATAACATTTTCTTCTAACGTCACGAGCACGTCATGATCTGCGGCTAATTGACGAATTAATGCTTCATCGAGCGGCTTCACAAAGCGCATATCAGCAACAGTGGCGTTAAGGTATTCTGCCGCTTCTAGCGCGTTACCCAAGAAAGTACCAAAGCTCAGAATAGCAACTTTTTCACCTTGGCGAACCATGCGCCCTTTACCGATTTCTAACGCCGTAAACTCAGTTTCGATTTCTACGCCCATGCCGCTACCACGAGGGTATCGAACCGCACTCGGGCCAGAATGCTTATGGCCAGTGTAAAGCATTTGTCGGCACTCGTTTTCGTCGCTTGGCGCCATGATCACCATGTTCGGAATACAGCGCATAAAGCTCAAATCGAACGCACCTTGGTGAGTTTGACCATCTGCGCCAACGAGACCTGCGCGGTCGATCGCAAACATCACTGGTAAATCCATGATCGCGATGTCGTGGATCAGTTGGTCATAACCACGTTGCAAGAAAGTCGAATAGATAGCTACGATTGGATGATCGCCCGCAATTGCCATACCTGTTGCAAGTGTCACTGCGTGCTGCTCAGCAATCGCCACATCAAAGTATTGGTCTGGGTACTCTTTTGAGAAACGCACCATACCTGATCCTTCGCGCATTGCTGGCGTAATTGCCATTAGCTTAGGATCTTGGGCCGCCATGTCACATAAAAAGTCACCGAAGATCTTTGAGTAAGTTGGCTTACCGCCACTGCTCTTCGGCAGACAATTATGCGTTGGATCGAATTTAGGAACACCATGGTAGCCGATAGGATCTTTCTCGGCCGGCTCATAACCTTTGCCTTTCTTGGTCATGATGTGTAGGAACTGAGGGCCTTTGAGCTCACGCATATTTTTCAGCGTTTTGACGAGTTCATTGACGTCGTGCCCATCAATCGGGCCAATGTAATTAAAGCCGAACTCTTCGAACAGAGTACCAGGCACTACCATGCCTTTTAGGTGCTCTTCCGTACGGCGAACCAACTCTTTAATAGGTGGAACACCAGACAGCACTTTCTTGCCGCCTTCACGGATAGAAGTGTATAAGCTACCAGAAAGTACCTTTGCAAGGTGGTTATTCAGGGCGCCGACGTTTTCTGAAATCGACATTTCGTTGTCGTTCAAAATCACCAACATATCAGGATGAACGTCGCCAGCGTGGTTCATGGCTTCGAATGCCATGCCTGCTGTAATTGCGCCATCGCCAATCACACTGACAATTTTACGGCCTTTGCCTTCTTTTTGTGCGCTGATGGCCATGCCAAGGCCTGCACTGATAGATGTCGAAGAGTGACCGACAGACAAAGTGTCATATTCACTTTCTTCACGCCAAGGGAAAGGGTGTAGACCATCCTTTTGGCGAATTGTTGGCATTTTATCGCGACGTCCGGTGAGGATTTTGTGCGGGTAAGCCTGATGACCAACATCCCAGATCAATTTGTCGATAGGGGTGTTGTAAACATAATGCAGAGCGACAGTTAGCTCTACGGTGCCTAAGCCAGACGCTAAGTGTCCGCTAGATTGGCTCACTGAATTTAGCAGATACGTTCGCAGTTCATCACACAGATTTGGTAATGTTTCTTTCGGAAGAAGACGTAATTCTTCCGGTGTATTTGCTAACGCCAGTGTTGGGTACTTTGAAATATCAAGAGTCATATAAATGCGCGCTTATAGTGTTAATTTTTGCGCTCGATGACATATCGGGCGAACTCTTCGAGTAACTGAGTATTGTATGGGATAGCTTCCAATGCTTGAAGTGCTTCCTGTAACAGAGTGTGAGCTTTCTCTATGGCTCCCTCTAAACCCAGCAGGGAAGGATAAGTGCTCTTATTCAGACCTTGGTCGGAACCTTGAGGCTTACCCAGTGTTTCTGTGTCACTGATGATATCAAGAATATCGTCTTGAACCTGAAACGCCAAACCAATTGCTTTTGAGTAGCGCTCCAAGTGAGGTAGAACCTCGATACCTTTCTCACCAGCAGCTAATGCACCTAATTTTACCGCACAATCAATCAGAGCTCCGGTTTTTTTACGGTGTATCTCTTCCATTTCTTCAAGAGAAACTTGGCGATTTTCCGCGCCTAAATCTAAAGCTTGCCCTACACACATGCCGCTGGCACCAGAAGAATGCGCTAATGCTTTGATCATGTTGATGCGTTGAGCTTCTGCCGCCGGGCTTAATTGACCATCAGCAATAATAGTGAAGGCAAGGGTTTGTAGTGCATCACCTGTCAGTATTGCGGTTGCTTCATCAAACTTAATATGACAAGTTGGTTGACCTCGACGCAGTTCATCATCGTCCATGGCTGGCAGATCATCATGAATGAGTGAGTAGGCATGTATACATTCGATAGCAGCGGCTGGGGTGTCTAAGTCTTCAGGTTTACAGCCGAGCATTTGACCTGTGATGTAAACAAGAAAAGGGCGAACGCGTTTTCCACCTAGCAAAAGGCCGTATTTCATTGCTTGAATCAATGGCTGCTCTTGATATGGAAGCTGATCGAGCCACAAATTCAATTGCTGATTGTTTCTTTGTTGAAAAGACGTCAATGTCTGTTGCATCACATTGCTCACTACTGATTGTTATTCTGAATCTGGTTTGAAGTCACTCAGTGGTGCTTCATCATCTTCACTAAGAAGAATGCTCACGCGCTGTTCGGCGTCGCTTAATTTAGTTTGGCCTGCACGAGCTAAGGCAATGCCTCGTTCAAACTTACGCAGGGCATCATCTAGAGCAAGATCGCCATTTTCTAATTGATCAACCAAGCTATCAAGCTCTTCAATGGTTGCTTCAAAGGTCATGTTTTCTGGTTTCTTGACCGCCATCTTTTTTCTGCCTTAATCAAGCCTCGGGTAAGATGCACGAAAGTTACCTTAGCCTAGTAACTTGGTCAAATTTAACCTTATATAATTGTCACAAAATTAGCGTTCAACGAGTCTAAGCGGTGAAACCCCATATTTTGGTTGAGGTTGTTAGGTGTAATTTGTGATCCATTAGCTAAGATTTTTCTAAAAATTCTGCGCGAGTTGTCGATACAGGTAATAATCCGCCCAATGGCAGTATTTGAGTATAGCGTGAGGAGTGCTTTGTGGATTTAGCAACCCTATTAGGTTTGATTGGTGGTTTTGCATTCGTCATTATGGCGATGGTGCTTGGTGGCAGCATCGGCATGTTTGTCGATGTCACGTCGATCCTTATTGTCGTTGGTGGCTCAATATTCGTCGTGTTGATGAAGTTCACAATGGGACAGTTTTTTGGTGCGACAAAGATTGCTGGCAAAGCCTTCATGTTTAAAGCGGATGAACCCGAAGACCTGATCGCAAAAATTGTGGAAATGGCCGATGCGGCGCGTAAAGGTGGTTTTCTTGCTCTTGAAGAGATGGAAATAAACAACACATTCATGCAGAAAGGCATTGATCTACTGGTTGATGGCCATGATGCCGACGTTGTGAGAGCGGCACTCAAAAAAGACATCGCGCTTACAGATGAACGACATACGCAAGGTACTGGTGTATTTCGCGCCTTTGGCGACGTTGCTCCTGCGATGGGAATGATTGGTACCTTGGTTGGTCTTGTTGCGATGCTTTCAAACATGGATGACCCTAAAGCGATTGGACCAGCAATGGCCGTTGCACTCTTGACCACATTGTATGGCGCGATCCTGTCCAATATGGTGTTTTTCCCTATTGCGGATAAGCTTTCTCTTCGCCGTGACCAAGAAACGCTAAATCGCCGTTTGATCATGGATGGCGTATTAGCGATTCAAGATGGCCAAAACCCGCGAGTGATCGATAGTTACTTGAAGAACTACCTCAATGAAGGTAAACGTGCCCTTGAGATTGACGAGTAACTTGGAGAGTCGTGATGGATGATGAAGATAACAAATGCGATTGTCCGCCACCTGGCCTCCCGTTATGGATGGGGACATTCGCAGATTTGATGTCGCTACTGATGTGTTTCTTTGTTCTTCTGCTCTCGTTTTCTGAGATGGATGTACTGAAGTTCAAACAAATTGCAGGGTCAATGAAATTTGCCTTCGGTGTGCAAAATCAGCTTGAAGTGAAAGACATTCCCAAAGGCACTAGCATTATTGCCCAAGAGTTTCGACCGGGTCGGCCGGAACCAACTCCGATTGATGTCATCATGCAGCAAACCATGGACATCACTCAGCAGACGCTCGAATTTCATGAAGGGGAGTCTGATCGAGCTGGTGGCACAAAACGTGATGAAGGCAAGTTAACGGGTGGGCAATCGCCAGAAACGTCAACTCAAAACAATGAGTCTGCCGAAGCGGACATGCAACAACAGCAATCTAAAGAGATGTCGCAAGAGATGGAAACCTTGATGGAAAGCATCAAGAAAGCCTTAGAGCGAGAGATTGAGCAAGGCGCCATTGAAGTTGAAAACCTCGGTCAGCAGATTGTTATACGTATGCGTGAAAAAGGTGCATTCCCAGAAGGTTCGGCTTTCTTGCAGCCTAAGTTTCGTCCTTTAGTTCGTCAGATTGCAGAGCTAGTAAAAGACGTGCCAGGCATTGTGCGAGTATCTGGCCATACAGACAATCGACCGCTAGACTCGGAACTTTATCGTTCTAACTGGGATCTCTCTTCTCAGCGTGCAGTATCAGTCGCGCAAGAGATGGAGAAAGTGAGAGGCTTCTCTCATCAACGTTTAAGAGTACGAGGCATGGCGGATACGGAACCCTTGTTACCGAATGATTCTGATGAAAATCGCGCGCTTAACCGACGGGTTGAAATCAGCATTATGCAAGGCGAGCCTCTCTACAGTGAAGAAGTGCCGGTAATTCAATAACTAGGCTTTAGTTTTAAGTCAGTAAAGAGATAAGAAAGCGAGCAGATTGCTCGCTTTTTTTGTTTTTCCAATCCGCTTGGGTGTATAATCTTGCGCCTTAAAAGTGAGCTCAGACTACTTTTTGTGACTGAAACGCGGTTTTACTGCGTATGAAGTATTGAAGTTGAGTGTCACTCTTTGTTGATTGCGAAACTAACCTGCGAATTAGACTATGAAATTTATTGTAAAGCCCCATCCAGAAATTTTTGTAAAAAGTGAATCTGTGCGTAAGCGCTTCACAAAGATTTTAGAGTGCAACATTCGTAACATCATTAAGAGCCGCACGGAGTCTGTCGCGGTATTTAACCGTCGTGATCACATTGAAGTGACCTCTGAGAGTAACGAATTCCACGCTGAAGTTCTTGAGGTTTTGACTCATACACCAGGCATTCACCACGTACTGGAAGTGAAGCAAACTGAATTTAAAGACTTGCACGATATCTTCGAGCAAGTGCTAGAACTCAACCGTGCTGCACTCGAAAATAAAACCTTTGTTGTACGTGCGAAGCGTCGTGGCAAGCATGACTTTACCTCCATTGAACTAGAGCGTTATGTAGGCGGTGGTTTAAATCAAGCGATTGAAAGCGCTAGTGTTAAGCTACGAAACCCAGACGTGACGATCAAGGTAGAAGTCTCGAACGACAAGCTAAACCAAGTATTGTCTCGTCATAAAGGCCTAGGTGGTTTCCCTCTGGGTACGCAAGAAGACGTGTTAAGCCTGATCTCGGGTGGTTTCGATTCTGGTGTTTCAAGCTATCTTCATATCAAGCGTGGTTCAAAAGTACATTACTGCTTCTTTAACTTAGGTGGTCCAGCACACGAAATCGGCGTTAAGCAGGTTTCTCACTACCTATGGAACAAATACGGTTCTTCAGCAAAAGTACGTTTTATCTCAGTTGATTTCGAGCCTGTGGTTGCGGAAATCCTAGAGAAAGTCGATGACGGCCAAATGGGCGTGATCTTGAAGCGTATGTTTATGCGTGCAGCAGGCATGATCGCTCAGAAGATGAAGATCGAAGCATTGGTAACAGGTGAAGCACTAGGTCAAGTATCGAGCCAAACGCTAACCAATCTACGCCACATCGATAACGTAACTGACACGCTGATTCTGCGTCCACTTATCAACTGGGATAAAGAAGACATCATCAATCTAGCACGTGAAATCGGCACAGAAGATTTCGCAAAGACAATGCCAGAATACTGTGGTGTTATCTCTAAGAGGCCAACCGTGAAAGCGGTGAAAGGCAAGCTAGAAGCTGAAGAAGAGAAATTCGACTTCAGTATCCTTGAGCAAGTGGTTCAAGAAGCTCGCATGATGGACATTCGTGATATCGCGAAAGAGTCTGAGCAAGCCGCACCAGAAGTAGAGCAAGTTCAAGCGGTAGAAGAGCACGCGGTTGTGCTAGATATTCGTAGTCCTGAAGAGGAAGACGATAACCCACTTGAAATCGAAGGTGTGGATGTGAAACATATCCCTTTCTACAAGCTGGGTACACAGTTTGGTGACTTAGACCAGTCTAAGACATACCTACTTTACTGTGACCGCGGTGTGATGAGCCGTCTGCAAGCGCTTTACTTGCAAGAGCAAGGCTTCAGCAACGTAAAAGTTTACCGTCCATAGCTGACTGTTAAAATACGTTAAAAGGCGCAAATTGAGACATCAATTTGCGCCTTTTTTGTTTTTGATCGCGTTACAGACAACCATTACTTAGCATAATGTTGAGGCTCATCGCAAAGCCATACACTTTGTGTTGATATAACGATAATTAATCCGAAAGAAGAGTAATAAAGTGATATTGCTGCCAGATATGCGGATGAGATTTTTGATAGATAAAAAAACACCGCCTAATTTAGGCGGTGTAACAAATTTGACAGACAGGTCAAAAATAAATACAGGAAGTATATGTTTTGTCACAGGGAGTGTGGACAAAACATTATGGTAGAAATCTACCTAACTCGAAATACGAGTTTGCAAACACAACATCGCAACAACGAAGCCAATTGATTTCCAAAGAAATCAAGCCGTTCAGGCCCGTGTTGCGGGGTGAAATATAGAATTTATCTGGCTGTTCGACAACGGACATTTTATAATGTTTCAGATTAAAAAAACTAATCCTATTAGAGGTCCCATATGTCTCGCAGATTGCCTCCATTAAATTCGCTTCGAGTCTTCGAAGCGGCTGCTCGTCATCTCAGTTTTACACGAGCAGCAGAAGAGTTATTTGTTACTCAAGCCGCGGTCAGTCACCAGATTAAAGCGCTTGAAGAGTTCTTATCATTGAAGCTCTTCCGTCGACGTAATCGTTCTTTGTTGTTAACAGAAGAAGGCCAAAGTTACTTTCTCGATATCAAAGATATTTTCACCTCGATTGCGGAAGCGACAGATAAGGTGTTGGAACGTAGCGAAAAAGGGGCATTGACGATTAGCCTACCGCCGAGTTTTGCTATCCAATGGCTTGTACCTCGTTTGGCCGATTTTAATGCTCAAGAGCCCGATATCGATGTACGTATTAAAGCCGTAGATATGGATGAAGGCTCACTGACTGATGATGTTGATGTGGCGATCTACTATGGCCGTGGGAACTGGCCAGGTTTGCGAGCAGATAAATTGTACCAAGAGTTTTTGATCCCACTTTGTTCACCTTCATTACTTTTGGGTAACAAACCATTAGAATCTTTAAGTGACCTCAAATTACATACTTTGTTACACGATACTTCGCGTAAAGACTGGAAGCAGTTTGCTCGTCATTACAACATTGAAGGCATCAACGTAAACCACGGTCCTATTTTTAGTCACTCAACGATGGTGCTACAGGCTGCTGCGCACGGTCAGGGGGTCGCGCTCGGTAACAACGTACTCGCCAAACCTGAAATGGAAGCCGGACGACTCATTGCACCATTCGACGAGGTGTTGATATCTAAGAATGCATTCTATGTGGTGTGTCATGAACAGCAGGCAGATATGGGCCGAATCGCAACGTTTAGAGACTGGATGTTAGCAACCGCGAGAAAAGAACAAGAGGAAGTATTGGATGAATCACTGGATAGCTGAGGGGCCTGAAAACGGACCGCTGTTTATTTTTGCTCACGGCGCAGGTGCGGGGATGGAGCATGACTTCATGACAGCTGTCGCCAAAGGATTAGTGGAGCAAGGTATTCGTGTAGTGCGTTTTAATTTCCCTTACATGGTGAAACGTTCGGAAGATGGCAAAAAGCGTCCGCCCGATCGCGCGCCAAAGTTGCTCGAAGCATACAGCGAAGTGATCGCTCACTTTACTTCTTCTCCCGTGGTTATTGGTGGTAAGTCAATGGGCGGTCGTATGTCGAGCTTGTTGGCTGAAAATGAGCTGGTGGCGGGCATTGCCTGTTTAGGGTTTCCATTTCACCCACCAGGAAAGCCAGAGAAATACAAAGGCGAGCACTTAGCAACCATTGAGAAACCTACGCTGATTCTGCAAGGGGAACGAGACACCTTTGGTAAGCGTGAGGAATTCGATGATTTCGTCCTTTCGTCACAAGTAACGGTGAGCTTTTTACCTGATGGTGACCACAGCTTCAAACCGCGCAAGATCTCAGGTCATACTGAAGTGGGTAACATTGCACTCGCGATAGAGCAGTTAGCGGCGTTTATACAAGAGGTGTACAGTGAAAAGTAAGTGGTTACTCTCATTCTCTGGTTTGTCTGGGCTGCTTTCGGTCGCTCTTGGAGCATTTGCTGCTCATGGGCTAAAAGCGACACTGGCCCCTTATTTGCTCGGTGTATTTGAGACCGGAGTTCTGTATCAATTTATTCACACGTTGGCGATTGTGTTTTGTGCCATTCTGCTTCTGCTCAATTTGGGACAAAAAGCACAAAAGTATTTTTTCATTGCGGCGATTTGCTTTATTATCGGCATCTTTTGTTTTAGCGGCAGTCTTTACGCGCTGGCGCTGACGGGCATTAAGTGGTTTGGGCCAATTACTCCTGTAGGAGGGTTGCTGTTCATGATTGGTTGGTGTCTGTTCTTTTTTGCTGCGTTCAATATCAAAGAGGTCTCCAAGTGAAACAACTAATGCTCTATTGCCGTTCTGGCTTTGAGAAAGAGTGTGCTGGTGAAATTCAGGACAAAGCGACACAGTTGGAAGTGTATGGCTTCCCTCGTGTGAAGAGAAACTCAGGTTATGTTGTCTTCGAATGTTACCAAGATGGAGATGCCGACAAACTTGCGAGAGGTTTAGACTTTAAGTCTTTAATTTTTGCTCGACAAATGTTTGCGGTAGCAGCTGAGTTTCAATCGTTGCCAAGTGATGACCGAATTAGTCCAATTTTGAATGAACTAGCAGACATCGAAGCATTCCCTCGTTGTGGTGATTTGAGAGTTGAAACGCCAGATACAAATGAAGCGAAAGAGCTACTGAAATTCTGCCGTAAGTTTACCGTCCCAATGCGTCAAGCGTTGCGCGGCAAAGGCTTAATGCTGAACAAAGATAACGCGAAAAAACCAGTACTGCACATTTGCTTTGTTGAGCCTGGCCACTGTTACGTTGGTTACTCTTACACTGACAACAACTCACAGTTCTTCATGGGTATCCCTCGCCTTAAATTCCCAGCAGACGCCCCAAGTCGTTCAACACTTAAACTGGAAGAAGCATTTCATGTCTTTATTCCACGTGAAGAGTGGGATGAGCGTTTGGCACCAGGTATGTGGGGTGTGGATTTAGGTGCATGTCCAGGCGGTTGGACGTACCAATTAGTGAAGCGCTCAATGTTCGTTCACTGCGTTGATAACGGCATGATGGCAGACAGTTTGATGGAAACTGGCCAGATCAAGCACCATATGGTGGATGGTTTTAAGTTCGAACCAGACCGCAAGAACGTAACATGGATTGTTTGTGACATGGTGGAAAAGCCAGCTCGTGTTGCTCACCTGATGGGACAGTGGCTGTTAAAAGGTTGGGCAAAAGAGGCTATCTTTAACCTTAAGCTGCCAATGAAAGGGCGTTATGACGAAGTGCTGCAAGACCTTGAAAATCTGAAGCAGTTCCTCATTGATAATAAGGTAAAGTTCAAGCTACAAGCTAAACATTTGTATCATGATCGTGAAGAGATCACGATTCATATCCAATGTCTGTCGAATATTTCACCTTACTAACTTTATTCCCCGAGTCTTTTGGGAATAGTGATTAGAATAGAAAAAGCGCCTTCAAATGGCGCTTTTTTAATATCTGCCGGATTTCATGGTGTGAAACTACCATCGGACACTACTCCGCTTTGTTTGGCCCTAAAAAGCGAATATCTTGCAAGTTAAAGCCTAGTTCTATATCGCACTTTAAAGCGGCGACGCGTTTACATAAACGAGCAGACTCAATGTGCTCATCCAATTTTTTACGGTATTTCGGTACGAGATCTTCACTAGCGTAGGCAGCTTCAATACTCTCAAACTGAGTGAGAATCTCTTTCGCTGCTTTCGGGCCAATTCCAGGTACGCCCGGAACCTGGCTAGAGCTTATCCCTGTCAATCCCCAGTAATCCGCTAGTTGACTTGGTTTTACGCCGAACTCTTTTTCGATAAATGGTTCATCTAACCAACGATGTTGGAAATAATCACGGATTTGTAGGGTAGGGGAAAGTAGCTGGCAGTAACCTTTGTCAGTCGAAACGATGGTGACTTTTTCACCATGGCTGGCCACTTTCGTTGCGAGTGTAGCAACCAAATCATCTGCTTCATCGCCTTCAGACAGCAATGAATCAATACCTTGCTCCCACCACGCTTGTTGAATCGCATCTAACCCTTGCAGTAGTGGCAGAGGCATTGGTTTTCGGTTTTGCTTATAGTCAGGGAGAGTTTCAGCGCGCCAACCTCTGTCTTGTTCGTGGTGATCAAAAACTGCGATGATGTGTGTCGGGTTGGCCTCTGACAGAATGCGAGTGAGGGTTCTTTGCGTTGTGGTTATGGTTCTTGCTATGTCGGTTGGATCTGGTTGTGCTGAGTGCACTCGGCGGATCAGGTTTAGGGCATCAATGATAACAAGATGAATAGACATAATGACTTAGCAATAAAAAAGGGGCGTAATGCCCCTAGTGTAACGAATGCTAGCCTGACTATCGACCACCAATTTCCGGGTGAGCGATTCGATAACACGGTTCGTAGTCTGAACCGCCAGGTAATTTCATTCGGTGCTGTTCGACAAAGTCTTTTAGCAACTTATCGAGTTTTTTCATGAGGACTGCGTCGCCATGAATGGTGAAAGGCCCTCTACGTTCTATTTCTCGAATACCTTCAGCCTTTACGTTACCTGCAACTATGCCAGAGAAGGCTTGACGCAAGTTGGCCGCTAAAACTTGCGGTTCTTGATCTAGGCTTAAATCCAATTGTTCCATCGACTCATGAGTAGGTTCAAATGGCAGTTGGAAGTTTGGCTCAATTTTCAATGACCAGTTAAAGCTGTACGCATCGCCTTTCTCTTTTCGGTGAAGGCGTACCGAGTCCATGGAGCGTTTCATAATACGAGCGACTTCTGCCGGGTCGTCAATGATGATCTCGTAGTGCTTTTGCCCTTCCTCACCAAGTGTGTCGCGAATGAACTCATCAATAGAGCGGAAGTACTCTTCACTCTCTTTTGGTCCTGTTAATACGATAGGCATTGGCTGATCGGCGTTATCCGGGTGCATCATGATGCCAAGAATGTACAGTAGCTCTTCCGCTGTGCCCGGGCCACCTGGGAAAATAACGATACCATGAGCCATACGGACGAAAGCTTCCAAGCGCTTTTCGATGTCGGGCATGATGACCAGCTCATTTACTATTGGGTTTGGTGGCTCGGCCGCAATAATCGAGGGCTCGGTTAAACCAAGATAACGTTGCTGAGTGTAACGTTGCTTTGCGTGCCCAATCGCTGCACCTTTCATCGGCCCTTCCATTGCGCCAGGGCCGCAACCTGTACAGATGTTAAGTTCACGCAGGCCCAGTTCGTTACCCACTTCACGTGTGTACTGATACTCCACTCCATTGATAGAGTGACCACCCCAACATACGACAAGATTCGGTGCGATACCTGGAGTTAATGCTCTGGCATTACGAAGAATGCCGAACACGAGGTTCGTAATGTGAATTGGGTTAGTAAGGTTGAGCCGCTGGGCGTCTGCCAAATGCATGTTTACGTAAACGATATCACGCAATACGGAGAACAGATGCTCTTGGATACCTTTAATTATTTCGCCGTCAACAAAAGCGTGCTCTGGCGGATTAGTCAGCTCAAGCTTAATACCACGCTCACGACGCACGACGTTGACATCAAACGATTGGTATTTATCGAGCAGTTCTTTCGAGTTATCGGTATGGCTACCGGAGTTCAACACCGCTAATGTGCAATTACGGTACAGCTGATAAAGTTCACTCGAGGCTGTGTTCTTTAAGCGCTCTACTTCTAGTTGAGATAGCAAGTCCATGCTACCAGCGGGGCTTATATGGGTAATCATAACGCCTCCTTGTGTTGCATTAATTTGAGGGAAAGTACCAACTTACCTTTTGGGTGTTATACGTATGGTTTGATGAAAGGTAGTTGGCCGATTTGGTTTTATGGTTATCAACTCCCAAGCAACCTCAAGATGATACATTTGCCTTTTATAAATACATCATCTTGAAGTGACTTGGGTTTTTACAGCTTAGCAGACTAAAAGGGAAGAAATGTGATAACTCGTTGAAAATGGGTGGTTATAAAGCGTAGATTGCACCAAATTTGGTTTGTTTGCTCGCTTTTTGTACGAATCTTAGCTCCAGTTAAGCTGGTTTGTTCCACGTTTTTTAGCGTCCGCAAGCATCTTGCCAAGACGATCGAGTACATACTCTGGCGTATCGGACTCTTTGAAAGACGTCGATACAGCAGCTAAGGTAATCATGATATTTTGCTCACGGAACTTAAAGGGTAATTGGCTAATATCACGCTGGATATGCTTAATCAGATCCAGTGTGTATTCTTCAGATTGTTCCGGGACGAGTAGAATAAACTCCTCGCCACCAAAGCGAGCTACTGTTTCCGTTTCTGATACGCGCTTGTTAATAGTACGAGCGATGATCTTCAGCGCTTTATCGCCAGCCGTATAACCATAGCTATCATTCACCGCTTTGAAGTTGTCTACATCAAATAGCACAACACGAAGGTTTTGCTGAGAGCGAATCCAACGGCGATACTCTAGCTCTAGTCGATCGTTAAATGCAGTGCGGTTATAAACTTTAGTCAGCGGGTCGAGCAACATACGCTGAGCTTGGTCATCTAAGCGTCGACGATAATCTTGCGTAGTTTCAAATACCGCTTCGAGTTGGTTCTTACTGTAACTTAACCGCTCTTGCAGCGCTTGCTCTCGCTCTTCCGTCATTTTCAGTCGCTCTGTCAGCGACGCCATTTTTTCGAGAAGAGGCGTGATTTCTTTTTTCACAACCGCGATATCTTGAGCTTGATTAAGTGACTTTTGGCTTAATTCAACCAAGCTGTTCATTTCTGTGTTGAGCTCTTGGCGGTGTTCAAAGTAGGTATGATGCTGGTCGACGTTCTGATGAACGGTTTTTAGGTTACTTGCGAGAGAAGTGTTCAGCTGATCAAGGAATTGGCTAGACGCCTCGCGCTCGAACTTTGTTGCTTCGACAACCAATTTCAGCGTTGAGAGCGTAAGCTCAATGAGAGACTCGGCACTCACGCCAAGGAGCAACTTAGCGCGAATATCCAGCAATCTATCGCCTGATTCTCCCTCGAAATCCAGCTCTGTAATAGTATGTTGGAGGTCGCTGGCTAAGCATTCAAGTTGAGATCTGTCAGGATTGTTTTCAAATTCACTAAGATGTAGACGTGAATTAGACGTGATGATTTTCAGAGCGCGTTCGTAAATACTCAGTAGCTTAGTGGCTTGATCAGCTTTATTGCTGGCGTGAACTTCAGAGAAACTCATCAGGTTCCGTAGTTCACGTTTTAACTGCGCAGGTAAGCCAGTGACACGTTGCAGTGTTTCACCACTGTGCTTGATTTGTTCGTCAAGGTAACCGTTCTGTTTATCCATCGTCTTCGACTGCTGTTTGAGCATCCTCTCTAATACCGCTAAACGCGGGATAAGAGTGCTGATATCTTTTTGATGTTGCAGCTCTTGTTGGATTTCAAATAGGTAGTTGGATACCTGAGTGTTCGAACCCTGGCAAGCTGAAGACAATGATGCCACAACGCGTTTAAGAACTTGTTGTTCACGTTTGAATTTGAGTGAAGTATCACGATGAGTCAGTCTGAGTTGGTCAAGTTGACAACTCAGCTGATGCAGCTGCGACTGAATATCGGATTCCAAGATTCCCATGAAGTGACTACGGTTAAGTCCATGTACTACTGACAATTATCTGATAATAACAAAAAACTTTATAGCGTCATTAGTTATTACGTTCAACAGGCGTTTAATTATCCATTTTTTAATATTTTCTTGATGTCGTCCTCATTCTTGTAGGACGAATGGATCTTGATCAGGCCTTGGCTAATGGCATGTTGACAGGCAGTTCTTATGTTACCTGTTGCAAAGCTAGCAGCAGGCGCATTATCGATGGCTTTTAAGAACACCCAGTGGCTTTGCTTATCCTTCAAGCTGACTTCTCGTGCGATGTGAGTCGCAAGCAACAACAGATCGAGTAATTCCTCATCGTTAATTGCAGTGTAGGCTCGGGGTAAGAACGGATAATCACTGATGCCCATACGAATAATACGATTGACGTTGTGCTGCTGAGCGAACTCATCCACCCAAGTCTGGAATTTTTCGAACATGACTTCGGCAGAAGCATCACGGTCAGCGTTCGGTTCTATATAGAGTAAGTTCGCATCTGAGAAATGGTAAAGACGCGACGGTTTTTCTATTTTTTCCGCAAGGAAGTCGCCAAATGCCCGTTCTAGTTCTAGACCTGCCTTATAGCCGTTATGGACGTACATGCTTCGTAAGAATGGCAAATCGATCATAACAAAGCGTAGGCGATCATTAAGTGGTTCGTGGATCAATTCACCCATTTGCCATTGCTCGAAAGTTTCGCTCGACTTTTTCAATGAGCGAGAAAGCTTAACATTCAGCATACGCAAGTTACGTAAACGAGAGCGAGAGTGGGTGAAGAGGTCGTTACGCAGTTTTTCGATTTCACTTGCTTGGCGCTGCATAATGACACCACGGCGCATAATGAACAAAAACATGACCAAGACAGTAATAAACAATGCAAATGAGATTTTCTGGAATTTACGATGCTCTCTTTCCACTTGCTCTAAGCGTTCTGATTGACCGATGTAATGGATGGTTTGTTCGGCAAATTCTTTTTGCTGACGGAACGCATCCTCACTGATTTGGTTAAGCTGCTTTTGTTCTAGACGAACGAGGTTGGTGTATTTTTTATAAGCTTGCAGAGAAAGTTTGTATTCGCCTGCCTGCTCGTAACCCAACCCAAGTAAACGGTATGACTGCTGCTTAATGAAGTTGTTATTTTCAGGTGACTTTTCAGCAAGCGCTAACGCCAGCTTAGCATTAGTAATGACGTCTTTACTGTCATTTTGATGATAAGCCAGACCTGACTGAAGCAGGGCAGCCTTTGCTTCAAGCTTAGGAATATTGGTGTATTCTAAAAGCTCTTTAGAGCGGTCTAAGTACTGCTCTGCTAGCGCGTAGTTATAGAGTTGTAGGTAGGTAGCCGCCAAGCTTAAGCGAATTTTAATGATTCTATTGATGTTCTTACTGGTACTTTCATGGTCAAGCACGTTGAAGTAATGCACTAACGCAAGGTTAAACTTACCCTGATAAAAGTAGATGTCGCCCATCTGCTCTAGGACGTCCGCTAGGATCGGAGAGCTAGGGTAAGAGTCATAAAAATCTGCGGCTTGAGATAAGTATTCGATCGCTTTGTCGTACACTCGTCGCTCCTGGAAGAGCCTAGCCAAAAGGCGATTCACTTTTGCTAATCTTGCACCACTGTTACTTTCAATAGATTGCCAATAACCGTATAGCAGTTCTGACAAAGCCAAATTGTATTTCTTGCTATTGAGGTAAAACTCGCCGACGGCAGTGTAGTAGTCGATCAAGGCTAACTCAGAGCGGCTATCGTCAAGCATGGTCTTTGCTTCAGAGTACAAGTTTTCCGCTTTAATGATATCGCCACTATATGAAGCGAGGAGTGCTCTTTGCATCACTAGTCGGTAGCGAACGCTGTCGGTGCGTTGTAATACGGCATCGGCTTCATCGAGCTGTTGTTCAATTTGGTTAAGCGTGTCTTCCGCTTTTGAGTAGTTTTCGTCGTACATCCAAATCATTTGGTTGCGCATCAGCTGGAGATCTAAGTCCATGTACGGCAATTGATATTCTTGCGCTAAGCGTTCCGCTTTATTTAGGTGCTCGATAGCCGAACGAACATTACCCATGGCGTAATCTGCCTGAGCGATAATCTTGTGCGCTTCGATGGTGCTGCTTGGTGTGCGAACGCTACGATCTGTTTCGTCGCGAGACATGGCTGAAGGGCTGTCACTTTCTTTGCGTTCTGTTAGCTCACGCTGTGACAAATAGTTGGTTGCCGCTTGTTTTGCTTGTGATGGCTCTATTTCCGCCAATTGTTGTGCTTCGTTGAGTAACGCGGACGATAAAATGGTTGCATGAAGTGGCTGTACAAACAGCAAGCAAAGAAAGCCAATCAATTTGAATAGACGCGAACTGTCCCAAAACATCCTTTCGTTCCCTCGAACTGTTTTTAGATATGGCGATAACGGCGAAAAGCCTCAATTAGCCGTTTAAATGCGGGTTGAAGCCATTTGATATAGTAACATGCTTGGACAATAAAAACGTCCGGCAACCCTTTAGATTGCCGAACTTATTTCTGTTGCCTATGCGCTTACTGACGAGCCATACGGTGATTGTGAGCTGGCTTATCTTGTTCCGTTGAGCGGTAAGGGTTGATATCCAAGCCTCCACGGCGCGTATAGCGGGCAAATACGGTCAGTTTGCTTGGTTGGCAGTATTTCATTAGATCCGTAAAAATACGCTCTACACACTGTTCGTGGAACTCATTGTGCTCGCGGAAAGACACTAAGTAACGTAACAGCTTCTCACGATCTATTTTTGCGCCTTGGTAGCGAATTTCTACACTGCCCCAGTCGGGTTGGTTAGTGATCAAACAGTTTGATTTCAATAGGTGGCTATGTAGCACCTCTTCAACTTGTACTTCACCTGCTGCACCTTCAAGCAAATCGGCATCGAAATCGTAACTGGTGATGTTAATGTCTTGGTCATCAATACATTCACCGTCCATTGTTACGATAGGTTGATTGGTATAGTGGGTCACTGGATTCACCTCAACCAGCACCTTTTCACCTGCGCATTCAGAAAGGTCTTGTGTTAAACGCTCAGTCACTTCTTCCCAGCTTGCAAAGCGGGTTTGGTTATAGCTGTTTAAGTACAGTTTGAAAGACTTCGATTCAATCAAGTTTGCGCTGGTGGCTGGAATGTATACTTCGCCAACGGCCACTTGTGGTAAACCTTTACTATTTAACCAAGACAGTTCGTACAGCGTCCAAATGTCGTGCCCCATGAAAGGCAGAGTATCGCCTAACTGGAGGTCATCTCGGTTCAGGCTGCGAGGGACTGGTTGCAGCAAGCTTGGGTCATACTGGTTCGCATACTCGGTCGTTTTACCTAGTGTTAAGCCAGCAAGCTCTTTAGCGTCAGAATATTTGCTCATACTTTGTGGTCGTTTTCGATTAGAATGGCGAGAATTTTACTGAATCCGCTGGTCAATTGCCATCCGGCAAGTACGGCTATCTGATAAATAAGGAATGAGGAGACCTTCATGACCCAAAACGTTACTCAGGCGCTACAAGAGTTCAGCCTGCGCTACCAACAAGCTTGGCAAGCTAAGCACAATGAGTTGCCAAGCAGTGAAGAGCTTGCAGAGCTTGTTTCTCCTTGTGTCGAAGAGAAGCGTGATGGAAAGGTGCTTTGGAAAGCGGTCGCACGTGATGAAATGGCCGATTTCACCAATGTGGAAAATGCGATTGAGTTGTCACTGCAAGATGATGTTAAAGCCTTTTATGGTTCTCAATACTGCGCTGATATGGAGGCAACTTGGCAAGGTAATTCGTTGACGCTGCTGCAAGTGTGGAGCGATGACGATTTCGTGCGTCTACAAGAAAATATTCTTGGTCATTTGGTGACGCAGCGCCGCTTGAAACTTAAACCAACAGTATTTATCGCAGCGACAGATGAGGAAATGGATGTGATTTCTATTTGTAACCTCACTGGCAATGTGATTCTAGAGCGTTTGGGCACCTCTAAACGTGATGTATTGGCAGATTCATTGGTTGAGTTCTTGAATAAGTTAGAGGCTGCCGTCTAAGTATGTATGTTGTTGAGTTGCAGTTTGAGTGTTTTGATAACACCACCGTCAGCGCGGTAGACAAAGCCATTAATGGCTTGATGGATGCTCTGCGTTACAACGGCCAAGTATTAGGTCGTGAATTCCCGATAGTGATGGGAGAAGGTGAATTTTTCGTTCGTGTTGTTTGCCCAGAACAAGACAGCTTGCATCCACGTTATCACTCAGATTTCGTCAAAGTGTGCATGAACCGTTTGTCGGATGCGTCTTTGCTTGCTCCGAAAATGCGTATGCTGGGGCGTGATTTGAATTCAGAACAAGCAGCCGAAGAAGAGACACCTAGCTGGCAAGTGTTGTACACGACTTATGTTCATACGTGTTCGCCTTTGCGAAGTGGTGAAACCCTGTTGCCAATTCCTTTGTATCGTAATGAGCCAACACTTAATGGAGACCATAAAGCCGTCATTAAGTGGCAGACTGAGTGGCAAGCGTGTGATGAAATCCAAATGGCAGGGGGTTGCCGAGCGGAACATGCGGCGCTGCACGAAATTTGCGATGTGGATAGTGTGCTGTTTCGCCGAGGTTGGGACTTACGTGGCCGTATCGAATACATCACGAAGATCCCTACGTACTATTACCAGTATCGTGTCGGTGGTCAGTCGCTGGAGAGCGAGAAAGCGCGCAAGTGTCCAAAATGCGATGGCGAGTGGCTACTCGATGAGCCACTACATGACATATTTCATTTTAAGTGTGATGACTGCCGAATCGTGTCGAATATCTCTTGGGACCATCTTAAGTAGCGAATTGAAGCTACTTAAATGGGTAGATAGACAAATAGAAAGGGCTGATGTTTTCACATCAGCCCTTTTGTGTTTAGAACGTTTATGTTTAGAACGTTGTTTTCAGTCATGTTTTGAAAAGTGGGATTACCAACCTTTCACAACACCGCCTTTGAACAGCTCTTTTGCCGCTTCGTAAACTTCTTCCGTTTGGTAAGCTTTTACGAAGTTTTGTACGTTTTGCGCATTAACATTTTCTTCGCGAGCGACAATTAGGTTTACGTATGGTGAGTCTTTATCTTCAACGAACACGCCGTCACGCTCTGGCGATAGGTCGATAGAGCTTGCGTAAGTGGTGTTGATGATTGATAGCGTTACGTCATCCAATGAACGCGGAAGCTGTGGGGCTTCTAGTTCAATGATTTCGATATTTTTAGGGTTGCCCACGATGTCACGTACTGTAGCGAGTAGACCAACGCCATCACGTAGCGTAATCAAACCTTGTTGCTCAAGAAGCAGTAGTGAGCGACCTAGGTTAGTTGGGTCGTTTGGTACTGCGATGCGTGCGCCATCTTGAATTTCATCAATTGATTTTACTTGCTTTGAGTAACCAGCAATAGGGTAAACGAATGAGTTACCCGCGATAGCCAGTTTGTAGCCGCGGTCTTTCACTTGTTGGTCTAGGTATGGTTTGTGCTGGAACGCATTCGCGTCTACTGAACCATCATCCAGAGCGGCGTTTGGTGTTACGTAATCGGTAAATGTTACTAGCTCAACATCTAGGTTGTATTTCTCTTTTGCTACTTTAGCGGCAACTTCGGCTACTTGTGCTTCAGCACCAGCAATAACGCCAACTTTTACTTTGTTTACGTCTACTTCTTTGTCGCCGCAACCCGCTAGAGCAAGAGCAGAGGCGGCCGTTGCTACAGTCAAAAGACCTTTAAGGCTAAATTTCATCTTTATCTCCTTATAATTTGTATTTTTGATGCTTATCTGTGGTCTACACGGCGCACCACTGCGTCGCCGATAGACTGAATAATCTGTACTAGAACAATCAACATCACGACAGTCACGGCCATGATAGTTACATCGTAGCGGTGGAAACCGTAACGAATGGCTACGTCGCCTAGGCCGCCGCCGCCTACCGTACCCGCCATAGCTGAGTAGCTAACGAGAGTGACCAAGGTAATCGTTACTGAGTTAACAATAGTCGGCATTGCTTCAGGTAGTAGAACTTTTGTGATGATCTGTGTTGGTGTCGCCCCCATTGACTGCGCTGCTTCCACCAAGCCTGTCGGTACTTCTAATAAAGCACCTTCAATAAGACGAGCGACAAAAGGAATGGCGCCAATAGTCAGTGGGACGATTGCTGCGGTTGTGCCGATAAAGGTTCCAACTAGCATTTTTGTCACTGGAATAATCGCAACCATCAGTACGAGGAATGGCACTGAGCGACCAATGTTAACGATAGCGCCTAAGCCGCTATTTAGTTTGGTGTTTTCAAGTAGGCCGCCTTTCTTAGTAATATGGAGGATTACGCCTAATGGAATACCCACAGCAAAGCCGACTAATCCGGCAACCGCAACCATGTAAAGCGTTTCCCACGTTGCACCTAAAAGTAGTTTGCTGTTTAAACTCAGCCATTCAGAAATCGTATTAAAGGACATAACCAAGTACCTCTACTTTTACGTTGTGCTTACGCAGGTATTCAAGAGCTGCGTTGTCATCTTCTTCGTTACCAAATAGCTCTGCGACCATCATGCCGAATTTCACGCCACCAGCGTAATCAAGGTCGGAACTCAAAATACTCACATCAATATTGTATTTACGAGAAATTTGCGACATTAACGGTGCATCGACGGTTGCGCCAGTAAACTCTAAGCGAACCAACGGATAGCTGCCATCAACACGCTCTGCTTGCAGACGAGCTTGGTAATCTTCAGGAATGGAAAGATCCAGCGTTGAGCGAATGAATTGGTGCGCTAGCTCTGTCTTAGGGTGCGCAAAAATATCGCCAACGGTGCCTTTTTCCACCAGCTCACCACCACCGATGATTGCTACTTCGTGACAGATGCTTTTTACGACTTCCATTTCGTGAGTGATAAGTAAAATCGTGATGTTGAGTTTGCGGTTGATCTCTTTCAATAACTCAAGGATAGATTGAGTTGTTGCTGGGTCTAGTGCGCTAGTGGCCTCATCACAAAGCAGCACGCTAGGATCGGATGCCAATGCACGAGCAATTGCCACACGCTGTTTTTGGCCGCCACTTAAGTTAGATGGGTAGCTCTCGTGTTTGTCGGCTAAGCCTACAAGCTTTAGCAACTCAGTTACTTTTGTTGTGATTTGCGATTTGTCTTTACCTGCCAGTTCTAGTGGCAGTGCTACATTATCAAACACAGTACGAGACGAAAGCAGGTTAAAGTGCTGGAAGATCATGCCAATGTTACGGCGTGTTTCGACTAGTTGTTTTTTGCTGAGTTTGGTTAGATCCACACCATCAACGATGATGGAACCAGAGGTCGGCGCTTCTAACATGTTTACGCAGCGAATCAGCGTACTTTTACCAGCACCTGATGAACCGATAACACCAAAGATGGTGCCTTTGTCGATGTGTAGGTTAATGTCTTTCAGGGCAAGGATTTCCTTACTGCCTTGGTAGAACACTTTATTGACGTTTTTTATTTCTATCATGTTTCAACCTGCCCAAAGATACGGGGAACTTCGCTGTCAAAAACGGCCTTTGACAGAACTTAATGTTGAGCTTTATCTCAATTTTCAGTTGATGCTATGGGTTAAGCAGAATGAAGTCAATAGATATTTTTACGTCTAGACGTCTAAATGTATGGATGTTCTGTTTCGAAACGGAGATGTATAGATAGAAAGGAGGAGGTAGACGGCAGGGCACCCTCAGATTTACCGATTCTTGCCCAACAAATCAACCGTTTTGTCGAGGCCTAGAATGAATTAGATAGTGTTGAAGTTTATAAGGTATGTAATAATCTGATTAAACCGAGTTAATAGAGAAATACGTTTTGGCAAAACCTGCTGTTTTTATCGATCGTGATGGCGTGATAAACGTTGACCACGGCTACGTTCATGACGAACATGATTTTGAGTACATTGATGGTGTATTTGAAGCGACGAAAGCGCTAAAAGATAAAGGCTACCTTCTAGTGTTAGTGACGAATCAATCGGGCATCGCACGCGGTAAATTCAGTGAAGACCGTTTCTTGTCTCTGACTCAATGGATGGATTGGAACTTTGCTGATAATGGTGTTGAGTTCGATGGTATCTATTACTGTCCACATCATCCAGAACATGGCATTGGCGAGTACAAGCAAGATTGTGAGTGCCGTAAGCCAAAACCAGGTATGTTCATTTCTGCGCGTGACTTCTTGAAGATCGACATGGAGAAATCTGTGATGATCGGCGATAAAGCTGAAGACATGATGGCAGCAGAAGCGGCAGGCGTTGGCACTAAGATTTTGGTTCGCACTGGTAAGCCAGTAACGGAACAGGGCGAAGCCATTGCAACGGTAGTATTGGATAGCATTGCAGATGTGCCTGCGTACTTAAACAAGTAATATTCATTACTGACTGAGATAAGGGAAGCCACTGCTTCCCTTTTGTTTGATTCCTTCTTTTAATCTGAACACTTATGAGCAAAAAACTCACCATTCTTGATATCGCAAAATTGGCAGGCGTGGGCAAATCGACAGTAAGCCGTGTGCTTACTAACGATCCAAAAGTGAAACCCCAAACGCGAGAGAAGGTAGAGCAAATCATTCGTGAATCAGGCTACGTCCCATCAAAGTCGGCGCAGTCGATGCGTGGTGGCAGCCAAAAAGTCATTGGGGTTATCATCTCCCGTTTAGACTCACCATCAGAAAATCGCGCCGTTGGTACCATGCTCAATGCTTTGTATTCCGCTGGTTATGATGCGGTGATCATGGAGAGCCAATTCGATCGCGATAAAACCAATGAGCATTTGGATGTGCTTAGACGTCGCAACGTCGATGGGGTGATCGTGTTTGGTTTTACTGGATGTGATGAGCGAGCATTGGCGGAGTGGGGTAATCGTATCGTCGTGATCGCGATGGACACGCAAATGGTTTCTTCGATCAACTACGACAACCAAGGTGTGATAGACATGGCTTTGTCTCATCTTGAGCAGCAATCTTTATCTCGCATTGCTTATATTGGTGTTGACCCTGAAGACAAAACCACTGGCTTAGCTCGTCTAAATGCTTATAAAGCTTGGTGTCAACGCAAACAAATTACACCTTGTTTCCAGACGGGTAAGTTGAGCCATGAAAGTGCTTATCAGTTGGTAGACAAAGTCCTTCAATCTGACACTCAGGCCATCGTGTGCGCCAGTGACACCATCGCGTTGGGCGTGATTAAGCGTCTTCAAGAGTTAGGCCGTGAAGATGTGGTTGTGACAGGTGTTGGTGGTAATGAATTGCTCTCTTTCCTTTTCCCTAAAGTATTTAGTGTCGACCCCGGTTATACCCTTGCAGGTGAGAAGTCCGCTAACATGCTGATCAATCAATTAAATGGCGATGAGGAAGTGGTTCACTTTACTCAACAGCCTATCGTTTATTGACCCACACTAAAACGATCTGCTCTAAAATTATACTGTGATCACTCTCAATTAATGGGACTGTTCCCATTTTGTTTTTTGCCTTCGGATGGCAATATTAAAATTAAGAAATGGGAATGTTCCCATTTATAAAAACAAAATGATGAATCGAATGTATCCAATACAGGGTGGACAAAGTTATGAGTAAGATTGCGCGTAAAGACGTGGAGCGTCTTATTGAGCTGGTCGGGGGGCCGGACAACATTGCCAGTGTAAGTCACTGTTTAACTCGCTTGCGTTTTGTTCTAAATGATACGGACAAAGCAGATACGAAACAGTTAGAAGCATTACCGATGGTGAAGGGCTGTTTTACCAACGCAGGCCAGTTCCAAGTGGTTATCGGTACTGAAGTGGATGAAGTTTACAAGGTACTGATCGGACTGACGGGTAAAAGTGAAGCCAGCAAAGACGAAGCGAAGAACGCTGCTCGTCAAAACATGAATATCGTTGAGCGTGGTATTTCCCACCTTGCAGAAATCTTTGTACCACTGCTACCAGCGATCATCACCGGTGGTCTGATCCTTGGTTTCCGTAACGTGATTGGCGACATCAAGATGTTTGATGGTCAAACGCTAACGGAAATCAGCCAGTTTTGGGCAACGGTACACTCTTTCTTATGGCTGATTGGTGAGGCGATCTTCTTCTTCCTACCGGTTGGCGTGTGTTGGTCGACAGTGAAAAAGCTCGGCGGTACTCCGATTCTGGGTATCACGCTTGGTGTAACATTGGTTTCGCCACAGTTGATGAACGCCTACCTGATTGGTAAGCAAGTACCCGAAGTGTGGGACTTTGGCTTATTTGCCATCGAGAAAGTGGGCTATCAGGCGCAAGTGATTCCAGCAATGCTTGCTGGTATGGCTCTGGCGTTTATTGAAACCAACTTAAAACGCATCATTCCGTCTTACCTTTACCTAGTGGTCGTGCCGTTTGTCTCAATCATTGTGTCTGTGATTCTTGCGCACTCTATCATTGGTCCATTCGGTCGTATGTTGGGTGACGGCGTGGCATTCGCAGCAAAAGCAGCCATGACGGGTGACTTCGCAATGATTGGCTCAACCATCTTCGGCTTCCTATACGCGCCATTGGTCATTACTGGTATTCACCACACCACCAACGCGGTTGACCTTCAATTAATGCAAGAGCTAGGCGGCACGCCAATTTGGCCTCTGATTGCGCTTTCAAATATTGCTCAAGCGTCTGCGGTCGTCGGCATCATTATCATCAGTAAAAAACACGGCGAGCGTGATATCTCAGTGCCTGCGGCTATCTCTGCTTACCTTGGCGTGACTGAACCGGCGATGTACGGCATCAACTTGAAATACAAGTTCCCAATGTTGAGCGCGATGATCGGTAGTGCGTGTGCTGCTGCTATTTGTGGTAGTGCGGGCGTAATGGCGAACGGTATCGGTGTGGGCGGTTTGCCGGGCATCTTGTCTATCCAACCGCAGTTCTGGGGCATTTTTGCTTTGGCTATGTTAGTCGCAATGCTGGTACCTGTTGCATTAACGTTAATTCTTTATAAGCGTGCACAAGCCAAAGGTGAGCTTGAGCCTGCAAACGCGTAATTCTATTTGAGGCAGTGACTTGGCTGCCTCCTCCTATTTTTCTTTTCAAATTTTAAGTTTCCGATTACTGGTAAGTGAGTGTTAGAAATGGCTATGACCAAGCATGATGAGAGCTGGTGGAAAACCGCAACCATCTATCAAATTTACCCAAAAAGCTTTTGTGACAGTGGCAGTAAAGGCACGGGCGACATCAAAGGGATCATTTCTAAGCTGGATTATCTTAAGCATCTTGGTGTGGATGCGATTTGGCTGACGCCGGTTTACCAATCGCCAATGATCGACAACGGTTATGACATCTCCGATTACTACTCGATCAACCCTGAGTTCGGCACGATGCAAGACTTTGATACTTTGCTAGCAGAAGCGCATCAGTTGGGTATTCGTATCATCATGGACATTGTAGTGAACCACACGTCGACAGAACACAAGTGGTTCCAATCCGCACTGGGTGATAAAAACAGCCCATACCGTGATTACTACATCTGGAAAGATCCGGTAGATGGTGCTGAACCAAACAACTGGCAATCAAAGTTTGGTGGCAACGCTTGGGCGCTGGATGAAAAAACAGGCCAGTACTATTTGCACCTTTTTGCTAAAGAGCAAGCGGACTTAAACTGGGAAAACCCAGTAGTGCGTGAAGAAGTGAAAGAAGTCATCAGCTTCTGGGCAGAAAAAGGAGTGGATGGTTTCCGTCTCGACGTTATCAACCTGATTTCCAAGCAGCAAGATTTTCCAAGTGACGATATTGGTGATGGTCGTCGTTTCTACACGGATGGTCCACGTGTGCACGAATACCTTCAAGAGATTAGCGAATCTGTGTTTCAAAAATACGGCAGCGTGACGGTGGGTGAAATGTCTTCCACTACGCTAGAGCACTGCCAGCAATATTCTTCGCTAGACGGCAAAGAGCTATCCATGGTGTTCAACTTCCATCATCTGAAAGTCGATTATCCAAATGGTGAAAAATGGACCAAAGCGCCGTTTGATTTCATTCAGTTAAAACAGATCTTCAATCATTGGCAAACGGGCTTAAATGGCAAAGGGTGGGGGGCGCTGTTCTGGTGTAACCACGACCAGCCACGCGTTGTGAGCCGATTAGGTAACGACGAGCAATACCGTGTTGAATCTGCCAAGGTGCTTGCGGCATCAGCGCACATGATGCAAGGCACACCTTATGTTTACCAGGGGGAAGAGATCGGCATGACCAACCCGGGTTATACCGAAATCAGCCAATATCGTGATGTTGAAAGTACTAACATGTACGACATCATGGTCAACCGTGATGGTGTATCTCATGACGATATGATGGCGATCTTGGCACAGAAGTCGCGTGATAATTCACGTACACCAATGCAATGGAACAGTGCAAAACACGCGGGCTTTACTGAGGGAACGCCGTGGCTTGAAGTGGCGCAGAATTACTCTGAAATCAATGCTGAAGCTGCGGTTGCCGATTTGAACTCGGTGTTCTACTTTTACAAGCGTCTGATTGAACTGCGTAAACAGGTTCCAGTCATCACCGATGGCCGTTATGAAGATTTACTGCCAGAGCACAAACGTATTTTCGCTTACGCTCGTCAGAACGATAAGCAAACGCTGCTGTGTATCAATAACTACTATGCTGAAGAGGTGGAATGCGTTCTGCCAGAACGTTTTGATATGAGTAAAGCGAAAAACTTGCTATCTAACTATCAAAACTCAGCGAGCGCAGTCGCGTCAAACCATCAAGTGTTACGACCTTACGAAACTCGTATTTTATTGATAGAAGAATAAACTCGGGTGTCATCACCCCTAAGATTGATGTTCGAGATGAAGGCTTTGGTGTGCTCCCCAAAGCCTTCTTTTATTGAGATATCTATAAAAAATGCAAGCTTATTTTGTTTCAATCGCTGTTAGCTGCACTTTCTCTTCGTTGATTTGTACTTGTTGTACTTTCAGCAGTTCAATTTGTTCTATCAGACCTAAGCTCGGATTAAACCAACGTTCTGCCGAAGTGGCGAACTCCATTGAGTCCATATCATCACAGTTTAGGTTGTAGATGTTCTCTTCCATCAGGTATGCCGCTTCAATTTTCTTGCCTGAGATCGAGAACGCTTTACGCACGCCAGTTTCTCGGATTTGCTGTTGCCAAACCACTTGGCAAGATGCTGTCATAGGAAGGTTTTGTACCCACTCATGCTCTTCAAAACGGTCTAGTAGGTTGTGAACTGAGTAGCCTGTAAGAGTGGTTTGCAGAGACATAGTTTCTTCACCGATGTCAATATTCGGGCTTTTCTCTTTTACGTCGTCACCGTTTAGGCGGAAAATCGGACCGCTGTGCATAAGCATGGCAATAAACTGATGACCAATGAAATAAGCGTCAGTGATTTCATGGAGTGCACCATCTGATCCTGCAAAGTAAAGCGTATTGCTCTCTTCGTCGTCGTTGTACTGCTCGTCTGAATAGTAGAACTGTTCGGCGCCGTAGTTCATCAAGTCATTAACCAACTGGACCATTGCCTCGCTGTTTGGGATTTGTGCCAATGCTGCCAATATTTGCTCGCTATCCATCGCTTGGAAGCTCAGTTTCATGTCGCCCTCTGGTTGGCCATCCAAGCTAAACGAATAGCTCAATTGTGTGTTTGGTACAGGAGCGAAAATGGAGTTGTGAATCGAGACGTCGAAACTTTCTTGAGGCACTTTGTTTGGATTCGCACTGCCAGAAGACGAACCTCCGCCACAGCCGTAAAGAGCCAGAGTTGCTGCTGCGATAAGCGTCATTTTGTTTAGCATGGTTTACATTCCTGATTGATAAGGCCGCTTCATGTTGGGCCGTTGCTTGAATGCGAGCATGCTAAGTTCAGCGAGAGAAAAAGGGCAAAAAACAAAAGATAACAGGGGTTAATGAAAGCTTAATTTTATATTTAGGTCTTTGTTTTATTTGGGTTTATTTCGTTGGCTACATTAGTGCAATACTCGTTAATGAGCGCTTTCCATCGGCTTATGATTTCTTGATCGGTCACACTAACATGCAACGTTTTCCACGGTTGGAGGCAAGTCTCTTTGGATTCAGATTGAGAAAGACGCTCAAACAAGGTTTCGGAAGGTAAAACGCGCAGCAGCGCCACCAGTGATTCCATGTAGTTGAGACGGAACTGTTCAAGTTTGTTCTGCTTGTAAGCAATGTGAGACACAAAGGTATAAATCAGTGCGTTTTGGATGCGTGAGTCGCCATCTGGTGTCGTTAACAGAGCTTTTGCCCTGTCTAAGTTACCTAATTTGAAATGCAATAGACCTAACCAGAGGCTCAGCTCATCTGGCAAAACATCAAACGACGATTGTACTTGAGTTAAATACGCTTCCAGCTTTTGATGTTCGTGCTCGTATAAGGCGAGATGTCTTGCCGTTGTTATAGCCGCAAACTCATCAGATTGTCGGAGAGGTTGGCTAGAAAAGGCATTCTCGAATAACATTTTTTTGTGAATATCCGAAAGCTGCCACGTACTTGCCGAAGGTGCAGGCAGATTGAAGTATTGCGCGACATCCGAGTGCATTTGGAAAATATCCGATTGTAAGTCAGATAAACGCAGTGTGTACTCATTGCGAAACGCTAGCTTGCCCGTCGCAGGATAAATAAGGTTCATCTGCGCTTTCAAGATGCCCTGTTTTGTGCCGTCTTTTAACTCGATATTGAGCTCGTAGTCGCTGGTCTGCATGTTTCGTGCGCCAGGGAAATATGGCGCATGACCGATAGGATCAAGAAAGTAACTGGGAGCATCTTGGTTGGCGATGTCGGTGTATGGATATTCGACCTGTTGTTGCAGCAAGATGGCTTTGACCAGTATGCGGTATTTTCGCGCCTGAGAGCCGATTGAATCGACACGGTTGAGTAGTAGCTCGACTTTGGGAATCAGTAGTTGATGACGTGTTTGTTGTGTTGAGATTTCTTGGCGTTGCCATAACAAGCTTGCGAGCGTCACGCTACAAACTGCAAGTATGGCACACAAGCTATAAGCAAAAATCAGCTTGAAGTTCTTATTCCTCGCAACCTGAGTTGGGATAACGCGTCGATGGCTTTTCGCTGGTGGCACCAAACGAATATTGGCAGGGTTAAGAAAGTAGCCTTTGCGGGGGTAAGTGACTAAAAGCTTAGCGGCATCGTATTCGGGTAAGTACTGCTGTAGCAGGGCACGTAAGGTGCTAATGCGGTTCGTGAGCACATTCTTAGAGATGAACTTGCTCTGCCAAATGGTTTCAATAATGGTGTCAGCAGAGAGTGGGTGGCCAACGCTTGTTAACAGCAGTTCTAATAATTCAATGGTGCGAGGTTCAAGATCAATCGCGATAACATCTTGATGAAGGGTCTGTGTCTTCGGGTTATAGATCAGCTCTCCAATCGCAATACAACTGTGAGTCTGTTTAGCTTGTTGCAGAAAGTCGCGCATACCGTACCGATCTATTTGGAAATCGCGAAGTATTATATAGCGATTGGAGCGCGAAATCTTATAAATCGCGCTTCAATCATTATCAAAAATTTATGAACCGTAGGTCACGGAATAGCGGTGCGGTTTGTGGTTCATCGCTAACACGAGATTGAGTGCAAACGCCCCCAAAATTGAAAGGCCAATCACTTCTGGTGTGACAAAGAAGAATGAAGCAAACAGGATACATGCATCGATTGCCATTTGGCTTTTGCCAACTGAAATGCCAAATTTGTCTTGGATAAACAAACACAGCACGTTAAAGCCACCCAAGCTGGAGCGATGTCGGAATAGGATCAGCATACCGAGCCCCATTAAAAGCCCGCCTGCGACGGCGCAATAAACTTCATTTACCGATTCGAGCGAGATTAGCAAATAAAGATGATCGGCAAAGATAGAAACCAACGCGCCAGAAATGGCACTATTAATGGCGAAATGACGGCCGAAGCGTTTCCATGCTAGTAAGTAAAAAGGACTGTTTGCTAAAAAGTACAGCACACCAAAGGTAAAAGGTGTAAATTGGCTAATAAGCAGAGCCAATCCAGTCGTGCCTCCCGTTAGAAGGTTCGCGGATTGGAGAAAGAAAACGCCTTGAGCTACTAAAAAGGTACCCGTGAGAATCGCTATCCAGTCTTCTTTTAATGAGTGTTTTTCCATCAATATTGCAGTCATTAGTGATAAATAAGGCGTGCATAGTAGTAAAAAGATGATCTTTTCGGTAGCTAGAGGGTAAAATTTACGGTAAACCTATGTAATTGCTGTTTTACAGGGTGTAAAGCACAAATTTGACAGGCAATAGATTGTCGTTATGCGATTGCAATGCTGGCATGGTAAACATTGCTTGTCATCATGAAAAAACTGCATGAGAAAAATTGTAAATTTCTCTTTATGACCTAAATCAAATTATGTAGAATGCGCGCCATTAGGGTGACGAAAACGTTTGCGTCGGGTCATTCAACAGTTTTTTTGCAACTTTCAGTACTAATCTGAGTCAGGAGATACAGATGCTTAAGCGTGATATGAACATCGCAGATTACGATGCGGAACTGTTCGCAGCTATCCAGGAAGAAACTCTTCGCCAGGAAGAACACATTGAACTTATCGCTTCTGAAAACTACACAAGCCCACGTGTAATGGAAGCGCAAGGTTCTCAGCTAACGAACAAATACGCTGAAGGCTACCCAGGTAAGCGTTACTACGGCGGTTGTGAGTACGTAGATAAAGCTGAAGCACTAGCAATTGAGCGTGCATGCCAACTATTTGGTTGTGAGTACGCTAACGTACAGCCTCACTCAGGTTCTCAAGCAAACAGCGCAGTTTACATGGCGCTTCTTAACCCTGGCGATACAGTTTTAGGCATGAGCCTAGCGCACGGTGGTCACCTAACTCACGGTTCACCAGTAAACTTCTCGGGTAAGCACTACAACGTTATCCCTTACGGTATCGATGAAGCTGGTCAAATCAACTACGACGAGATGGAACAGCTAGCACTTGAACACAAACCTAAGATGATCATCGGTGGTTTCTCTGCTTACTCGCAAATCGTTGATTGGAAACGCATGCGTGAAATTGCTGACAAAGCAGGTGCTTACTTATTTGTTGATATGGCGCACGTAGCTGGTCTTATCGCTGCCGGTGAATACCCAACACCAGTACCGCATGCTCACGTGGTAACAACAACGACGCACAAAACACTAGCAGGTCCTCGCGGTGGTCTTATCTTGTCAAATGCTGGCGAAGATATGTACAAGAAATTGAACTCAGCAGTGTTCCCTGGTGGTCAAGGTGGCCCTCTAATGCACGTTATCGCTGGTAAAGCAGTAGCGTTCAAAGAAGCGATGGAGCCAGAGTTCAAAGCTTATCAAGCTCGCGTAGTGAAAAACGCAAAAGCAATGGTTGGTCAGTTCCAAGAGCGTGGCTACAAAATCGTATCTAACGGTACAGAAAACCACTTGTTCCTTGTTGACCTAATCGACAAAGATATCACTGGTAAAGACGCAGACGCGGCACTAGGTGCTGCAAACATCACTGTAAACAAGAACTCAGTACCAAATGACCCACGCAGCCCATTCGTAACGTCTGGTATCCGTGTAGGTACGCCAGCGATCACTCGCCGTGGCTTCACTGAAGAAGATGCAAAAGAGCTAGCAAACTGGATGTGTGACGTTCTAGATAACATCGGCAACGAAGAAGTTATCGAAGCGACTAAACAGAAAGTGCTAGAAATTTGTAAGCGTCTACCGGTTTACGCCTAACTGTTCTTCATAGAATGAGTCGATTTCGGTGTCGAACATACTCATTTGCTCGCGTAAACTCCGTGTGTTCTCCTAGAACTCGACTCATCTATTTTGAACATTGATATACTAAAGGCCCTCATTGGAGGGCCTTTTTGTTTGTCTGGCGTTTGGAATGAGATATAGCGAGAGGGTGTGATAAGGGGATGGCTACCAACACTGTCCCTTTTCAATATATCCAAACCACGTCATTCCGACGAGCCGAGACGAGATCAGGAATCTTGTTGAGGCACACTCTTTTACTCAGAGTTTCCCTAAAAATCATCAGTATTCTGAAAACAGATTCTGAATCACGCTCGTTCCTCGCTGTTCAGAATGACGGTGGTAGAATGGCTTTTTATCATCATTTGCCAGATACAAAAAAGGTTGGCACTGAGCCAACCTTTCTTTTCAAAACAAGCGAGAGCTTATTTAATCTCGATACCTTGAGCTTGCATATCGGCATGGTAAGAAGAGCGAACAAATGGACCACACGCTGCATGCGTGAAGCCAAGTTCTAGTGCAACTTCTTTTAGCTCGTCAAACTCTGATGGTGGAACGTAACGTTCTACTGGCAAGTGGTGACGGCTTGGCGCTAGGTACTGGCCTAGAGTCAGCATCGTTACGCCGTGTGCGCGTAGATCTTTCAGTACTTCGATGATTTCTTCTTTGGTTTCACCAAGACCCATCATCAAACCAGACTTGGTCGGTACATCGGGATGCTGCTCTTTGAACTTCTTAAGAAGCTCAAGTGACCATTTATAGTTCGCACCTGGGCGAGCTTTACGGTAAAGACGTGGCGCTGTTTCTAAGTTGTGGTTGAAGACATCTGGCGGATTGTCTTTCATTAGATCAAGCGCTACATCCATGCGACCACGGAAGTCAGGAACCAGTGTTTCAATCTTAATATGCGGGTTTAACGCACGGATCTCGCGGTTACAATCGGCAAAGTGTTGTGCACCGCCGTCACGCAGATCGTCACGGTCAACAGAAGTGATTACTACGTATTTCAGCTTCATATCGGCAATGGTTTTCGCCAGTTTTTGAGGCTCTTCTGCTTCCGGTGGTAATGGGCGGCCATGAGCAACGTCACAGAAAGGACAACGACGAGTACAAATAGCACCTAAGATCATGAAGGTAGCTGTACCGTGGTTAAAACATTCCGCTAGGTTCGGGCAAGATGCTTCTTCACATACGGAGTGAAGTTTATTCTTACGCATCGCCGCTTTGATGTCTTGAATTCGTTGGCTGTCGGCTGGTAGCTTGATCTTCATCCAATCAGGCTTACGTAGCACTTCTTTCTGCTCTGTAGGCATGTTCTTTACGGGAATCAATGCCATTTTATCGGCGTCACGATATTTAACGCCTTTTTCCATCTGGATTGGTTTGCTCATGCTTTATTACCTTGAGAAGGTGCTTCTGTGCTGAATTCTACTTGCTCATAATCGAGCAAAGTAACGAGTTCTTCTATTAATTGTTTTTCTACGGCTTCTACATTGTCTGGGCCGCCAAATTGGCTGACCTGAACCATTTCCATACCTTCATAACCACAAGGGTTAATACGCAGAAACGGTGTTAAATCCATATTTACGTTCAAGGCTAAACCATGAAACGAGCATCCTTTACGAATGCGTAAACCGAGAGAGCATATTTTCTTACCGGCAACGTAGACACCTGGTGCGTCAGGTCGCGCGGCTGAGTCAATATTGTATGCTTTTAGCGTGTTGATCACGAGGTTCTCGATTGTGGTAACGAGATCTCGTACACCTAATTTTTTGCGGCGTAGGTTGATCAAGAAGTAGGCGACCAACTGACCAGGGCCATGATACGTAACCTGGCCTCCGCGATCACTTTGTACAACAGGAATATCGCCAGTGTTAATCAAGTGCTCAGCTTTACCTGCCTGTCCTTGCGTAAATACTGGGTTATGTTCTACCAACCAGACTTCATCACGGGTTTCTTCTGTGCGTTGGTCGGTGAACTCATGCATCGCCTTCCATACAGGCTCATAGTCTTGGCGGCCAAGTCGTTTTACAACAAGTTGGTGTTGCATGGGAATTCCTGTTGCTAATATATAAAGTTTTTGGATTATAAACCGGATAACCTTGATGCTCTACCGCTGAGTAACAGATTTTTAACTGAAAGCGATGTAAAGTTTTGTTATCTGGTTGATAAATAAAAAGAAAGCAGCCGAAGCTGCTTTCAAAAAAAATTTAATCTATCAAAAAATTATAGAACCATGCGCACGATGTCAATTTCACCTAACTCTTTGTATAGCGTCTCAACTTGCTCGATAGACGTTGCAGTGATGTTGATTGATACCGAGTGGTAGTTGCCCTTAGCACTTGGTTTAACGGTCGGGCTGTAGTCACCTGGAGCATGGCGCTGAATAACTTCAAGAACAAGCTCTGGAAGTTCAGGCTTTGCATGACCCATTACCTTGTAAGTAAATGAACAAGGGAACTCAAGCAGGTCTTTTAATTTTGCATCAGAGTTGATGGTTAGCATATCGATAACTCCAGTAGATATTCGTTGCGGTGCGAAATAGTACAGTCAAATTAGGGGGAACTCAAGACGAGGATCTCAAACTTAAAAAGCCGCCCTTTCAGGCGGCTTTGCGAATAAGTTTGCTACTCTAACGTCCTTCTTAGAAGAAGCTCTTGAATAACAATACGATGTAATCCCACATGCGGCTAAATAGACTACCTTGCTCTACGGTTTCTAGTGCCATTAGTGGGTATTCGGCAATATCTTCACCATCGATCTGATAGTATAGCTTACCAACTACATCACCTTTATTAATTGGGGCTTCTAGCTCTTTTTCAAGGACGAAGCTGGCTTTTAGGTTTTTCGCTTCACCACGTGGTAGTGTTACGTAAGTATCTTGGTCAAGGCCTAACGCTACAGTGTCTTTGTTACCCATCCACACTTTTTCTTCAACGAACGTTTCACCTGCTTTGTGCGGTGCTACTGTTTCGAAGAAACGGAAGCCGTAGCTTAGTAGCTTTTTGCTTTCTGACTTACGAGCATTGGCATCTTTAGTACCCATAACGACCGCAACCAAGCGCATTTGACCTTCAGTTGCTGAACTTACTAGGCTGTAACCCGCATTACTTGTGTGACCCGTTTTGATACCGTCAACGTTCATGCTCTTATCCCAAAGTAGACCGTTACGGTTGTATTGGGTGATGCCGTTGTAAGTAAATTTCTTCTCTGAGTACACTCGGTACTCATTTGGTACGTCACGGATAAGTGCTTTACCTAGCAGTGCCATGTCGTATGGTGTTGAGTACAATTCTGCGTTATCTAAGCCATGAACGTTGGCAAAGTGCGAGTTAGTCATACCCAATGTGTTGGCCCAAGCGTTCATTAGGTCAACAAACGCATCTTCTGAACCTGCAATATGTTCTGCCATCGCAACACAGGCATCGTTACCTGACTGGACGATGATACCTCGGTTCAGGTCACGTACTTTAACTGTTGTGCCTACTTCAATGAACATCTTTGATGAATCAGGGAAGTTTTTCGCCCACGCATTTTTACTGATGGTGACATCATCATCTTCTGAGATATTACCACGGGCTAGCTCTTGGCCGATTACATAGCTGGTCATCATCTTAGTCAGACTAGCTGGAGACAATTTTGTGTTCATCTCTTTCTCTGCCAGTACTTTACCTGAATGGTAATCCATCAGCACGTAGCCCTTCGCCGCGATTTGAGGGGCATCTGGAACAACGATAGGTGATGCAAGAGCAGATTGAGCGAAAGTTGCAGAAAGGGCAACCGAAGAAACGAGAATAGATTTCACAAACTTATTTTTATTCATGGTAATTCAAATTTTTGGGTTAACTGCAGACATCTTATCAGAATCCCTAGTTATGTAAGAGGGGGATCAAAGAGAAATTCATGACACGAGGTCATTTGGCAGTGTTGTGTTTTTTAATAAATGCAGACGAATAGCCGAGCAACTTTACTTTATCTAATGTGGCTTGCGTCAGGGAATAGTCAGTAAATGGCCCTAACAACAAGCGATAAGACTCTTTCGCACTCTCTAGGAAAGTTTCTGTATCCAATTTTTGACCAAGCTCGGTACCTAAAGTTCGCGCGCGTTCTTCATTTTTTGATGATGCCACTTGAATAACGTACCTAGGGTGCGCTTCTAATGACTTTTTGTCCGTGGGCTGATTGATACTGATCACTTCAATTTCCACGTTCGCGGTGCCTGTTTTTATGACATCTAACTTGTGCGCGGCGGCATAGCTTAAATCAATGATACGGCCATCGTGAAAAGGACCTCGGTCATTAACTCGTACTATGGTGGTTTTTCCGTTGTCAGTATTGGTAACTTTTACGTAACTTGGTAACGGTAGCGTTTTATGCGCTGCCGTCATTGAATACATGTCATAGATTTCGCCATTAGAAGTCAAATGACCTTGGAATTTTTTCCCATACCAAGATGCGCGGCCTTTTTCTTTAAAGCCTTTCGCATTGCGAACTATTTTGTAGTCTTTGCCACGCAAGTGGTAATCTTTGTTCCCACCTAGGCTGTACGGTTCATATTTAGGATGCGCATCCTCGATGTGTTCGACTGAAAGCGGTGTATCCGGTGCAACATCGGATTCGAGTTCGTAACGGCCTTCTTGTTCTTTTTGGCTAGTTGATGAACAGCCTGCCAAAATAAGAGCAGAGAAAACCAAGGAATATAAAGCGCGTTTTTGCATGTCTAGGTCGCCTTAGAGAATGCTTTTCGGTGCGTATGAATCGACATCAGAATACCAAAACCAGCCATCAAGGTTACCATTGATGTGCCGCCATAACTGATGAGTGGCAACGGTACACCTACTACAGGTAGGATGCCACTTACCATGCCAATATTTACAAAAATATACACGAAGAAGCTGAGTACAATACTGCCTGCCATCATTCGTCCAAATGCGGTTTGCGCTTGGCTGGCGAGATATAAACCTCGTCCAATAATAAATAGATAGATGGCTAAAAGGCAAAGGAAGCCAATCATACCCCATTCTTCAGCAATTACTGCAAAGATAAAGTCAGTGTGTCGTTCAGGAAGAAATTCTAGTTGTGACTGCGTACCTTGCAACCAACCTTTGCCGGAAATACCGCCGGAGCCAATCGCAATTTTACTCTGAATAATGTGGTAGCCCGCTCCTAGCGGATCAGATTCCGGGTTAAATAGAGTACGAACTCGCACTTTTTGATACTCTCGCATCAAGAAAAACCACAGAATTGGAATGAAACCACCTAATGCAATCGCAGCACCAGCAATTATTTTCCAGCTAATGCCGGCGAGGAAGATAACAAAAATACCGGAAGCCGCGATCAGGATCGAGGTACCTAAGTCAGGCTGTTTTGCAATGAGAATGGTTGGTAAGCAGACCATAATCAGTGCAACAATGAGTGTTCTTAGCGTTGGTGGGAGGGGCTGTCTACCAACATAGCGAGCCACCATTAATGGCACCGCGAGCTTCAATAGCTCTGACGGTTGAAAGCGCACAAAACCGAGGTTAAGCCAACGCTGCGCGCCTTTCGATGCTTCACCGAAAAACAGCACGCCGAAAAGCAGTATAACGCCACCAACGAACATCAAAGGTGCCAAGCTTTCGTAAGTTCGTGGAGAAAGCTGCGCAAGGACGAGCATCACAACGAGTGAAAGCACCATTCGCATGGCTTGGCGATCCATCATCAGTAAACTTTGGCCACTGGCGCTGTACATGATCACCAGGCCAAACCCCATCAGGGCCAGTATGCCAAGTAGGAGTGGTAAGTCGATATGGAAGCGTTCAAACAGGGCGCGATTTTTACCTGTAGAGGGATCCATCTTCATTACTGTTTTACCTCTTTCTTCGCATTGTTTTCAGGCTCAATTTCTTCTGGACCAAGAACGACTCGGTCAAAAATTTTCCTTACTACTGGGGCACCGTTACTAGAACCACCACCGGCATTTTCTAGTACTACAGTGACGACCACTTTAGGATCATCAAATGGTGCAAAGCCAGTAAATAACGCATGGTCACGTAAGTGCTCGGCGATCTCATCGGCGTTGTACTCTTCGTTTTCACCCAGACCGAAGACCTGTGCAGTACCTGATTTACCCGCTGTTTCATAATTCATTTTGTAGAATGAGCGTCGAGCTGTTCCGCGCGTGCCATGGTTTACCCGACGCATGCCTTCTTTCGCCATATCCCAGTACTTTTTAGGCACATTCTTGATTGGTGGGTAAGTCACGTATTCTGTTGTTTGCTGCTCTTCGAAGTCGTTACCATTTTCTATCGTCGCTTTGAGCAAGTGAGGTGCGATCACTTCTCCCTCGTTTACTAATACGGAGGTTGCTTTGGCGATTTGCATTGGTGTTGCTGTCCAATATCCTTGGCCGATACCCACAGGGATCGTATCACCTTTATACCATGGGGTTTTATGGCGAGACATTTTCCAGTCACGAGTCGGCATATTCGCCTTACTTTCTTCGTAGATATCAATGCCAGTGTAATCACCAAAACCGAACATCATCATCCAATTCGAAATACGGTCAATACCCATGTCATAAGCGATTTGATAGTAGAAGGTATCAACAGACTCTTCGATCGACTTAATGATATCGACGCGTCCGTGTCCCCAACGCAACCAGTCCCGGAACGGACGTGTGTTAGAGTTTGGTATGCGCCAATAACCAGGATCATTTCGTGTGGTGTTAGGTGTGACGACACCTTCTTGCAGCGCGGCTACCGCCATAAATGGTTTGATGGTAGAGGCAGGAGGGTAAATGCCAAGTGTAGTGCGGTTGACCAAAGGACGGTTTTTATCGTTCAAAAGGGCGCGATAGTCTTTACCTGAGATTCCGTGCACGAACGAGTTAGGATCGTAGCTAGGGCTCGAAACCATAGCCAGTACACCATTGTCTCTAGGATCGATTACTACAGCACTGCCTCGGCGGCCGTCCAATAATTGGTGTACGTACAACTGCAAGTTGATATCAAGGTTTAAAACGATGTCTTTTCCGGGTACAGGTGGAACGTACTTTAAGGTACGAATTACTCGGCCGCGGCTGTTTACCTCGACTTCTTGATATCCGGCTGTACCGTGTAAGAGGTCTTCGTAGTATTTTTCAATACCCAGCTTACCAATGTCGCGAGTGGCTTGATAGTTTGCGTCTTTTTCTTCTCGGATCAGGCGTTGCATGTCGCGATCATTAATTCGAGAAACATACCCAATCACGTGGGTTAAGACTTCGCTGAAAGGGTAGTAGCGCTTTAAGGTCGCACTTATTTCCACACCTGGAAAGCGGTACTGATTGACGGAGAATACCGCTACTTGTTTTTCGTTCAGTTGGGTAAGCAGTGGGACCGATTTAAATCGACGAGTCCGTTTACGCTCGTGGTGGAAACGTTCAATCTGGTCTGGTGTAATTTCCAGAATAGTTTGTAATTCTTGGATGGTTGCATCAATGTCTTTAATTTTTTCTGGGGTCAGTTCTAAGTTAAAGACGGGACGGTTCTCTGCCAGTAAAACGCCATTTCGGTCATAAATTAGACCTCGGTTAGGCGCGATAGGCACTACTTTGATGCGGTTATCGTTCGAGCGGGTTTGATAGTCTTGAAACTGGTTCACCTGAATGTTGTACATGTTGGCAACCAGAGCTCCCATCAAGACAACAATGCCGATAAAAGCAACAATAGCGCGGCTGGCAAACAGACGCGCTTCGGCTTGATAATCTCGGATTTGACTGCGGCGTTTACGAATCATTAACGCTTGGCTCTAAAGTTAAACAACGATTATTCGCGATGATAAGGGTGGTTAGCGGTGATGCTCCACGCTCGGTATAAGCTTTCTGCCATTACGATACGCACTAGAGGGTGGGGTAGCGTTAAGGCAGACAATGACCAGCTTTGGTCTGCTGCAGCTTTGCATGCAGGAGCGAGTCCTTCGGGACCGCCGATTAATATTGATACATCACGGCCATCTAATTTCCAAGCTTCTAACTGCTCAGCGAGTTGAGGAGTGTCCCATTTTTTACCTGGGATATCTAACGTGACGATACGGTTGCCTTTTGGTACCGCCGCGAGCATCGCTTCTCCTTCTTTTTGCAGGATGCGAGCGATATCGGCATTCTTACCACGCTTGCCAGCAGAGATTTCAATCAACTCCAACGGCATATCATGCGGGAAACGGCGACGATATTCTTGAAAGCCTTCCTCAACCCATTTTGGCATTTTTGTGCCAACAGCAATTAGTTGAATTTTCAAAAGATTAACCCCAGAGTTTTTCTAGCTGGTAGAGTTCGCGGTGCTCTTCTTGCATCACGTGAAGCATGGCGTCGCCCATATCTAGGACTACCCATTCACCTTCGTTTTCACCTTCCATTCCTAGTGGCTCAAGACCGGCTTTTTTCACTTCTGTTGCAACATGGTCAGCGATGGATGAAACGTGGCGTTTGGATGTACCAGTACAGATGATCATGTAATCTGTCACGCTTGATTTATCTTCCACATTTAGGACGATAATGTCTTCCGCTTTCATGTCGTCGGCTTTATCAGCTAAAAAGTCTTTCAGTTCTTCGCGAAGCACTCGGTTTTCCTCGGTTTGTCTCTTATCTCTACAGTGTTTTACATTCTTGCTTGCAAAACAGGTCGCGCACTATATCACGCTTTGATTTTTAAATTGCCAGCTTAATATCAGGAGAGCAGGTTTCTAAGCTCAACTGATGAATAGTTGGCCATACAGACTCGTCATATTGAGTTTTGGCTTTTATCTCGGCTTGAGCCAATAAGGAGAGCAATGCACAAATACGACTCGCTGATAAGCGGGCCAGTGCTGCGTTATAGAGTGGACGCTTGTTTTGCCAAACTCGATATTTCTCAAATACCTGGTTCATTCCCATTTGAGTTAAGTCTTGATGCATATTTAAAAGTTGGCTCAACTCTTTTTGTACACTTCGAATCAAGATCACGGTCTCAACCCCTTCCGCCTCAAGTTGGCGAAGAATACGTTGTGCACGGTTTGCTTTACCTGCCAGTAAGGCGTCGATCCAGTTAAAGGTAGTGAAGTGATTATGGCGACTTAGGGCTTCCTCTAAACGTATGATGGTCAGCTCACCATCCGGATAGAGTAGGGCCAATTTCTCTAAGCTTTGTGTCAATGCAAATAGGTTACCTTCATGCCATTGAGCCAACATTTGCAGTGATTGCTGATCGGGTTTTAGTCCCAACGTGCGGCAACGTGTCTGAATGAACATAGGTAGGCGTTGAAGGTCTGGCGACAAGCAGCTTACCCAATCGCCTTTTGAGCTTAATGCTTTGAACCATTTCGCATTTTCTTGGGCTTTGGTCAGTTTGCTACCAACAATGACGAGCATGATGTCATCATGAAGCATATCACACAGTGTTTGCAGCTCTTTGCTGACGGCGGTTGTTACGCCACTTTCAGGAATTTCAAGCTCAATCAATTGACGGTTTGAAAACAGGCTCATCGCTTGGAAACAGTCGTAAACTTGGTTCCAGTCGATGCTAGCATCCACCGAAAAACGGTGTTTTTCCTCAAAACCTTGCTGAAACGCTGCCTTTTGGATTGCTTGGCGGCTTTCTTGAATCAGTAACGGCTCATTACCAAAGATTAAGTAAACCTGTTTAATTTGTTTAGTTAAATGATCCGTTAGCTTATCGGCATAAATTCGCATAGTGACTAAGAGTTTTTGTTCGCTGGCTCAGAGATTTGTCCTGCTTCATATTCGGCACGAATACGGCCCAACTGGCGCATCATCTGTTTTGCAGCTTGCAAGCGCATCTCGTCTTCAATTACGTCACGCTCAACAGATTTTGCAAGTGCGGTCAACGGGTTGTCTAGGTAGTTGCGGTTTACTGTTGTCGTAAAGTTTTTAGAACCATAGCCAGGAATTGTCACACGGTATTTTACTACGTATGTCAGCTCTTTTTCTGCTGCACGGCTATTTTGATAAAGCGATAGTGTACGCTCATCGATTGTCGCTTCCGTCAAATGAAGGTTGGGTACCGTCGATGATGGTTGAACAAGTTCAACTTTGTTTAGTTCGAGTTGAGAGCGAACATAGCGAGTTAATTCACTGTATTCATCGTAGCTGGAGAAAGACATAGTGTGCAGCTCTTCCGGTACGGAATACTCGCCGCGAAGGTGAAAACCACAGGCAGAAAGAAGCCCCGCTAATACCAATACCACTGGTAGTTTAATCAAAGAGAAAAAGCGCATTGATTGTATTCATCCTAAATTGAAGGGGTTATTTACCTTAAACCACTCATGTGAATGGTTTGAGGTAAATAAACAGGGTAGAAAACTACCCTGTTTAATGACTCTTGGTTAACAAATAAGTTCGCTAAACAGAGACAAATTGACAGCTGCGATTAGTTTGCAACGATGTTCAGCAGTTTACCTGGAACGTAAATAACTTTACGAATAGTCAGGCCATCAGTGAACTTAACCACGTTTTCGTCGTTTAGACCAAGCTGTTCGATATCGTCTTTAGAGATATCAGCTGGGACTGTTAGCTTCGCACGTAGCTTACCGTTAACTTGAACAACGATAGTTTTTTCGTCTTCAACTAGCGCTTTTTCGTCAAACGTCGGCCATGCCGCGTTATCAATGTCTGTTTCACCTAGTGCTGCCCATAGCTCGTATGAGATATGCGGAGTGATAGGGTAAAGCATGACAACAATAGCTTTCAGTGCCTCGTCAAGGATTGCACGATCTTGCGCAGATTCTTGAGGCGCTTTCGCTAGTTTGTTCATCAGCTCCATGATCGCTGCGATCGCGGTGTTGAATGTTTGACGACGAGCGATATCGTCCGTCACTTTCGCGATAGTCTTGTGAACGTCACGGCGAAGTGCTTTTTGATCACCAGAAAGCGCTGCGGTATCTACTGCTTCTGCTGCGCCTTTCGCTGTGTGCTCTTTCACTAGTTTCCAAACACGTTTTAGGAAGCGGTTCGCACCTTCTACGCCAGACTCTTGCCATTCAAGTGTCATGTCCGCTGGAGACGCGAACATCATGAATAGACGTACTGTGTCAGCGCCGTACTTGTCTACCATTTCTTGAGGGTCGATACCGTTGTTCTTAGACTTAGACATCTTGATCATGCCTGAGTGCGTTACATCACGACCTTCAGTGTCTTTAGCAGAAGTAATGCGGCCTTTACCATCACGTTCAACGGCTACGTCTGTTGGAGCTACCCACTCTTTACCACCTTTCTCGTTCTCGAAGTAGAACGCATCAGCCAGTACCATGCCTTGACACAGTAGTTGCTTGAACGGTTCGTCAGACGTTACGTAGCCCGCGTCACGTAGCAACTTGTGGAAGAAGCGTGAGTACAGTAGGTGCATACAAGCGTGCTCGATACCGCCGATGTACTGGTCTACTGGTAGCCAGTAGTTTGCTTTTTCTGGATCTAGGATGTCGTCTGCTTGCGGTGAACAATAACGCGCGTAGTACCAAGAAGATTCCATGAATGTATCGAACGTATCTGTCTCACGTAGAGCAGGTTCGCCGTTAAAGGTTGTCTTCGCCCACTCTTTGTCTGCTTTGATTGGGCTGGTTACGCCGTCCATTACCACGTCTTCTGGAAGAATCACTGGTAGTTGGTCAGCAGGTACTGGGTGAACTTCACCGTCTTCAGTCGTTACCATTGGGATTGGTGCGCCCCAGTAACGTTGACGAGATACACCCCAGTCGCGTAGACGGAAGTTTACAGTCTTAGTGCCTTTGCCTTCTGCTTCTAGCTTCGCTGCAATTGCATCGAACGCCGCTTGGAATTCGAGGCCGTCGAATTCACCTGAATCGAACAGTACGCCTTTCTCTGTGTATGCTGCTTCAGAGATGTCTAGCTCGCTGCCATCAGCAGGCTTGATAACAGGCACGATGTCTAGACCGTACTTCGTTGCGAACTCGTAGTCACGTTGGTCGTGCGCAGGTACAGCCATTACCGCGCCTGTACCGTAGTCCATCAGTACGAAGTTTGCTACGTATACTGGTACTTCGCGGCCGTTCAATGGATGAATAGCAGTAAGGCCAGTTGCCATACCTTTCTTCTCCATTGTCGCTAGCTCAGCTTCTGCAACCTTGTTGTTCTTACATTCGTCGATAAACGCTGCAAGCTCTGGATTGTTCTCTGCTGCAAGAGCTGCAAGAGGGTGGCCGGCTGCGATACCCACGTAAGTCACACCCATTAGCGTATCTGGACGTGTTGTGTAAACTTCTAGGTCTTGTTGACCCTTAACTTCAAACTTCAGTTCAACACCTTCAGAACGACCAATCCAGTTGCGCTGCATGGTTTTCACCATTTCAGGCCAACCTTCAAGCTTGTCTAAGTCGTCTAGTAGCTCTTGAGCGTACTCAGTGATTTTGATGAACCATTGAGGGATTTCTTTTTGCTCTACAGGCGTATCACAACGCCAGCAACAACCGTCTTCAACCTGCTCGTTTGCAAGAACAGTTTGGTCGTTAGGACACCAGTTAACAGAAGAAGTCTTTTTGTAAACTAAACCTTTCTCGTAAAGTTTAGTGAAGAACTCTTGTTCCCAGCGGTAGTACTCCGGTGTACATGTTGCGAATTCACGGTTCCAATCGTAACCAAAGCCTAGAAGCTTAAGTTGGTTCTTCATGTATTCGATGTTTTCGTAAGTCCAAGGTGCTGGCGCAGTTTTGTTTTTTACTGCTGCGTTTTCTGCAGGTAGACCGAATGCGTCCCAACCGATTGGTTGCATCACGTTTTTGCCTTGTAGGCGTTGGAAACGAGATACTACATCACCGATAGTGTAGTTGCGCACGTGACCCATGTGCAGTCGACCACTTGGGTATGGGAACATGGACAGACAGTAGAATTTTTCTTTATTTGGGTCTTCACTTACAACAAAGGTTTTGTTGTCATCCCAGTGCTTTTGAACTTTTTGTTCAATATCTTGTGGGTTGTATTGTTCTTGCATCGATGGTATCCGTTATCTTGGAATTTGTGAGTTCGGTTAGAACAGACTTAAATAGATCGTCATAGAATACCTAAAGCTAGGGATCACAACAATAGCCAATCTGTACCCATGCGCCCTTAAGTGACGCAGGTAGGAGAAAGATGGAGGTCAGTTATGCCTAAACGTAAAACAGGTTATGAGGAAATGCTCGAGGATGTGATTGAAACCTTGAAGCACAGTCCGGAAGAAGTTAACAAAGCGATTGAGACGTCGGGCAAAGTGGTGGATGCTGCTAATGACTTGACCAAAGATGAATTGGCTTTAATCAAAGCGTACCTTAAAGCAGACTTAAAAGAGTTTTCAGAGAGTTACGAGGATAGCAAAAGCGGCCCGTTTTACTTAACGATTGCGGACTCGATATGGCAAGGGCTGTTAGAGATTACTGACCGAACTAAAGTTGAGTGGGTTGAGTTGTTCGATGACTTAGAGCATCAAGGGCTATATGAAGCAGGAGAGGTGATAGGCTTAGGCACTTTAGTCTGTGATGAGTGTGGTCACAAGACAACGTATAACCATCCAACTGTAATCATTCCGTGTATTAAATGTGGTCACAAAGGCTTTACTCGTCAGTCATTAAAGCCATAAATGGCGCGTAACGACAGTATAATGCTATGAATAAAAAAGAGGCTTAGTCGCCTCTTTTTTGTCTTTTCTACTTTCAAGCTGTTATCAGCTCTGTTTTCTTCTTAAACCGAAAGCCAGAGCTAAACTTAACCCTACCCAAATATACAATGGCCAAGTACCAACGATTCGATATGGCGTTTTCCCATCGGTTGGGGTGAGCTCTGCGCGCAGTACTGCAGTTTCAAACTGCGGTACTTGCTCAACGATTTTACCTTTGTGATCGGTTACCGCTGTTAATCCGTTGTTAGTCGAGCGGATGAGCGGTTTACCTAACTCTAAGGCACGCATACGGGCGATCTCCATATGCTGAAGAGGGCCGATAGAGTGACCAAACCATGCATCGTTTGAAAGCGTTAGAATGAAGTCTGTTTCGTCAGTCACATTTTGACGCACTTGCTCATTAAAGATGATCTCATAGCAAAGCGCTGGTGCCATGTGCATGCCATTCGCAACGATGTTTGGCTGCACAAAAGCCCCACGGCTAAACGATGACATCGGTAGGTTAAAGAATGGCGCTAATGGGCGCAAAATATCTTCAAATGGTACAAACTCACCAAACGGTAGTAGGTGATGCTTATGGTAACGTTCGCTTAAATCGAAGCTGTAGTCACCGTATGGTGTGATGCCGAGGGACAGAATACTGTTGTAGAACTGTCGATCTTCAGCTTGGTTGACGACACCGGTGATGATTGCGCTGTTATTCATTTTTGCAGCGCTGTCGATATTGCTCAAAAATGAAGGCACTTCAATTTCAAAAGCGGGAATTGCTGCTTCTGGCCAAACGATAATGTCAGCATCCCAGTTTTCACGAGTTAAGTCAGCGTACTTCATGATGGTTGGCCAGCGTTGACTTGGTAGCCACTTTAGGTTTTGGTCTACGTTACCTTGAATTAGTGCGAGCTTAGTCGTGTCTTCTGGTCGGGGTGTTACCCAATCGTAGTTGCGAATCCCAAAGCCAGTACTGAGTAGTACCGCAGGGATAATCACCATCAGCCACTGCTTATGAATCCATGCATAGGCTAACGCCCCTGCGCTGATAAGGATAAATAGAGTAAGCAGTTCTACGCCGCCAATTGGTGCAAAGCTTGCGAGTGGAGCATCTATCTGGCTATAGCCTAGCCATAACCAAGGGAAGCCGGTCATCACCCAACCACGCAACCAATCACTGATCAGCCATAAAGCAGGTGCAGCGAGAAGTGCTTTTGTGAGCGTAAATTGAGGAAACAGCTTGTTGTTGAGCCAAGCAAATAAGCCTGAATAAACAGCCAAGTAGGCAACAAGTAAGCCCATTAAAAATAAATTGGCAATGAGCGGCATACCGCCAAAACCGGAGATACTGACGTAAACCCAGCTAACGCCAGTTGCAAATTGACCTAACCCCCAAGCATAACCAATCCATAGTGCGCGTTTCGGAGTTTGGTTAGCAAGAAGAATCAGTAGAATTGCAGGGCTAAGAATGGCAATAGGCCACAGCTGGTAAGGAGCAAAAGCGAGTGTAGTAGAGGCGCCAACAAAAGCGGCCACTAAGGGCCGCTTAAGGCGATGAAAGAGTTCATTCATCATTGTAATTTTCTGAGATTCCCAATGGGTATCGCGTTACTCTTGAGTGGCTTCAACCAGGGTTTCTTCGTCTGGGATCGTCACTTGGAGTTGAATGACACGACGGTTATCGGCAGCGGTGACTTTGAAGTTGTAGCCTTCAATTTCAACCAGTTCACCACGAGAAGGTAAGTGACCAAAGGCAGTCATGACCATACCACCAACGGTATCAACTTCCTCATCGCTGAAGTTGGTTCCGAATGTCTCATTAAACTCTTCGATGGTTGTCAGCGCTCTGACAGCAAACGTATGCTTGCTCAGCTTACGAATGTCCGTCTCTTCACTTTCATCGAATTCATCTTCAATATCCCCGACGATTTCCTCAAGGATATCTTCAATGGTCACAAGACCAGAAACACCACCGAATTCATCGACAACAATGGCCATATGATAACGTTCTTCACGGAATTCTTTCAGCAGTCGATCAACGCGTTTACTTTCCGGTACTACAACCGCTGGTCGAATGACTTCTTCGATATCAAATGGATTGCTGCCTGAGCCTAAGTATTTAAGTAAGTCCTTCGCTAGAAGTATGCCTTCCACATGGTCTTTATCTTCGCTGATCACAGGGTAGCGAGAGTGTTGAGCATCGGTAATCAAAGCAACCAAGGTATCAAGGTCGTGAGTACGCTCAACTGTAACCATTTGCGAACGCGGGATCATAATGTCACGCACACGCATTTCGGAGATTTCCATAACACCTTCGAGCATATCGCGAGTGTCATGGTCAATCAGGTCGTTAACTTCAGAGTCGCGGATAACATCCACAAGCTCTTGGCGATCTTTTGGTTCGCCCTGAAATAGTTGACCTAGACGTTCAAAGAAGGACTTTCTACTCGGACCTTCTGCCTTTTCTTTCTTATCTTCGTTAGAAGAGGGAGAATTATCTTCGTTCATTGTTTCTCAATTAAGTAACGCTATCAGAAGTGTGATAGCACACATAGAGAGGCGAACACGAGAGTCATTTAGGTGGTTCGCCTTTCCCTGTCGAGTGGCCAATAGCTACTCTTTTTCAGCAATGTAAGGATCTTCATAACCCATACCTTGCATGATTTCGGTTTCGAGGGACTCCATCTCTTCGGCTTCGTCATCCTCTATATGATCATAACCTAGCAGATGCAAGCTGCCATGTACAACCATATGCGCCCAATGTGCTAGCAGAGGCTTGCTCTGTTCAACCGCCTCTTTTTCAACAACTTGGCGGCAAATAATCAAATCACCAAGTAAATCTATTTCCATACCAGGAGGTGCTTCAAATGGAAACGACAACACATTAGTTGGTTTATCTTTGCCGCGATACTCATGGTTGAGCGTATGACTTTCTTGTTCATCAACAATACGAATGGTGACTTCGGCTTGTGGCTGGAAGAGAGGGATTGTCTTATCTAGCCACAATTGGAAATCTTGCTGCGAAGGCAGACCTTCTTCATTTTCGACTGCCAGTTGCAGATCAAGTTCAATCGCCATGGTTATTCCTTAGTTGAAGCAACTTGTGCATTCAGTTCGGCTTTTGCTGCTTCTAGTAACTTCGCGTCGCGTTCTTCACGACGGCGTTTCTCGAACTCTTTACGCTCTTTCTGGTCTTGTGCTTCCCACTTCTCGTACGCGTTAACGATACGAGCAACCACAGGGTGACGTACAACGTCGTCGGCTAAGAAGAAGTTAAAGCTGATGTCGTCAACTTCGCTTAGTACTTCAATAGCATGACGAAGACCCGATTTCGCACCACGAGGTAAGTCAATCTGCGTGACATCACCAGTGATAACCGCGCGAGAGTTAAAACCAATACGCGTTAGGAACATCTTCATCTGCTCAACAGTGGTGTTCTGACTCTCATCAAGAATGATGAAGGCGTCGTTTAGAGTACGACCACGCATGTAAGCAAGAGGGGCAACCTCAATCACGTTACGTTCAATCAGCTTCTCTACGCGCTCAAAGCCCAGCATTTCAAATAGGGCGTCGTATAGCGGACGTAGGTATGGGTCGACTTTCTGGCTTAAATCACCAGGTAGGAAGCCCAATTTCTCACCAGCTTCAACCGCTGGACGAGTAAGTAGAATACGGCGAATCTCTTGGCGCTCTAGTGCGTCAACAGCTGCTGCTACAGCAAGGTAGGTTTTACCTGTACCTGCCGGGCCAATACCAAAAGAAATATCATGCGTGACCATGTTAACCAAGTACTGCGCTTGGTTTGGCGTACGTGGTTTGATCACACCTTTCTTGGTTTTGACGAAGACTTCTTTACCATGCTCGATATTAGACTCAGTATTCTGCTCAAGAACACCAGACTCTTTGATCGCTAGATGGATTTGCTCAGGCTCAATATCTGGGATCTCACCTCGTACAGGTGCGGTATCAACATATAGAGTTTTCAGGATATCCAGCGCAGCTGATGCGGTATGAGGTTTACCGACAATCGTAAAGTGGTCACTACGGTGGTTAATTTCAACGCCTAGACGACGTTCTAAATGCTTGATGTTGTCATCGAATGGACCGCACAGGCTAGCTAGTCGGCGGTTGTCTGAAGGTTCTAGGTTAATTTCTAGAGTTACGATTTTATTGCTCAATGTTGCCTCTCATTTTTTGCCACTTAGTGAGAGCCTGATAACGACCAGGCTCTCTATGGCTATTTATACGAGCTTACGGCGTAAAAGTAGCTACACCCAGCTCATCTTCGCGACGTGTTTTCGCCATCATCTGCGTTGGGGAAATCACACTACGAAGATCCATGTCTTTTTCAGTACGTACTAGCTCACCACGCAGTGAGTTTGCAAATACGTCTACGATCTTCACATCAACGAACTGACCAATTAGGTCTGCACTACCTTCAAAGTTTACTACACGGTTGTTTTCTGTACGAGCGCGTAGTTCCATTAGGTTTTTCTTCGAAGGACCTTCAACTAGAACACGTTGTTCTGTGCCAAGCATTAAGCGAGAGTAACGCATCGCTTGAGCATTGATAGTTTGCTGTAGTTCGTAAAGGCGCTCTTTCTTCACTTGTTCTGACACATCACAAGGGTAATCCGCTGCTGGCGTACCTGGACGTGGAGAGAAAATAAAGCTGAAGCTCATGTCAAAGTCTACATCTTTGATTAGCTTCATGGTGTCTTGGAAGTCTTTGTCTGTCTCACCAGGGAAACCAACAATAAAGTCTGAACTGATTTGAATATCAGGACGAGCTTTACGCAGTTTACGGATGATCGATTTGTATTCGATAGCGGTGTGAGGGCGTTTCATCATCGTTAGGATACGGTCACTACCACTTTGCACAGGTAAGTGCAGGAAGCTCACAAGTTCTGGCGTATCTTCGTATACTGCGATGATGTCGTCTGTGAATTCTAACGGGTGGCTCGTCGTGAAACGAATACGGTCGATACCATCGATAGACGCAACCAAACGAAGCAGTTCTGCAAATGAACAGATCTCACCATCGTGCATAGGACCACGGTACGCGTTTACGTTTTGACCCAGAAGGTTTACTTCACGTACGCCTTGTTCAGCAAGTTGGGCGATTTCGAACAGTACGTCATCCATTGGACGGCTTACTTCTTCACCACGAGTGTACGGTACGACACAGTAAGTACAGTACTTAGAGCAGCCTTCCATAATAGAAACGAATGCTGTCGCACCTTCAGCGCGAGGTTCAGGTAGGCGGTCGAATTTTTCGATCTCTGGGAACGAAATGTCCATAACTGGTGCATCATCGGACTGAGATTGTTTGATCATCTCAGGTAGGCGGTGCAAAGTTTGTGGGCCAAAAATAACGTCAACGTATGGTGCACGTTCACGAATATGGTCACCTTCTTGCGTTGCTACACAACCACCTACACCGATAACTACGCCAGGTTTTTTATCTTTTAGTGTTTTCCAGCGGCCTAGCTGGTGGAAAACTTTCTCTTGCGCTTTTTCACGGATCGAACAGGTGTTAAGTAGAAGTACGTCTGCTTCCTCTGGCTCTTCCGTCAGCTCGTAGCCGTTTGCAGCATTAAGCAGGTCGGCCATTTTTGATGAATCGTATTCGTTCATCTGGCAGCCCCAGGTTTTAATTAGCAGTTTCTTACTCATCTCACTTTCGCTCGTTCAGTTGTACTTAAATCGGAGAGCTATTGCTCAAATTATAGCCGCCATCACGGCGGTAAGCGGCGTATTGTACTGCTTTAAAAAGCACCTGACTAGTGATCTAGCTAATTCTCTGCAAAGCCCGATGAAATCTAGTTTTTCGCCCTATGCAGAACAAGGTTTTTTGTTAAACAATTTTGTAAAAATAGCCATGGAAAGTACAATAAAAAACGCCAATTAATCAGCACGATGAAGAGTGAAAAATGAACAAGTATGACATCGCCGTGATCGGTGGCGGTATGGTCGGGGCAGCCGTCGCTGTTGGATTTGCCAAGCAGGGCAGAAGCGTTGTCTTGGTCGAAGGTACAAAACCTAAAGTTTTTGATGCCGCTCAGGCGATGGATATTCGTGTATCTGCAATCTCGCACCAGTCGGTGGAGTTACTTGATTCACTCGGAGCATGGTCAGAGATCAAGAGCATGCGAGTTTGTCCTTATCGGCGGTTAGAAACTTGGGAGCACCCAGAGTGCCGTACTCGTTTTCACTCTGATGAATTGTCATTGGATCAGCTAGGTTACATCGTTGAAAATCGCCTAATCCAATTAGGTCTTTGGCAAGTCTTCTCTAAGTATGAAAATCTAACCGTGATGTGTCCTGAGCGATTAAAAGCCATTGAGTTTGCAGATGTAAATCTTGTGACACTAGAAAGTGGGGCGCAGTTTGAAGCTAACTGGGTGATTGGTGCTGATGGTGCAAACTCTAAAGTTCGTCAATTGGCTGGAATTGGTGTAACTGCGTGGGATTACCGACAACACTGCATGTTGATTAACGTGAAAACAGAATTGCCTCAGCAAGATATTACTTGGCAACAATTTACACCTTCAGGCCCACGTTCATTTTTACCTCTGTGCTCTTTGAGTAACGACGATGGTCAAATAGTAGGCCAAGGTTCTTTGGTTTGGTATGACTCGCCTAAACGTATTAAACAACTGTGTGCGATGGGTAAACCTCAACTAAGGGAAGAAATCTTACGTCATTTCCCTGCAGAATTAGGCGATATTGAAGTTTTACAGTTTGGCTCATTCCCACTCACTCGTCGTCATGCGCAAAGCTACTCAAGCAAAAATTGCGTATTAGTGGGTGACTCTGCCCATACGATCAACCCGCTTGCAGGGCAAGGGGTAAACTTAGGCTTCAAAGATGTAGACGTTCTCCTTTCGGTAACAGAACAACAAGAAAAGCTGGAAGATACCTTACTCGCGAAATACGAACGCGCACGTCGACCTGACAACTTACTCATGCAGACGGGCATGGACTTTTTCTATAAAGGTTTTAGCAACGATCTAGGGCCATTGAAGTTCGTACGTAATGCTGCATTGAAGCTTGCTGAAAACTCAGGGCCAATTAAGGCTCAAGTACTGAAATACGCGTTAGGTATGTAGTAAGCTACTCAAATCACAGATAGAAAAAAAGCGAGCCATGAGCTCGCTTTTTTAATTCGGCAAATCTAATGATTTCCCGAGTCCAGAACCAAAAAAAGAAAAAACCCAGCAAAGTCATGCTGGGTTTTCCGATAATGGTGCGGAAGGAGAGACTTGAACTCTCACACCTTGCGGCGCCAGAACCTAAATCTGGTGCGTCTACCAATTC
>NZ_JAWOWM010000010.1:0-169133 GCF_033340475.1 Vibrio sp. 1078-1
GAGTGGCCAAAGGGAGCAGACTGTAAATCTGCCGGCACTGCCTTCGATGGTTCGAATCCGTCCCCCTCCACCATATTGAAGAAGCCAGCTCATTGAGCTGGCTTTTTTCGTTTCAGGATCTTGATAGCATAGTCCTACTACCACGAACCTTTCACTCCTCACCGAAACTCTGCTCGATTTAATACCTATCACAGTAAATAAGTGATCAGAAATAGCGTAGGGAAAATGCTTGAGAACAAGGCGCAATTTTTCGATAAGTAGTTATTCTGCAATCAAAAATTGCAACGCAGTTATCGAGTATTTTAACAAGCTAGAATGACCAGTTATTTACTACGATTGGTATAACCTATACTCAATCTCACTAAAGCAACCAACCCCATGTGAAGCTCCACAAACAAAAGGCTGAGGAGCAGATCTTTACCCTACAAACAATGTACTAGCTATTTTGATTTTGTTAGTTCGTATGGCCTTAATATGAATGTTCAATATAACTAGGAAAACACTTGAGGACTTACTAGAAAAAGTGGGTTCGCAAAATTACCAAACGGACTCAATTAGTGATGTTTGTATAAAAACACGTACAATAAATATAAATGATAGATACAAAAAATCCCGCAGGGGATGCGGGATTTTTACTAGTGACTAAATTGGTTTAAAGGTGACTAGCCTTGAATACCAACGATTAACCATGGCGCATTAGGCGCAGTCAAGTCACGCTCTAGGTGCCAGATATCTTCGATTTCTTCTTCAACACCTTCTACTGTGTCACGGTAACGACCGCTAAACTGCAGACTAAGCTGTGCTTTATTTGCATCGTAATCAGCACGGACGATCTCCGCATCAACGTACATTACGTCAGTATGCTGCTCACCGTCGAGCTTCGCGCGCTCTGCTTTTAGGTCTTCAAACAAGCTTGGAGAAACATATTCTTCAATAGTTTCTAGCTGGTTGTGATTCCACGCACCTTGCAGGATTCGATAGTGTTCACGAGAACCATTAATGAACGCTGCTTGGTCAAAACCCGGTGGGTAGTTATGTGGTACGTCTGTTTGAGCGCCAAAACCACCAAAGCCACCATTATTTGTGTTTGGTTGTTGCTCAAAGTTTTGCATGTTTGGTTGCTCAAACTTAGATGCGTTGCCACCAAATGCAGGCTGTTGACGATGCTGGTTCATACTGCCCTGCTTCGCACCTAGCATACCGCGCATTAGTTTAAAGATGACAAAGGCAATCAAACCAATAATTAGGATATCCATAAACTGGATACCTTCAAAAGCACCGCCAAAGAATGCAGCAAGTAGACCACCAGCCAGAAGTCCGCCTAGCAGACCACCCATAAGGCCTTTCTTACTTGAAGACTTTGTCGTCTGATCTTTGCCGACCGTATTGGTGTTTTGTTGCTGTTGTTTCGGTGCTGGTGCGGTTTTGTAGCTCTTACCGAAAGACTTACTGCCACCAAACTTCTTCGCTTCCGCGATAGGCGTTACAGCAACAGTAAACATCAATAAAGCAACAATAGAAAATAAACGTTTCATCGTTATCCTTAAAGTTAGCTATCTAAGATAGTGCCCCATTTTCAAGACGAAACAATCGTTGTTTCAAACAGTAGCACGCCAAAGATGATTTTTAAGTCATCATACTCTGTATACCGATTGATGAAAATAGCTTATAGAAGCTGACATGTATCAGAATATTGCCAAAAATGCAGACTGCTCACACTGCTTGCAATTCAGCTGAAGGCGCTTGATCAATGTAAAAAAGTATGGAATAAGTTCACTAATACTCCAGATTGTTTTACTTGAATTAGAATCAGTGACACAGCTCAGAATCCTACACCTTGAGGGCACTTGGACACATTGCCTTGTTGACGGTTAATAGGTAGCTGACTATCATATTGAACGATGTTCAATAAAGTAGTTTGAGAGTATGGCGCGCAGAAACGATCACACCCGAGAAGAGTTAGTGAATTTGACGTTAACAACGGTCAAAAACTTTTTAGATGAGAATTCTTACCACGAACTCAGTCTTCGTAAAATCGCTAACATGATTGGTTACGTGCCAAGCACATTGGTAAATGTTTTTGGTAATTATAATTTGTTGTTGCTTCATGTTGTCGCTCAAACTTTAGATGAGTTATCTCAAGAAGCACGCAAAGCGACTAATGACAGCAAAGACTCCCATCAAGCGCTTTTTGAACTCGCTTATTGCTACCACGATTTTGCTCAAAAACACCCATACCGTTGGCAGTTAGTGTTCGAACACAACATGAATGGAGCAGAACTTCCGGAATGGCATGCCAAACGTATCGATGGTATGACGGGAATGCTAGAGTCACTATTGGCTCAAATCGCACCACATCGTACTGAATCCGAAGTGATTCAAGCGAGTCGAGTCCTTTGGTCTGGCGTACATGGCATTACTTTACTCAGTGTTGATGATAAGTTTTTCTCTAGTGAACCGATTGATGGCAAAGAATTGATCAGTAATCTTCTTTCTAACTACCTCACGAACTGGTAACAAAGGATTATCCATGTCATCCGACAGACAGCCGTCCTTACTTACGCAGAGAAAATTCCTGCCCTATTTCATTACTCAATTTTTTGGCGCTTTCAACGACAATATTTTTAAAAACGTTTTGCTGTTGTTTGTCGCATTCGCTGGCTCCAGTGCACTGCCTATTTCGAGCAATTTGTTCATCAACCTTGCGGCAGGCTTGTTCATTCTACCGTTCTTTCTGTTCTCTGCTTCCGCTGGCGTATTAGCCGACAAATATGAAAAGTCATGGTTTATTCGTAAGGTCAAACTATTTGAAATAGCCATCATGCTGTTAGGTGCCATCGGATTCATAACCGAAAGTTATGGTGTGCTTTTATTGCTACTGTTTTTAATGGGCACACAGTCAGCATTTTTTGGCCCAGTTAAATATGCCCTTTTGCCTCAAAAGTTAAATGCTAAAGAGTTAGTGCCCGGCAACGCTCTTGTTGAAGCTGGTACCTTTATCGCCATCCTTATTGGCACCTTAGGCGCTGGGATTATAGCCTCTACAGACAACGCAAAATACCTTGCCGCATTTTGTGTCGTGATCTTCGCATTGTTAGGCTACTTGTCGAGCCGCTCAATCCCCTTTGCTGCAGCCAGCGCGCCCAATCTCTCTTTTCGTTGGCAACCATACAAGCAAACCAAACACACGCTCTCTATCGCCAAATCCGATCGAGTTGTTTTTCAATGCATAATGGCAATAAGCTGGTTTTGGTTTTTAGGCGCCGCATATCTAACACAATTTCCGAATTTCACTAAGATTTACCTAAATGGCACCGAGAGTGCGGTGTCTTTCTTGCTCGCTCTATTTTCCATTGGTATCGCGCTAGGGTCGCTACTTTGCAATTGGATCTCAAACCATCGTATCGAAGTCGGTATTGTGCCAATTGGTGCCTTTGGCATTACGGTATTTGGGTACCTAATGGCCACTTCCATTCCCAATGATCTACCTACTTTCCATAACTTTGTAGACTTCTTTAGATATGAGCCTTTTTGGCCATTATTTTTCTACCTATTGATGATTGGCGCTTCGGGCGGTTTGTTTATCGTGCCTCTTTACGCATTAATGCAGCATCGAGCAAAGGAAACCGAACGTGCTCAAGTCATCGCAGGGCTCAACATTTTTAACTCTCTGTTTATGGTCGGCAGCGCTGTCTTAGGTATTGTGTGCCTAAGTGTAATCAAGATGACAATTCCTCAGCTGTTTGCATTGTTAGCCGTTTTAAATTTCTTAGTCGCCGCTTACATCTTTTTGCAAATTCCTATTTTTGTAGTTCGCTTTGTCATGTGGATGCTTACGCACACCATCTATCGAGTTAAGCATAAGAATCTACACAACCTACCCGAGCATGGTGGGGCATTGATTGTATGTAATCATGTAAGCTACATGGATGCATTGCTACTTAGTGCCGTATGCCCAAGGTTGATTCGTTTTGTGATGGAGGAAGATTACGCCAACCTACCTCCATTAAGGCGCTTTTTACGTCGAACTGGGGTAATTCCAATTTCAGCGAGTAACAGAAGCTCTATCAGACGTGCATTTAACGATGTGGAAGCTGCGCTAAGCGAAGGTCATATCGTCTGTATTTTCCCTGAAGGAAGATTAACTTCAGATGGTGAAATGAATGAATTCATGCGCGGTATTGATATCATTCTACGTCGTAGCCCAGTACCCGTCATACCTGTTGCACTTAAAGGCTTATGGGGAAGCTATTTCAGCCGCGCAAAAGGTCGCGCATGCTGTGGCTTACCGACTCGATTTTGGTCAAAGCTAGAAATTGAGGCAGGACAACCGGTGCCACCAAATGAAGCAACGGCAAAAACAATGTTCGATAAAGTGCATCAACTTAGAGGCGACTGGCGATAAATACACTTGAACACATGTTTAGGATAACTGAACATGTGTTCAAATCATTAAGACAAACTGACCACACCCAGTGCGATATACTCTCCCTTTCATTCACAACAGCGAATAAAAACCTTGAATAGAAACTACCTCCTGTTTGGATTGGCGTTACTTTTTTGTCTAACCCCTCTTGCCTCCTCTCCCATTGCTCTAGTTATCGGTTTTCTACTCGCAAGTTTTGGTTTTGTGCCTTCCGAGCTGCCCATCGCTTCTTTTACTAAAAAGCTGCTGTCTTACTCGATTATTGGCTTAGGCTTTGGCATCAACTTTGAGCAAGCACTTGCAGTCACATCGGATGGTATCGGCCTGATCATCGCCACTATTACAGGCACACTGATCATGGGCACTCTCATTGCCAGGGTAATTAAATTGGAGCGAGTAACCGCTTACTTAATCTCATCAGGTACTGCAATTTGTGGTGGTAGCGCAATTGCTGCTGTGGCACCGGCCATTAAAGCGAAAGACGAGCAGATTGGATTAGCACTGGCAACGGTATTTGTCCTGAACTCCATTGCACTCTTTGTGTTTCCTGTGATTGGACATGCTTTAGGGCTAGATCAACACACGTTTGGCACATGGGCTGCGATTTCCATTCATGACACATCTTCTGTTGTCGGGGCTGCCTCGGCCTATGGGGAAGAAGCACTAACGACGGCAACAACATTGAAACTCGCGCGCGCTTTATGGATCATTCCTGTTGCTTTGATCAGTGCCGTCATCTTTTCAAGAGGCCAAAAAGAGAATGGAAAGAAAAAACTAGCTATCCCTTATTTCATTTTTTGGTATTGTGCAGCTATCGCGTTTAGCGACTTATTTCCTCAATTTGAAATGGTCTATCACGGCATTTTCATTGGAGCAAAGCAAGCGTTGGTTGTATGTCTGTTCTTGATAGGTTGTAGCATTTCAATTTCAAAACTAAAGTCTGCTGGAGCTAAGCCACTGTTGTTTGGTGTGACTCTGTGGGTGTTAATTTCGACCACTTCTCTAAGTTGGTTACTGTTTTAGATATTGGTGGTCTGCTTATCGCGTTGAGGGGACGGCATTTCCCGTTTGCTATTTTTGTATATAACGACCAACGCAATAGCGATCAAAAATGCCGTTAGCTCTGCAAGAGAGCGGGCTAGCCCTTCACTACTTATCGCGATACCAATTTGTAGTGCTACTGCCGCAATTAAAACTAGCTTTGCCATCCTGAACCTTATGCATTTTCTCTCCACGAAGAAGCATAATTATGATTCAGAGTTATAAGGATACGAAATTCTCTTTATGACTAATACATAGCAAAATTGACTAATGCTGAAGTGATGACAACAGCCACTCTTTCACGGCCTTACGTGAAATTTTGATCCCACCTTCTAGTAGAGTTTCTGGCATTACATGGTATCCCACTGGCCATTTAAACTTCTCTAACTTTGATTGCAAGTGCTGGTCATACTCCGACTTGCTGCGCAATCCATTGGTCTGAATCACAGCTACTGGTCTATGACCAAACTCCGCGTCTTCGACTGGAACCACTATACTCTGCACTACACCATCAATTTGGTTCAAAGCGGCTTCAATCTCTTCACAATGGATATTCTCACCACCAGAGATAAACTGATTGTCGGCACGGCCGATTATCTTTAATTCATCACCTTGCCACTCGCCAAGATCCTTGCTGTCAAACCAGCCTTTCTCATCCAGAAATGGGGTAACATGTCCTTGATGGAAATACCCTGCCGCTAATGTCTTACCGCCAACAAAAATGCGTTGGTCAACTAATTTTATCTTACGGTGCTCCAATACATGCCCAGCATTACTGGTACTGTCAATTCTCTTTGCGGTAACGGTAGAGGCCGCCTCCGTCATCCCATAACCTAACCATGTCTCAATGCCTTGCCCTGTTGCTCGTAGTGCCAACTCGTGATCAACGTGGCTGCCGCCCAGTAGCACATGTGTCAATGACAAATGTGCATCATCATCCAATAACCGTTTGAGCTGAGTCGCAACCAAAGAAGCGTGTGATACGCCCTGAACATCATCAACAAGTTTCCCTGAACCGACTTTTAGTGTTGCTCCGACATATAGCCAACGATAGACAATCGCCAATCCAGAGACGTGATACAGCGGAAGCGATAATAGCCAAGCATCTTGCTGAGTGAAAATGAACTCCTGCAACAAGCCCTCTGCAGACGCAAGATGCTGTCGATGTGTATGAACCACAGCTTTAGGCTCCCCTGTAGAGCCAGAAGTAAATACTACTGAAGCGAGCCGGTCATGATGATAGCTATCTTCAGTCAACGAATCACTCTCTTGCTGTGATACTACAGGCGGTGAAAGCAATGTTGCCTTGAGTTTTTGTATATCATGTTCAGAAAAGGTCGAAGCGCACTCCTGAGAAAACCAGATAAACCGAGTTTGATCAGGCCTGTAAAGTGTAGCAAGCTTACCCTGCAACTTATCTAGTGGTTGTTCCATGGTCAGCGCAGCGAGCGCGCCTAACTGTTTGGAGGCAAGATAAAACAACAGTGTTTCTACTTGGTTCTTGCCAACCAAAGTCAGCACATCCCCCCGAGTTACACCCAAGTCATTCAAATAGTGAGTGTATTGGTCAATACGCTTCGAGAGTTGTTGCCAGTTTAATACTTCTGTTGATGTCTTGAGTGCAATAGAAAAAGGGCTCGTTTGAGCCCAATATTTCCATGGCGCCTTCGCAATATTGTCTACGCAGAATGCCACACAATCTCCTGGTCTTTTAGAGGAAGAACGGGAAGTTCACACTTAGGCCAGCCCTGCTCTAGCTGAGCTTTGAATAAGCCAATCGTATCCAAACCTGGAACTTCATCAGGCAGCTGCCATTGGGCAAAGCGCGCTAATTGAGTTAAACCGAGACTGGATTCAATGCTCGAGCTAATCACTGCTTTCATCCCTAGTGACTTCGCTTTCTTTATCAGTGTAATACAAAAATCCACTGAACCAATGAGTGTGGGTTTGATGATGATCGTTTTCACACCAGTTAGATCTTCAAGACGGAAATCTTCACGACGAACCGCATCTTGCAATGTTTCATCCCAAGCGATAGCAATACCAGTATTAATCGCAAAAGAGAGACTATCGCCAGGAGAGCGGCACGGCTCTTCCAAAAAGGTAATGCGCTGACGCAAAGACGGAGTAATGTATTTAGCAAACTGCTGCGCTTTTTCTGGTGTCCAAGCGCGGTTTGCATCAAGTCGAAGCGTTAATTGAGGGATTGATTCAAGAAAAAGGTTCACAAGCATGCCATCGCGAATTGGCTCATAAAGTCCAACTTTCACCTTAGCGACTTTCTCACCTTCCATTTCGTTCAGCTTTGGAATGAGCTCATCTGGGTCGCCAGTGCATAGTGGCGCTGTTTGGTATTTACCTTGTTGTGGTAAGCCACCAGCTAATTCAAGCTGTGCCATCGATAAACCAAACGCAACCGACGGGTACATATTGGCATAATCCACATCCAACTCTGCAACCCAACGCTCCGCCTGTTCTTGTAGCTGAACACCCGCATCTTCGGCGCTCTCTAAGCTAAAACCAGGAAGAGGAGCGACTTCTCCGAGCCCTGTTTTACCATCTTCGGAAAGCGCAACAACATAACCAACACGTTCGGTTAGCTTGTTGTCACGTAGGATGACACCACTATCCATGGGCAAGCTATAACGATAAATTTTCGCTTCACGCATAATTCAAGTCCTATGTAATGCCGTATATTTGAGCGTTCTGACGAGCAATCCCACCAGCCTCCCAGAGGGCGAGGCGCTCAGGAAAAAAGGAACAGAGGAGCTAACACGCTCCTCATTTAGACGGATTATGGGTTGCGAGGGAATTTATCGAAGTCTGGGCGACGCTTCTCGTTAAAGGCATTACGACCTTCTTGGCCTTCATCTGTCATGTAGAACATCATCGTTGCGTTACCCGCTAACTCTTGCAGACCCGCTTGACCATCACAATCTGCGTTTAATGCAGCTTTCAGGCAGCGCAATGCCATTGGGCTGTGCTGTAGTACTTCACGACACCAACGAACGGTTTCTTTCTCTAGATCCGCTAGTGGTACAACTGTGTTTACTAGGCCCATGTCTACCGCTTCTTGAGCATTGTAGAAACGACATAGGAACCAAATTTCGCGAGCTTTCTTTTGGCCTACGATGCGAGCCATGTAAGATGCCCCCCAACCACCATCAAATGAACCCACTTTAGGGCCTGTTTGACCAAATTGAGCGTTGTCAGCTGCAATCGTTAGGTCACACATCATGTGCAGAACATGACCACCGCCCACAGCCCAACCCGCTACAGATGCGATCACTGGTTTTGGACAAGTACGAATATCACGTTGGAAGTCCAATACGTTTAGGTGGTGCGTACCTTGGTCGTCTTTGTAGCCGCCGTAGTCGCCGCGGATCTTCTGGTCGCCGCCAGAACAGAATGCGTCTTCACCTAGACCTGTTAGAATGATCACGCCAACACCAGAGTCGTAACGCGCATCTGCCAACGCATCAATCATCTCTTTTACCGTTTGAGGACGAAACGCGTTACGCACTTGAGGACGTGCAATAGTGATTTTCGCGATACCATCTTCAGACTTATGGTAATGAATGTCCTCGTATTTCTCGCCGCAATCTTTCCATTGAACCGGAGCGTAAAGTTCTTCTTCAGAAATGCCTACTGTTTTAGCCATGGTGATTCCCATTGTTCTCGTTACTCTCACCAAAGTGAGACTGAATTATTTGCTTGGTATGTATCGCAAACTGTTTGGGCTGCTCTTGATGGACGTTATGACCAGCGCCTTCAACTTGTCGATACGCCAACCCGCTACGTTGTGCCAGTTGGCTAAATTTTTGGTCTTTCTCACCACACAAGTAATACACTGGTATATTCTGCTTTTGCAGTGAGGGCAACAAATATGCCTGTTTGGCTAACGATGTCGCCATCAACATATTCGCCACCGCTGAGCCAAGATTATCACTTCGCTTCGCAATGAATGTTTGTCTTTGCTCATGGTTTAGTGAAGAAAACACCGCTTGTTGGTACCAATCGTTCAAAACACGTTCAAGTGGTTCAGTTTTGAAACGCATTGCCCAGCGAGCATCATTCTCTAATCTCACCTGTTTCTCTGACTCAGTTTGAAGCCCGAAGTTTCCCCCTTCAACAATCGCGCCCGCAATATTGAGATCTGGAAAGCATTGATGGGCAATACCATGCATCGCAATGCGGCCGCCCATAGAGTAACCAATCAAAATAAGTGGTTGTTGTGAGGGAAATAATAAAGATAGTGTGGAACCAAGAAGTTTGCAGCAATCATTCAGATCGCTGCAAGAAATAGATTGGCTATGCCCATGACCAGGGAGGTCAACCGTAACACGTTCATACTCGGGTAACGCGTTGATACACGATTGCCAATCTTCACCGCTACCAAGCAAACCATGCAAAAACACCAGAGTAGGCAAAGTAATACTTTGGTGCTTTTCTAATACAGGGAAACGTTCAAAGTAAAGCATTCAGACTCTTATTAAATGCCTTGAGTGTCTCAGCAGCTTGGTTAGATGGGGTTTGAACCTCGACCAGCAACGTTCCTTGGCCGTGACATAAATGCTCTTTTACAGATGATTGGAATTGCTCCAGTGTAGAAACATGCAAATACGCCAAACCAAACTGCTTTGCCGCGTGTTCAAACTGATAACCATGAGGCATTTGATAATATGTCGTCCTGCGCTCTGGTGGTACTGGCAACATATCAAAAATCGCACCGCCGTCATTATTGGTAACAACAAGTACCGCCGGCAGTTTATTGTGAGAAAATAGCGCCAGAGAATTGAGATCATAAAGTGCTGCTGTGTCACCGATATACATCAGTAACGGATTACCTCTTGCCCGTTGCACGCCTGATGCTGCAGCAAACAAACCGTCAATCCCTGACGCGCCTCGGTTAGTGAACACTTCTACATCATCAAGTTTGCCGTACATATCGACAAGTCGAACAAACAAACTGTTACCCAAAAAGACATCAGCGTTTTTAGTGCGCTCGTTGATGTCTGCTGCCAACGCAATTTCGTCAATGGCAGACGCTGAACCAGATAGGAAAGCTTCTTCGATACGTTGATGAACTCGCTTAACTCCATTCGCTAACCTATCAGCCCACCCAGCAAATATTGGCTTCTCAAAGCTAATGCGAGAAACCCAAGTTTGAGGAAGCTCAACCCAGTGCATTTGCGCCAGATGATTTTGGTTATTACGGTCCATACGCGGCGAGATATACCAGTATTGAACGTCTTTACTTTGTTGATTTTTCGATACTTGTTTATCAATCCATTGGTTCAAACGTTTGGAGATGATTCGGCTACCAAATTGGATAATAAGTTCACAAGATTCAAGCTCGTTTGCAAACTCGGGAAGTTGAAGCCATACATCGTAATACGCCCAATCCGAACTGAGGCCACTTTGCGGGTCTGCAAGTACTGGCCATCCCATCTTTTGTGCAAATGCCTGCGCCGAACGCGCTTGTTCAAGCGGTAAGCTGCCAATCACAACCAAGCCTTTTTTGTCCGAAAAAGGCGGGATGTTCGCCTGTGACAAATGGCTAAAACGCTGAGTATAAGTGCCGCTTCCTTTTCGCCATCCGGCGACCGAATCTAAGTAGGTTTGATAATCCGCTTTTGCGCCGTTGGAATACAAAGGCTCTGGAAATGCACAATTAATATGAACAGCACTACCCTGCAATTGCTGAGTAAACATCACTTCGTCAACAGAGGTCAGCAACCAGTTAAGCGACGTTGCTAAATTTGGGCTTGGTAAATTCAAACTGGCCGAAACATGATGTGAAAAAATACCCAATTGATTTATCGCTTGGTTTGCACCACAGCCGACAAGTTCTACTGGACGATCTGCTGTCAGCAGCACCAGTTTTTCACCAGTAAGTTTGGCTTCGGCAACCGACGGTAATAGGTTCGCCACTGCCGTACCAGAGGTAACGATAATTGCCACTGGCTCCTGAGTAGCTTTCGCTAAACCAAGAGCCATAAAGCCCAGTCCACGCTCATCAAAATGAGTATGAATGGAAAAGTCGGACTGTTCTGCCGCTTCTAAAGTTAAAGGAGTAGAACGAGATCCGGGAGCGATACAAACATGCTTAACGCCAAATCGCTGAAGCTCAATCAATATGGTTTCTGACCAAACTCGATTGAGCACCGCTTGGTCATGACTCATGATGCGACTCCCAATGGCGGATGATCAGAAATCAGCGTAAGTAACGTCGACATTTTCTTATCAAGTTCTGCCCACTCATGTTCTGCCACAGAACCAGGCACAATCCCTGCGCCCGCAAACAGTTGTACTTGATCACCGAGCACAAGCGCGCTTCTGATTGCGACACAAAACTCTGCTCGTTCATGGCTAATGTAACCCATAGAGCCTGCATACCAGCCGCGTGCAAAGGGCTCATTATCAAGAATAAACTGCATGGACTCTTGTCGGGGTAAGCCAGCAACCGCCGCTGTTGGCTGAAGCGCCGATAACAACTGAACACCATTTATCCCCGCTCTTAGACTAGCGTGAATATTTCGCTTAAGGTGCTGCACTTTTCGTAGTCTGACCAAACTCGGTTCAGCTTCCACTTCAACCATTTCAGAATGCGGTAATAGACGATCAATGATGTCGTCCACCACATACTGGTTTTCGTTGAGGTTCTTTTGGTCTTGGGATAACCAATTCGCCAACTCCATATCTTGAGTGGCATTGTCTCCCCGACCAATCGTACCTGCTAACGCTTCGGTATGTAGCTCATGCCCTACGCGAGAATACAAACGTTCTGGCGTAGACCCCATAAAACTGTGCTTACTGTCTAAGCTCAGCATGAAATGGAAGCTATGATGGTTATTTAAGTAACTTGCTTTAAGTAGCTGTGCAGCACTTAATGTGTTATCAAGCTGCACGGTAGAGCGACGCGCTAAAACCACTTTCTTAAAATCATCATTCTCTATACCAGTCAGAACCTTATGAACTAACTCATTCCATTGAGGCTGACTTGGCGTGTGAACAATAGAGCGGATGTGAGACGAAATTGGAGCTAAGGCCGCGACCTCACAAACCAGTTTATTCAACCCAGCTAGAGTTCGCGCTTTGTCTTCTGAAATATTAACTGCGAGAGACCACTGTTGGTCAAAACGAATTAACTCAATTTGAGGCAAAAAGAAAAAAGAAGGCATACAGCGACGATTCTTCTCATGCTGTCCATCAAAAGAGCGCCCGCCCCAGACTCTTTGCCCTTCACCTAGAATGGTATAAGCAGGACCTGGCTCAACAAAAGCGTGCAATTGCCCTAGTGCAACGACCTCTTCACGTGTATCGCGGGACTGCCAATAAAACTTAGGGAAAAGTGGTTGTGCATCAAGCCAATCAATAAATGAGAAATTAGGTTTCTCGCTAAGGGGCTCGACCAGACGTGTTTGATTGCCTTCCGATTGCTGAACTCGCTCGATAATTCTCTTTACGGCTTGATGGAACTGTGACAAATCAACCTCGTTGTATGTGAGGATAAATGGTAACTGACGGCTACTCTAAGTTTAGACCCAAAGCAAATCAAGGTCGTATGCGATCTTTTGCGAAATCCTGTGATAGCAAGCGAGCAAAACTTAACCAGCAGACAGATTATTTACAGATATATATTCTAATAAAAAACAAATTATTGTACTTTAATAAAGAAATTAACGAATTTTTAGGAATTAAACAATGCAAAATATCGGGATGTCGTCAAAACTCGACAATGTCTGCTACGACATTAGGGGCCCTGTACTCAAACATGCTAAGCGCATGGAGGAAGAAGGGCATAAAATCCTAAAGCTAAACATTGGTAACCCTGCCCCATTTGGTTTTGACGCCCCTGATGAGATTTTAGTCGACGTGATTCGTAATCTGCCGACTTCTCAAGGCTATTGTGATTCCAAAGGCATTTACTCTGCTCGTAAAGCTGTGGTCCAACACTATCAGCGTAAAGGTATACGCTCGCTAGATGTCGAAGATGTGTATGTAGGTAACGGCGTGTCTGAGTTGATCGTAATGGCCATGCAAGCGCTATTAAACAATGGCGACGAAATGCTGATCCCAGCACCAGACTATCCGTTATGGACAGCTTCAGTTGCACTATCTGGTGGTAAGCCGGTTCATTATCTATGTGATGAAGAAGCTGACTGGTACCCAGACCTTGAAGACATCAAAAAGAAAATCACACCAAAGACACGTGGCATTGTTCTGATCAACCCGAACAACCCGACAGGTGCGGTATACAGCCGTGACTTCCTACTTGAAGTGATTGAGATAGCACGCAAGCACAAACTGATCATTTTCGCAGATGAGATCTACGACAAAGTGTTGTACGACGGTGCAACACATACCTCAGTCGCCACACTCACTGAAGACGTGCTAGTCATGACATTCAATGGCCTTTCAAAAGCCTACCGTGTTTGTGGTTTCCGTGGTGGCTGGATGTTCCTAACGGGGCCTAAACATCTGGCTCAAGGGTACGTGAATGGCTTGGAGCTGCTTTCATCGATGCGTTTATGTGCAAACGTACCAATGCAACATGCCATTCAAACCGCGTTAGGTGGATACCAGAGTATCAATGAACTGATTTTACCAGGCGGACGCTTATTAGAGCAGCGCAACCGAGCGTATGAACTGATCAATCAGATTCCTGGTGTTTCTTGTGTCAAACCTAAGGGTGCGATGTACCTCTTCCCGAAAATCGACACTAAAATGTACAACATCAAGAACGATCAGCAGATGGTTTTAGATTTCTTAAAACAAGAGAAGGTCTTACTGGTGCAAGGTTCCGGTTTTAACTGGCCAAAACCAGACCACTTCCGCATCGTGACACTACCGCACGTTGAAGATCTAGAAATCGCTATTGGACGTTTTGAAAGATTCCTATCAACCTACAGCCAGTAATGAATCACTGGTAGTAATTAGTGCTGATCTCTCATATGCTTAGAGGAACTCCTAGTGAGTTCCTTTTTTACACCAGAAACGGAGAAAGCCATGAAAGAAAGCCATTTTTTCGCCCACCTGGCTCGAATGAAGCTGATCCAACGCTGGCCTTTAATGCGGTCCGTCTCACCAGAAAACGTTTCAGAGCATAGCTTACAAGTTGCTTTTGTCGCTCATGCCCTTGCCCTAATTAAAAACAAAAAGTTCGGCGGCAACCTTAATCCAGAACGCATCGCTATTCTTGCCATGTACCATGATTCCAGTGAAGTATTAACGGGTGATCTTCCAACTCCAGTGAAGTATTACAACCCTGAAATTGCCAAAGAATATAAGAAGATAGAATCGGCAGCGGAACAAAAATTACTCTCAATGTTACCGGAAGAGTTCCACGATGATTTTGCCCCCTATCTTCTTTCTCACTCTGCACACGAAGAGGACGCAAAAATCGTTAAGCAAGCCGATTCCATCTGTGCCTATTTAAAATGTCTTGAAGAACTAAGCGCCGGCAACCATGAGTTCGCTCTGGCAAAAAAACGCTTAGACGTCACTTTGCAAGAACGCAGAACGCCTGAAATGGCTTACTTTCTCAATACCTTTGCCCCAAGTTTCGAATTATCGTTAGATGAAATCAGTTAGCTTACGGAGATAATCGTGTCGTTTGAATTACACCCGCAATGGCAAGAGCGCCATGATGATGAGCATAAAATCCGTCGAGACGACCATCGGAGCCCGTACCAACGAGACCGAGCGCGCATTCTTCACTCGGCTGCATTTCGACGCCTACAAGCAAAAACCCAAGTACACGGCAATAGCTTGGAAGACTTTCACCGCAGTCGGTTAACACACTCCTTAGAAGCGTCGCAACTAGGGACCGGTATCGTCGCCCAGTTAAAGAAAAAACAGCCAGAGTTCCGTGATCTATTACCATCAGACAGCTTAATTGATTCATTATGTTTGGCTCACGACATCGGGCATCCTCCATACGGTCATGGGGGAGAAGTCGCTCTAAACTACGTAATGCGCGAACATGGCGGCTTCGAGGGGAATGCCCAAACCTTTCGTATCGTCACTAAGTTAGAGCCTTATACTGAGCATTTCGGAATGAATTTATCACGCCGCACACTGCTTGGTTTGATTAAGTACCCTGCCCTCATTAGTCAAACACGCTCCGTCAAGTTGCCTCAACCAGCCGAGCATCAACGTAAACTAAAAGCAAAAGATTGGAGCCCAGCTAAAGGCATTTATGATTGTGATAAAGACTTATTTGATTGGGTAATTGCACCCCTTTCTGACAACGACAAGGCATTGCTTAGTCTGATGCGTTCAACGCCAGAATCGGAGTTTGAGCACAGTAAAACGCGTTTTAAATCACTCGATTGCTCAATCATGGAGCTAGCAGATGATATCGCCTACGGTGTTCATGATTTAGAAGATGCAATCGTACTTGGTATGGTGACACGTCAGCAATGGCAAGAAGGCGCAGCAAGTCAATTAGCGGACTGTGGCGACCCGTGGTTTGAAGCTCATATCGATTCCATCGGACAGATGCTATTTAGCGGTAAGCACCATGAGCGGAAAGATGCTATCGGTGGTATGGTTAACGCGCTACTGACCAGCATTTCAATCAAAACGGTGGATGAGCCGTTTAATAACCCGTTACTGTCTTGGAATGCGTGTTTAGAACCACAGATGGCACGTGCACTTGACGTACTCAAGCACTTTGTCAGCACCTTCGTTATCCAAGTCCCGCAGGTCCAGATCGTTGAGTATAAGGGTCAGCAAATTATTATGGATATTTTTGAAGCGTTAACAGCAGACCCAGAGCGATTACTACCCGTTCATACAAAAGATCTGTGGTGTCAGGCGAAGAGCGAGAGCAATAAGATGAGGGTCATCGCCGATTATATTTCTGCAATGACCGATGGTCACGCGCAAAAGCTACACCGCCAACTTTTCTCTTCCATCGTTCTTTAGTAACACTCAACCTTTCAAGTAATTCTTTTCAAAAACGCCCGGAGGCATCTGGGCGATTTGGAATTCGATCATATTTTCAAAGGCATGCATAAGCGGTGTAAAGTCGCGCTCGGGTTCAAGCAAGCGAAGCGAATGATAACCAGCCTCGACTGTCGATAAGCTATTCTCAGAGGGCGCCTTACGAATGGTGTAGTGCCCTTGTAGTTGCTTAGGCAACTGCACGGTTGGGAGTGGATGTAAGTTGCTTGAGAGTTGCCACATTTTGTACGCTTTTTTCCACGTACCATCGAGCAAAATCAAACGTATTTTCTTAGATACACTATGACTCGCTTGAGTGATTTCAGAAATGCATCGTGACTCTTCTGATGGGTAAAGAACAAAATGTTGATATGACTCATCCGCTAATAAGTGATTTAAGGCATCATCACAAGAAAAGTCCTCTCCTATCAAACAAATACAGTTATCTAAACTCAAATTGAGAATCCGTGCCGTACCAAGCGGACGATGTTCTTCACTCGTGTGCTGAAGAATGATAAGTTCTACCTCGCTTGCCAGCGGTACAATCCATTGGCAAATACACGCTTTTTGCGATTTTCCACAACGAGAACAATAACGAGACATAGAGTGAACCTTTATACCTTGCTGAGTATTATCAGCGTGATCTGTTTGATACTTCAATTTGAACCAATGGCAAGCCTAACCGAGTGGCACAGCTACAATATACGCCATGGTGAATGGTGGCGAATCGTAACAGGAAATCTCACACATACCAACTTTGCGCACTTAGGAATGAACCTCGCCGGATTGTGGATCATTACTTTTATTTTTCGCCCAAGCACTCGTAACTTCCTTATCGTTTTTTCAATCTTATGTGCATGTGTTGGTGCGCTGAATTTGTTTACCAACATGTCGGTGTACGTGGGTTTATCCGGCGTATTACACGGATTGTTTGGATTTTGGGCGCTCAGAGAAGTCTTTGAAAGCAGAAGAAGCAGTGTGTTGTTAGTCGGAGGGCTAATCGCCAAAGTAGCATGGGAGCAGGTCTATGGCCCATCCAGCAGTACTGCTGAGCTTATCGGTGCAAACGTTGCTATTGATGCTCATATGTTTGGCGCACTCGGTGGGTTAGTAATGGCTTTACTGGAAAAAGGCCTTCGCCGTCGTTTATTCGGATAAAAAATCCCGAACCACGAAAGAGGGGCTGGTTCGGGAAAGCAGTAATAGGGAAACAGATATTGTTCTGAATTCAGACTCAATATCTGCAATACATCAAGCTACAGTAAAATGCGGTCTTCGTTTTTCTTAACTGTCGCTTCACCTATGCCTTTTACGCTCTTCAAATCTGCTGCCGTTTTAAAAGGGCCATGTTCCTCGCGGTAGTCCACTATACTCTGCGCTTTCTTCTCACCTATACCTTTCAACATGGTCGCAATTTCTTCAGCAGTGGCCGTGTTGATATTTACAGTAATTTCAATTCCTTCATATTTGTCAGTGGCTGAATCCGCAGCCATGCTAAAAGGTGCAAAAACAAATAAGCACAATGTCAAAATCCATTTCATATTGAACATACAATCTCCAAAATAGTAGGCTGAAAACAGTCGTCGAGAGCGAGTCACTATCAAGTTTGCAATGGAAAGCAATATGGTTATGCATTTAACAAACTGAGATGACCCGGAATTCACAACGGCCGCTATCACTTAAACGCGCACTAATTTAAGTAATGCCTATTGATGATTGAAGTTCATAAAGACAAAAATAAAACGGACCGCTTATGCGGTCCGTTTTATTCAACATACAAATTACACTAATTGTGCTTAGTTGCTCACAACAAAGTACTCAATGTCAGTATTTGCACGCAGTACGGCTAGTACAGATGATAAATCTTGCTGAGAAGATGCACGCTGCATTTGCATCGCAACTTGATCTTCTAACTCACTATCTAGCTCTGCATTTACAGCATCAAGCTCGATGATAATGATGTTACCTTCAAGATCTTTAGACTGACCGTATACTGGTTTACCATCGACTGGTTTTGCCATCGCGAATACCGTTGTTGCTAACGGAGAACGACGGTCTACTGTCTCTTGTTCACCAAAGGCAAGATTGTTTTCAGCAAGCACGTTCGTCTTACCTTCTTTCAATGCCGCAACGACTTGTGTTCCAAGTTCCATCGCTTCTTGCTCACCTTTAACACGAGATAGCTCTGCAACAACCTGATCTTTCACTTCTTCTAGTGGAAGAACTGTCTCGTCACGCGCATCTTCAACACGAACAACGATAATATGCTCAGGCGCAACTTCGATAGCTTCAGAGTTTAGGCCATCTTCTTTAACTTCAGGACTAAGGATAGCTTGCATTACCGCAGGGCTACGAAGCACTTCAGGTGCATCAACCTGAGAAATAAAGTCTGTTGTCTTCACTTCTTGGTTAACCGCTTGAGAAGCATCATACAATGAGTCTGGGTATTCAAACGCTACACGCTCAAGCTCATTTTGCAACTCGTAGAATTGATCGATCGCTTGTTGGTCCACCATCTCTTGTTTGATTTCAGCAGCGACTTCTTCAAATGGCTTCGCCACAGAATCTTTTAGCTCTTCAAGCTTGATAATGTGATAGCCAAAGTCCGACTTTACTAGACCCGACGTATCGCCAGGATTCTTCAGTGCGAATGCCGCTTCTTCAAAAGCAGGGTCCATCACATCACGCTCAATCCAACCTAGGTCACCACCGTTTTCAGCGCTGCCAAAATCGTCAGATTTCTCTTGAGCAAGCGTCGCAAAGTCTGCACCCGCGTTTAGCTCATCTAGGATAGCTTGCGCTTTTGCTTCATCGTCCCCTTCTACAAGAATGTGAGCGACACGGCGTTGCTCTTCTGAAGAGTATTTGTTTAAGTGCTCGTCGTAGTACTTTTTCACCTCAGCATCAGAAACATTAACTTGTTCCTTTAGCGCTTCAGCTGACAGTTCGATGTAAGAGACTTTAACCTGCTCTGGACGTGTAAAGTTGTCTGGGTTTGCTTTGTAGTACTCTTGAATTTCTTCGTCGGTCAATTCAATATTTTTCGCAAACTCCGCTAAGTCGATCTGAATCGTGCGAATATCACGAGTTTGAGTGAACAGCTTGCCTTCTGCTTGTACTTCACCCGGCAGAATAAATTCACTGTTTTGTAGCGCATTCAGCAGTTGCTCACGAACCAATTCACGACGCATGTACTCAGCAAAAGAGTCTGGCGAAAAGCCTGCACGACGCAAAGAAGCTTGATAGATCTCTTGATCAAACTGACCATTAGATTGGAACTGAGGCATGTCTAGAATCATGCTACGCACTTGAGTGTCGCTGATTCGCAGACCCAAAGCTTCAGCTTGTTGGTCAAGCAACACGTCATTGATCATTCGATCTAAAACGGATTTGCGGAAAGATTCAACATATGCAGGGTCAGCCAGCATTTGAGAGAAGTAGTCACCCAACTGAGCTTGCATACGGTTACGCTCATTTTGGTATGCCATCTCGAACTCACCACGAGGAATCTCAGTGTTACCGACTTTCGCTGCAGAGTTGTTGCTACCACCAACGATGTAGCTACCTACACCTGCAAATACGAAAGACAGGATGATAAGTCCAAGGATAATTTTGACCGCGATGCTATTCACGCCTTCGCGTAGTCGATCCATCATAATTTAACTGCTCTCCACAATTGAAGCCTACTGCTTCTATCTAATAGAAATAATGGCGCAATAATATCAGAAAAAGAAATGCGCATCAGTATGATGCGCATAATTTAAGAAAGTTCGGCTCGAAGTTTGTAAATTTTTGTTCGAAACTTATTGTTTGAGCAAAAGTTAAGCAAATGGCCGGTTACAGAAATAACGCCGTGATTAATTACAAGCGTCTTTCAGTGCTTTACCAGCTTTGAAAGCTGGTACTTTTGCTTCTGCGATTTGGATTTCTTCACCAGTTTTTGGGTTACGACCAGTACGTGCAGCACGAGTACGAACGCTGAATGTACCAAAGCCAACTAGAGCGACTTGATCACCAGATTGAAGAGTTCCGCTTACTGCTTCGATGAATGCATCTAGAGCTCGACCCGCTGACGCTTTAGAAATATCTGCATTTTCTGCGATTTGTTCTACTAACTGAGTTTTATTCACTGTAATTTCCCCTTTGTGTCATCTGTGATTATTTTTGTGATGACTTTCGTTCCATTGTTAAGAAAATATGCTCCACCCCTTATTCATCAAGGGCTGGCAGCTATCGAAACTAACTTAGCGCCCAAAAAAAACGCTGACAAGCCTTTTTGGGCTTATCAGCGTAAACTTTTACTTATTTTTGCTACACATCACTATTTTTGAGACTCAAACTCAACGCCCGTCGGGTCTCGCTCTAGTGCGACTTTCAGTACTTCATCAATCCACTGTACAGGGATAACTTCCAGATCAGCGATAACATTATCAGGAATCTCTTCCAAATCACGCTCGTTATCTTTTGGAATTAGCACTGTCTTAATGCCACCACGGTGTGCCGCAAGTAACTTCTCTTTTAGGCCGCCGATAGGTAGAACCTCACCACGCAGTGTGATTTCACCCGTCATCGCTACTTCTGCTTTCACAGGGTTGCCTGTCAGAGAAGAAACCAATGCCGTACACATTGCTGTACCCGCACTTGGGCCATCTTTTGGTGTCGCGCCTTCCGGTACGTGTACGTGAATATCTTTCTTCTCGTAGAAGTCAGTATTGATACCTAGCTTTTCTGCACGAGAGCGAACCACTGTCATTGCTGCTTGGATAGACTCTTGCATCACATCACCAAGAGAACCCGTTTGTGTCAGCTTACCTTTACCTGGCATTGATTGAGTTTCAATCGTTAATAGATCGCCACCCACTTCTGTCCAAGCTAGGCCAGTTACTTGACCAATTCGGTTACTTTCATCCGCTTTACCGTAATCGAAACGTTGAACACCTAAGTACTCTTTTAGGTTGTCCATCGTTACCGTTACTGACTTGATGTCCTTATCCAACAAGATGTTCTTCACTGCTTTACGGCAGATCTTAGAAATCTCACGCTCTAAGTTACGGACACCCGCTTCACGCGTATAGTAACGAATGATGCCAATAATTGCAGAATCTTCAATGACGATCTCATCCGCTTTCAAGCCATTGCGCTTCACTTGTTTATCAACAAGGTGACGTTTTGCAATGTTCAGCTTCTCGTCTTCGGTGTAACCAGATAAACGAATAACTTCCATACGGTCTAATAATGGACCCGGGATGTTCATCGAGTTCGATGTCGCAACAAACATAACGTCAGAGAGATCGTAATCCACTTCTAGGTAGTGATCGTTGAACGAGTTATTCTGTTCAGGATCAAGGACTTCGAGTAGAGCCGATGCCGGATCACCACGCATATCTGAAGACATTTTGTCGATTTCGTCCAATAAGAACAGCGGGTTCTTCACACCAACCTTCGACATCTTCTGGATCAATTTGCCTGGTAATGAGCCGATATAAGTACGACGGTGACCACGAATTTCCGCTTCATCACGCACACCACCCAACGCCATACGAACATACTTACGGCCTGTAGCTGAAGCAATTGAACGACCAAGAGATGTTTTACCGACACCAGGAGGACCAACAAGACAAAGGATAGGACCTTTTAGCTTGTTGATACGGTTTTGAACCGCCAGGTATTCAAGGATACGTTCTTTGACGCGTTCTAGACCGTAGTGATCTTCATTAAGAACCTCTTCTGCTTTCGCTAAGTTTTTCTTAACTTTTGAGCGCTTAGCCCAAGGAACGCTGACCATCCAATCGATGTAGCTACGAACCACTGTTGCTTCAGCAGACATTGGAGACATCATCTTAAGCTTTTGCAGCTCTTGCTCTGTCTTTTCACGTGCCTCTTGAGGCATTTTTGATTCGTCAATCTTCTTCTGTAGCGTTTCGAACTCGTCTGGTGCGTCTTCCATCTCACCAAGTTCTTTCTGAATCGCTTTCATTTGCTCATTCAGATAGTACTCACGCTGAGATTTTTCCATTTGCTTTTTAACGCGACCACGAATTCGTTTTTCAACTTGCAGCAAGTCGATCTCTGATTCCATCTGGCCCATCAGGAATTCCAGACGCTCAGTGACGTCAACAATTTCAAGCACTTGCTGCTTATCCACCAACTTCAACGGCATATGAGCCGCAATGGTATCCGCTAAGCGTGCGGCTTCGTCGATACCATTAAGTGACGTTAGCACTTCTGGTGGAATCTTCTTGTTTAGCTTAATGAACCCTTCAAACTGATTAATCGCGCTGCGAACAATCACTTCTTGCTCACGCTCATCCAATTCTGGCGTAACAACAAATTCAGCTTCCGCTAGGAAGAAGTCACTCTCTTTAAAGTGATTGATTTTTGCTCGCTGCTGGCCTTCGACCAATACTTTTACTGTGCCATCCGGAAGCTTCAAGAGCTGGAGAATGGTGGCTACCGTACCTACGTCAAATAGGTCGTCAACCGTAGGCTCGTCAGTATCCGCTTGCTTTTGTGCCACAAGAAGAACTTGTTTGTTGGTTTCCATCGCCGTTTCTAGACAGCTAATCGATTTCTCACGACCAACAAACAATGGAATAACCATGTGTGGGTAGACCACTACGTCACGTAGAGGTAGTACCGGGATCTCGATACGCTCGGAACGTTCCAAGTTCATATAATTCTCTCTTCCGCTTTCACGTTTAACGTATTACTTAAGGCAGTATATGGGGGCTAATTGTTTGGATTCAATAAGAGAAATAAAAAAAGGAGGTAATTACTTACCTCCTTTTTCATTATGGCTGAATTTACTCTGCTCCAGCTGCCTGATTGTCTGCGTTACTGTAAATAAGCAGTGGCTCTGACTCGCCATTAATGACGGACTCATCAATCACGACTTTACTAACGTCTGTTGCAGATGGTAATTCGTACATGGTTTCAAGTAGCACGCCTTCAAGAATCGAGCGTAAGCCACGAGCACCTGTTTTACGCTCCATTGCTTTTTTCGCGATAGCGCGCAGCGCATCTTCACGGAATTCAAGTTCAGCGTTTTCTAGCTCAAACAATGCTGCATATTGCTTGGTCAGTGCGTTCTTCGGTTCACATAGGATCTGAATCAACGCTTCTTCATCAAGCTCAGTCAGTGTTGTTGTTACAGGTAGACGACCAATGAATTCTGGAATGAGGCCGTACTTCACTAAGTCTTCAGGTTCAACTTGAGTAAATAGCTCACCTACCGTCTTCGATTCATTCTTCGAACGAACTTCAGCACCAAAGCCAATACCTGTACCTGTTGCAACACGCTGCTCAATCACTTTGTCTAAGCCAGCAAAAGCACCACCACAGATGAACAGGATCTTAGATGTGTCCACTTGTAGGAATTCTTGCTGAGGATGCTTACGACCACCTTGAGGTGGAACCGATGCAACCGTACCTTCGATAAGTTTTAGTAGCGCCTGCTGAACACCTTCACCAGATACGTCACGCGTAATAGATGGGTTTTCAGCTTTGCGTGAAATCTTATCAATTTCATCAATGTAAACGATGCCGCGTTCTGCTTTAGCTACATCGTAATCACATTTTTGCAGAAGCTTTTGGATGATGTTTTCAACGTCTTCACCTACGTAACCGGCTTCGGTTAGTGTCGTCGCGTCTGCCATTGTAAATGGCACATCCAAGAATCGAGCTAATGTCTCCGCAAGTAGTGTTTTACCGCTACCTGTAGGACCAATTAGAAGGATGTTACTCTTACCAAGCTCCACACCTTCGCTCGTTGTATCACCATTGCGTAAACGCTTGTAGTGGTTATATACCGCAACTGCGAGCACTTTTTTCGCGTAATCTTGCCCGATCACATAGTCATCAAGGTGTTCACGGATCTGTTTTGGCGTTGGTAACGCTTCAGATTCTTTCTTAGGGAGAACATCCTTGATTTCTTCGCGAATAATATCGTTACATAAGTCGACACACTCGTCGCAAATGTACACTGACGGACCTGCGATTAGCTTGCGAACTTCGTGCTGACTTTTGCCGCAGAAAGAACAGTACAGCAATTTACCGCTGCCACTTTCTTTGCTTTTATCTGTCATTCGCTAACCTCTTAGCCTTTACTCTTCATGAATGAGTGTATATCAATTTTTGCCAAAATGCGCTGGCTAATTACTCGCCACGGTGGCTTAACACTGCATCCACGATACCGTATTCCACAGCCTGCTCTGATGACATGAAGTTATCACGATCAGTATCGCGCTCAATGACTTCAAGAGGTTGGCCTGTATGTTCTGCTAACAACTTGTTTAGCTTCTGTTTAATCGTCAGGATTTCCTGAGCATGGATTTGGATATCAGAAGCTTGACCCTGGAAACCACCCAATGGTTGGTGGATCATTACACGTGAGTTAGGCAGTACATAACGCTTACCTGGCGCACCACCTGCAAGCAGGAAGGCACCCATTGAACATGCTTGACCCATACATACTGTGCTCACATTTGGCTTAATGAACTGCATGGTATCGTAAATAGACATACCTGCTGTTACGCTGCCGCCTGGAGAGTTGATGTATAAGAAAATATCTTTATCTGGATTTTCAGATTCTAGGAAAAGTAGCTGAGCCACGACAAGGTTTGCCATGTGGTCTTCCACTTGACCCGTTAAAAAAATCACGCGCTCTTTAAGCAGACGTGAGTAGATGTCGTAAGAGCGTTCGCCTCGGGAAGTTTGTTCAACCACCATTGGTACTAGCGCGTCCATAATTGGCGACATTGCATTTTTTTCTTGGTAGCTCATATTCTTATGTCCCTAAAATAAATGGCCCGGATGATGACTATCATACGGACCATTGTTAGCAGAATAGTTAACGTTAAGTCAACCTTCTACGCAAGATATTGCTTATTAAGCAGCAGGTTGTTGTTGGTTAAGTAGCTCGTTGAAGCCTACTTCTTTCTCAGAAACCTGTGCTTTAGCGATGATCGCGTCGATTGCTTGCTCTTCTAGAGCTACGTTGCGCATGTTGTTCATCATTTCTTCGTTTTGCTCGTAGTAAGCAATAACTTCTGATGGATCTTCGTATGCAGTAGCCATTTCTTCGATTAGAGCTTTAACTTTCTCGTCGTCCGCTTTTAGCTCTTCAGATTTGATTACTTCACCTAGTAGAAGACCAACAACTACGCGACGTTTAGCTTGTTCTTCGAACAGTTCACGTGGAAGCTGAGCAGCAGCTTCTGGGTTACCACCGAAGCGTTGTGCAGCTTGTTGACGTAGAACTTGGATTTCTTGCTCGATAAGCGCTGATGGTACGTTGATGTCGTTTTGCTCAACTAGACCGTCAATCGCTTGCTCTTTGATGCGGTTCTTAACAGCTTGCTTAAGTTCGCGTTCCATGTTCTTACGAACTTCAGCTTTAAGTGCTTCAACACCACCTTCAACAACACCGAACTTAGCAACGAACTCGTCGTTTAGTTCTGGAAGTTCACGAGCTTCAACTTTGTTCACTTTGATTGCGAACTTAGCTGCTTTACCTTTTAGGTTTTCAGCGTGGTAATCTTCTGGGAAAGTCACGTCGATGTCGAATTCCATACCAGCAGTTTTACCTGCGATACCGTCTTCGAAACCAGGGATCATGCGACCAGCACCCATTTCTAGAGGGAAGTTCTCAGCTTTACCGCCTTCGAACTCTTCACCGTCGATAGAACCAACGAAGTCGATGCTTACGCGTTTGCCATCTTCTGCTGCTTCTTCAACTTCAACCCAAGTTGCTTGTTGCTTACGTAGAGTATCGATCATCTCTTCTACGTCTGCATCTTTAACTTCTGTTAGTGGTTTTTCAACAGTGATGCTCTCTAGGCCTTTAAGCTCAACTTCTGGGTAAACTTCAAAAGTTGCAGTGAAAACTAGGTCTGAACCTTCTTTGTTCTCTACAGGAGCGAAAGTTGGAGCGCCAGCTGGGTTGATTTTCTCTTTAACGATAGCTTCGATGAAGTGGCGTTGCATTACTTCACCAAGAACGTCTTGACGTACTGCTTTGCCGTACATCTTAGCAACCATTTTTAGAGGCACTTTACCCTTACGGAAACCATCGAAACGACGGTTTTTAGCGATGTTGCGTAGTTCAGCTGTTACAGCGTCTTCGATGTTTGCAGCTGGAACAGTAATGTTTAGACGGCGCTCTAGGCCCTCTAGCGTTTCAACAGTAACTTGCATTATATATAAACCTCTAAAGTGGCTCGGTTTTCCGAGCGTATGAGCGAAACTCAGAGGAGCTTACGCTTCATCCTTGTGTAGTGTTCTGTCCGAACACCTAATTTAAAATCGAGTATCGATACTGGTTGTCAGTACCGGACTAATCAGTGATATCTTCGATAAAATAACCAAAGGTATCTCCTATTAGCCTCAGGACAGAATTTTTAGACGCGACATTCTAGCGATCTGTCGCAACCCTGTCGAGCCAATAGCCACTATGTGGACATTGTCTGCGCTAAATTCTCGAATGCTGACCCACTTTTTCTTCAAAAATGCGATTCAGACACCGTCTAAGCATCGCCAGCATATCTAGAATGGGGACAATAGCGACTTTTTCAAGAGAATCGACCGGTTTTTTTATCGAAAAGCCTAAAAAGAGATCTTGCTCTTGTTTTACTCCACAGAGTTGAAAACTAAATCCCTAATCCTTCCTACAAACTATTAACATTTTCTTACGTGACCAAAGGAAGTTGTAAGGAGTGTAAGGATGTCGCAAAAAAAACGGATTCTGCTGACATTTTTTGCTTTCTATTTCCTGTGCGCAATTATCGGTGGCCATTGGGTTTGGCAGACCAGTTATCAATCTCTACTTGATAAACACCAATCACAGCTGGAGCAGTTTTCTGGCCATATAAAAAATAAACTCGATAAGTACGCCCATATCCCAAATCTTCTAGCTAAAGATGATCCTCTTTATCAAGCGCTTCAGCACCCCAACAACAGTGCGCAACTGGAAATCACTAATCGGTATTTAGAATCCGTTAATGGCGTGATTGAAGCAGCGGATACGTACTTAATCGATCAATGGGGTACAACGATCGCAGCCAGCAACTGGCGTAAAGAGCGCTCCTTTATCGGGCGAAATTTTGCATTTCGCCCTTATTTCAAACAAGCCATTGTAGGCAAAAGAAGCCAATACTACGCACTGGGCTCAACATCTGGTAAACGTGGCTACTACTATTCTTATCCCATCGTATACGCTGGCGGTGTACTTGGTGTCGTCGTGGTGAAGATGGACCTAAGTAAGATAGAGGACAACTGGCAGCAACCTAACAGTGTTTTTGTCGCCAGCGACCCATACGGAATTGTTTTCATGAGTAGCCGAAGTGAATGGCTACTCAAAAGCTTACAACCACTGACAAAAAAAGAGAAAAAGCAAGTTTGGGCAAGCCAACAATATCTTGATGCGCCAATTGAAACGCTTGGATTAGTGGGTAGTTTGGACGAGGTGCATTCTGAGCTTAAACAGGGTTACCCATACAATAAAGGAACCTTGGTGGTCTCTTCGCTGCCCCTTCCCGAACTCAAACTGACTATTCGTGTGCTGTCTCCTAAACAGTCGATCGTTTGGTTCACCATGGGTTACATCTTTGTACTCACTCTAGCATTCATGGTTTTGTTTTTAATTGGTCAGCTTATCTATCACCGTCAACAGCGTCACTTGCAACTTGAACGAATTCAACAAGAAGCCAATCAAAAGTTGGAATATCAAGTCATGGCACGGACTGCCGAGTTGCAAGCGGAGATCGCACAGCGTATCGATACCGAGCAAACTTTACGCGTTACTCAAGACGAATTGGTGCAAGCAGCGAAACTCGCGGTGTTAGGACAAATGTCGGCCAGTATCAGCCACGAACTGAATAATCCACTTGCGGCAATTCGTAGCTTTGCGGAGAACGGCAAGCTGTTTCTAAAAAAAGAAAAATATGAGCGAGTGGAAGATAATCTCACTCGCATTTCTGCTCTCACTGACCGTATGGCAAATATCAGTCAGCAACTTCGCTCTTTCGCCAAAAAAACCAGTGGTGACGAGTTGGCTCAATCTCGATTGTTCCCTGTGATTGCCTCTGTAAAAGAACTGATGAAGCCCGCATTTAAATCAGGGCGCGTTACGTTAGAAACAAATTTGCCAGAGCATGATGTTGAAGTGCAGATCAATACTATTCAACTGGAGCAAGTGTTGGTCAATTTACTGACTAATGCGATAGAAGCACTCAAAGAACAACAAGACAAACAGGTAGAATTATCTGTAGAACACGATGAGCACACTGATTTGGTTTGGATTCATGTTGATGATAATGGCCCAGGGCTTGGCTCTTTCTCACTTTCTGATTTATGTGAGCCGTTTCTAACCACTAAACTGAACGGTTTAGGTTTGGGTCTCTCTATCTCGCAACAAATCTTAGCCAGTATGAATGGAAAATTATGTGCCCATAATCGAGAACAAGGCGGCGCTCGATTCTCATTGTGTTTACCTATCACTTCTTACAACACTGAACCATCAAAAGGATAAGATCATGTGTCAGGTGTTTTTTATTGATGATGAGGCCGATCTCAGAATCGCTATAGAACAGACCTTTGAACTGGCGGATATCGACGCCAAGTTTTTTGTGGATGCAGAATCGGCTTTAATAGCGATGCAGCAAGGAGAAGAAGCTGGCGTCGTGGTCACTGATATCTGTTTGCCGGGCATTTCTGGTATGGATATGCTGACAACTTTGACTCAACGCGATGCAAACTTACCCGTCATCATGATCACGGGACACGGTGATATTTCCATGGCTGTGCAAGCCCTTCATCAAGGCGCTTACGACTTCATTGAGAAACCTTTTGCGCCAGAACATTTGGTTGAAACGGTTAAGCGGGCGATTGAGAAGCGCAAACTAACCAATGAAAATGAAAAACTGCGCCTGTCACTTAAAGCCAGTAAAACCCTTGGTCCACGAGTTATTGGTGAAACCTCTAGCATCCAAATATTACGAGAGACCATCACCCAAATCGCCGATACCGACGCCGATATTTTATTGTTTGGTGAGACCGGTACAGGGAAAGAGTTAATCGCTCGCTCTTTACATGAGCAAAGCTCTCGCCGGAACCAAAACTTTGTCGCCGTAAATTGTGGAGCGGTTCCAGAGAACTTAATTGAGAGTGAACTCTACGGCCATGAAAAAGGCGCATTCACTGGCGCCGAAAGCCGTCGTATCGGTAAATTTGAGTTTGCACAAGGCGGCACACTTTTCTTGGATGAGATCGAGTCGATGCCTATCCAAGCCCAAATTCGTTTATTGAGGGTATTACAAGAGCGCGTGATTGAGCGTGTCGGTTCCAATGAATTATTGCCTTTAGATATTCGAGTGATTGCCGCAACAAAGGTCGATTTAAAACACGCAGCTGAAGAAGGTACTTTCCGTCAGGATCTCTATTATCGGCTCAATGTCGTGACCTTGGATCTCCCGCCACTACGCGAACGAAAAGAAGATATTCCCGCCCTCTTTCACCACTTTCTGTTGGTAGCAGCTTCACGTTATGGTAAAAGCTCACCTAGCTTGTCACCCCAAGATCTAGCGCAACTGATGAGCCATGACTGGCCTGGCAATGTTCGAGAACTCAGAAATGCTGCAGAGCGTTTTGTGCTATTGGGTAAGTTAATTCAGTTGGGAGAATCGAACCCAGTCGCTAAGTCTTCCTCAAGCCTTGCAGAGCAAGTAGCGGAGTTTGAGAGAGCAGCCATTGAAGGCGCTTTATTAGAAAACAACGGTAGTATTAAACAGACAATGTGCCAATTGAATGTGCCAAGAAAAACCCTTTACGACAAGATGCAGCGCTACCAAATAAATAAAGACCTTTACAAATAAAACACGTTCAGATAACTGGCATTATATTCAACTTGAATCATAATTTTTAACAACAGGTTTATCATGGTTGTTACAGATATGAACGAAAAAGTGAGAATACCGATTGTTACAGATACCGTGCTCGTAGACGGTTGCTATCAAGAAGAGAGAAGATTCGGTGAAGAGCGTCGTAAAAATAAAAAGAGGTGGCGACACTATGAACGTCGAATTAATTCAGACCCGCGCAAAACTTGCTACAAGTCAATAGACGAAGAGGTGTGAATTCTCACACCTCTTTCTACTTTCTGGCTTCCATTACTTGGTAATGATCTCCGGCCCCATCAAAGTAGTAGGCAACCAAGTCGAAACCCATGGTACATATGTGACGATAATTAGGAATAAGAACATCACTCCAACCCAGGGTAATGCTGCCTTCACTACGTTCATCATCGACATTTTGGCAACACCAGCGGTCACAAATAAGTTAAGACCCACGGGCGGCGTTATCATTCCTATCTCCATATTCACCACCATCATTATGCCCAAGTGAATTGGGTCTATGCCTAATGCAATCGCAATTGGGAACACGAGCGGCGCAACAATGATCAACAAGCCTGATGGCTCCATAAACTGACCACCAATCAACAACAAGACGTTCACCACAATCAAGAAAGTGATGGGTCCGAGACCAGCCGAGAGCATCGACTCGGTGATCATTTGCGGGATGCGTTCTTCCGTTAAAACATGCTTCAAAATTAAGGCATTAGCAATGATGAACAGCAGCATGATGGTGAGTTTGCCCGCTTCATACAGGGTGTGTTTGGTGTCTTTATGAACAAAGGTTTGGAAGATTTTAACGAGCGCAGGTTTAGTGTTTTTCTTGTCTGCAAATGGCCCCATGTCTTTGTATACAAAGTTAGCAATAAAGAATGAGTACACAGCAGCAACCGCAGCGGCTTCTGTCGGCGTAAAGATACCGCCATAGATACCACCAAGAATGATGACGACCAACAACAAGCCCCAGCTTGCATCCTTGGCGGCATCAAAAGTTTCTTTCCAACCGACAAAAGGTTGCTTTGGAAGGTTCTTGATTCTCGCGGCAATGTAAATCGCGATCATCAACATGATTCCCGCCAGCAAACCGGGAATCACACCACCAAGGAACATACGTCCAACTGACACATCCGTTGCGGCTGCATACACCACCATCACAATCGAAGGTGGGATCAAAATCCCTAGCGTACCTGCGTTACAAATTACCCCAGAGGCAAACTCTTTTGAGTAACCGTTTTTGATCATACCTGCGATAACAATACTACCTATGGCAACAACCGTTGCAGGTGAGGAACCTGACAACGCGGCAAACATCATACACGCGACAACCGAAGCCATCGCCAAACCGCCGCGGAACCAGCCTACAATGGCAATGGCGAAACGAATGATCCGCTTTGCTACGCCACCCGTCGACATAAAGCTTGAAGCCAATATAAAGAATGGAATAGCCAATAGCGTGTAGTGGCCCGCGAATGCATTAAACAGCGTTTGAGCAACTGACGCTAAAGAGGCATCCGAATGCATTAAAAGGAAAAGAACACTGGAAAGGCCCAGCGAAATAGCAATTGGCACGCCAACCAGCATAAAGCCAATTACCATCAAAAATAGAAATAAGATATCCATGGCTTATTGCTCCTTGTTTTTAGCGTCTTGCGAGGCCTTTGGAGCCATTACGTCTTCAGCGTCACTCATCTCAGCTTTAAGAGATTCGAGCTCTTCCTCCGCTTCATGTCCTGCAATCAAGCGATCGAGCTTACCAGTAGCGATTTGCCACGTGACTTGAACAAATCTAAACGTTAGTAGCGCCATTCCAAGCGGCAAAGCGAAGTAAGGAATAAAACGTGGCAGCTTTTCATAACGCTCTCCCTCATTTAACCAGTCGGCCATGAACTGGAGTATTTCAGGCATCGGAATATCGTCCGTTTCATACCACGCTCGGTCAGTAGCGAACGGATACCAGTAGTTCCAAGCGCCAATTAACAGCAAAATAGAGAAGGCTAAGCAACACATTGCTGCAAAAAGCGCAAGGGCTTTTCGTTTACCTTCCGGAACGATGTTAATAATGACATCGACACCAATATGAAAGTGTTTTTTCACACCATAAGATGCGCCAACCAACACCATCCATGCGAACATGAAAACGGTGAGCTCAAGCGCCCAAAGAATATTGTCGTTAAAAACATAACGAAAGATGACATTGGCAAAGGTCAGCAAGGTCATGGCACCCAAGAAGAAAGCAATCAAAGTCTCTTCAATGGCATCGGTGATTCGTCCAGCCTTGGCAAAAAAAGTCTGTTCCATAATTACATCACGTCGTCTGTAGAGGGAAAGAGCCCCCTTAGTTTGAGAGGGCTAAATGTGCTAGGTGTTATTATTTTTGGTTAGACGCCAAAGCGGCTTCGATTAGGTCAGAACCAATGTCTTTTTCGAACTTCTTCCATACTGGTTGAAGTGCAGTGACCCACTCTTGGCGCTGTTCTGGCGTTAGAGTACGAACCACACCACCGGCTTCGATGATATTGTTCTTATTCGCAAGGTTTACTTTGGTTGACTCAGCATTACGCTGCGCAGTTACCTCTTGAATAATGGTATTTAACTGCTCGCGCTGATCATCTGGTAGGTTTTCCCAGAAGTCGTTTGACGTCACAACTAAGTAATCCAAAATTCCGTGGTTCGTTTCCGTAATGCCATCTTGAACTTCGAAGAATTTTTTGCCGTAAATGTTTGACCAAGTATTTTCTTGACCATCAATAACCTTAGTTTGCAAGCCGCCGTAAACTTCTTTGAACGACATTTTTTGTGGGTTAGCACCTAGCTGCTCAAACTGAGCAACGAGTACATCAGACGCTTGAACACGGAACTTAAGTCCTTCAGCATCAGTTGGAGAAATGAGCGGCTTGTTGGCTGACATTTGCTTCATGCCGTTATGCCAAAACGCAATGCCTTGTAGGCCACGACGTTTCATTGAATTTTTCAGCTTTTCACCCGCTTCCGAGTTTTGGAAACGGTCAACCGCGTCGACATCATCGAACAAGAAAGGGAGATCGAAAAGGCGGTACTTCTTGGTGAATTTCTCAAACTTAGAAAGAGAAGGAGCAGCGAGTTGAACATCACCGTTCAGTAGCGCTTCCAACACTTTGTCATCATCATAAAGTGTTGAGTTAGGAAACACCTGCATACAGACTTTACCGTTCATCTCTTCGTTGACGCGCTTTTCAAGTAACGAAGCCGCGATGCCTTTAGGGTGTTTGTCCGCATTCGTTACATGGCTAAACTTGATGACCGTTTCACCCGGGTCACAATTTGCGGCAGCATTAAAACTGGTAACGGCAAGTGCAGAGACAGATAGTAGAGTTAGAGGCTTAAACATTATTATTCTCCTTGTTGAATCACATCCCATCCCGTCCATGAGTAACTAGGTGTTAGGCGATGGGTACGGATGTTCAACAAAGAGCAATTAATGGACCATGTTAAAATTTATATGTATTTCAATAAATTAACATAGCCCATTAACATGAATCAGAAGTGTAACGAGTGAATTCCACCCAAGAAAAAGATACAAATGGGTGGGAAATGACCCATTTATGAAGAACAGCTTATCTCCATTTTCTTCCCCCATTCCGGCGGCAATTTCGCGTAATCATCAAACTCGGGTTGCTCATCAAATGGGCGTTTTAACAGTTCGGCCAATCGGTGTAATTCGCTAAAGTCCCCTTCTTCCGCTTTATCAATCGCCAACTGAGCCAAGTAGTTACGCAAGATGTATTTGGGATTGGCTTGACGCATCTGTTTGCAACGCTGTTCGGTTGAAATCAGGCCCCCTAGTTCATCAACCTCTAGCTCACACCGAGCTAAGTACAGATCAAGCCAAGCTCGCGCAGCTTCTCGGTCGAGAAATAAATCGATTACGGCTTGGGAAGGCGCATTATCAAGGTTTGAAAGTGTTCTGAAGAAGCGAGTGTAGTCCGTTTTGTTCTGGTGAAGAAGCTCAAACATAGCTTCAAACAAACGCCCGTCTTCCGCTATCTTGGTTTTTAAGCCCAACTTCTCACGCATGAGGCGGCTGAACTGCTGGCTTAAATGAACTTCAAATTGACTCAACGACGATTCTAAATCTTCTCGTTCAACGAGTGGCGATAGCGCATGCGCCAGTGCTGACAGGTTCCAAAGCGCAATTCTAGGCTGTTGATCAAATGCGTAACGACCCTGGTAGTCTGAATGATTACAAATGTATCCCGGCTCATAATCATCAAGAAAGCCAAACGGACCATAATCAAAAGTTTGCCCAAGAATTGACATGTTATCGGTATTCATCACACCATGCGCAAAACCAAAAGCTTGCCAATATGCGATCATCTCGGCTGTTTTAGTCACGATGGCGTCAAACATCGCGGCATATGGTTTCTCCGCCGATGCACAATCAGCAAAGTGCCACTCAATCACCTTATCCGCCAACAGCTTCTGCTCTGCTAACTGGTTGGTGTAAAAGAAATGCTCAAAGTGACCGAATCGAACATGGGTTTCAGCCATTCGAAGTAACAAAGCGCCCGATTCCGTTTTTTCTCGATAAACAGGTGTATCACTGACCATCATACCGAGAGCACGTGTCGTGGGAACCCCAAGGCCTGCCATGGCTTCACTGCACAGGTACTCACGGATAGTCGAGCGTAATACCGCTCGCCCATCCCCCATTCGCGAGTAAGGCGTTAGCCCTGCACCTTTGAGGTGAAGATCAAACCAAGTACCATCCTGATGCTCAATTTCTGCCAACAGTAATCCACGTCCATCGCCCAAATCTGGGTTGTAAACGCCAAACTGATGGCCTGCATATTTCATCGCAAGAGGACGAAATTGTTCGAATTCACTTAGCCCAGAAAAAACCGCCAATAACTCATCGTTTTGCTCTTCTGGTAAACCAAACTGCTGTGCAAACTCACCATTCCAAGCGACCCAGCGAGTGTTGTCCAAGGGTTGTGGCTCGACCAACGTATAGAACGCTGACGGTAATTGACTAAAGCGATGGGTGAAATTGACCCGTTGCCAAATGGACATGTAGGGTTCCTTAATAAAAAGAAGTACTGTTGTGAGTATACGTGTGAATGTCCCTGTCATTCAGCCATGAAATGGGCATGGGTATTTTGCGTGAATAACGCGAAGGCGGCAGGAAGGTATCAACCTGCCGCAGACCGTCTCCTAAACAGAGGTAGCATGTAAAAACGATCAAAGGGTTAAGCGGAAAATTCTTCACCCGTTTTTGGTGGCTGTGATGTCGTATCAAAACGAGCGCGTTCGATATCCACTACCGTTTTATAGCTCAACGATAACAATGCCAGCTGGTACGCGCCAAAAATACCATAGGCCACACCGACGAGGCTCAACATAAAGAGATTCGTAAAGTGGCTAAAGATCAGCTGACTGAGCAAGCCCGCACCCAATGGAATTAGTCCCATCAAAATGAATACTTGTTTGTTGTATGCTCTGCTCTGGTTCCACGAACGACGCAAACTGCGCGGTTGATGATCCATTGCAGTCGCTGGCAACACAAATGACCATCGCGCCATTACCCAATAGCCAGGAACGCTTGCAATCGTTGTGATAATAGCCATAGCAACAAAGTCGGCTTCACCACTTTCTGCAATGTAGATAAACGACAACACAAAGATCGGGATACCAATAACGAGCATCATCATCAGTCCAAACAGTATCCACCAGCCTATGAAACGGAATTCTCGAGCTGACAAACGAAATACATCCAACGCCGAGTGCATGTAATCACCGACTAAATAAATTCGATGCACACGCACAGCCGCCATAGCGGCAACAAGTGGGTACAAAATAATTGTGACGAAATAAAATCCTGAGACATTGCCTTCTTGAACGTTAGCTTGATCTTGCCCCGTCATTTCAGGATACATAAAAGCAAAAATTGAGTGCACGATAATCAACGGAATACAAGCAATAACAATTGCGAGTAGATTCCTTCTGACCATCACTGCCGCTTCTCGGCATATTTCCGAAACAGAAAAGCCCTCGGTAGACATATAACATCCTTAGTTCATAAAAATCGGCCCCTAGGGTAACCGCAGAGTAGAAAAATCGCTTTAAAAATAATGAGAAACACATCTCATAAGATAATGAGAACGAAACCAAAATAAATCAGATAAAAAATAAGCCACCCAATGTGAGTGGCTTATACCGCAATTCAATACCGTTTTAGACGCGACGTCGCCAGCCTAATGTTGCAAGTAACATCAAAGCCCAATAAGAAACACTGCCGCTACCTTCTGAGTTCTTGAATGTCGTTGTCTTCAAAGAAGCAACAACCGTCACGATAACTTCACCCGTAGCAGTGGCACCATGACCGTCTGAAACCGTATATTGCAGCTTGATGCCGTCAGTAGGGCTATCCGGTGCTTGAAAACGGATTTTGCCATTCTCTACACTCGCACTTCCCACACCCGTTACGTTCTGTACACTTTCTACAACCAGTTTATCGCCGTTCACATCCGAATCATTGCTCGCTGCATCAATCAGAATACTTTCACCAACGGCAACGGTCGCCGTATCTGCAAGCGTAACTGGCGCTGCGTTTTTCATGGTTAAATCGACGGTAGCACTGGACGTTTCATTACTAGGGTCAGTCACGGTTAAACGGAATGTCAGAACCTCACCCGCTTTTGCACCTTGAGGCACCGTAAAGCTTGTGCTAACACTGGTTGCATTGCCAGGAGAAACTGAAGTGCCAGCCAACTGCTCCCATTTATAACTCAACACATCACCATCAGCATCCGTACTATTTAACGCAGACAACGTGACTCGCTGCCCAACCGTCATGTCTTTATTATCAACATCAATCACAGCCACTGGCGCTTCGTTGCTGCCAAGCACTTCCACTTGCACATTCACGATTGAAGATGAGTACGCACCATCAACCGACAACAAACGATATTGGAAAGTGTCCAGACCAACGAAGTTAGCTTCAGGTTGGTACTGGTTGCCAGAGATGGTGCCGTGCTCAGGCTTCTGCACAATGTCCACATTGAACTGATACCCTACCGCCATGAAATCATTGTCCATCAGGTTCAGTTTGATTGGCGTATTTTTATTGGTTTGTAACGAATCAGATTTCGCTTCAACCAAGTTGCTCGCATCCACATTTAATAATGCTGCAAACGGAATATAAGAGAACCCGGCTTTTTCTAGACCAAACGTGCCAATCTCACTGTAATCACCAGTCCACATTACAGGTAGAGAGGCTTTTTCAGTTTTTAGCAAGCGACCGAAATCAAAGTTTGCATCAAATTGACCGCCTTCCAATTCAACGACCAATAAATGCTGACCCGCACTCAATTGGCTTGATTGAGGGAATAAAATTCGAGATGACTTTTGGAAGTTACCTTGTTGTAAAAGCTCAGCGTTGTTTTGATTCAATATTAATCGATAGCCAATGTTTCCAGAAAATGGGAATCGCCAAACTCGATAAGTCATGTCACTTTGAGCGCTATCTCTTTGCGCGTAAAGTTGAAGGCCATCAAGCTCTGTATCACGATTCAAGTCCAGTGGCACCGCCAGAGTGTTACTCCCACTCGCGTACACATAACCTTGGTGAAGAGAGTTCAGCCATGCTGACTTATTTGGTTCGTTTGTATGTTCAAGAGAAAAACTACCACCGTTGGTGTTGCTGGCAATGTTGGAAATACGAACCCCAGTATCAAACCCTGTGATCGTTCTCAGACCCGGGGTCGATGTATCTGAAATGACATTGCCACCATTAGGGTACAAATCGTCAGCGTCACTCCTACCACCATTTTCTAACTCATTCAGACCATCAGCCTGCATGATTTGAACCTGCATCGCGCCAACATCATTAAAGCGGTTCTGGACATTGACCGACGTCGCCAGGATACCTTCAGCCGCCAATGCTCGGTCGTAACCGCTAAAGGTGCGATTTTCCAAGTAAACACGTGGGCCAAACTCTTTCAAGTACGGGTCGAGATACACCAGCTTGACATCGTCGTTGTTCACAGAAATAGGCGCTGGACTTTCATGAGTTACCGTTGGTACAACAAAACCAGCAGCGTGTTTGCTCCATGCACTCATGTTCACCGGAGTGTCACCAGCGTATGAATCTCCCGGTTTCTGCGCCCATGAACCGCCACCCATCACGCCCCAAGAGCCGATCGAGGCATCACTGTTCCTTGCGTACAAATCCGGTAAGCCAAGCATTAAGTGGCCAAGCTCGTGTACGATCACGCCCAAGGTCGCTTGATGATCAACTTGATAGTCAGCGAACACACAATAGTCTGTGATCTTTTTACCATCTAGTGTGACATCATCGTGAGAGAATTTGTGCGGCCAAATAGCAGGACGGTTGAGAACCCCTGTTGAACGATCGCCCCCCGCAAAAATAAACATGACAGAGAGTTCTGACGGTTCTACGGTACCATTTTGATTGCTGTCGTAGGCCGAAAGATTAAAGTATGGATCCAGTTTTTGATAAGCCTCGGTGAAAACCGCATTCAACTTGGCGGTGCATGTCTTATCAGTAGAACTAGAGTGACAGTTAGGGTGGCTTTGTGCCACAGTCACATCTATCACACCGTCATTGGCGGTGCCGTAACTCTCAAGTGCAGGAACAACTTTGAATTTACCTTGAGAGTTTTTATCAAAGTAATCCACAACGCTTTGACCATTGGTATTAAATACGCGTTGCTCAAAATCGTGCACCATTGCTTGGTCATCAAACGAAACTTGCACAACCAATAGGGGCTGCTGCTTCACCGTTGAACTGCTCATCGCCTGGTAACCTTGCGCCGAACGCAGTAGGTTTTTTCGTGCCATCGGTTCAATGGTTTTTAGAGAAGATAATTGCGGTTTAACTTGTAAATCCGGGCGAAACCTCGCCGACTCAGGTGGCTCACTCGACTGCGTTTTCACCACACCTGTCGAGATCAATATTGGCGTGTCTGACTCGCGCTGAATCCGCGCGAAAAACCAAACGCCGTCTTCCTGAAGTAAGGCATTGCCCTGCTTATCTTCAAACCAGTGGAAATCTGCCGTTCCACGTAGAATTGCCTCACTGGAACTACCATCGCTCAACGCAATAGTATGCCAAACCGGTGATGGCGGAGTAGTTGCCATGCTCTTCCCTGCAAGAAGCGCAGTTAGCATAGCCATGGCGAGTGTGTTGAATTTCAAAGTACGACTCCATCTTTTCGATTCGTTAATTAATACCAAGCACAACAAACACAAAGTAACCCTATGGGCATAGAGTAAGACTGAGTGACTATTGACGAAGGCTGGTATCAATTCGCTCAGATAACACGACGTAGTTTGGTGTCACACTACAAAAGCGTCGGATTCCAAAACGCTGTTATGAGCGTAGCTTCTGAGAATATAAATTGAGTGAATGAATAGTATCGAAACGAAAGGAAGAAGAAATGAACTTCTACGAATTTGTAGGTAAAACTGGGCAACATTCCACATATTCTATAAATGTACGAGCACTGCTATTAATCAATGCTCGTAATGGTCGCGCGGCCATTGTTTAACGCTATATTAACCTGTAAGAACGGCGTCTTCTGGGTATTTGACCAATGTAGGTTCAGGACGTGCCAACATATAGGCAAGCGTGAGCGGCCCAATACGACCAATGATCATCACCACGATCATAATGTATTTACCAGGTTCAGAAAGTTCCGCAGTCAAACCGGCGGTGAGCCCCACTGTGGCAAATGCGGAAATGGTTTCAAACATAACTTTATCAAAGCTGGCCTTCTCGGTAAGCATCAATAAAAACATTGCGCTTGTCAGGATGGCTCCGCTCACAACGATAATTGCCAATGACTTAGTCACAGTTTGCCAATTTATGGTTCGCTTAAACATAACCACATGTTTCTTTTGGCGTAAAAAGGTCCACGTAGCCATAAACGCAACAGCAAATGTGGAAACTTTAATACCGCCCCCCGTTGAGGTGGAACCCGCTCCAATTAACATCAGAACAATCATGACCAGTAAGGCCGGCTGGGTAAACAACGCCAAGTCAACACTATTAAACCCTGCCGTTCGCGCACTCGCAGATTGAAAGAATGCCGCCAACCATTGCCCTGTTGCAGGTAAAGACGCCATTGTGTTTGGGTTGCTTCGCTCAAGTAACCAAAACATCATCGTTCCGACTAAGAGCAATATCGGTGTCGCAATCAGCATGATTTTGGTGTGAAGATGCAAAAAGTGGAAACCTTTGCGCCAGTTTAGCCAGATGTCACCCACAACAGTAAAACCAAGCCCGCCAAAAATGAATAGCCCCGCCAGTGTAAAGATAACCAACGGATCATTCACAAAGCTCATCATACTGTCAGAAAACAGCGCGAACCCAGCGTTGTTAAATGCAGAAATTGCATGAAACAAGGCGTAAAACATACCAGTCTTCCAGCCCATTTCAGGGACCCAGCGGATAGAGAGAAAAATAAACCCGATCGTTTCTGCAACAAGCGCGAAAACAACAATCCGCTTTACTAGTCGGTTTAGATTGACTTGCCGATCTTGCCCTAATGCTTCTTTCGCCAGCGCTTGTTGACGCAAACTCAAACGCACGCCGAACATATAGAGTAAGACCGCCGACAAAGTCATCTGCCCCAACCCACCGATTTGCATTAAAAACATCAGCAAGATTTTGCCCGCAAGCGTAAAGTGTTGCCCAGTATCGACAACACCAAGCCCTGTCACACTAATAGCGGACGTTGCGGTAAACAAAGCATCCGTTATCGACAGTCCCGTAACAGAAAAAACTGGCAAGGTTAGCAATACCGCAGAAGGCAGTAAAACACCGAGAAAACTGAGCAATATAATTCGCGGTTCGTTGCCTTTCGCTTTCTCTTGTTTACCATCTGGTGCGTAAAAAACACCTTTCTGATGAAAATACGTCATAGCGATTTTAATTTATTTGCGAGCGCATCTTGAGGGCCGACCACAATAATTAGGTCACCAATTTCTAGTGTGGTATTAAGGTCAGGTGCCTTGGTAATTTCTGGGCCCCGTTTAAACCCTAGCACTTGCACGCCATCGACTTTGCACAGAGCCAAATCACTTAGTGTCTTACCCATCCAACGAGAGCCAATCACAAACTCCGTCATAGCTAAGCCACTGCCTAATGGGTGGAACTCAAGAACCCGTTTATCGAGCATTTTACGCGCGACACGTATCCCCATGTCACGCTCAGGCATGATAATGTGGTCTGCGCCAATTTTTTGCAGAACACGAGCTTGGAAACGGTCGTTGGCTTTAACCCATACTGACTTTACTCCCGCCTCTTTAGCAATCAATGTCGCAAGAATACTGGCATTGACATCCGCTCCGATGGCAATCATCACCATGTCGTAATCATCAAGTTTGAGCTCAGCAACCGTCTCTTCGTGAGTACAGTTAGCCACAACCGCCTGACTAACAAAACTGGCGGCTTCTTTAACTCTGTCTTCGTTGATGTCAACGGCTAAAACTTGAGCGCCTGAATCTTGTAACTCTTTACACACTGCCAAACCAAATCGGCCAAGACCAATAACGGCGAATTGCTTATCACCTGTTTTCATTTGTGCCCCATCTTATGCATTCATTAGCAAGCAAAAAAGTTTGCGCCCATTCCTTACCTTGTGCAAACCTGCGGACAGATAATTGACAAAAGCTTAACGCACCTTGATTCACTTTACGTGTTAAGCGTATGACACTGATTAACTTTTTTCCTCATTACCGAATAGAAACCGTCGCGATGGCTACATAATTGGATGCCTTAAAACGCAAAAAGCCGCAAGAATGCGGCTTTTAGATCATGGGATAAACTGGCTATTTTGATTCGCGCTTATCGTGCGGTTTACGTTTATTCTTAGGCACGTAATTTAAAATTGAAATTGGTACTGGCTTTCTTGGCGCAAAACCTTCAATTTCCACTCGCTCTAGCAAGTGCCCTAAACGACTTTCAATCATGCAGAGGTTCTTAAAGTCGTCTTTTGAAACCAGTGATATCGCCTCACCTTTCGCGCCAGCACGACCTGTACGACCAATACGATGTACATACTCATCCGCCGGGTAAGGTAAATCGTAGTTGATGACAACTGGCAGATTATCAATATCAATACCGCGCGCAGCAACGCCGGTTGCGACTAAGTACTGGATTTCACCCGCTTTAAACTTTTCTATTAATTCCTGGCGAACACGCTGATTACGGCCACTGTGGAATGCTTCTGCCACAATGCCACGTTTCTCAAGTTGGCTTACCAGTTTGGCTGCGCCGTGTTTAGTTTCAATAAATACCAGTACTTGCGACCAGTCATTTTCTTTAAGCAAGTGACTTAACAGCGACGACTTCATGTCTTTATCGACGGTCGTGATCCACTGTTTAATATTTGATTTTGAGGCACTGTGCTTTGCAATCGTGATCTCTTCAGGATCAATAATCGCATTTTTCGCCAAGTCACGAACAGGGTTAGATAACGTCGCTGAGAACAGCAAACTTTGCACATGTTCTGGCATACAGTCGACGATTTTGTCGATCGCATCGATGAATCCCATATCCAACATTTTGTCGGCTTCATCAAGCACTAGCATTTCCACTTCATCAAAGTGAATCGCGCGTTGACCGTACAGATCAATCAAGCGCCCAGGCGTGCTTACCACAATATCGACACCCTCGATCAAGGCTTGTTTTTGTGGTGCATAATCCACACCACCAAACATCGCCATTGAGCGTAATGGTAAGTTTTTACCATAAGCTTCAATACTTTGATGAACCTGAAGCGCAAGTTCGCGTGTTGGCGTTAGGATAATCGCACGAGCGCGTTTTTTACGTTGCGTTTCGCCTCGACTAAGCTTTTCTAAGATTGGCAGAACAAAACTGGCCGTTTTACCTGTGCCCGTTTGCGCTGCTGCAATTAAATTGCGGCCACGCAATACGATTGGAATGGCTTTTTGTTGGATAGATGTGGGTTTTTCATAACCTAGCGCTTTTACTGCATCAGCAATCGATGCGCTTAAACCAAGCTTAGAAAATGGCATAGAAAGGTCTCAACAGAGGAAATGGGCGCGTAGTGTATCAGAATCCCCGTGAAGTAACAGAAGGATTCATGCGCGAAAAACTAGGAACATGACACAATCTTAGCCCATGAAATTGGGCTGCAAACCTTTTTCTAATTTTTTCCTCACTTTGTAGGAAACATCATTAAGCGTGATTTTCCCCGTTTTGTGGCGGTCGATACCTGCATTCTGTCGATAGGCAATTGAGCCTTGTCTGAACAAAACGAAAGACGGCGGTTTACCAATCGCAGCAGGGTAGAGAATGGCCATGTAAGCATCTTCTAAGCTATTAATTTTATTTCGATAGGGCCAATAGTACGCTTTCACATAGTCAAGTTGTTCAAGCGCGCTCATTCTCGCAAGAGTCTTTGTGTTCACTCCTAATGACTCTGCGGTAGAGGGCATAAATTGAATTAACCCTGTAGCCCCGCTTCCGGAACCATTTTTGATGCTTGGACTGAAAGTTTCAGCAGTTTCAAATGCCATGCACGCCATAAGATGATTATGATTGATCTTTAGCTCTTTACTAATACGGATGACTTTAGATTTGAACTCTGGAGAAACTTTACCTCCCCACGCTACCGCGTTCTCGGGATCTGCAATCGAAGAGACCGTTGATGCGTCATGTTCTTCGACAATTTTAGAAAGTAGAGGAAGCGTTTGGCGTAGTCGATGGCTCGAACTCACCAAGCGAATTGATTTGGTAAGAAACTTGTCTTTTTTTTGGTGTAGTTTTTGGAACTTTACTAACTTATACAGTTGCTTATAAACCGTTTTCACAACGAAGCCAGATGTAGGGAACACTCCCAGAATGTAATCCATTTCCTACAAATTTAATATAAATATCAGCAACAGGAATTCTAGATGTGATCAATGTCACCATAAAAATTCTCAAATTCGATACACACCGATGTAAGTGGTCAATGTGTCTCCAACACGCTAGAAGTAAAAGTAAAGAGGCATTAAAAAGGTCTTACCAATTTTTTTGGTAAGACCTAGGTTTACTGATTCTCGGATAAGCGAATGTATATTCTTACAGTTCAGCTTCCCGAACCAGTTCTGCAAGCGTCGACAAACGCTGCTCACTTTGTTTTACGTAAGGATTATTCGTATCCCAAGCATATCCAGCCAAAATCGCACTAATCATCTGTTTAATACGTGGGTTCGGGTTTTGATAGAAAATCACATCTTGCAACGTGCCGTTGTACCAGCCTTCCACATAAGTGCGGAATGTGTTCACTCCCACCATTAAGCGTTGCGAGTACTCTTCTTGCCAACCAACCTTTTCACCATTCAGCTGACGAACCACGCAGTCCGCTGCAAACTCTGCCGATTTCATGGCGATAGTGACACCCGATGAAAATACAGGATCAAGAAACTCACCTGCATTACCAAGCAACGCGTAGTGCTCTGTCGCTAAACGTTTGACGTTAGCAGAATAGCCACCCAACTCGCCTGCTGGATTCGGGTAATTCGCATTTCGCAACAAAGAAGCCAAACCCGGCTCTTCATTGGCTAACTGCTGCAACGCTGCAATCTTATCTTCTGGGTATTGTTCGAAAAATTCTGGCTCACCCACCACACCAAACGAACAAGTACCATTAGAGAATGGGATTAGCCAGTACCATACGTCGTGATTTTCAGGATGAACTGAAATTAAAATTTTGTTGCGGTCGTATTCCGGCTCTTGGGGAGAGATATGATCTTCGATATGGGTAAAGATCGCTTTTCTAGGCGGAAGACAAGAAGGTTCTTCTAGCTCCAACAAGCGTGGCAAAACACGCCCAAAGCCACTTGCATCCAACACAAAATCTGCTTCGATTTGATAAGCCTTCTTATTTGAGTCGAGCACTTCTAATCGAGACTTTTTCCCTTCAAACACTAGATTGAGCAGTTCATGCTGATAGCGAATCTCTACGCCTTGCTCTTCAGCGCTATCTGCCAATACTTTATCAAAGCTGGCACGTTGAACCTGAAACGTCGTGCCCGGTCCTGGCGTGTATTTGTTTGTAAAGTCGAACTGGGTGTATACGCCATTACGACGAAATGCAGCACCATCTTTATACTGGAAGCCAAACTGCTTTACTGCATTGGTCATTCCTGCTTGTTCAACAACTTCCATACATGCAGGGAGTAGGCTTTCTCCTATGGAAAAACGTGGAAAAGTCGCTTTTTCTAAGACAACAACATCTATGCCACGCGATTTTAATAAGGCAGAAACGGTTGAACCTGATGGCCCCGCTCCTACGACAACAACTTGCTTGAGCTCTGTTTTCATTCTGAATTTAGTTTGCTTGTAGTTTTAATAAGGTATGACCAAGGCCAATATTGTCGGTTCTTTCAACGACAGATAAACCTGCCGCTTCGACAATTTCTAAGAAATCATCACTGCGATAAAAGCGACTATTACCGTTAGCTAAACAGGTAAAATAAAGAGAAGTGGCATTAAGGCTATAGGAAGCTCCCGCGTATTTTTGAGCATCCCAAAACAGCTCCAATACGTAAATAGTATCTCCCTTCGTTAACTGGGCTTTAACTTTTTTAAGGATATTGAGGATCTCAATTGGGGAAAAGCAATCCAAGAACTGGCTCATCCACCATACGTCAGCATGCTCAGGCAATGTTTGTGCTTTATCAAGCATGTTTGCAGGGTATGGACGTACACGCTCGACGAACTGGTTTTCTGAAACATTCTTCATCGCTACTTCTAATTGTTGCGGTAAATCAACAATCGTCACTTGAACGTCAGGGTCATGTTTACAACACTGAATCGCCCATTTTCCCGTATTTCCGCCAATATCCACAAGATGCTTTGGCTTGCTTGCAAATACCTCTTTAAGCAGAAGTGGGAACGAGCGATCCGAATAGAAATGATCGAACTTAAACCAGCTCTGTTTGGCTTGTTCTGGTAACGTCGATAGACCTTGATAGATGGTCTCCCAATTGCCCAACTCTTTCAAACCAGACGGTTTACCTTCTTGAATTGCTTCCGTCAAATGCATCATCGCGGCGTAACAAACATCTGCCGTAAAATCCATGTTTGCATTCGTCATACCATCATGAAGAAGGTAAAAACCAAGGTTTGCAAGCGAATAGTTAGGTCGTTCCCATAAAACAATATGCGCACTAATCGCCATATCCAACAGTACTTTAACACCATATTCTGATACTCCCGTTTTCTCGGCAATATCTGTGGCACTCATGCCTTGTGCGCCAGCGCTGTCTAAAGCGGCTAAAATACCTAAATCTCGAAGCGTTTTGGCGGTCTGGAACACGATTGGTGCAAAAGATAACTTCTGAGCTTCTGTCTTCGCTTCAAAAGCATTAAAAGGGTCATTATTTTGATTTAACACGGAAAAACCTAACTGCAATTAATAGTTTTATTGTTGAGATTGATTGCCCAACAATGCAATAGCTCGCTGAATATCAACATTCAAGTTGTTTACCCAACGATTGTAATTGCGGTGGATTTTGCCATCACTTGCTTTGAGATTTACTGAGTTGAGATAAATAATTGAGTAATATTTATTATTGTATGGGATTTTTACTTCTGCAGAGTGTTTACGAACGTGGATTTTTGCAATAAGAACACCAGGGCTTACTTCTTCGATCGTCCAGCCTCGGTTAGTTGCTGATTGCACTATGGCCATTTTTACTTGTTTATTTTGAAGATCATAAGCAACTGGAGTATCCTCCACATTCATTACAGGTTGTACTCGTCCACAACCAACAAGAAGCAAAGTTAATAATAACGAGACATACAGCTTAAAACGCGACATGATAATTTCCTTTTTATTGTGAATTTGGGTCAACCCCAATTTGTATCGAGCTGTAAAATAAACAATTTAACCCAATATGCCAAACTCGAAGATCAACATTTCGTTCAATATTGATGCGTGGACAGCGAATTCATTCGGTTTATCCGAATCCAATGAATGGAAACAATGGGCAACAGAGATAAAATGGCCAGAAGATGGCAAAATCAATGTTGCAAATATTCCTGCGATGATGCGCAGAAGAATGAGCCCACTCAGTAAACTGGCGGTACAAACTGCAATCGAAATGCTTAATCAACATCAAGTTGATTACCTTGTATTTTCAAGCCGTCATGGTGAACTGCATCGCAGCGTCGCACTAGTTGAAGATATAATTAATGGAGAAGAGGCGTCTCCGATGGCTTTTTCTCAATCGGTGCACAATACCGCCGCAGGGCTTGCCACTATCGCAACTAAACAACCCATTCCCCTAACTTCTATCGCTGCGGCAGAAAACACATTCCAAAGCGCAATATTAGAAGCATGGCTGTTTTTGTCCGACAATCCTGACAAAAAAGTACTGCTTGTTGATTTTGATGAGCCTATGCCTGACTCTTATTTAGAATATGAAAACCAACAATACCAAGGGTTTGGACTTGGCTTAATACTTTCTCATGGAGACAATTTCGCGATACAAAGCTCCATAAACGCAGAACGTTCCGGTCATCCTCTTCCTCAAGGTTTAGTATTTTTGCAACAATACTTGTTAGATAAAAGCCAGTGGACTATTTTCGCTCCGCATCAAGCTTGGGAATGGCACAAAAAATGACTCGCTTAAATCAGTATTGGCGTGTGCTAGCAACAGGCTTTTGTTTTTCAGTATTTGGGTTAGGTGGTTTAGTACTGAGTTTCATTGTTATTCCGACCATTCGTATTTTTGTTTCAGACCAAACGGAACGCGAATATAAAGTTCAGGGTGCGATTCGATATTCATTCAACACATTTTGTAAATTGATGAAGCTAAGTGGCGCAATCGATTATCAAATTATTGGTGCCGATATTCTTCAACAAGATCGTAATTGTTTAATTGTTGCCAACCACCCTAGTTTAATCGATTACGTTCTCATTGCTTCACAATTAAATCGCTGCGACTGTTTAGTAAAATCGGCAATATGGTCGAATCCTTTTATGAAGCACATCGTAAAAGCAGCCGGATATATTCCCAATGAAGCACCGGATGATTTATTAGCACTTTGTGATGAACGATTTAACAAAGGCAACGTGTTGCTTATATTTCCTGAAGGAACAAGAACAACACCAGGTGTAGAGCCGAAATTACAACGCGGTGCAGCACAAATTGCGGTAAGAACAGAACGAGATTTAAGAGTTGTCCATATTACGGTAACGCCAAGTTTCCTCACAAAAGAGAAAAAATGGTATCAAGTACCGGCAACAAAGCCCTTTTTCAGGGTTGAAGTTAAGGATAAAGTTGAGATTACCCCCTTTATAAAGCAAACTACGTCGCCGACAATAGCGGCGCGACGCTTACAACAGCACCTAGCTGAAAACATTTTTCCAGAAAACTTTTATTAATAAGCAGGTCCCAGTGGAACAGTTACACAACGACATTAAGCAACTTATTATTGATGCTTTAAACCTTGAAGATTTAACCGTAGATGATATTGAAACGGATGCACCACTTTTTGGTGATGGACTTGGCTTAGATTCTATCGACGCGCTTGAGCTTGGACTCGCAATAAAAAAACAATACAACATCGTTATTGATGCCGACGACTCAAATACGCGCGAACACTTTGCGTCTGTAGCAAATCTAGCGAAATACGTTTCTTCTCAAACTAATGAATAAGTTGTAGGTATATTCATGACTGATGTAAATAAAGATCAAGTATTTGAACAAGTTAAAGATGCGCTTGTTGAGCTGTTCGAAATTGATGCAGCCGACATTCAATCAGATGCGCACTTATACCAAGATCTCGATCTTGATAGCATTGACGCCGTTGATTTGGTCGTACACCTACAGAATGTCACTGGCAAAAAAATCAAGCCGGCAGAGTTTAGTACAGTAAGAACCGTCGACGATGTGGTTAACGCTGTTACTGAGTTATTGAAGGAAAGTTAATGCGCCAATTGCTGACTGGTCTGTCTGCAATTGTACTGTTTGCCTACCCCTTCGCCGTCTATTTCGGTATAGATAAATTTGGCTTGAACTTAGTTGGGGGCTTGTTAATTGCTGCGTTACTTTTGCGTGTTTTCGTCGCAAATAAGACCCCACTAAAAGAGTTTAAGTTCTTGGCGCTCGTTACGGGCGCTGTTGGCATTGTCCTAATTACGCTTGGCATGGTGTTTAAACAACATGGGTGGCTTCAGTTTTACCCTGTCGTTGTCAATGTATGTATGCTGTGTGTATTTGGACTGAGCTTAAAACAGCCGCAATCGATCATAGAGAGGCTTGCTCGCTTGCAAGAACCCGACCTTCCGGCTAGTGGCGTGACTTACACTCGCAAAGTGACGATGGTTTGGTGCGCCTTTTTTACGCTCAACGCTGCTGTTGCACTCTATACCTGTTTCCTACCAGTAAAAATATGGACGCTTTATAACGGCCTCATCAGCTACTTACTTGCTGGTGGCTTGTTCGCTGGAGAATGGATCGTGCGTCAATTTGTTCGAAAGGAACACTAATCGTATGAATACAACGTATTCGAGCTTTACCTCCCTAGCGACCTTGTTCATCGCAGAGAGGTCTGAGCAATCCCCAGTCTCTTACGAGCGCGACACGGTTATCACGTGGGGTGATTTCCAGCAGCACGTCGCAACACTTGCTCAGCAGTTAGAAACCCAACCAACGCAAAACATTGCGTTGTGTTTTGGCAACAGCTACCTGTTTGCCGTTGGCTTTTTTGCTTGTAGTTATGCAGGAAAATCCATTGTATTACCTGGTAATTACCAACCAGAAGCACTCAAAGAGCTCAGTGAGCACTACGATTTGTTGCTGCATGATGCCGATGTCTCGGTTCCAGAACTGGTGAGCTCGCTTTTGATCGAAGCTCAATCATTGCTAGAAACCACCGTGATTAACGAGTCAGAGGCCAAACAACCTTATTTTTGGCGTGAATTAAACCTGGCGGAAATACCGGTAACGCTATTCACTTCGGGTTCAAGCGGCACACCAAAAGCCATTGCAAAAACGCTGAAACAGCTCGACATCGAAGTTTCTATTCTAGATAACCTATGGGGCGACACGGTTGCCAGCACACGCGTTGAAAGCACCGTTTCTCATCAACACATTTACGGCTTGCTGTTCCGCGTATTGTGGCCTTTGTGCTCTGCACGTCCATTTTCAGCACACAACCTTGAGTTCCCAGAGCAAATTGTCCATCACGCTGATGCTGACACCACGCTAGTAAGCAGCCCTGCGTTACTAAAACGACTCAGTGAAGAGCACAATCCGGTTGCGATTCGGTGTGTATTTTCTTCTGGTGGCCCCTTGCCAAACCAAGCGGCGCAGCACAGCCAGCAGTTGTTTGGGTCACTTCCTATTGAAGTTTTTGGCAGCACAGAAACCGGCGGCATCGCTTACCGTCAGCAGCACGTAGCCAGCACTCCTTGGACGTTATTCCCTGGTGTTGAAGCCGAGCTTAACCATGAGAATTGTTTAAAGCTCCGCTCGCCACACATTGATGAAAACACTTGGTACCAAACTGCGGATGAATGCTATTTCCATGATAGTATTTCTTTTGAATTGCGTGGACGCACTGACCGAATCGTCAAAGTCGAAGAAAAGCGTATTTCCCTTGTCGAAGTGGAAAAACGTTTAGAGCAATTGCCGTGGGTTCAAGAAAGCGTGGTGATCCCAATGGAAGAATCTGGTCGCCTCACGTTAGTCTCGATCATCGTACTTAACGATAAAGGCAGCGATGTGCTTAATGAACTTGGTAAAGGCAAATTTTGGCTTGAGCTTCGCAAGGCACTGCGCAATTGGCTAGAACCGATCGCTATCCCGAGAAAATTCCGAGTGGTCGACGAAATTCCATTGAACAGCCAAGGCAAACGCCAAGTTGCTGAAATTGAAAAACTATTCCAATAAAGCTAGTAACATGGATAAAAGAAAACCAACCATTCAGAATATTGAAGTGAGTGACCACACCGCGGAGCTTTCGCTGCGTGTGGATGCTGACATCTTAGATTTCCAAGGTCATTTCAGTCACTTTCCTCTTTTACCCGGCGTCACTCAAATTGACTGGGCGTTGTTCTGCGCCGTTCAATATTTGAACACTCCCAAGGTATTTAAAGGAATGGAAGTCATCAAATTTCAAGAGCCGATTCTGCCAAACGCCGACGTTTGTCTCTCACTCTCTTGGGACAATGAGCGCGAGAAATTGACCTTTAAGTACACATCGAAAAACGGTGAAACCTTGGTGACTCACTCTTCAGGCAAAATGAAACTGGGTGAGTCACGTGAGTGATTACCGTCCCTGCTTTTTAATTCCTTGCTACAACCACGGCAGCACAATTGCAGACGTGGTTGCGTCGTTATCCTCTTTCGATTTGCCAGTGCTTGTCGTGGACGACGGCAGCAATGAAGACACCAAACAAGCGCTTTCAGCGTTGAGTGAGCAAGGGCTGATAAAACTGATTAGTTTGAGCGAAAACCAAGGTAAAGGTGGCGCGGTGATGGCTGGCCTACATCAAGCTCACCAACTTGGTTTTACGCACGCCATTCAAATCGACGCAGATGGTCAACACGACCTAGAAGCACTACCAAAATTGCTCAGCGCCAGCGAAACAAAACCAGATAACCTGATTTCTGGCCAACCGATATACGACGCGAGCGTACCTAAAGCCCGTCTGTATGGTCGCTACGCTACGCACATTTGGGTGTGGATAGAAACCTTGTCACTGTCTATCAAAGACAGCATGTGCGGTTTTCGCGCCTACCCAGTGGCGAAAACGGTCGCCGTGTTGAACAAGTACAACATCGGCAAACGCATGGATTTTGATATCGAGATTCTGGTGCGAATGTACTGGGAAGGCGTCGATATTGATTTTGTTCCAACGCGCGTGATCTACCCTGAAGGTGGCATTTCCCACTTCGACGCATTGTGGGATAACGTCAAGATAAGCTGGATGCACACTCGCCTATTTTTTGGCATGTTGCCGCGTATACCCTCGCTACTCGCCAGAAAGCGCCGTCACACAGACGACAGCAATGCCCACTGGTCGAAACGAAAAGAACAAGGCACGATTTTAGGCATCAAAACCTTGCTCGCGGTTTACCGCTTGTTCGGTAGAAAAGCGTTCGACCTGATTTTAAAGCTAGTCATGCGCTACTACCACTTCACGGGTAAATCTGCCCGTGAAGCGTCTGAGGTTTACCTGAACAACTTACAGCACTACGCAGCGCAGCAGAACATCGCACTGCCAAAGCAGTTGGACAGCTATCATCATCTGCTTTCCTTTGGGCGAACCATGCTCGACAAACTGGCTGCCTGGCAAGGTGACTTTAACGTCGATAACCTAACCATTCACGGCCAGCATCATTTCGAAGAGATGGCGCAGAAAAAACAAGGCGTGCTCATTTTAGGCTCGCACCTTGGCAATATCGAACTCTGCCGCGCGCTTGGTCGTCGACACTCTCATGTCAAAATCAACGCCTTGGTATTTACCCAACACGCTGAACAATTTAATGCGGTAATGAAGGCGGTAAACCCAAACTCGGAACTGAATTTGATTCAAGTCAGCTCAATGGGACCAGACACCGCGATTCTGCTTCAACAAAAAATCGAGCAAGGCGAATGGGTGGTGATCGTTGGCGATCGCACTTCTACCAGCAAAGAAAATCGTGTCGTTTGGGCAGATTTTCTTGGTAAACCAGCGCCATTTCCGCAAGGCCCATTCATGCTGGCCTCGGTATTAAAAGCGCCGGTTTATCTACTCTTCGGCCTACGCGACGATGAAGCAAACACTCCGCATTTTAATGTGTACTTTGAACACTTTAGTGACCAAATCACGCTACCGCGCAAGGAACGTCAGCAGGCACTAGAACACGTTGTTCAACAGTACGCACAAAGATTAGAACACCACACACTGCAAGCGCCGTTACAGTGGTACAACTTTTTTAACTTCTGGACTTTAAGTAATCAGCCACATGACAAACAACAATAATCACAACATCACTTTTGGTGCCCAATCTTTAACCATCGAAGATGTCGTTGCCATTGCTCAAGGTGCAAAGGCACACATGAACACCTCGCCAGAATTTACCGCGAAAATTGATCGTGGCGTGGCGTTTCTGGAACGATTACTGAAGGAAGAAGGCGTTATTTACGGCGTGACCACGGGTTACGGCGATTCATGCACTGTGGCGATTCCACCTGCTCTTGTGGATGAACTTCCGTTGCACCTTACGCGCTTCCATGGCTGTGGCTTAGGTCAAATCCTTTCTCATGAGCAAGCTCGTGCGGTGTTGGCGACACGTTTATGTTCATTGTCGCAAGGCGTATCTGGCGTGTCTCACGGTCTGTTGAACCAAATCGTTACGCTTATCAATCACGATATTGCGCCGCGTATTCCACAAGAAGGCTCTGTGGGCGCAAGTGGCGATTTAACGCCTCTGTCTTACCTAGCAGCGACCTTAATTGGCGAGCGTGAAGTGCTTTACAAAGGCGATGTGCGACCAACACAAGAAGTGTTTGCAGAGCTGGGCATTGAGCCAATTCGCCTAAAACCAAAAGAAGGTTTGGCGTTAATGAACGGTACATCCGTGATGACTGCCCTCGCCTGTCTTGCCTACAAACGCGCAGAATACCTAACGCAGCTGTGCACCAAGATTACCGCGATGGTCTCTGTGGGTATGCAAGGTAATGACTTCCACTTTGATGAAGCGTTGTTTGCGGTAAAACCTCATCCTGGTCAACAGCAAGTTGCGGCTTGGCTGCGTGATGATCTCAATGCTGAGCGTCCGCCACGCAATAGCGACCGACTGCAAGATCGTTACTCGCTACGTTGTGCGCCACACGTCATTGGCATGGTGCAAGACTCACTGCCTTGGCTACGTCAATTGATTGAGAATGAACTAAATAGTGCCAACGACAATCCAATCATCGATGGCGACAATGAGCGCGTTCTGCACGGCGGTCACTTCTACGGTGGTCATATCGCAATGGCGATGGATACGTTGAAAGTGAACATTGCCAACTTAGCTGATTTGCTGGATCGTCAGATGGCGCAATTGATGGATTACAAGTTCAATAACGGCCTGCCGTTTAACTTAACCGGTGCAGAAGGCGAGCGTAAACCGATCAACCACGGCTTTAAAGCGGTTCAGATTGGTATCTCAGCTTGGACGGCAGAAGCGTTGAAAAACACCATGCCAGCAAGCGTTTTTTCTCGCTCAACCGAATGTCACAACCAAGACAAAGTGAGCATGGGCACCATCGCGGCTCGTGATTGCTTACGCGTACTTGAGTTAACAGAGCAAGTTGCTGCGGCTTCACTCCTAGCAAGCGTTCAAGCGGTTGAGATTCGTCGCCGTCATAACGAATTGGACGAACACCACATGAGTCAGAGTTTGCGAGTAATTCGTGACGCCGTACTGAGCGAGTTTGAGTTTGTGATTGAAGATCGCCCGTTAGAACAAGATTTGCGTCATTTCATTGAACGCATTCAGCAACGTCATTGGCCACTCTACGTGGAGGTATAATGCAAGAGCAGGTTCTCTACCCATTAGAAGCGGAGGTGACTATGGTCACCTCATTCCAAGATGCTGACCCGATGGGCGTGATTTATCACGGCAACTTCTTTCGATATTTTGAAGAAGCGCGTCGTGTGCTGATGGAGAAGCTCCAATACAGCTATCGCGATATGCAAGACTCTGGGTACATGTGGCCGATCATCGATACGCGCGTTAAATACGTGAAGGCGATTCCGTTTAATCACACCATTCGTATTACCGCGCAACTCACGGAGTGGGAAAACCGCTTACGTGTGGATTACGTGATTTACGACGCCGAAACGAATCAACGTATGTGCAAAGCGCATACAACGCAAGTCGCCGTATCCATTGAAAAGCAAGAGATGTGCTTTGTGTCTCCAGCAGTCTTTTTAGATAAAGTAGAGCAATGGCACAACCATGGGAGCCGGAACTAATGCAAAAGTGGTTACTCTCTTTTTTGTTGATATTTTCTGTTCCAGCACTGGCCACACCGACAGCAAACGTAACGGATTTGGCGTCGCTTCAACAGCAGTTGTCTCAGCATGAAATCGTACGCGGAGATTTTACGCAGCAGCGTCATCTGGAAATGTTTAGTCAACCTTTAACCTCTAAAGGTCAGTTCACACTGAGCAAAACACATGGCTTGTTGTGGCAACAAACAGAACCTTTCGCAGTCAATTTGGTATTGACGGAAAACAAACTTCGTCAGACTTTTGCCGACCAAGCTCCGAAAACGATCTCTGCAGAAGAAAACCCAATGGCGTTCTACTTTAGCCATGTGTTTTTATCCGTGTTCCACGGGGATACTTCTGCACTGCAAGAACAATTCACACTCGATTTTTCAGTTGAGAACAATCATTGGCAGCTCGTTTTAGTGCCCAAACAGTCGCCATTAAATGCGGTGTTTCAATCCATCACTCTTTCCGGTAAAACGCACATTGATCGCCTAACCCTACAAGAGCTGCGCGGCGATAAAACCGAAATCACGTTTACGAACCAGACCTCTCTACCTCAGGAACTCACGGATGCCGAAGACGCTCAATTCCGTTTCTAAACTCAGTCTTGGCACTCACACCTTTGCTCTGGTTTGGCTCAATCTCGTTGTTTTAGCGGGCGCGTTGCTACTCAAACAATGGGTTTGGAGTGCAGAATCTCCGATTGAGACCAACATTTTAAAACTGCTGCCGAAGAACCAACAAAACCCGGTGGCTGAGCAAGCCTTTGAGTCGGTCTCGGCAAGTATGAGCGACAAAGTCATTTTCGTGATCACAGCGCCGGACAAAAATGCCCTTTTTGCAGCGGCCGCTGAATTTGATAAGGGGTTACGCCAAAGTAATCATTTTCGCGATGTGGTAGGAAAAATCTCACCTCAAGAACAGCAAGCTTGGGCGAGTTACTACTTTAAGCACCGCTTCCAATTGCTGACGCCTGAACAACGAGAGCGTTTAAGCCAAAATCCAGAACAGCAAGTGCAGCATGTGATTCAGTCGCTGTACAACCCGTTTTCTGGGGTGACTGGGCAAGAGTTACAAAATGACCCTTTCTTGCTATTTCGTGATTATTTAAGCCAAGTTACCCAGCAATCGTCCTCTTTCCGATTGGATAACGGCTATCTGTCCGTCGAAAAAGGCGATGCTCAATACTTGCTTATTACTGCCGAACTAAAAGACTCGCCTTATAGCCTAACTGGGCAGCTTGCAGTCCCTGATATTCAAGCGCTAGAACAAAGCGTCGCGCAGAAATATGGCGCTGAAGTCGCACATACTGGCGTTCTATTTTACGCCGACTTTGGTACGCAAAGTGCAAAATCGGAGATCAGCACCATCGGTGTATTCTCTCTACTCGGTATCATTGCATTGTTCTTGCTGGTCTTTCGGAGTGTGATGCCGCTGTCTCTGGCACTGCTTTCCATCACCATTGGTTTGCTCGTTGCGTTGTCAGTGACAACGTGGATTTTTGGAAAAGTCCATCTGTTCAGTTTAGTGTTTGGCGCAAGTTTAATCGGCGTGTCTATCGACTACGCATTCCACTACCTAACCGAACGTCTTGCGGCGGGAAATGAATGGGATAGCGAGCAAGGATTAAAGCATATTTTCATAGCTATCACACTTGGCTTAATCACCAGCTTGATCGGCTATTTGGGCATGTTAGTGGCACCGTTTCCTGGTTTGCAGCAGCTTGCTCTGTTTTCATCCATTGGTCTGATTGCCGCCTACGTCACCGTGGTGGCTTGGTATCCGATACTGGCTCGTAACCCATCGCGATCCATTTCGACATTACCGGGACAATCACTGTTGGCGAAATGGTTAACGCTTTGGAATCAACCTCGAATTAAAGTCGGATTGCCGATGTTATGTGTGGTTGCGAGTGGCTTTTTCTTGCTGCAATTGAACTACGATGACGACATTCGTCTACTGCAAACGATGCCGAACGATCTCAAGCAGCAAGAAACCTTGATTACGACGCTTAGTGGCATGCAATCTTCGCAGCAAATGTTGGTCGTTACCGCCGACGATGACGAAAACCTAATGAAAAAGCTGGAGTCTTTGACGCCAACATTAGAAGCGTGGAAAGCGGACAGCACCATCGAAAGCTACCAAAGTCTGAGCCGCTACTTGAGCTCGGTGGAGCGTCAGCAACAAGACTATCAATTGATTCGCGATCTTTACGCGACACAATCCAGCCCACTAGCTTCCGGACTGAGCTTAAGTAAAAAGCCTAAAATGGACGCCGACTTTATCCCTGTCACGGTTGATCAGTACTTGCAAAACCCAGTATCAGCGCCTGTGCGTTTTCTCCATTTGGGTAAGATCAAAGGAAAATCTGCAACGGTAGTGGTGTTAAACCAATTGCAAGACTCCGCCGTTGTTAAGGCATTTGCCAAATCGCAGTCTGATGTTGTTTATCTAAACAAAGCTGAGGAAATATCCGCCCTATTTGGTGAATACCGAATCAAAATCATGGAACTATTGGCAGCCGCCAGTGCTGTGATCTTTCTGGTATTAATCAAGCGGTACGGTCTGCAACACAGTTGGCGAGTTTTACTGCCATCATTGATTGCTTGCGCCTGCGGTCTGGCAACGGCAGTCGCGATGGGAACAACATTAAACCTATTCAACTTGCTTGGCTTGGTGCTCATTCTTGGTATCGGGATCGATTACACTCTGTTCTTTGCCGAGAAAGCCCGCAGCGTGAGCACACTATTGGCGATCACCCTTTCGGCAATAACCACTGTGCTGTCATTTGGGTTGCTATCACTCAGCCAAACTCACGCGATTCACAGTTTCGGCATTACGGTGTTAAGTGGTATTTTTGTTGCTTGGCTGCTCTCTCCGATTGCGATTAAAACAGAGGAAACGACGTCATGATTTTTAACCATGCTTTTCGCTGCGCGACGTTAATCGTACTGAGTCTGTTTTTAAGTGCATGCAGCTTGGTCCCTCACCAATCGACGCCTCTGGTCGACATTGCCGAGCACACCCAAGTTAGCTTGCCCACTCCCGCAAGCTTGGGCTATCAGTTGTCTGCCAGTCAGTTAATTACGGCTTCTTGGGCAATAGATGGTAAAACCACATCTGAGCAACTTCCGGTACAACTGCAAGTGACCAACAACGAAGTGGTGTTGGCAGGCTTTTCATCCTGGGGGACAAGAGTACTCTCACTGTCTTACGATGGAGAACAAATTCAAACCGAAGTGCTCAACGGTTTACAAGGTTCGCTACCGCAGCCAGAACAGGTATTATTTAACCTGATGATCACGCTCTGGCCGAGTTCCGCTTGGGAAGGATCGTTAAATGAGGTAAGGTGGCGAATTATTGATAAAAATAATTCTCGCGCCATCTTTGATAGCGACGGTGAAAAGATCATTGAGATTCAATACAGCTCTTCTAACAAGTTAGAGGGTAAGATTGATTTTCATCACCTCAAACATCAGTTTTCAATTTCTATTCAAACACTGCAACATCAGATTAATTAAGAACAATTTAGAATAACAATATGCCTATTCGCTCTTCTCAACCTTTGTATATTCAGGCCTGTGGCTTTCACTCTGCCATGGGACAAGATGATGCGCTCATCCACCAGTGTTTATCGGGAGCGAAGCCATCCAACATGGTGGTTGACCGAGATATTTTAAATTCAGGCCGCCAAACAGTAATCGGTCGAATCGCACAGACGTTACCGCAATTACCACCCGCACTCAGCCAGTTTGATACGAGAAACAACCGCCTCGCACTTTCGGCTTTGCAGCAAATCGAAGGCGACGTGCGTGACGCCATTGCTAAATATGGTCGTGACCGTATCGCAGTCGTGATCGGCACCAGCACATCTGGCATTTCAGATGGCGAAATCGCATTTGGTGAAAAGCTGGCAAAGGGTAATTTTCCTGCCGACTACCATTACACCAAACAAGAGCTTGGCAACTGCAGCGATTTTATTGCCGCCTACTTTGATTTGAGCGGCCCACATTACTCAGTTTCAACCGCCTGTTCTTCTAGTGGCCGTGTCTTTTTAACCGCGCAACGCCTGATTCGCTCTGGCATTGTTGATGCAGTTATTGTGGGTGGTGTGGATACCATTTGTCGCCTCACACTAAACGGCTTTAACGGTTTAGAAGCTCTATCCGATACCCTTTGTAAGCCGTTTGACCAACATCGCAACGGCATCAATATCGGTGAAACCGCAGCATTAATGTTGCTAAGCAAAACACCTGCGCCCGTTGCTCTTCTCGGAGCTGGCGACAGCTCAGACGCACACCATATTTCCGCACCACATCCAGAAGGGTTAGGCGCAGAAGAAGCGATGAAAAAAGCGTTGGCCAATGCAGGACTTACAGCGCAAGACATTGGTTACATCAACGCGCATGGCACAGCAACGCCGTTAAACGATGCGATGGAAAGCAAAGCCATTCATCGCTGCTTTGGTGACTCCGTTCCCGTAAGCTCGACAAAGCCACTTACCGGACACACATTAGGCGCAGCAAGTGCAACGGAAGCCGCGATCGCTTGGCATATTCTCAAGTACAACCTTGATTTGCCAATACAACACTGCGAAACCAAAGCAGACGATATCCATATATCGTTAGTTGAGACGCCAACCAAACTGGGTAACAAAGCGATTCTCAGCAACTCTTTTGCTTTTGGTGGCAATAATATTAGTCTTATTTTTGGTTACGCTCATGACTAAACTTCCTCCCATCGAACAACTTTTGCCACACGACAAACCAATGATCTTGGTCGATCGTGCTTTGGATGTTCAACAAGATACGATTCACTGCCAGGTTGATATCGCAGAACACAACCCGTTCTTCGACTCGGCCTCTCAAACTGTGCCAGCTTACGTTGGCATTGAGTTTATGGCGCAATCTGTCGCGGCGTGGTCTGGTTACCACGCATTAATGAAAGAACAAGCGCCACCGATTGGCTTTTTGCTTGGTAGCCGTCGATACACGTCTGAATGCGATACGTTTTCTCGCGGACAGGTGCTCGATGTGTATGCTGAAAAAGTTATGGAAGATAACGGTATGGCGGTTTTTTCAGCCCGTATTGAGCTACAAGGAACTGTTGTAGCGACTTGCCAATTGAACGTTTACGTTCCATCAGAAGAAAAATTACAAGAAATGAAAATCAGGAGTCAACAATGACCCGACAAGTCCTCGTTACAGGTGCCAGCAAAGGCATCGGTAAAGCCATTGCCGTTCAATTAGCCAAAGATGGTTTCCAAGTCATTGTCCATTACATGGGCGATCAACAAGGCGCGCAAGACACCCTAAACACCATCGAACAGCATGGTGGTAGCGGTCGTCTTATCCAATTCGACATCAGTGACCGTGCAGATTGTCGTGAGAAGCTAGAAGCCGATATCGCCGAACACGGCGCTTACTATGGCGTAGTAAACAACGCTGGCATCACAAAAGATACCGCTTTCCCTGCGATGACCGAAGAAGAATGGGATGGTGTGATTCATACCAACTTAGACAGCTTCTACAACGTTCTTCACCCTTGTGTTATGCCAATGGTGCAAAAGCGCAAAGGCGGCCGAATTGTTACGCTTGCATCAGTCTCTGGCCTAATGGGGAATCGTGGTCAAACTAACTACAGCGCAGCGAAAGCGGGCGTAATTGGTGCAACAAAATCACTCGCGCTTGAACTGGCAAAACGCAAAATCACCGTCAACTGCGTTGCTCCAGGGCTTATCGACACAGGCATGGTAGACGAACACGTGAAAGAACATGCGATGCCGCAAATTCCTTTGCGCCGCATGGGAGAGCCAGAAGAAGTTGCTGGTTTAGTCAGTTACCTTATGTCTGACATCGCAGGCTATGTAACTCGCCAAGTCATTTCGGTAAACGGAGGCCTAGTATGAGCCATCGAGTTGTTGTAACCGGAATGTCAGGCGTGACTGCGTTTGGTAACGATTGGCAATCTGTCGAACCAAAACTGCGTGACTGCCAGAACGCGACGCAATACATGCCTTCTTACGAACAGTATGATGGTTTGAACACCAAGCTCGCGGCACCAATTTTAGATTTTGAACTGCCAAAGCACTACAAGCGCAAGCAAGTACGCGGCATGGGGCGTGTTTCCAAATTGGCGACCGTCGCAACAGAAAACGCACTGAGCCAAGCAGGTTTGATTGGTAACGACGTACTCACCAATGGTCAAACGGGTATCGCATACGGCTCATCAACAGGCAGTACTGATGCAATCGGTGCATTTGGTGTCATGCTGAATGAGAAAACCACCAAAGCGATCACCGCAACGACTTACGTGCAGATGATGCCGCATACCACAGCAGTGAACGTTGGTCTATTTTTCGGTTTGAAAGGCCGAGTGATCCCAACCAGCAGTGCATGTACCTCTGGCAGCCAAGCAATCGGCTACGCCTACGAAGCGATCAAACATGGCTACCAAACGGTAATGGTTGCTGGTGGCGCTGAAGAATTGTGCCCAACGGAATCCGCTGTCTTCGATACCCTTTTTGCCACCAGTCTGAAGAATGAAGACCCGAAAAGCACACCAAGACCTTATGACTCCGATCGCGATGGTTTGGTGATTGGTGAAGGTGCGGGAACGCTAGTTCTGGAAGAGTACGAACACGCCGTCGCTCGTGGCGCGAAAATCTATGCAGAAATCATCGGTTTTGCCAGCAACTGTGATGCCGCACACGTCACTCAACCACAGATGGAAACCATGCAAATCTGTATGGAAATGGCTTTGCAAAATGCGGGCATTCCTGCTGAGAAGATCGACTATGTATCTGCTCACGGCACTGCCACCGACCGCGGCGATATTGCGGAAAGCAACGCAACAGCGAATGCTCTGGGCAAAGTGCCAATCAGTTCACTCAAGAGCTACTTTGGCCACACACTAGGCGCCTGTGGCGCGATTGAAGCGTGGCTAGGTTTAGAAATGATGCACACAGGCTGGTTCAACCCAACGCTCAACCTAAAAAACCTCGACGAGCAATGTGGTGATTTAGACTACATCGCCGGACAAGGCCGAGAGCTGGACGTGAAATATTTGATGAGTAACAACTTCGCCTTTGGCGGCATCAACACCTCCATCATCTTTAAAAAGATGTAATGCCCTTAGTAAATGCAAAAGCGCTGGTTAACCAGCGCTTTTTTGTTGGTTGCCTATCAGGTTCATATATCACGCTGTAACGGCAAACAAGACATTACCATTCCGCGATACAAAGGCGACTTTTAACACCACGAATTTGTAATCCCATCGCTTCAAAGACATGCTCAAAATCTTGACAAGATGCAGGCACATTAGGTAGCGACAATGAAGCCTCGGTAAAAAACGTCCGACTCAAATTATCCGTCTCTCCCCAAGCTAACTGCCACCAATCCAAAATTCGCGGCTTGGATGCGTTTAATCGATAGCTAGCAGGAATACGATCACGCTTGTTTAGGTTTTCAACCTTAGATGTTGGTAGTAAGTTCCACTTATCATTGTTGGGCCAATAAGCAAATGGCAAACAGTGATCAACGTGATACTCATTTCGTAATTTGCTTCCACTCCATACACTGACAATGTCGCAATGGCTGAGCTTCAACTGTTCAATTCTCTTTCGCACGACTCGCGTATCATGGTCTTTATCAATCCAGACCAAACAATCATGATACGTTTGCAGTGGAATACCCCGCTCTTGATTAGACCGAAATCGTTGCATTTCCATAATCCATTGGTTGACCACCAGCGGCTCAATCCAAGAGTTATACAATCGAAAACAATCCCAAAGGCTTTCATCCAACACAAACAGCCCATAACCTTCGAGGAACTCGCTATCCACAACAATTGAACGTTTTGGCTTCTTAGCTGAACGAATCATTTCAAAGTAAGGGTTTGATTTATCACCTTGATAGGTAAAAGTGACGGGACCATCTTTTATGGTTTTTAAGCTGTCTTTTATCGCTTTATCAAGCGCCACTGCATCTTCACCAAAAAATGTCGTGCCTATAGCAAGATCATCAGGACTTAAATGGGAAAGTCTGCCCCAGCCATCGGGCTTTATAAAACCTAGCCCTTTAGACGAGTTCGAGCCTTGCTGGATGTTCTCTTTATCGATTAAACGCTTAAATTGACGAATCCAATATAAGCCAACTAATCCTAATGGGATTGCAACTTTACCTTCGCTGCGATCAACCACTGCACCAGAATGAGCGTCTGCAATACGTAGTAAAGTACGTAGTAGTGCGAGCTTATAGGTAGCCGATTTGGAATCATTGACGATAATGTGGCGAACCTTATTCAGATCACCGGAACCATCATCAGGCAAAGACATCACTACAGTTTGCCAAGATACACCCGTTCGCTTTAACTGATCGTCATCGAGAGATACGTTTCTCACCATTAAAGCGCTATTCTTTGCAAACTTTTCGAGCTCTTCAACCGATACGGGATAAGCTTTACGACCGTCAGAAAAGTCACCGTGACGAAGGCTAATCACCAATCGACCATTAGGCGCTAACAAATTTGCAAGTTTGCGAAATGCACGTTCACGGTGCGTAGGCGCAAGATGCATCCATACCGCACTGACAAGAATTAAATCGAAGCGAAAGCCAAGATTAATGGTTTTCTCAAGCTTAGGTAATGCATCTTCAAGCCAAGTAACGGAATCGCCACAGTAAGACTTACCAAGCCTTAGAAGTGCTTGAGCAGGCTCGATCGCAACAACTTCACACCCATGCTCAGCCATCCATTTCGCGTCTCGACCAGAGCCCGCGCCAACATCTAACACACGATCTCCAGCCTGGGGCCAGAAGACTCTCCAACTCGCGTGGACATCCTCAAACTGGATCGATGTGTATTGCTTCGCGAAAGAGTCGGCGTGTCGGTCATAAAAGTTAGAAGTGGCAGGCATAAAGGTTAACGAAAGGTAATTAATATGCGTCCATATTAATTGCTAGAAATTGCAATGGCTAGAATGCCATTCAAAAGTTGTAGATAGAGTGGCAATTACAGCCAAAAACCTAAAAACGACAAAGCCCCGACAACTCAAAGAGTTATCGAGGCTTTTGAATAAATGGCACGCCCTATTGGATTCGAACCAATGACCACATCCTTAGAAGGGACGTGCTCTATCCAGCTGAGCTAAGGGCGCGCTACAGGGACAGGATTATACGAGTTCAAACGGGTAAATCAACGGGTTTTCATAACATTCTGATCTGAATGCCTAAAAAAAGTCCATTAAAACGCTTAATGTTCAAAAACACCACAAAGCAAACGTTTGCGTATGGATGTTAATAAGAAATTCTGCGACAATGCGCCGCAGATAATCTGCCTTCTTAATTTATAAGGAAAGTCATGACTGCTCAAAGTATAGACGGAACTCTCATTTCCCAAACTGTTCGATCCGAAGTGGCTGCACGTGTTAAAGCACGTGTTGAAGCTGGGCTACGTGCTCCTGGTTTAGCAGTGGTTCTAGTTGGTGAAGATCCTGCTTCTCAGGTTTATGTCGGTAGCAAACGCCGCGCATGTGAAGAAGTTGGGTTTGTTTCTAAGTCTTTTGACCTTCCTGCGTCTAGCTCAGAAGAAGAGTTACTAGCTCTGATTGATGAATTAAACAACGATGATGAAATTGACGGCATTCTAGTGCAATTACCCCTTCCTGCGGGCATAGACACAACACATGTTTTAGAGCGCATTCACCCAGAGAAGGACGTGGATGGCTTCCATCCTTACAACGTTGGTCGTCTTGCGCAGCGTATTCCAAAGCTTCGCTCTTGCACGCCAAAGGGCATAATTACCCTACTCGACCGTTACAACATTGAGCTACGTGGTAAACATGCGGTTGTGGTTGGTGCATCAAACATTGTTGGTCGTCCAATGACACTTGAGCTGCTGCTTGCGGGCTGCACAACAACAACATGTCACCGTTTTACCAAAGACCTAGAGAGTCATGTGCGTCAAGCTGACATTGTCGTGGTTGCGGTTGGTAAGCCTAACTTCATCCCTGGTGAGTGGATTAAAAAAGGCGCAGTGGTGGTCGATGTCGGTATTAACCGTCTTGACTCAGGCAAACTAGTTGGCGACGTGGAGTACGACAAAGCACGTGAAAGTGCGAGCTTTATTACTCCTGTTCCTGGTGGCGTTGGCCCAATGACCGTCGCAAGTTTAATTGAGAACACGATGCTCGCTTGCGAACAGTTCCACACAGACAAATAACGTAAAACTTCAGATACGAAAAAGGCTCCGCAAGGAGCCTTTTTGCTAATTGTTGATATCTATTTCAATTACAGACTTAAAATCACGCCCGCAATCGAAGCGCTCATTAAGTTCGCCATGACACCAGCGATAATCGCACGGAAACCATGCTTAGAAACAAATGCACGCTTTTCTGGTACCAAAGAGCCCAACCCACCAATCAGCATCGCCATGCTTGAGATGTTTGCAAAGCCACACAAAGCAAACGTCACGATTGCTTGTGAGTGTTCACTAAGTTGAGACTTCACTTCTGCAAGCTGGATGAAAGCGACGAACTCATTCACAACAATCTTGTTACCAATCAACGAGCCTGCTGTGGTTGCTTCTTGCCATGGTATACCCAACAACCAAGCGACCGGCGCAAACACAAAACCTAGGATGAGCTCAAAACTTAATGGTGTCCCAATCAGATCACCTATCCAACCTAACATACCGTTTAGCATTGCAATGACACTAATAAACGCCAGTAACGTACCACCGACCGATACAGCAATGCGTACACCCGCCATGGCACCATCGGCTAATGCTTCTACTACGTTGGTTGCACGTGGAATTTCAACTTGGCTAATGTCGATATCTGCTGCTTTATCCGTATCTTCTGGCATTAAAATTTTTGCCATCAACAAGCCGGCAGGTGCCGACATAAATGCAGCTGCAATAAGATAGTTGAGGTCGACACCCAGTGATGCGTAACCGACCAACGTTCCGCCAGCAACTGACGCTAAACCACCTGTCATAACTGCAAAGAACTGCGAGTCAGTCATGTGTTTTAGGTAAGGCTTTACCATCAATGGTGCTTCAATGGTACCGACAAAAATGTTTGCTGTTGCAGACAAAGACTCCGCACGACCGATACCCAGCAGCTTTTGAATACCACCACCGATAAAGTTAATGATTTTTGGCATCACACCAATGTGATAAAGACCTGAGATAAGAGAGGAGAAGAAAACGATGATACCCAGAACATTGATCGCAAAGGTGAAGCCCCCTGTCGCCAAATTACCGAATAAAAACGCAATGCCCTCTTGACCATAGTTGATCAAATTCGACACAACACTGCTCACTGAATTCAGCGCATCTCTTCCTGCTGGTACATATAAAACCAACAACGCAAACAGTACCTGCAAAGCAAACGCAAACGACACCGTTCTCAGCTTTATATTTTTTCTATTTGTAGAAAGTAGCCATGCTAGGAATAGTATGGCTACGATACCAATAATTGAGTTCATAAAATGAATCCGACAGAAGGGGGATATGGAAGGCACCGGATTGTATAGCGGACTCAAAATGCTGCAAGTTGAGGATGTTAACAGTGTGAAAAGTTTAAGAGACCAATAACTGACCAATAAAATAACCACTTGAATTTATTGAAGATAAACGTTTGCTTATTTTAATTGTTTCCATATGGAAAATATGTTTCTGGTTCAGGAAAAATTTTTGTGAAGTGAATCACTTTATGTGTCGTTCTACAACGTCATTGATCCTGTTATTTAGGAATAGAGATGTAAGGTGCTAAACGTTGGTCCCAATGACAAGGGTTGCCGATCTTCTGTTTGATAAAGTTAATCACTGCGGATATTTTTTTTGGCATATGTTGGCGGCTTGGGTATACCGCATAAAACGGCATCGACTGGCTGGCTTTCCAGTCAGGTAACAGCTGTATTAACTTACCCGTTCTGAACTCATCACCCAGCAAGTAAGTGGCAAGGTAGGCAATACCCCAACCTGCAATAGCCGCGTCCCGGACGGCTTCTGCCAGATCCACTGAATAGTTACCCGAGACTTTTACGTTCAATTCTTGCTGATCTTTGGTAAACGCCCACCCCGTATAGTCACGCTCCCAGCTTCTGTATATGAGGCAGTTGTGAGCAGATAGGTCATCCGGTTCTGTTGGCGAGTCATGTTTCAATAAGTAATCTGGCGATGCCGCAACAACAAACTGGCAATCCGTCAAACGCTGCGCAATGTAACCTTCAGGCAAATGCTCGTTGTTGGTTACCCATAAATCGAGCCCTTCGGCTAACATATCGACCTTATAGTCAAACAGATGTACTTCCACTTGAAGTTGAGGATACAGTTCGCGTAACTCTTGAATCGCTGGAATAATGTGTAAGGTACCAAATGATTGCGACAACCCAAGACGTACCAAACCTGCCACTTCATCCCGCTGGGTTTCCATCTCTAATGTGGCGCTGCTCACCGCTTGTACCACTTGCTCACAGTGATGAAAAAAGGTTTTCCCTGCCTCTGTCGGCGTAAAGCTTCGCGTAGTGCGTTGAACAAGCTTGATACCAAGAGACGCTTCTAACTGACTCAACTGTTTACTCACATGAGACACCGACACGCCTAAGCTCTTTGCAGCAGCTGTGAAGCTTTTGTGTTTAAGAAGAGCGGAGAAAATCACCATTTGTGCGGCACGTTCAGATAACACGCTTTACCTCGATTTGGTTATAGAAAAAACAAAGGGCTCCGAAGAGCCCTTGTATTGAAGACTGGATGCCGAATTGTTTGTGGCAGATCAGTATTTAATGCGGTCAGCCAAGTGGCTCACAGCAAGTGCGAAGTAGTAAGAGCGGTTCCACTTCATCAATACGTTGTAGTTATTGTAAACCAGATACGTACGACCATTCTCGTCGTCCGGCATGATCAACCATGCTTTGATGTCTTCATCCAGTTTTGGCAACGGGCTACCGTCATATTTTGTGATACCTAATTGGCTCCACTCTTGAAGGTATTTGCCTTTTTCAGCCGTGCGCCCTTCCAGGCTGCGATCAATATTTTTAGGAACCTTAACTTGGCGACCCCAAGTATATTTATCATCCCAACCAGACTTGCTCAAATAGTTAGCGGTTGATGCAAACACGTCCGCTTCAGATTGCCATATGTCTTTTTTACCATCACCGTTGCCGTCAGCAGCAAAACGAAGGAAAGAGCTTGGCATAAACTGGCATTGACCCATCGCACCAGCCCATGAGCCTTTAAAGTTCTCTAGCTCAATATGGCCTTGATCGAGGATCTGCAGTGCCGACATGGTCTCTTTACGGAAAAACTCTTCACGACGGCCTTCAAATGCCATTGTGGATAGTGCATCAATCACTTTAAAGTTGCCGGTAAACTTACCAAAGTTACTTTCAACTCCCCAAAGTGCCACAATAAAGCGCGGGTGGACACCGTACTCATCGCCTATACGCTTTAGCTCAGTGTAATGCTCTTTGTAGAGTTGTCTGGCTTGCTTCACCTTCCACTCAGGCACCGCGCGAGGAATGTACTCATCCAATGTCAGTTTCTTTTCTGGTTGGTTTCGGTCCGCTTTTACTGCTCGGGGCTTGTACTCAACATTAGCAAAAGCAGCACTAATGACCTGCTCTGAGATACCTTTATCACGAGCTTCAGCACGCAGCTTATTCAAGTATTCATCAAAACCCTCGCTACTTGCAAAAGCCGAGGTACACATACCAACGCTAAGCATGGTAGCCAGTATCTTTTTCATATTGCCCTCCTTGAGCAAGGCAGAAATCCCAGATGAAAAACGATGACGTTATTCGCCTTTCTGCTGGGCTTTTTGTTCTTTGTACTTTTCTAATAGGTTCTCCGGCGGCGGTGGAACCTGAAGAAAGAAGCCATCATTTTGTAATGAAGCCTTCACTTTTTCGATATCAACTTGTGCCAATTTACGGCCATCAAGTTTAATCGTCATGACAGCGATAGGCTTACCGAACATCTGCATTAAGGTGTCAGGAACCTGTGAAAAATCATCCTTTTTCGGAATATAGAGATAAGTACCTTCTTTTTTCGAGCTTTTATAAATAGAACAAAGCATGACACGCCTTTTATGCTGATTTAGCCGCGTTGAGTGCGGATTAGGTTGTAAACGTCAAATTCTCGCAAACTTAATAGCAAATTTGAGATTAATTCACCTATTTGCCCACGAGAGAACTTGCTGCGTCAAAGGATGAAATATAACATGACATACCTAGTTTAAGGCAACGCTCTTTCAATAAAGGCAAGAAGTCCACGATGACCCATTCACCAGACCTTAAAGGTAGCAGTTTTACATTGTCAGTTTTACACCTTTCTGACAATGAGATCGCAAAGACTGTCGAATTTTTGCAAGAAAAAGTTTCTCAAGCACCTTCTTTTTTTGCATCCGCGCCTTTGGTAATCAATATAGCAAAAGTACAAGGCGACATTGATTTCCCTAAGCTTAAACAAGGCATCTCAGATGCCGGTTTTATTCCGGTCGGTGTAACGGGCTGTAAAGACAAGCGTGTACAAAACCTTGCTTCCGAAGCTGGCTTCGCCATTATGTCGGCGAGCAAATCGCCAAGCCAAGCACCTGCCAAAATGGCACCAACGAAAGTAGTTCGTACGCCTGTCCGCTCAGGACAACAGATCTACGCAAAAGATGGTGATTTGGTGGTGCTAGCGCACGTAAGTGCAGGTGCTGAAGTCATTGCTGACGGCTCTATTCATATCCATGGCACACTTCGAGGTCGTGCGATTGCAGGAGCAAGTGGTCAGCAGGAAGCGCGTATTATTTGCCACGATTTACAAGCAGAACTGGTATCCATTGCGGGTGACTACTGGTTAAGCGATCAAATTGAAAGCGAGTACTGGCAAAAGAAAGTAATGATCAGTAAAGCCGATGAATCATTACATTTAGAAGTTCTCGCGATTTAATCTAAAAAGGAAAAAAAATGGCACGCATTATTGTAGTAACGTCTGGTAAAGGTGGCGTTGGTAAAACCACTTCAAGCGCAGCCATCGCCTCTGGTCTAGCTCTTAAGGGAAAAAAGACCGCGGTGATCGATTTTGACATCGGTTTGCGTAACCTCGATCTAATCATGGGCTGTGAGCGCCGCGTCGTGTATGACTTTGTAAACGTCATTAACGGCGAAGCGACATTAAACCAAGCGCTGATCAAAGATAAGCGCACGGACAACCTATTTATTCTTCCTGCTTCTCAAACTCGTGATAAAGACGCACTGACAAAAGATGGTGTTCAGCGCGTATTCGGTGAACTTGATGAAATGGGCTTTGATTTTATTATTTGTGATTCACCAGCAGGTATCGAGCAAGGCGCGTTAATGGCCTTGTACTATGCCGATGAAGCCATTGTCACAACGAACCCAGAAGTCTCTTCTGTACGTGACTCTGACCGCATTCTCGGTATTTTAGATTCTAAGTCACTGCGTGCAGAACAAGGGCTAGAGCCAGTAAAACAGCATCTGTTACTGACTCGCTACAACCCATCTCGCGTCACTCAAGGCGAAATGCTAAGCGTTGAAGACGTTGAGGAGATCTTACATATTCCACTACTGGGCGTGATTCCAGAAAGCCAAGCCGTGCTTAACGCGTCAAACAAAGGTGTGCCAGTCACTTTTGACGATAACACCGATGCGGGTATGGCTTATTCTGACACCGTTGATCGCTTATTAGGCAATCAGGTTGAATTTCGTTTCCTTACTGAGGAGAAGAAAGGACTCTTTAAACGACTCTTTGGAGGCTAGACATGTCATTATTAGAATTTTTCCGTCCACAGAAGAAAACTTCTGCGAATCTAGCTAAAGAGCGTTTGCAAATCATTGTCGCAGAGCGCCGCAGCCAAAATGATCCTGCGCCGTCTTACTTGCCTCAATTAAAAGAAGACATCTTGAAGGTGATCAGCAAGTACGTGGCAATTGATCCAAATATGGTTGACTTAACATTTGAGCACAAAGACGACGATATCTCAGTTCTTGAGCTGAATGTGAAGCTACCAGACGAAGAAAAGTAATCAGTTTCTCTCGCAAGACGAATGCTCTAATTAGAACGAAAAAGGTTGGCATCGAGGCCAACCTTTTTCATCTTTCATTACTTTAATGCTTTGTTCATCTTGTCGCCGAGTAAATCCAAGCGCCACCCTTGCATCAAATCAGGCAATACTTCTGGGTCACGATCTTTTTTCCAAACCCAACTGATCAACTGGTTGATCTGCTTTTTAGAGGCAAGGAACTCCGTGGCTAAACCTGACTTCTGCGAAGCCGATTTCACCAAGTCTTTCATATTTTTGAAGACCTGCTTGTAACCCGGATAGTCCATTAAACGCTCAATTTTCGCAGGATACTCTTCAGAAGGTGTTTGCTTCGCTTGTTTAACAATCGCGGCAATCTTCGCGCCATGGCGGTTAATCGCTCGGATATCAATATCTTCTGCTTCCATCTTCTTAAAGTTCGTTAAACCAAGACGAGCGACCGTTAATAGATCACCTTCTTTGAAGATAAAGTTCAGCGCTAAATCTCGTTTGATTGCTTCACGATAACGCCACGTCGCCAATGGCTTTAAAATCGCCAGCTCAGAAGGTTTTAATTGCCAAGCGCCCTTAATATCAAGGTAGGCATTCTCTTCATTGGTTACGCGAATACGTTTCGAAACGAGTAAATCACTTTCTTGCTGTACAGCTTCCCACCAACCTGCTTGCGTCACCTTATCGAACAGCTTTTCGTATAACGGTAACAAGTAATGAACATCTGCGGCAGCATAATCTAATTGCTTTTGTGTCAGTGGACGAGCCATCCAGTCGGTACGTGATTCACTTTTGTCGAGCTCTACGCCTAAATATTCTTCCACCAGCGATGCGAAGCCTGTCGATAGGCCGTGACCGAGAAAAGCGGCCATCAGCTGCGTATCCACCATAGGGAATGGTGTACAACCAAAAGCGTTTTGGAAAACTTCTAAATCTTCACCACATGCGTGCAGCACTTTTAGCACAGAAGTATCTTTTAATAGCGCTACAAACGGCGTCATATCCGTTAATTCAGTCGGATCAATCAGCGAGAGGCGATTACCATCGAAAAGCTGAATCAGACCTAACTGCGGGTAGAAAGTGCGAATACGAACGAATTCGGTATCCAGCATCACTACGTCTGCCTCTCGGGCATGAGTGCAAACCTCTTCTAGGTCTTTGTTTTTAGTAATAATTTGATAGTTCACATACTTCTCGCTATAAAAAATGCCAGCAAAACGCTGGCATTCTATCATTTTTTAAATCTCTCGACTCGACGAAATCGGCTTATGCGCTTTTCTTCGCAAGTTCAGCGTCATTCTCTTCGCGTAAAACACGACGCAAGATCTTACCGACATTGGTTTTAGGTAAGTCTTCGCGGAACTCAACCAACTTCGGAACTTTGTAGCCAGTTAGGTGTTCTCGACAATGCGCGATCACTTCGTCTTTGGTCAAGCTCGGATCGCGTTTCACGACATAAATCTTCACTAATTCACCAGACACTTCATGCGGCTGGCCAATAGCAGCAACTTCAAGTACTTTGCCGTGTAGTGCTACAACGTCTTCGATTTCGTTCGGGTAAACATTAAAGCCTGATACTAAGATCATGTCTTTCTTACGGTCAACGATATGCAGGAAGCCTTCGTCATCGAACTTAACGATGTCGCCGGTTGATAGCCAGCCGTCTTCGTTAATCGTATCTTTCGTTGCTTCAGGTCGTTGCCAGTAACCTTGCATAACCTGAGGACCACGAACTTGAAGTTCGCCAGTTTCAGTATTCGCAAGAGCGTTACCTTCTTCGTCCACGATACGAACTTCTGTTGATGGTACCGGCAGACCAATAGAGCCATTGTATTCAACAAGATCATGCGGATATGCCGCCACCAACGGAGAACACTCTGTTAGACCGTAACCTTCGAGCAAATAGCAACCCGTGGTCTTTTGCCATCTTTCTGCCACTGAGCGCTGCACTGCCATGCCGCCGCCAACGGCTAAACGTAGATTACTGAAATCCAACTCGTGGAAATCTTCATTATTGACCAATGCATTAAATAAGGTATTCACGCCCGTAATCGCAGTAAACGGATGCTTTTGTAGCTCTTTCACGAACCCTGGAATATCTCTAGGGTTCGTAATAAGTAAGTTACGACCACCCATTTCAACAAACAGCAGACAGTTTACGGTAAGAGCAAATACGTGATACAGCGGTAATGCTGTCACGACTAATTCACGCCCCGGAGATAAAACCGGTCCGTACGCGCCTTTTGCCTGTAGAACGTTCGCAATCATGTTGCGGTGAGTCAGAATCGCGCCTTTCGCGACACCTGTCGTCCCCCCCGTATATTGCAGGAATGCAATGTCATCCCCAGACATAAACGGTTTAACGTATTGTAGACGACGACCTTTACGTAGAGCCTGACGCATTGAGATTGCACCAGGTAAATCGTACTTAGGCACCATGCCCTTAACGTACTTCACGACAAAATCGACAATCGTACCTTTCGCTCGTGGCAGCATTTGACCAAGACTGGTTAACACTACGTGTTTGACTGGTGTTTTATCGACAATTTGTTCTAACGTATTCGCAAAGTTAGACACAATCACAATCGTCGTCGCACCTGAGTCATTCAATTGGTGTTCAAGTTCACGAGGAGTGTAAAGTGGGTTAACGTTTACGGCGATACAACCTGCACGCAAAATACCAAACAACGCCACTGGGTATTGCAGTAGGTTTGGCATCATCAGAGCAACACGGTCACCCTTTTGCAGTTTTAACTCGTTTTGCAGATACGCTGCGAATGCGCGACTACGCTCTTCCAATTTACGGAAGGTCATAACCGAGCCCATGTTCATGAATGCTGGTTGGTCTGCATATTTTTGTACAGACTGTTCAAACATTTCTACCAAAGACTCATATTGCTCTGGATTAATGGTTTCAGGTACGTCACTTGGATAACGTGAAAGCCATGGTTTATCCACGATGTTACTCCTCGTTTATAACTGGCTAAAAAATAGCGTCCTTTTTATTTTGAAAGCTATTACAGCACAGCGAACGTGCTTGAGCACGCAACTCTCAAACACTTGTTTAAATTTTGTTAACTACACCAAGAATTCGCGTTGCGACCTCGAGTATTTGCTCTAAATGACAGTGATGACCACCCTTGACAGAAACCACTTGCGGTGGGTTCTCTCCCCAATCAGCTTGGTTAGATGGTAAATTCTGAAATCCTTGATCGCCTAATACAATCAAATGAGGACAACGTATTTGGCTGGTAATCGAGTTAGCATGCGCTTGCGCCATTCGGTAAAGCGACGCACATTTTAACTTGGCGTCATGCCGCCAATACCATTTATCTCCTCGCTGCTCTGTTCCACGCTCGACTATCGGTAGAAGTTGCTCAGCGGTTAATTGGTTGGCTTGCATGCGTAATTTTAACGCCAGATCGAAGGAGGCAATGGCTCGCTCTGGCTTGTTTTGCTGTCTTATTCGACTTAAAACGCCATCGCGAAGACGAGGCAAACTGTTAGTAGGATCCTCATGAAGAGGTCCTGCTCCCTCAATTTGCACAAGAGCTTCGACCTGCTCTGGAAACGCTGCACTATAGCAACTTGCGATTAAAGCACCAAGTGAATGCCCTACTAATATCAGTCTGTTTGGTGATAATTCGTCCAAAAACTGATACAAATCGGCAATATAGTCGTGAAAGGGGTAATAATTATCGTGAGATTTATGACTCGATAAACCGTGACCAAAATGATCGATGGCGAGGAGGTGTAAGTGAGGATTAAGTTGATTCAACTGCTCCATGAGCGCTTTAAAGCTGCCCGCATTATCTAACCACCCATGAAGAAAAACGACTGACAAGTCAGCCGTTTTCTCGTTCCCTATCTCAAGGGCTGCCATTTTGCCGGCAGGAAGCTCGAATTGACGCTCATGCATCGCAGATTATTTGACCTGTTTTATCACTTTACCGTCTTGCGGGAAATCATTACGCCACATGCGGCAGTTAATCGAGTAACATGGGTAAAAGTAGGTTGGCGAGTCATACATGCGTACACGTTCTTCAATTTTCCATAAACGGTACCCTTCCCCCTTAATTACTGGGAAGATGTAACCGTGCTCACCGATCTTTCCTTCTTCTTCCCCTGCTCCTTTGCCTACAACCGTCACCAAACGGCCTTCACTAAAGGCGACAGGCTCTAAATAGCCATCAAAATAGGCGACAAAACGCCCCGTAGGCTCTTCATCAATATCAGGTTTACCAGACTTACTGATAGGAAGGTTTACAATCTCTAGACGCGTTTTATCTTTAAAGTTATCCACTTTAGCGATGATTCCACCAAGGCGAACATCTTCACTCACTTGCCCCTGAGACTCAGCAAACGCTTTATAGTCTGTAACGACCAATTCTGTGCTTGCATTTAGCTCCTCTGGCAAAGAGCTACACGCAGACAAACCAACCGTAGCAAATAATGCGAGAAAAAACCGTCCAAAAACCTTCATAAACCACCTTTCAATATTAGTAACCCCAAGCTGGGGAGATCTCACACGTAAATATCGACACCAAGTAATTGAGCCAGTTCCTCTTTTTTAGCTCGATTCATGACATCCATGTACTGCTCCATTGCTTTACGTGCGCCCCCTTCAGGAAGGTCATATTGCACTTGAGCTCGGTGAATTTGGGACTCATCCACGTGTTTTATGGAGTGCGCCACGGCGTTAGCAACCTTTGAAGGCTGACCTACAGGCTGCTTTGTTTGTGATTTATTTACCTGCTTCTTTTGACTGGCTTTATGAGTGCGATTTGCACCGGGAATCAAAGAAGGAGGCAAGCCATTAATCGACGCCATAGCACTCCATAAAAATACAGGGCAAACGCCCTGCTTTTTGTCAGGTTAATGAAAAACGGACTATTCGCGACCAGGAAGTTTTTTCCATGTCACATTATCACGTAAATAAACAGGGCTCGAATCTTCGACCGGCACGGTATTACCCTTTTTAAATTCTTGTTCAGCAAGAATCACGATGTCTTGTGAATCAGGGTACAGAACGTCACTATGCGTCAAATTAAACGGTAGGTCTGCTAATACTTCTTGGTAAGCATCCCAACCAGTACCTGCTGTCGTCCACGTTTTGTCGTCTGCTTGTGCTTCTTCAACGAGACGTGCTGGTGGAATTACGCACTCTGCATCCATCTCTGCCCACTCACCGTTTGCTTGGCGAGTGTAACGTGCCCAGTAAACTTCACCCATACGTGCGTCAATAGCCACAGCGACATCGGTCACACCATGTAAGCGATAGCTACCTTGAGCCATTGCAGCCAGCGTTGAAACGCCGATCATAGGTAAGTCAGCACCGAACGCCAAACCTTGTGCGATACCAATACCGATACGAACGCCAGTAAAGCTACCTGGACCACGTCCAAACGCTAACGCATCCAGCTCTTGTAGAGTCAGGCCAGCTTCTTTGAGTACTTCATCAACCATTGGCAGTACTTTTTTGGTGTGATCGCGTGGTGCAACCGCGCTACGTGAAATCACTTGATCATTAGCCAACAACGCAACTGAACAGTTTTCAGTCGCTGTATCGATAGCAAGAATTTTTGCGCTCATTTAACTCTCTACAACTCTCATTTATTGGGTTATGCCTCAGCACTTGCGTCTGTGACAGATTGTTCTGCTTTCAGGAATGCTTTGATTCCATCTAAGTCTCGCGTCCTTGGGATAGGTGGTAGACTTCCGAGGAAAATACCACCATAGTCTCGCGTGACGAGGCGATTATCACAAATGATCAACGCACCGTGATCCTTCTGATCTCGAATTAATCGCCCGACTCCCTGCTTTAACGTAATCACTGCATCCGGGATTTGTACTTCAGCAAATGGTTCACCGCCACGTAATCGACAATCCTCGATACGGGCTTTGAGTAACGGATCGTCAGGGGCGGTAAACGGTAATTTGTCGATAATAACACAGCTCAGCGCATCACCTCTAACATCAATCCCTTCCCAGAAAGCGCCCGTCGCCACGAGTAAAGCGTTACCCAGTTCCATAAACTCCGCCAAGGTTTTCTGCTTACTCATCTCCCCTTGCATTAACACAGGCAGCTCAAGTACTTCTCGGAACTTCTCACCTAGTTCACGCATCATGCTGTGCGAGGTACATAAAAAGAAGCAGCGACCATCATTTTCTTCAATCACCGGAGCAAGCATTCGGACTAACTTATCCGCTAAGCCGTTACTGTTTGGCTCTGGCAAATACCTTGGCACACAAAGGCGCGCTTGTTTTTGATAATCAAAGGGGGACGGCAGAGAAAATTGCTTTGTAGGCTTGAGGCCAAGGCGCTCAGTAAAGTGCTTGAAGTCGCCCGATACGGCTAGGGTTGCTGACGTGAAAATCCACGCGCCTTGTTTAATCTCTATTTGCTCATGGAACTTGTCCGCGACAGAAAGAGGCGTAATGTGCAGAGCGAAATGACGAGGCGAGGTATCGTACCAGTATGAGTAACCGGTAATATCGACATCACATACCCGGTCGATACGGCCTTTGATCAAATTGGCTCGTTCAAAGGCGGTATCCAGTAATTGACTGCGCCCTAAGGCTATTTTGAGTACATCAATCGCCAATTCGAGGCTGTCAGTTAAGCGCAATAATTCTCGCTTAATAGAACCTGATTGCAACGCCTCACGCCAGTTGCCACGAAAGCCTGGCTCACCCAATACAATCCGCATGTCCATTGCGCTTTGCATGAGTTTGTCGCCCACTTTTTGCAATTGACGCATATCTTTGGCTTCGGTGCGATAGGCTATTTCAATGTCTTTGGCAAGATCGTGAATTTGGCGGCTTGAAACTGACTGGCCGAAATATTCGCTCGCAATATCTGGCAACTGATGAGCTTCATCAAAAATAAACACATCGGCTTCTGGAATCAGTTCACCAAATCCTGTTTCTTTAATCGCTAAATCAGCAAGAAACAAGTGATGGTTCACTACAACAATGTCGGAATCCATGGCTCGCTTACGCGCTTTCAATACAAAGCAATCAGTGTAGCTCGGACATTCTTTACCTAAACAGTTATCATTGGTTGAGGTGATGGTCGGAATGATCATGCTGTCTTCTGGCAGATCATCACAATCCCCAAGGTCACCTGTTTTGGTTTCTGATGACCAAGCACGCACTTTAACCAGTTGAGTTAATAACGTCGGGTCAGATTCATTGGTGTGGCTTTCGACCATTTGGCGGCTCAAACGATCCAAACACAGATAATTAGAACGCCCTTTTAATAACGCCACTTGACCATAAAAACCAAGCGCATTGACCATGAGCGGTAAGTCCCGATGGTACAACTGCTCTTGCAAGTTTTTCGAGCCTGTACTGATAATCACTTTTTTACCGCTCAACAGCGCAGGGACTAGGTAGGCGAAGGTCTTACCGGTTCCGGTTCCTGCCTCCACCACCAACTGGGTTTGATCTTTGATCGCACTGCTGACGGCTTCCGCCATATCGATTTGTGGCTGACGAGCTTGAAAGCCAGGAATGGCCTTACCTAACGCGCCATCAGAGGAAAAAGTTTTTGCGATCATGCTTGGTATTGAGTTTGAAAAATTATCGAGAGTATATCAGAGGAATAGGAGTGACATCAGCCCACAATCTGACCAGCTTGCGGCGACACGCGGATATTTTGTTGAAACCAACGTAAGAATAGATTATTTATGGTGAAACATGGCAGTACAGTTACACCCGCCAGGGAATAATAACAAATTCGTACGCTAAAATATTAATGCATGGAAGTACCTGATTTATGGAAAAGAAAACACTGTTGACCCACTGTTCTGACGCCCCGGGTCTCATCTCGAAAATTACTAATATCTGTTACAAGCACCAACTCAACATCGTTCACAATAACGAATTTGTTGATAATACCAGTGGTCACTTTTTCATGAGAACGGAGCTAGAGGGATACTTCAACGATCAAACGTTTCTTGCCGACTTGGACCAAGCTCTCCCGCAAGGTGCTAAGCGTAAATTGGTTGGCTCTCGCCGTAAGCGCATCGTCATTCTCGTCACAAAAGAAGCGCATTGTTTAGGCGATATTCTGATGAAAACCTACGATGGAAGCCTAGATGTTGAGATCGCCGCTGTGGTGGGGAATTACGACAAACTGCAAACTCTCACTGAGCGCTTCGACATTCCTTACCACCATGTGACCCATGAAAACCTTAGCCGTGAAGAACACGAGCAGAAGATGCTAGAAGTGATCGATCAATACGATGCTGACTTTTTGGTGCTAGCTAAATACATGCGCGTATTAACGCCGACGTTTGTTGAGAAATATCACCACAAAATCATTAATATTCATCACAGCTTCTTACCTGCTTTTATTGGCGCGAAGCCATATCAACAAGCTTACGATCGCGGTGTGAAAATCATCGGTGCAACAGCACACTTCGTGACTAATGATTTAGATGAAGGGCCGATCATCAAGCAAGACGTAATTCCTGTCGACCATACATTCAATGCCCAAGATATGGCGCAAGCGGGACGCGATGTAGAGAAGAACGTATTGAGTAAGGCTTTGAATAAAGTGATCAATGACCACGTCTTTGTTTATGGGAATAAGACAGTGATCCTGTAATCCCTCCGTACTAGTTACAACGATAGTGAAACCCGTCCAACTTGGCGGGTTTCATCTTTTCAGAAGATCCCCCCTCCAATTCTAACCATCAAAGTTAAACCGATACGTTATAATTTTTCATTTCTCCACAACTATTTACTGAGAGAATGATTCCGTTTATCATTTGCCCTCCTTATAATAAACCACGTTAATATTACGGAATTAAAATGAAAAAAACGTTAGTGGCTTTTCTGATTGGGCTGACTTTACCAGCAACCACAATCGCAGATACTCTTGAGCCTGTTCAGAATGATGTATCCACTCGCATTATCGGCGGCGAACCTGCCAACACTTCCGACTGGAAATTTATTGCTTCACTGGTACGTAAAGGACAACCTACATCTATTGGTCACTTTTGTGGTGGCAGTTTCCTAGGTGGAAAATACGTATTAACTGCTGCGCACTGTGTGGAAGGTCTTAATGCGGACGATCTGGATATCGTTCTTGGTCTTTATGACAAAAACAGAGAGTCTCAAGCACAGCGCATCGCCATTAAAAATATCTATTCACATGATGAATATAACAACATAACAACGAACAATGACATTGCTCTTATTGAGTTGGAACGCAGTGTCGACAGCGCGACTATTGCTCTTGCAACGCCAGAAGTTCTAGCTAACGTACGCGCAGGAGATAAAGTACATGTCGCAGGATGGGGAAACACCTCTACGACAGGAAGGGAATTTCCGGCTGTTTTACAACAAGTTGATTTAGAGTATGTGGATCGAGAGACCTGCCAAAACCTAAAAGGAAACTACTCTAATGTATCAGATGATGGCATCTGTGCGGGATACTATTGGGGAGGAAAAGATAGCTGCCAAGGAGATAGCGGCGGTCCACTCATCGTTGATGATAACGGTATCAACAAATTGCTAGGCGTGGTCAGCTGGGGGGATGGATGTGCTCAACCAAACGCTTATGGTGTTTACGCCAACGTCGCTCATTTTCAACACAATGGATGGATAGATAGCCATCGCAATACTATCAGCTTCACTAAGTACCGAGATCTTCGTTTCGTTGAGCGAAAAGCGCAGCAAGAGACCTTTACTATTCGTAATGACGATACTATCCCATTCAACATCTACCAAAGCACAATATCATACGGAAGTACCATCGAGAAAAGCACTTGTACTGGTACCTTAAAGCCTTCGCAAAGCTGTCAAATTACCGTCGGCTACCAACCTAGCTATTCGGGATCAGAAACAACGATAGAGCTCTTTACCGATCATCCGAAACTGTCCAGACTCACAACAACTTTCGAGTATTCAGGTGTAGATAAAGCAAGCAGATCAGTGCGTAATGCCATTCCGCTAGCAGACGCAAATGTTTATACCGGTCAAAACGCTTGGACGGCTGAAAATGGTGAACTGCAATCAGCGGATATGGGAGCTTATCCTGGTGTATCTGAGCTGGTTTTGACCGATCTTCCGAAGGGCAAACTTACCATGGATCTCAAAGTAATGTCCGATGGTTTTGATTACTTGTTCATCTTAGTTAATGGTGAAATTTACGATAGCACCAACCAACTCCTCGATTATAAAGAGATCCAGATCGATCTTTACAAAGCATCTAATACGATAACGTTTGAATACGTCCAACACCCGTTTTCAAGTGGCATTTACAGCGCGCAAGCATTTGTTCGCAACATAAATATGTCAGTCAGCACAGATAATACGGGCGATGCTGGTAACGACGTTAATAAAAAGTCTAGTTCAGGCGGCAGTTTATCTATTGGCCTACTGGTGTTAATGGCTGCAGGTTCATTCGTACGACGCAAAAAAAGGTAACGAGATGAAACATAGACTCAAGATATTCCTACTTGGTTTGGGCACTATCAGTTTAACTGCATGTTCAGCAAACGCAGGACTGCAAACAAACCAGACGTCTGAGCACCAAGCAATGATGGTAGAGACTTATAGGACAAGTGAGAGTCAAATTTCATTTATCACAGAGTCTAACGGCTGCAGTGAAAACGAGGACTTTAGCCTAAAAATAGAGCAAAGCTCACAGACAGAAGCTCTTATTACTATCGTTAGAGACAAGGCGGATCATTGTAAACGAATGCCGTTTGCCAAAACTTTTACACTGCCTTTAGATGAAGAGTTGAAAGGCAAAAAACTTTCCATTACCAACCCAAAAAGCAAGTCACTGGCTAAATAGTGATTCGCTTACGAAAGGGAGCCTCGGCTCCCTTTTTGCCTATCGCAACTCAGCAATTCTCACCCTAGCGTTTTACGCCTGCTCAGACTCCACAATACGCTTAAGTGAATGCGGGTGCAGTTTGATACAAATGCCTTGGTACTTAAACGCCACTGTTGGGTTATTCAAGCGTTCGCCATCCCCTTTCGGGCTCGACAGTTTGATCTTCACACCCAGCTCTTCCAACTCATTAAAACGCGCGCCAAACGCTGGGTAAGTGTGTTTCAAATCAGCAAGAAACTCGTCTGCAGTTTCGGCATGAGACGGAATCACAAACTCCACATGTTCCCAGCTTTCATTTGGGTAGATTTTGCCTTCCGCAGGGTATGGCAGTTCCAGACACTCAATCTTCCAACCACGGCTTTCCAACGCTTTATCGAATTCGATAACGATGATTGGGCGACCGTTGATTTTCGCTTGTGAAATCACCTTACCGTATTGATTCCATGCTTCATGCGCGGCTTTTGCTGTTTCAGTATCATTAATTCGCAGCGCAATATGGTCAGCTTGAGCAAAGCTCAGATCCAGTTTTAACAGGGATGCAAGCTCTTCAATCTTCGCCATAAATGCATCCAGATCTTGGATCATCAATTTAGGCGCTAGGCGTTTTTCAACTAGTTGAGTCGTCATTGTGGCTCTCTTATGGGGCGATTTATCTCATTACTCTGAGCGCAATAGTAAACGCAAACCAAACCACATTTCCATTCAATCGAAAAAGTATAAATTTCCCCAATTCCTCTCTGTATGAAAAGCAATAAAGTTGTTATCATTAGCCCCATTTTTGTGAACTCCAACAGAACTCGGCACTTACTTCGCCGAGTTCTTCGTCCTTGAATTGAAGGAAACGCGTGTGAATATCCAAGCACTTATTAATGACAAAGTATCTCAGGCTCTAGAAGCCGCTGGCGCACCTGCAGGCAGTCCTGCGGCAGTACGCCAATCAGCAAAGCCACAATTTGGTGACTACCAAGCAAACGGCGTAATGGGCGTTGCTAAAAAACTGGGTACTAACCCACGAGAATTTGCACAGAAAGTACTGGATGTTCTAGACCTAGATGGTATTGCAAGCAAGACAGAAATCGCTGGTCCTGGTTTCATCAACATTTTCCTAAGCGAAGAGTTCCTAGCAAAACAAGCGGAAGCAGCACTGGCTGACTCACGTCTTGGCGTTGCAGCAGACGAAGCTCAAACTATCGTTGCTGACTACTCTGCACCAAACGTAGCTAAAGAAATGCACGTTGGTCACCTACGTTCAACCATCATCGGTGATGCGGTGGTACGTACTCTTGAGTTCCTAGGTCACAAAGTGATCCGTGCGAACCACATCGGCGACTGGGGTACTCAGTTCGGTATGCTTATCGCAAACCTTGAACGTGTACAACAAGAGTCTGGCGAAGTTTCTATGGAGCTTGCGGACCTTGAAGGCTTCTACCGCGAATCGAAAAAGCTGTACGATGAAGATGAAGACTTCGCAGTAAAGGCGCGAAACTACGTTGTGAAACTGCAAAGCGGTGACGAGTACTGTGCAGAAATGTGGAAAAAACTCGTTGATGTAACCATGATCCAAAACCAGCGCAACTACGACCGTCTAAACGTGTCACTGACTCGTGACGACGTGATGGGCGAGAGCATGTACAACGACATGCTTCCTAAGATCGTTGCAGACCTAAAAGAACAAGGTCTTGCCGTTGAAGATGATGGCGCGCAAGTTGTATTCCTAGATGAATACAAGAACAAAGATGGCGAACCAATGGGCGTTATCGTTCAAAAACGCGATGGCGGTTTCCTATACACAACAACAGACATCGCATGTGCAAAATATCGTTATGAAGAGCTAAGCGCAGACCGTGTGCTTTACTTCATCGACTCACGTCAACACCAGCACCTAATGCAAGCTTGGACAATTGTTCGTAAGGCAGGCTACGTACCTGAGTCAGTATCTCTTGAGCACCACGCGTTCGGCATGATGCTTGGTAAAGATGGTAAGCCATTCAAGACTCGTGCGGGTGGTACCGTTCGCCTTGCCGACCTTCTAGATGAAGCAGAAGTTCGTGCAGCACAACTGATCGAATCTAAAAACCCTGAGCTAGATGCGGAAGAAAAAGAGAAGATCTCTAAAACAGTTGCAATGGCAGCGGTTAAATACTCTGACTTATCTAAACACCGTACGACTGACTACGTGTTCGATTGGGACAACATGTTAGCGTTTGAAGGTAACACAGCACCATACATGCAATATGCATACACTCGCGTAGCTTCTATTTTCGCTAAAGCTGGTGTTGCTATGGACGCTCTCCAAGGCGACATCAAAATCACTGATGAGAAAGAGAAAGCACTTATTGCTAAACTTATGCAGTTCGAAGAAGCGGTTCAATCTGTCGCTCGCGAAGGCCAACCGCACATCATGTGTAGCTACCTATTCGAACTAGCAGGTCAGTTCTCTAGTTTCTACGAAGCGTGCCCTATCCTAGTTGCTGAAGACGAAGCTGTGAAACAAAGCCGTCTGAAACTAGCTGCGCTAACAGCGAAGACCATCAAGCAAGGTCTGTCTCTACTAGGTATTGATACTCTAGAGCGTATGTAATCCGCTTTTACGTAGGTAGCTTAAGTAGCACAAGCTAAATGATGACAAAGGTTGACGTGAAAGCGTCAACCTTTTGTTTTATCTGGCGTATACTGATGTCATTCAATTCAAATCGGACAACATAATGAGTTTTGAACTGCACCCTCAACTGGCAAAAGACACCACCGTTATCGGCCACTTCCCACTGTGTGTGGCGCTTCTGCATAAAGATAACGCCGTGCCATGGGTTATCTTGGTCCCTAAACGTGCAAACCTAAAAGAGCTTCACCACTTGCCAATGCAAGAACAGCAACAGTTTTTGCTAGAGTCTCAAGCGGTAAGCCAAGCACTGGAAGCAACATTCCGTCCAGACAAGCTAAACCTTGGTGCGCTAGGTAATATGGTGCCACAGCTGCACATTCACCATATTGCTCGCTTCAAAGATGACGTAGCATGGCCGGGACCGGTTTGGGGTAACACCAAAGGTGAATTCCGTACAGAAGAAGAGCAAAACGAATTGCTTGGTCGCATTAAAAATGTGCTGTCACTGAGTTCTATTTTCCAAAAAGCATAAGCACTGCTAGCGAAAATAATTCGCCTTTGAATACGGCTGAAATAGACAGAGAAAGATTAATACGTATTTGTAACAATCTTTCTCATTTTTCTGGGATTATCACTAAAATAAAACTTGTTTAGACTACCAGCTCAGTTAGAGAGGGTCATCATGAAACAAGTCTTCAACACATTCCGATACGTCAGCTGGATCGCCATTATCTGTTCTATGGCTGCTTCATTCTTGCTTTTTCTTATGGGTGCAGCAAAAACCTATTCGGCATTTGCGGTCTTCATTCTCAATCAAACACCTCCAGAAGCACTCGCACATTTAGATAAAGCAGACATCGCGATCGCTTATTTGATCAAGTCACTGGATACGTTTCTTGTCGCACTAGTTTTGTTCATCTTTGCTCACGGCATCTACACACTATTTATTTCCAACAAAGCTAAAGCGAAAACACAAGAGCAGTCGGTTTTGCATTGGATCAGAACCCCAAACATCGGCCATCTAAAAAACATTTTGGCTGAAGTCATCATCGTGATCTTGTTTGTGAAGTTCTTAGAGCTCGTGCTGATTAACTTCGACAGCTTAGATTGGACGATCTTAACATTACCTATTTCGATTTTAGTTTTAAGTCTTGGTTTAAAGTTCCTAGAGTTAGGCGCGACTAAACACTCTGAAGAACATTAATTTCGCTGTATTCACAAACAATAACCAGCAAAATAAAAGCCGCATCATTGCTGATGCGGCTTTGTCGTTTTTACGTGATAATTTTTAGGTGACTAATTTTGATAGTCGCTACATGGTGACTGTCAGAGACAAACCATCTTGTTTAGTCACTGAGTAGCGAACACGAGTCACGTCATGAGCTTTATTAGTGTCGACTAGGCGGCTAATTTTGCCCTTCTTAATCCACACGTTTAACATCGCGTCGGCGCCATCTTCACTCATCCCAAACTGTTTAGCCAGATCTGACTGGGAGACGGTTCCTTTGTCTGCAATGTATTGATAAAGCTCTTTTAAAATCATGCTACTTGCGCCTCTAATGCACCGTTTTGTTTCTTACCAACTTGTTTGAACACACGGTATGTGCCAAAGAAGATAGCTACGATCACAGCCATCCAAATACCACTTGTTACTGGGCTATCTGCGAAATGCGTCAATTGGTTGTAGAACGTCGCACATAGGTAAGCCAAGCCCATTGTCCAAACCGCGATAAAGCGTGCGAACTTATGACCAAACTCACGTACGTAAGCACCCATCGCCGCCACACAAGGAGTGTACAGTAGGATAAAGATTAGGTAAGCAAATGCGGCATTACCAGAAGCAAACTGCGATTTGATGTTACCGAAGATAGAAGCATCGACTTCTTGCTCTTCTGCAACGGCATTTGAGTCAGTTAAGTCACCCACTTCAATACCTAGTGGATCTGAGTAGCTCAAACCGGCTAGGTTTTCAGGGATACTCATTACTGCCTCTTCTAGGCTGCCCATTAGATCAAATTCTGCGTCTTCACCGTCGCTTGGCGTAGTGTATAGACTGTTCAGCGTACCAACTACCGCCTCTTTTGCGAAGATACCAGTAATGATACCTACGGTCGCTGGCCAGTTGTCTTCTTGAACACCGATTGGTGAGAATACTGGAGTCACAACTTGCGCTGCTTTAGAAAGCACAGAGTTTTCGCTGTCTTCGTTACCAAAACTGCCATCAGTCCCCAATGAGTTGAAGAAACTCAGAATAGCAACAACGATAACGATGGTTTTACCTGCACCAAGTACAAAGCGCTTTAGCTTTTGCCAAGTTTTGATCACCACGTTTTGTAGCGTCGGAAGCTCATAGTCTGGCATTTCCATTACTAGGCTATCACTGCTACCTGGGTAAAGCGTGTGCTTAAGGAAAAGACCTGTGAAGATCGCTGCCACAATACCAAGTAGGTAAAGTGCGAATACAATGTTCTGGCCAGAACCTGGGAAGAATGCCGCAGCAAATAGCGCGTATACAGGCAGACGAGCACCGCATGACATAAATGGCGCCATAGATGCAGCCAGTTTACGCTCACGTTCTTGGTCTAGAGTACGAGTTGCCATGATTGACGGTACGTTACAGCCAAAACCAAGAACCAACGGTACAAATGCTTTGCCCGGTAGGCCGATCTTCTGCATCACTTTATCTAGTACGAATGCTGCACGAGCCATGTAACCTGAGCTCTCAAGTACCGCTAGGAACAGGTACAAACACGCGATAACCGGAATGAAGGTTGCAACCGTCTGGATACCACCACCGATACCATCAGCAAGAACCGTCACTAACCACACAGGCAAATGACCGTCTAACAAGTGATGCCCACCATCAACCAACAATGCGCCCACACCAATGTCAAAAAAGTCGATAAATGCACTACCGATGTTAATCGAGAACATAAACATCAGGTACATAACAACAAAGAAGAAAGGAATTCCAATCCACTTGTTCAAAATAAACTGGTCGAGTCTTTCAGTCACACTACGACTTAACTTGCCTTCGCTTCGGCGAACTTTTTTACACTGTTCATGCAGATGCGTGTACTTAGTATCCGCGACATGCAAATCGATATCCAAATCTAACGTCGTAATGACTTCCAAGACTTTGCTTCTATCAATATCAGAAAGACTATTGAGCACCATTGTGTCTTTTTCAAGCGCACGAATCGCTAGTGCACGATGAGCGACGTTTTGGTCGTTAAAAAGTGCGGAAACCGTTTGAATTGCCGACTCCATCTTCTCACCGTAATGCAAAGACAATTCTTTAAGTGGCACTCCTTGAACGATGGATTTATGGAGCTTTTCTCTAAACTCTGCCACTTGAGTTTTATTGGTTGCAGATAAACTGACAACCGGACAACCTAACGTTTTCTCAAGCTCTGCAACGTTAATCATCTGACGTTCACGCTTTAGCGCATCCATCTTGTTGAGGACAACAATCATAGGGCGACCAAGTTCGCGAAGTTGCAGCGTCATATATAAGCTGCGCTCTAAACTTGTAGCATCCACCACGTTAATAATGAGATCAGCAGGATGAGTTAGAACCGCACGCGATGCGATGGATTCATCAATACTATTACTATCATTACCACTGTCTAATGAGTAAATACCCGGAAGGTCAGTGAGCAAAAACTCATCCCCAGCATGCTTGAATTGTCCCGTTTTCTTTTCAACCGTGACGCCTGCCCAGTTACCAACTTGCTGTTTTGCGCCAGTTAAACCATTAAATAGCGTCGTTTTACCACTATTAGGGTTACCTACGGTTAGCACTTGATATTGCATTACACTCGCTCCACTTCAATTTTCTGAGCAATTGTTTCTCGCAATGCGACAGACACACCACGGACTTCGACTTGTAAAGGATCGCCCATTGGCGCACGTCGAATCACTTTGACTTCTGTATTGGGAAGCAGCCCCATTACCATGAGTTTCTTTCTGATATCTGATGAAAGACCATCTAACAACCGAATCGTCACCGTATCGCCAGGATTAATCTCTGATAACTTCATAGTGGCCCTTAAGAGTATTGCTAATGAGAAATATTATTATTTAATAAGTTTAGGTTGCCAATATTACTCCCCTATACCCCTTCAATCCTTGTGTGAAATCAAAGATTCCGTAAATGTTTTCACGCTTTCAAACGTTAACTTCGTAAATTTCCTCTCGTTATTTACGTCAAAATTAACAATTAAAAATGACACCTAACGAAACAAAAATGTCACAAACCAAGATAGAAAACAAAAAATGCAAATTAAAACAGTGGGTTAATTAAAAAACAAAACGTTGTCGCTTTTCTCATATAAACATGGCGTTATTTTTATAAGAAAAATAAGTAACCTCTCGTATAGTTACTCCATCGAGAGGGCAACCTCTCTAATAAATTCCAGAGGTGGCATGGCAACATGTCACTCCGGCAGCAAGCGAAGGTGTCCTTGACACCCGTGGTATAGTCCCCCCGGCTATACCACGATATTTTTTTCACCTCTTTCAAAACTTCTTTACCTTATCCATCTTTTCAACACAGTTTTCGTTTTCACGAATGTCGCATGCCATCACTCCCCCAAATGAACAACGCTCTTTTGATACAGCAATACAACTGTCATTTATTTGTTGCAACTATCAGTAAATCATTCTCTTGAAGCCATTTATGCTTATTGCTATGAACATCGCGACTAACAGATAGAACGTGATCGTGCTTACGTGTTGAGAATGGATTTGTAGGCTAGATGTGATGAAGAAACAATGAAACTTACTGCGTTAGCAACTGCAGCAATAATAGAGCACTGTATGCAGCTCCCCAGCATCTTAACTATTAATTAGGGAGCGTATAATGAAGGTTTTCTAGTTAATTTCTTGGCTTTCTTGAGTCAGAGCAAACTTGGAAGGGGGCAAACCAAAATGCAGCTTAAACTTTTGGCTAAAGTAAGATGGATCATTAAAGCCACAGTTAAAGGCGACTTCACTGATTTTCTCACCCGCCAATAACTTTTCACACGCCGTTTCCAAACGAACCTCTGTGACATAGTCTTTTAACGTTCTTGACGAGGCAGATTTAAAACGTCTCTGTAAAGAGCGTTCAGACATATACAGCATTTTAGCGGCTGACGCAGTGCCAAATTCAGGATCATGGTAATGCTCTGCCACTAATTGATAGACTTTTTGCAACCACTCTTTCTCTGGTGCGACTTGATCTTCTGCAATAGTTACAGGATTGAGTTCTTGCTGCGGTTCATCCAGATAACTCCTTTCCTTCGCAGATGGCCATGTAATCTCGACTTTGTTTTGAGCATCAGAAGAGAAGACAGCCAAATAACCACCACTCGTTGTCACTAGTTGGGCAAGGTGGTCAATACTCAACTCAGAGTGATTTAAGTTAGATGGAAGCCCAGTCGCGACTTTATTAGGTAATTGCGTCCCGTAATCAAGAAAGCTCAATGACACAATATCATGTCCCTCTTCTAGCATAATTCTAACCGTTTGACCTCGGAAAGAGCGCTTGATGATATTGGCAAAAATGCTATTGAAAATAACATCAAGATTAAAACTTTCCAGAGCAACCCGGCTCTGCTTGCTCTCATCTTCTAGCTCTACCAAAATACCCGCTTTTGCAAAGTCATCTTGCCATACATCAACCACTGACTGAGTTATCTGACTCAAGTTGTAGTTCTGACTCCCACCACTTACATCACTTGGAACACTTTTGAGTTCATTTAACTGCCAATTCGTTTTAGCCAAATGATCCTCTGTCGCAGTATCCAGAGGCATAGGTAGTTTCGCCACAATAAAGTCGACGCTTGATTTTATGGATAGAGCTACATGGTCTACGAGTAGGTTTCTAACTTGAATCTGTTTACGTAATTGCTGGTTGCTCGTAAGCAACACTCTACTTTGATGTCTTAACTGATTCGTTTTGAGAGTCACTTGAGCTGCTAGATCACGGTTAGCCTGTACAACGTAGCGAGAGCGCCAGAAAACAAGTAATGCGACGACCGCAATACTAGCTACGACAAAGCCTAAAATAGCAAATCGCGATAGATACCAAGGATGAAGGACGATAAAGTGAGATTCTAAACCAACGACTCCAGTGGCAACTTGAGACTCATTACTGACCTGCAAGTGATATTCACCGGAACTAAGGTGCTCGAGTGTCAGTTGGCCCCCCTCTAACGTTTGCCATGGGTCATCGTTGTTCAATCGATAGTACAAATTTTGACTGTCTGGTTTTGGCATCACACCGAATAAAAAACTCAGCGAAGATCCATATGGCAGTGTGAGCCCATTCAGATCGGCACTACCAACTTGCAGAACTTCATTTTCAAGCACTACTTGGCTAACAATAAACTTAGACTCTGGGGGATTAGATACAAGCAGCTTGGATGCTTCTGCTTTTACGAGTCCGTACTTCGACCCCAGAACAAGCTCTCGCTCACCAATTTCTGTCTGCTGTATAACGCTACAAATACCAGGGAGGAACTCATTGTTCATTAAGCCTGATGACGATGAGTAATGTTTCACTAACTCACCCGAAAGGTGGTAATAGCTTAAACCGACAGAGGAAGCTAACCATACACCTTGCCTGTCTCTGATCAAGCAAGCAGGTCTGGCGTTGGGCTCACTCATTTCAACAACACGTTTTTCATCGCTTCGTGTATCAGTTTTAAACACACCATAAGATGAAGCAAACCACTGGCTGCCATCAACCGCCGTGGTCATGTCTAATGATTCACCAAACTTTTCTGAAAAACGGATAAACTGGATGTTGTCATTACTGTATTGGTATACGCCATGATCGGTGCCTATTAATAGGGCGTCTTCAGTATCATATAGGCGCGTAACCTTAGCAGGCAAATACTGACTTACTAGCCACTCACTTCCAAAGTTTCGTACGCTTTGTGCAGCAGTATCAACATTGTAAAGATGGTATCCGCTTGATACCCAAAGACGGTCATCACCATCAACGGTCACATGCTCTACGGCATGTCCAGCCATAACCTGTAAATAAGGAAATGTAATCTTGTTGAGACCATTTAGCTCAAATATTTCCAGCCCTTTTGAGGTTGCAAGCCAAAGCATGCCGTTTTGAAACGCAAATTCATTGATCTGCGACTCCAACTCTAAGACTTGGTTAATCCCACTCTTTCCTGAACGATAAATCTTTCGGTCATCAGCAAACCAAAGCGCACCATCAGGACCTTCAATAGTTTGCCGAATTCGTCCTGATAGGGTGTGTGAGTCATAACTACTAAAGGTCACTCGTTCAAATTTTTTACTAAATAGCGAGTAATAACGAATACCTTGGTTAGTCGCAATCCACATCCCTCCCATATTGTCGCTCAACAACGAATAAATCTTCGTGTTATCTAACTCTAACTCAAGAAAGCTTGCAGGCGCGACTTCGGTGACCTCACCTGAAAAAAATGAGTACAAATAAAGGCCATGCTCTGTCCCCACCCAATACTCTTGATTTGTCTCTGCGAATGTCAAAACATGTGAGCCGCCAATTCTAATCACTTCTTTATCAGGCTGGTAAATGTTGAAAATTAAAGCGCCACGCAATGTACCTATCAAAATTTCTCTTCGCGTGTGTGAATAATAGACTTTCTCAATGTAGTTTTGACCTGAGGCAGCGACATGGTCAAACTTATCACCTTCAGAAAGATAGAAGCCGGAAGTCGTTGCTAGTGCCCACTTCGTTTCAACTAGCACCGCATCATTAATGTAAACGTAGCTATTATTACTATGTTGATAGAGCTGCAATAGAGAGAAAGAGTTTAACTCGCTAGTGTCGATATTGTAGGTATAGAAATGCGCGCCATCACTCACCCAAATATAGTTCTTTGAAGACCCTATTTTTCTTATTTGTGAGCCTGGATTTAAACTAAAGACTAAACGTCGCTCCTGATTTGGATAAGTTCGATAGACCTCATTTTCAATAAAGGTCCAAAAAGCACCTTTATGATAAGCCAACTGCTTGGCCGACGTTTGTAGGAAGCTACCTGATTTAGGCAATATAGTTTGACCATCGTAAAACAGGACTCTCCCGTGTACGTCATGAATCCACAAACCGCCCTTTTCACCCAAGAACAACTTTTTAGCCGCGATAAAAGTACCCTTTGCCTGAGTTGGCAAAGGGTAAAAGATTGCATTTGCATTATGAAGCGCAAATGCTTGGTAGGATAAGATAAAGCCCAACAGAGCAAGGGCTAATTGGCGTAGCAAGACGAAAACCTTTTGTATCAATTTGTGCTCTGAAAGTGACCGTTCATCGTTTGTAAAACATGGATTTATACGGTTATTTTGAGCTGATAATTATTGGTAATGATATCTCAATTACTTTCTGAGAAAAGGCTCGCCTTACCAAAGGTTGTAATTCTTACTACTGGATCACGTTAAAAAGACTACTCCTACATTACGACAGCACTTAATCTGACTTTTTGTTCAAGCATTGCTCAAAACTATTCGCCATATTGTTGAGAAAAGTAAAGTAACTGCCAGGTTTTGCTTCAATTGTACTCCCTAACGGGTCAAGCTCGCCTTTAGCGACATCACTGCCTCTCATTACGCTCTGAACGACAGCCGGGGTAAACTGAGGTTCAGAAAATACACAAGCCACATCTCCACCACTTAGCTTTTGACGAATTTGAATTAAGGTCTTCGCTCCTGGCTTGCGTTCTGGGCTCACAGTAAAATGCCCCATTTGATTTAGTTCATAACGATCTTCGAAATAACCGTAAGCATCATGGAATACAAAGTAACCTTTGCTTTTTACTGGTGCCAGCTTCTGCTTTATCTGTTGGTCAGTGTCTTTTAGCTCGAGTTCAAACTTTTTGAGGTTCGCTTGATATTGAGCTGCATTTTCCGGATCAAGTGATACAAGTTGATTCACAACAGCCTTGGCCACTTGTTGTGCTTGGCTTACACCTAGCCAAAAGTGCGGATCATGTGAGCCATGATCGTGCCCATCATGGTCATGGTTGTGCTCACTATCAAATTCACGCAATTCTAGATTTGGAATTTGACTAATAGTCAAAGTATTCGATCTATCCGAAACAACTTTCTCTAGAAACGGTTCAAGATCATGTCCGTACCAGATAACCAAATCAGCCGAAGCGACCTTTTTAACATCCGATGGACGCAAAGCATAGTCATGGGGTGATGTGTTAGACTGCAATAGCACGTCTGGTGAAGTTACTCCTTGAGTAAGCTCTGTTACTAACAACTGAATAGGTTTGATACTCGTCAGTACCGTTACCGCCTGTGCTGGCAGTGTTAACATTGCTGAGGCAGCAAGAATTAATGCTCTTTTCATAGTTTTACTTGGGATATGGCGTGGAAAGTGAGATAATGTTACATTATAACATTATTGATTTGCAAATGAGTTTCATTCATGTCTTCCTTAGTCCATCTTGAGCAGTTATGCGTCGAGTTCGATGGCCGCAGAGTTCTCGATAACATTAGTATGGAATTAGAAAAGGGCAAAATAACTACCCTAATTGGTCCCAATGGAGCGGGAAAATCAACGTTAGTCAAAGTTATCTTAGGTCTTCAAAAGCCAACTAGCGGCAAGTTGAACCGACAAAGAAAACTGAAAATTGGTTACGTTCCTCAAAAGTTGAAGCTCAATGACTCCCTTCCACTGAATGTAACCCGCTTTCTAAATTTAGCAGGAAAATACAGTAAGCAGGAGTGCATTGATGCATTACGGCTTGTTGGCGCTGAACATTTACTTAATAGTAATATGCATCGCTTATCCGGTGGTGAAAACCAACGAGTGTTACTGGCTCGCGCTCTGCTTCAACGTCCTCAGCTATTGGTATTAGACGAACCAGCTCAGGGGGTGGATATCCAAGGTCAAATCGATCTCTATGACTTAATTGAGAGCATTCGTCACCGCTTTGATTGTGGCGTATTTATGGTATCGCATGACTTACATTTAGTGATGGCGAAAACGGACGATGTTATTTGTCTGCATCACCATGTTTGCTGCTCAGGTTCACCTGCCACTATTACTCAGCACCCTTCTTACATCGCACTATTTGGCAATGCAGCGAGAGAGTCTCTCGCGTTTTATCATCACGACCATGAGCACCATCATCACGATTTATCCGGAACGCCAGTAAGCGGTGATGCGATATCATGCTCCCACCATAAACACGGACATCACCATCATGATTGAGTTTCTCCTACCTTCTATTCTTGCTGGTATTGGTATCGCGATCATTGCCGGTCCACTTGGGTCATTTGTCGTTTGGCGTAAAATGGCTTACTTCGGAGATACCCTAGCTCATGCATCGTTAATGGGCCTAGCGCTGGGCTTCTTGCTCAACGTAAATCTCTACCTTGCGCTACTCGTCTGCTGTTTAGCTCTGGCCGTTTTGCTTGTCACTCTGCAAAAGCAACAACTTGTGGCTACAGACACGTTGTTAGGTATCTTGGCACACAGTGCACTCTCTATCGGTTTAGTATCGGTTAGCTTTTTGGAAAACGTGCGCGTCGATTTAATGAGCTACCTATTTGGGGACTTACTTGCCGTCTCTCCACAAGATCTGATGTTTATTTACGCAGGTGTTGTTGCGGTAAGCGCGTGTTTGTACGTCTTCTGGCGCCCACTGCTTTCTAGCACTGTCAGTGAAGAACTTGCCGCTGTTGAGGGCGTGAATACAGACTTAGTTAGATTGGTGTTAATGCTAATGGTGGGTGTAGTAATCGCAGTAGGTATGAAGTTCGTTGGCGCGTTGATCATGACTTCGCTCCTAATTATCCCAGCCGCAACAGCACGTAAAGTCTCTTCATCACCAGAGCAAATGGCATTGTTCGCATCCATTATTGGCTCTGTGGCAGTACTGATGGGGCTTAGCCTATCATGGCACTTCGATACACCGGCCGGCCCTTCCGTAGTGATCAGCGCAACATCCTTATTTATGCTGAGCCAGCTGATTAAAAGCAAAGCATAATCGCATTGAGTATTAAACGCGAAAGACCTTGCTAACAACAAACATAAATCCACGGAAACGGAAAAAGAAAAGCCTGCGAAATCGCAGGCTTTTTAATACTTATTAAGTAGTGTGGTCGATTACCAACCCGTCACTTCACGTAGACCTTGGCCAATCTCTGCTAGAGATTTCACAGTTTTAACGCCAGCCGCTTCTAGTGCAGCAAATTTGTCTTCAGCAGTACCTTTACCACCAGAGATAATCGCACCAGCATGGCCCATACGCTTACCAGGAGGTGCAGTTACACCAGCAATGTAAGAAACCACTGGCTTCGTTACATTTTCTTTAATGTATGCTGCTGCTTCTTCTTCTGCAGTACCACCGATCTCACCGATCATAACGATCGCTTCTGTCTCAGGGTCTTCTTGGAACAGTTTTAGGATATCAATGAAGTTTGAACCCGGGATTGGGTCACCACCGATACCAACACAAGTAGACTGGCCGAAACCTTCGTCAGTGGTTTGTTTAACTGCTTCGTAAGTTAGAGTACCGCTACGAGATACAATACCTACTTTGCCTTTCTTGTGGATGTGACCAGGCATGATACCGATCTTACACTCATCAGGAGTGATAACGCCCGGACAGTTAGGACCAATCATGCGAACGCCAGTTTCTTCTAGCTTCACTTTTACGTCGATCATATCTGTAGTAGGGATACCTTCAGTAATCGTTACGATTAGCTCGATACCCGCGTCAATCGCTTCTAGGATTGCATCTTTACAGAAAGGTGCTGGTACGTAGATGACTGTCGCTGTTGCGCCAGTCGCTTCTACTGCTTCACGAACTGTGTTGAATACAGGAAGACCTAGGTGAGTTTGGCCACCTTTACCTGGAGACACACCGCCAACCATTTGCGTACCGTATGCGATAGCTTGCTCTGAGTGGAAAGTACCTTGACCACCAGTGAACCCCTGACAGATTACTTTAGTGTCTTTGTTAATTAATACAGACATTATTTAGCCTCCGCAGCAGCAACAACTTTCTGAGCAGCATCAGTTAGCGACTCAGCAGCAATGATATCAACATCAGAATTAGCAAGAACTTCGCGACCTAGGTCAGCGTTAGTGCCTTCAAGACGAACAACAACAGGTACGCTTACGCCTACCTCTTTAACCGCACCGATAATACCTTCTGCGATCATGTCACAACGTACAATACCACCGAAGATGTTAACAAGTACCGCTTTCACATTGTCATCAGATAGGATGATCTTGAATGCTTCAGCAACACGCTCTTTCGTCGCGCCGCCACCTACATCTAAGAAGTTAGCTGGTTTGCCGCCGTGTAGGTTTACGATATCCATCGTACCCATTGCTAGGCCTGCACCGTTAACCATACAGCCAACGTTACCGTCTAGTGCTACGTAGTTCAGCTCCCACTGAGCTGCGTGTGCTTCACGCTCATCTTCTTGTGAAGGATCGTGCATTTCACGAAGCTTAGGCTGACGATACAGTGCGTTTGAGTCGATGTTGATCTTACCGTCAAGACATAGCAAGTTGCCTTCACCAGTAATCACAAGTGGGTTGATCTCTAGCAGAGCAAGATCGTACTGAGAAAACATAGTGCCAAGACCCATAAAGATCTTAACGAATTGTTTGATTTGGTCGCCTTCAAGACCAAGTTTGAACGCTAGCTCACGACCTTGGTAAGCTTGTGGACCTACTAGTGGGTCAATTGCTGCTTTGTGGATGAGTTCCGGCGTTTCTTCCGCAACTTTTTCAATTTCCACACCACCTTCGGTAGAAGCCATGAAAACGATCTTACGGCTAGCACGGTCAACTACCGCACCTAGGTATAGTTCGTTCGCAATATTTGAAGCTTCTTCAACAAGGATTTTTGTTACTGGCTGACCGTTAGCGTCAGTTTGGTAAGTCACTAGGTTTTTACCTAACCACTTCTGTGCAAACTCTTTAACGCCTTCTTTTGTATCGTGTAGCTCTACGCCACCCGCTTTACCACGGCCACCAGCGTGAACCTGACATTTAACTACTTTCTTGGCTGTACTAATACGGCCTGCGGCTTCAAAAGCTTCTTGTGGTGTATCACACGCGTAGCCTTCTGGCACAGGCAAACCGAATTCTGCAAACAGCTGTTTGGCTTGGTATTCATGCAAATTCATTTCGATATTCCGTTTGTTTTTCCCTTAAGGGATTTATTATTTCCATAACGCTGCAGTCTTGGCTGCTTGTACGTCTGTAGGGTCTTCTCAAATCAATCCTTCATCATGAGTTCTCATACTGAAGGATTCAAATGAAGGCCAAACGTTGAGCTAGTCTAGCCATTGAAATTTTTAACGTCTAGCTACCTACGATAACTAGACGTTTTAGCGATATTAAACGTCTAATAGGAGACGTGCTGGGTCCTCTAGTAACTCTTTAATCGTTACTAGGAAGCCAACTGATTCACGACCATCAATTAGGCGGTGATCGTAAGATAACGCTAGGTACATCATCGGCAAGATTTCAACTTTGCCATCCACTGCCATCGGACGCTCTTGGATCTTATGCATACCAAGAATCGCTGATTGAGGTGGGTTGATGATTGGTGTAGACATTAGTGAACCGAACACACCACCGTTTGTGATAGTGAAGTTACCGCCCATTAGCTCGTCTACCGTTAGCTTGCCATCACGACCTTTAATAGCCAGCTCTTTGATGCCTTTTTCAACATCAGCGAAACCAAGCTTGTCACAGTCTTTTAGGACAGGTGTAACTAGACCACGTGGAGTTGATACCGCCATGCTAATGTCGAAGTAGTTGTGGTAAACAATGTCATCGCCATCAATCGAAGCATTTACTTCTGGGTAACGCTTAAGCGCTTCTGTTACTGCTTTCACGTAGAAAGACATGAAGCCCAAACGAATACCGTGACGCTCTTCGAACTGATCTTTGTACTGCTTACGAAGGTCCATGATTGGTTTCATGTTCACTTCGTTAAACGTCGTTAGCATTGCCGTGTTGTTCTTCGCTTCTAGCAGACGGTTAGCGACTGTCTTACGAAGGCGAGTCATTGGAACACGCTTCTGACTGCGAGCCGCTGTCGGCACGTCAACCACTGCTGGCGAGTCTTCTTTTGACGCAGATTTAGCGTTCGCAAGATGCGCTTCAATATCTTCACGCGTAATACGACCACCAACACCAGTGCCTTTCACTTGGCTTGCTTCTAAGCCATGTTCAGCCAACAAACGGCGCACTGCTGGGCTTAATGCGTCATTACTTTCTTCGCTAAGCGCAGCTTTGTGACGCTTATCAGGAGATGCTTCAGTACCTTCTGTTTTGTCTGCAGTTGGTTCACCTGCAACTGCGCCTGGCTTCAATTTAGCAATGATTTGTTTAGAAAGTACTGTCGCACCTTCTGCTTCAACAATAGCTTCTAAAACGCCAGCTTCCGGAGCTGGAACTTCTAGCACAACTTTGTCTGTTTCGATGTCAACCAAAACCTCGTCACGCTCTACTGCGTCGCCTGGTTGTTTGTGCCATGTCGCTACGGTTGCATCAGCAACTGATTCAGGTAAATCTGGAACCAGAATTTCAATTGTCATATCTGTTTCTTCCTTTAACTTCTAATTCTTAATTCGAAGTTTTTGAGTTCACGTTCAGAGCGTCTTCAACCAACGCTTTTTGTTGTTTCAAGTGCACCGACATGTAGCCAACTGCTGGCGAAGCAGAAGCTGGGCGACCTGCGTATTTAAGATTTGCACCTGCAGGAATAGCGGCACGGAAGTTATGTTGGCTACAGTACCAAGCACCTTGGTTCTGAGGTTCTTCCTGACACCACACGAAGTCTTCAACGTTAGTGTATTGAGCAATTGCTGCTTGTACTTCTTCCATTGGGAATGGGTAAAGCTGTTCAATACGCACGATAGCAACATCGTCTTGCTCGTTGTTACGGCGCTGCTCTAGTAGGTCAAAGTAAACCTTACCAGCACAGAACACGACACGTTTCACTTTGCTTGGTTCTAAATCATCTACTTCTGGAATTGCAGATTGGAATGTACCATCCGCCAAGTCTTCAATCGTTGAAGTACATAGAGGGTGGCGCAGCAAAGATTTCGGTGACATAACAATGAGAGGTCGACGCATTGGGCGTACAACCTGACGACGAATCATGTGGTACACCTGAGCCGGTGTTGAAGGAACCACAACCTGCATATTTTGCTCAGCACAAAGCTGAAGGTAACGCTCTAAACGTGCAGATGAGTGCTCAGGACCTTGACCTTCATAACCATGAGGTAGAAGCATAGTAAGACCGCACAAACGCGCCCACTTTTGCTCGCCTGACGAGATAAACTGGTCGATAACAACTTGTGCACCGTTGGCAAAATCACCAAACTGTGCTTCCCAGATAGTTAAACCACCTGGTTCGGCTGTTGCGTAACCGTATTCAAACGCCAACACAGCTTCTTCTGACAATACTGAGTCAAAGACTTGGAATGGCCCTTGGTTGTCATGAATATTCGCTAATGGAATGTAAGTGCTTGCATCGGTTTGGTTATGAAGAACCGAGTGACGGTGGAAGAAAGTACCACGACCCGAGTCCTGACCAGAAAGACGAATACGCTTGCCATCGTCAACCAATGTAGCATACGCCAATGTTTCAGCCATACCCCAGTCAATAGCTTTTTCACCGGTCATCATTGCTAGACGATCGTTGTATAGCTTATTAACACGGCTTTGCAGTTTATGGCTTTCTGGGTACTGACACAGACGATTGCCTAGCTCAATAAGGCGTGTCTTGTCGTATTTTGAATCCCACTCCATATCCCATTCGTGCCCTAAGTAAGGGGACCAGTCTACAGAGTGCAACGCCATTGGACGCCATTCTTTAACAACCACTTCACCGCGATCTAATGCATCGCGATACTCATTGACTAACTGAGTCGCTGTCTCGATATCTGATTCATTTTTATCGATCAGAACATCTGCATACAATTTGCGTGGTGTAGGATGCTTTTTGATTTTCTGGTACATCAAAGGCTGAGTCGCATTTGGCTCATCCGCCTCATTGTGACCGTGGCGACGGTAACATACAAGATCGATCACGACATCACGCTTGAACTCGTTACGGTAATCCAATGCAATGCGAGTAACAAAAGCAACTGCTTCTGGGTCATCTGCATTTACATGGAAAATTGGCGCCTGCACCATCTTCGCGATATCGGTACAGTACATCGTAGAACGCGTGTCACGAGGATTAGACGTCGTAAAGCCTACTTGGTTGTTGATGACGATGCGTACCGTACCACCAACTTGGAACCCACGAGCAAGAGACATATTGAACGTTTCGGCAACCACACCCTGACCAGCGATTGCTGAATCACCATGGATGGTGATAGGAAGCACTTTGCTACCTTGATTATCACCCAAGCGGTCTTGACGTGCTCGAACTGAGCCCATGACTACCGGGTTTACGATTTCTAGGTGCGACGGGTTAAATGCAAGTGCTAAGTGAACATCACCGCCTGGAGTCGCAAAATCAGCAGAGAAACCTTGGTGATATTTCACATCACCCGTACCCCAAGTTTCGTCGTGTTTACCTGCGAACTCATCAAACAGGTCTTGAGGTTTCTTACCAAGTACGTTCACCAGCATGTTCAAACGACCGCGGTGAGCCATACCGATAACCACTTCACGCATTCCACTTGTACCCGCATGACGGATCAACTCTTTCGTCATCGGAATCAGCGCATCACCACCTTCTAAAGAGAAACGTTTTGCACCTGGGAATTTCGCCCCGAGGTAACGCTCCAAACCTTCAGCGGCTGTTAGCTCTTCTAGGAATGTGCGCTTCTCATCTTTGTTGAATGATGGCTGGCCTACGACAGACTCAAGGCGTTGCTGAATCCAACGCTTTTGCTCTGTGTCAGTCATGTGCATGTATTCAGCACCGATGGAACCGCAATAAGTTTTGTTGAGGGCTTCATAGATATCTTTCAACTTCATGGTTTCTTGCCCAACAGCAAAAGAACCTACGTTGAAAGTTTCTTCGAAGTCATCTTCGGTAAGATTATGAAAAGCAGGGTCTAACTCCGCCACGGTTGGGCGTTGCCATAGACCTAGTGGGTCTAATTCTGCAGCTTCATGCCCGCGGAAACGGTATGCGTTGATTAGCTGTAGAACTTTTACTTGTTTTGCATCGACATCTGGGTCACTAACTTGGACATTGTAATGCTTTGTTTCTCTAGCGAGTCGTCGGAAGTAGTCACGGACACGTGAATGTGGTTGTTCTGCCACTTCTTCTGATGGCTTAGGCAAGCCTTCAAAAACACGTTTCCACTCCTCACTTACCAGATCGGGATCACTTAGATACAGTTCGTAGAGGTCCTCTACATACGTTGCATTGGCGCCAGCCAAGTGTGAAGACTCGAGCCATGCCTTCATCACGCCGTTGTGCATATTTTCCCTTAACCAGTAGTTTTCACGTTTGCTTCGGTCTTTGCCGAGCTATAAGAGCCGACTAAAAATACGGTCGGCAATTTTTGTATTCTTTACTCGAATATTACTGAAGCAGTGAAGCGGTCATATCGGGTGATCCGCAACACTGCGACATTCCTAAGAGCGAGTAAATTAAACCGAACGATTAACCAACATCGACTTAATGTGACCGATGGCTTTCGTCGGATTTAATCCCTTAGGACAAACACTTACACAATTCATGATGCCATGGCAACGAAAAACGCTAAATGCATCATCAAGATCAGACAAACGTTCATCTGTTGCCGTATCGCGGCTATCAATTAGCCAACGGTACGCTGCGAGAAGACCAGCTGGGCCGATGAATTTATCAGGGTTCCACCAGAATGATGGGCAAGACGTTGTACAACATGCACACATGATACATTCGTACAATCCATCTAAATGCGCACGGTCATCAGGCGATTGTAGATTCTCACGTGATGGTGGTAATGCACCATCATCAATCAAGAATGGTTTAACTTTCGCATAGTTATCATAGAACTGCGTCATGTCAACGATAAGATCGCGCACGACAGGTAACCCTGGTAGTGGACGAATAACTATCTTATCGCCTTGTAGAGCAGATAACGGTGTGATACACGCTAGGCCGTTTTTACCATTCATATTCAAACCATCAGAACCACATACCCCTTCACGGCATGAGCGACGGAACGCGATGCTTGGATCTTGCTCTTTTAGCAGAATCAATGCATCAAGCACCATCATGTCTGAGCCTTCGTCTACCTCAAGGGTATACTCTTTCATGTAAGGCTTAGTATCCACATCCGGATTGTAACGGTATAAAGAGAAGTTTAATTTCATAGTCGTATCCTCCCTTTAGTATGTACGTACTTTCGGCGGGAAAGCTTCACGATGCGTTGGCGTCATGTTCACATCACGCTTAGTCATCGCTTCTGTTTCCGGATTGTAGATAGAGTGGCATAGCCAGTTCTCATCATCACGCTCAGGGAAATCGAAACGAGCATGTGCGCCACGACTCTCTGTACGGTAGTTCGCTGCAACGGCAGTTGAAAACGCGGTTTCCATCAGGTTATCAAGTTCTAGACACTCGATACGCTGCGTGTTGAACTCTGAAGACTTGTCCGCTAGATGCGCGTCTTTCAAACGTTCGCGAATCACTTTCAACTCTTCTAGACCGGTTGCCATCGCATCGCCTTCACGGAATACCGAGAAGCTGTTTTGCATGCATGCTTGTAGGTCTTTACGAATCTGAACTGGATCTTCACCACCAGTGCTGTTTTCCCAACGCATAGTACGCGCTAGAGACGCTTCAATATCAGATTCTGTTGCAGGACGAGCTTCCGCTTGCGCTGCTAGCGTTTCGCCAAGGTGCAAGCCAGTAGCACGACCAAAGACGACCAAGTCTAGTAATGAGTTGCCGCCCAGACGGTTAGCACCGTGTACCGATACAGAAGCAATCTCACCACATGCGTAAAGGCCTTGTACTTCCATCTCGCTACCGTCGGCCTTCTGCTTAATTGCTTGGCCAGAGACTTGAGTAGGTACACCACCCATCATGTAGTGACAAGTTGGAATTACTGGAATTGGCTCTTTCACTGGGTCAACGTGTGCAAATGTACGAGACAGTTCACAGATACCTGGTAGACGTGATTCAAGTACTTCTTTACCAAGGTGATCAAGTTTCAACTTGATATGTGGCCCCCAAGGACCATCACAGCCGCGGCCTTCACGAATTTCAATCATCATTGAACGAGCAACCACGTCACGACCAGCAAGGTCTTTCGCGTTTGGTGCGTAGCGCTCCATGAAGCGTTCACCATCTTTATTTAGAAGGTAACCACCTTCACCACGACAACCTTCCGTCACTAGAACACCCGCGCCAGCAATACCTGTTGGGTGGAACTGCCACATTTCCATGTCTTGCATTGGAACGCCTGCGCGAAGTGCCATACCAACGCCATCACCCGTGTTGATGTGCGCGTTAGTGGTCGATGCGTAAATACGACCTGCACCACCTGTAGCTAGAATGGTTGCTTTTGATTTGAAGTAACAGATTTCACCCGTTTCCATACAAATCGCAGTACAACCCATGATTGCGCCGTCTTGGTTTTTCACAAGATCCAAAGCGTACCACTCCGAGAAGATGGTTGTTTTGTGTTTTACGTTTTGCTGGTAAAGCGTGTGAAGAAGTGCGTGACCAGTACGGTCTGCAGCAGCGGCTGTACGAGCAGCCTGCTCACCACCAAACTCTTTAGATTGACCACCGAATGGACGTTGGTAGATGGTACCGTTATCGAAACGAGAGAATGGAAGACCCATTTTTTCAAGCTCGATAACTGACTCAGGACCATTTTTACACATGTATTCAATCGCGTTCTGGTCACCGATGTAGTCGGAACCTTTAACGGTATCGTACATGTGCCATTGCCAATCGTCTTTGTGCGAGTTACCCAGAGCAACGGTAATGCCGCCCTGTGCAGACACAGTATGAGAACGTGTTGGAAATACTTTTGACAACAAAGCACATGATAGGCCTTGCTCTGAAATTTGTAGTGCAGCGCGCATACCTGCACCACCAGCGCCGATTACTACGGCATCAAACTCACGAACTGGAATAGACACTTACGCACCCCACAGAATAAATAGACCAGAGAAGACATAGCCGAATAGCACGGCAATAACACCAAGTTGTAGTGCGCCACGTAGTTTCGCGCACTTAATGTAATCAGTTAATACTTGCCACAAACCAACCCAAGCGTGAATCAGGATCGAGACAAGTGCCAACATGGTGAATACTTTAGTGAAGGTACCACCAAAGAATTGGGTCCAAGATGCGTAAGAGATATCTGAAAATGCACAGAAGCTAATCAGATAAATCGTGTATAGCGTCATAATGATTGCAGTTGCACGAATTAGTAGGAAATCGTGTACACCATTACGACCAAATGAAGATACGTATTTTACCATACCAAGATCCCCGCCAATAATGATAATACTGCTGTTGCACCAAACGCGACTTTAGCGCTCATCGTGCCTGAATCTAGTTCTTCAAAGTGACCTAGATCCATCAATAAGTGACGGATACCACCTGCGATGTGGTAGGCAAGTGCAGTAAGAATTCCCCACAGGATGAATTTTACGAAGAAGCTATCGACGATGTCAGCGGCTTCCATAAAACCCATTGGGGATGACAGAGAAATGGATAGTAACCACAGTAATATACCCACCGCAACAAACGTAATTACCCCAGACACACGGTGTAGGATGGATGCGATTGCTGTGATAGGAAAGTGGATGGTCTGTAAATCTAAATTAACAGGTCTTGACTTTCTTTCTTTCACGGGCTTGCTCACTCAGCTCCATTGAGCATTTATTGTTATAACCAATTTCAGCTTCCAAACGTACAAAAGTTAACATCTATTTAACAAATATCGCGAGTAACCACCCAGATAATTGTAAACAATTTGTTAACAGACGGAATCCAGCAACAAACCTCACTCTTTGTTTCTAGCCCCGAATTTATAAGGATTTAACTAAAATTTTCTTTGCCAATATACGGCGAGCAACATTCTAATACAATTGGTGTAACAAATTATGCTACATAGAACAGATTTTTAACGATTTTCATGAGAAAAATCATAACAAGTGCACACAAAGATGGAGAAAAATTGACTTTAAGCTTTAACAACAGTACAAAAATGGCACATAAACATCCTGGACGGATTAAATAATAAACAAAGGAGATTGTTATGGCGGATAAGAAAGCGACCCTTCATGTTGAAGGTCAAGCGCCAATCGAACTGCCAATTATGGACGGTACGCTAGGTACACCTGTAATTGACGTTCGTAAGCTGGGAGCCAATGGTTACTTTACTTTTGACCCAGGTTTTCTTGCCACTGCATCTTGTGAATCATCAATCACGTACATCGATGGCGGCAAAGGTATTCTTTTGCACCGCGGTTTCCCGATTGATCAATTAGCCAATAACGCAGATTACTTAGAAGTATGTTACATCCTTCTTTATGGTGAAGCCCCTACCCGAGAACAATACGAGCAATTCAAAACGACCGTTACTCGTCACACAATGGTACACGAGCAAATCGCAAGCTTTTTCCATGGCTTCCGACGCGATGCTCATCCAATGGCGGTAATGTGTGGTGTAGTTGGAGCACTTGCAGCCTTCTATCACGACTCTCTTGACATTAACAACGACGAACACCGCGAAATTGCAGCGTACCGTCTGCTGTCAAAAATGCCAACACTGGCGGCGATGTGTTACAAATACTCTATCGGTCAGCCATTTATTTACCCTCGTAACGACCTTAGCTACGCTGAGAACTTCTTGCATATGATGTTCGCAAACCCTTGCGAAGAATATGAAGTAAATCCTGTGGTTGCCCGTGCGATGGATAAGATTTTCACTCTACACGCGGATCACGAACAGAATGCGTCGACATCAACTGTACGCCTAGCTGGCTCTTCTGGTGCGAACCCATTTGCATGTATTGCCGCTGGTATTGCATCCCTTTGGGGGCCTGCTCACGGTGGTGCAAACGAAGCCTGCTTGAGAATGCTAGAAGAGATTGGCAGCGTCGATAACATCCCTGAATATGTAGACCGCGCGAAAGACAAAGATGACCCATTCCGCTTAATGGGCTTTGGTCACCGCGTTTACAAGAACTACGACCCACGTGCGACAGTAATGCGCGAAACGTGTCATGAAGTTCTCAAAGAGCTAAACATTCAAGACCCTCTGCTAGACGTTGCAATGGAACTTGAGCGCATTGCACTTTCTGATGAGTACTTCGTGTCTAAGAAGCTGTACCCGAACGTAGACTTCTACTCAGGTATCATTCTTAAAGCGATTGGTATTCCAGTTTCTATGTTTACGGTTATCTTCGCGATTTCTCGTACCATCGGCTGGATTGCTCACTGGAACGAAATGCACAGCGATCCACTGAACCGCATCGGTCGTCCTCGTCAGCTATACACTGGCGAAACACAACGTGAGTTTTCTCCACTTCACGAACGTGAATGATCTTTTAGTACGAAGATAGACAAACAAAAGGGTTGAGATTTTCGTCTCAACCCTTTTTTCTTTTTTGCGTTTAACGTTATTAATGGAGAACGCTAAACCGGATTATCAATATCGATAAACTCCACATGTAGGCCATATTCATCCGCTAGCCATTTGCCTAAGGCCTGAACACCATAACGCTCAGTAGCATGATGACCTGCAGCAAAGTAATGAATGTCCATTTCACGAGCAGTATAAGTGGTGCGCTCTGAAATTTCTCCAGAGATAAATGCATCCAGCCCGTGCTGTACAGCAAGTTCAATGAAATCCTGCCCTCCACCAGTACACCAGCCGACTGTCTCAATCATCTTATCAGTATTCTCTGGAGCGATATGCAGAGGCTCTCTTTCAAGAACTTGGTTGATCTTACTCGCAAATTCAACACCAGACATCGGCTTTTTCAAGCGCCCAAACATAGCAACTGACTGAGGGTGCCCTTCAAGCCCACCTTCTACTTCGATTTCAAGTAAGCGAGCTAATTCAGCGTTGTTGCCTAGCTCTGGATGAATATCTAGAGGAAGGTGATAACCATATAAGTTGATATCATTTTTGATCAGGCTACGAATTCGTTTACCTTTCATGCCACGAATTGGCTCAGGCTCACCTTTCCAAAAATAGCCATGATGAACAAGCAATGCGTCTGCATTAAGCTCAATCGCTTTATCGATTAAGGCTTGAGAGGCGGTTACGCCAGTGATAACACGCTTTACCGCTGATTTCCCTTCTACCTGTAACCCATTTGGTGCGTAATCTTTAATTAACTGCGGTGACAGTTTGTCATTAAGAATCTGTTCTAGCTTTAAGTTATTCATTATTACTTCCAATTTCTAGCGCATGTAAACCTAAATAACCTCTCGATGGAATCAGACGAAAGAGTGCAACCTAGTTGATACAGCAACGTTTTTGACATCTGGCACCTTGATATCATTTAGGTCTTTAAAGTGTATCTCGAACCCTAATATCGATGCTAGCCACCCTACCCTCAAAAGCAAATTTAGTTACAATAACAAAGCTTGTCGCCTCACCATAGATTTAGGGATACGGATGAACCAACTGCAACGCTTTTACCAATGGATCGCCACTTCACCTCCGCTTTTCAAGTTACGCCCTCCGTTTGCAACCTTAGAAGATGTCTCGGTCAAACCTTTGAATAGCTCAGAACAATACAATGGTAATCCGAGACTGGGTTTTTTATATCAGCACCTATGCACTGCGGCTCTTTCTAATTCAGGACGATATCAGATTATTGCCGAAGAAATTCAGTTAAACGACGCGGAAGGTAAGACCATTGGTGCTGTCGATTTGGTATTGAGGAATACAGAATCAAATCAGATAGAACATTGGGAAGTGGCGATTAAGTTTTATCTTCTTTACAACGGCATTTGGTATGGCCCGAATGCTCACGACCAGTTACATGCAAAATTGGATAGAATGCTCACGCATCAGCTGAAAATGAGCGATCGCCCGGAATTTCAAAAAATAATTCCTTTAAACGACTCTCCAGAAGAGCGCCTAATGATGCAAGGACGACTCTATATTAATCCGTTTACTCCAGAGCCAACTCCTAAGGAGTGCTTGGGTTATGAATTAAATCCAAGTCAGATTAGTGGTTACTGGTGCTATCAACGTCAATGGGATTTAATTGGTAAACCCCTTTATCATTTACATAAACCATGCTGGGCGACCGGTACAGATGATTTCTCTCAACCTATTGAAAAGCCTTTAGATCGATTCATACACGCACAAACGGAAGACGGTCAATTCTGGTTTGTGGTACCAGATTCATGGCCCGGAGATAAAGCGGTTCGGGGCACTTAAACATGAAAGGGTTGATGTTTTCACATCAACCCTTTGCTAGATACATTGACCATTGGATGTTTTACAAACCAGCGGCTGCAAACACTTGATTAACGATCTCTTGTGCTTCAGCTTCGATTTGTTTCAGATGTTCTTCACCTTTGAAGCTTTCACAGTAAATCTTGTAGATATCTTCTGTACCTGATGGACGAGCAGCGAACCAACCGTTAGCTGTCGTTACTTTAAGGCCACCAATCGCAGCACCATTGCCTGGTGCATGCGTTAGACGAGCAGTGATCGCATCACCTGCTAGAGTTTCAGCCGCAACCATTTCTGGTGACAACTTCTTCAATACGTCTTTTTGTGGGCCATTTGCTACAGCTTGAATACGGTTGTACTTCGACTCACCGTGCTTCGCCGCTAGCTCTTCATAGTAATCTTGAGGGTTCTTACCCGTTACCGCAGTGATCTCTGCTGCTAGAAGGCATAGCAAGATGCCATCTTTGTCTGTTGACCAAGGCGTGCCATCTTTACGAAGGAAAGACGCACCAGCACTTTCTTCGCCGCCGAAACCAAACTTACCAGTGTACAGACCGTCTACAAACCATTTGAAACCAACAGGCACTTCACATAGCTCACGACCTAGATCCGCAACAACACGGTCAATCAGCGCACTTGAAACTAGTGTTTTACCAACAGCGACGTCTTTACCCCACGCGTCACGATGACGGTACAAGTAGTCAATACAAACGGCTAAGAAGTGGTTCGGGTTCATCAAACCTTTTGGCGTAACGATACCGTGACGGTCGTAGTCAGGATCGTTACCAAATGCTAAATCGTATTCGTCTTTCAGTGCCAATAGACCCGCCATTGCGTAAGGAGAAGAACAGTCCATACGCACAACGCCGTCTTTATCTAGCGACATGAATTGGAAAGAAGGATCGATCGATTCACTTACTAGCGTTAGGTCTAGGTTGTATGCCTGACCAATTTGACGCCAGTAATCGATACCGCTGCCACCCAATGGATCTACACCAATCTTCAGGTTCGCTTTTTGGATTGCTTCCATATCGATAACGTTCACCAGGTCATCAATGTATGGCTTCACCAAGTCCATCTCTACAAACAGATCCGATGCTTTTGCTTCTGCTAGTGGTAGGCGTTTCACACCTTGTAAACCTTCAGCAATCAATTCGTTCGCACGATCTTCGATAGCTTGAGTCAACTCAGCTTCTGCAGGACCACCATGTGTCGGATTGTATTTGATACCGCCGTCTTGTGGTGGGTTATGTGATGGGGTAATAACGATACCGTCTGCTTTTTCATCGTGTTTGATGTTGTAAGTCAGAATCGCGTGTGAAATACCCGGTGTTGGCGTGTAACCGTTGTCTTGCTGGACAATCACTTTCACACCATTTGCAATCAATACTTCAATCACACTTGAAAAAGCAGGCTCAGATAGCGCATGCGTGTCTTTACCCACAAACAACGGGCCAGTTGTGCCTTGCTCAGCACGAACTTCTGCTACCGCTTGAGCGATCGCTAAAATGTGGTTTTCGTTAAAAGTGTGCTTGTCTGCAGTACCGCGGTGGCCAGAAGTACCAAATTGAACTTTGTGTTCTGCGTTTGCCGCGTCTGGTTGAAGTAAGAAGTAGTTAGCAACGAGTGCTGGGATATTGTGAAGATCTTCCTGCTGCGCTTTTTGCCCAGCACGAGGGTGCATAGCCATGTTTGACATCCTTTCTTTAAATACAAATAAAATTAAAAAAGCCTCATAATATCCGCTCACTGCGACGCATTATGAGGCTTCTATCAGGTTTCTTAGATTGAACCTGTTACTTTTTCTATTAAGTCAGGTTGGAACCCCATGTGTGCCATCACTTGTTCAACCATCTGTCTTTTACGACTTGTATTGTTATTCGTGATAACCCAAAACGGTGTGCCAGGAATGGCTTTTGGCTTGGTCGTATTACCGTTTGCTAGCAAGGTTTCTTCATTATCTGCAAAGTACACGCGTTTGCGTCCTTTTACATTCGTAGCCTGGGCGAAACCTTCTGGATTCAATTTATGTAAGGTCGATAATACCAACATAAAGCGATCAATCGCTTTTTTTAGACCGGCAAACTCATCAGAAATAAGCAGCGAACGCATTTCTTTCACTACATCAACAGATTCCGTTTTACCCGCATCTTTACTTACTACAATCCCTTGTGGCTTCTCTACTACAGGCGCGGCTTTAGCTTCCTGCAACTGACCATCAAGGTTTAAAAGGCGTCGCAAAATATCCGAGGCGCTTTCACCGATATGCTTAGTTTGACTAGCTATATAACGGTATAGATCCTCATCAACCTCAATTGTTTTCATTCGCTTTTCACATTCTCAATGTTTAAACTCTGGGGGATTATAACGAGATCCACGCGGATACTCCACGTTAAACCCATCACGAATAAGATAAAATGTCAGCATTACTCAACTATAAGCAGGAAGGCCAAGGCCAAACAGTTGTTTTGATTCACGGATTGTTTGGTAGTTTAAGTAATCTGGGTCTACTCGCCCGCGATCTTATTAAAGATCACACGGTGATCAGTATTGATCTGAGAAATCACGGCCTCTCTTTCCACTCCGAAGTCCATAACTATACCGATATGGCAAAAGATGTGGCTCAGCTCCTTCAGCACTTAAACGTTGAGCCATCTATTGTTATTGGTCACTCCATGGGCGGAAAAGTCGCGATGGCTCTTGTGGACATTGCTCCAAATGTAGTCAAGCAGTTAGTCGTTCTCGACATGGCGCCTGTAGCCTACACTACGAACCGTCACGATAATGTTTTTAACGGCTTACATGCTGTTATTAATGAAAAACCAGCAAATCGACAGCAAGCCATGGATATCCTAGCTCAACATATTGAACTCGATGGTGTAAGACAATTTCTCTCTAAATCACTGTACAAAAATGGCGATAAGATGGATTGGCGGTTTAACGTACCGAGCCTTTTTGAGAATTATGACCAAATTATTGGCTGGCAAGAAATCACACCAACAGATATCCCAACTTTATTTATCAAAGGCGGCGACTCTGACTACTTAATGCCAGAACATCAGCCGGCAGTGAAGCGACAATTTAACCATGCTAAAGCACACATTATCGCTGGCACTGGTCACTGGTTACACGCCGAGAAACCGACAGAAGTAATGAGAGTCATTCGAAAATACATTTCGAGTTAACAAATTCGAAAAGCAACACTAGATTATTGAAATAACCCTTCTTGTAGTGCATTAACTTTACCGTTTAACAGTGGTATAGTGCGCCCAAGATTTTTCGGCATGAAGGGCTAAAATGCTTTACGACTATATGGATATGCTCGAGTCTATTGGGCTCGATCTTCTTTTTGCTGCTATCTTTTTTTTCATCGGGATGGCGATAAAAGATGTGCTAAAGCAAGGCAATGTACCTGTTTTTGGTCGTCGTATTGTGTGGTTAGTCCTTTTCCTAGGCTGTGCTGGCTTTATTGCAAAAGGTGTAATTCAGCTAACTTGGGAAGGCTCAGGGTTAGGTTAAACCCTTAGTAGCATCGCCAATAACAAACAATGTAAAGGTATAGACTCTATGGCAAGTGTAGGTATCTTCTTCGGTAGCGACACAGGTAATACTGAAGCCGTTGCAAAGATGATTCAAAAGCAACTAGGTAAACATCTAGTTCACGTTCAAGACATCGCGAAAAGCAGCAAAGAAGACATTGATAACTTCGATCTTCTTCTTCTAGGTATCCCAACTTGGTACTACGGCGAAGCACAATGTGATTGGGATGACTTCTTCCCTGAACTTGAGCAAATCGACTTCTCTACTAAGCTAGTGGCTATCTTTGGCTGTGGCGACCAAGAAGACTACGCAGAATACTTCTGTGACGCGATGGGCACAGTCCGTGATATCGTTGAGTCTAAAGGCGGCACAATTCTTGGCCATACCTCGACAGAAGGCTACGAATTTGAAGCGTCTAAAGCACTTGTTGAAGGTGACGAAAGCCAATTCGTAGGTCTATGTATTGATGAAGACCGCCAACCAGAATTGACTGACGAGCGTGTTGAAAGCTGGGTTAAACAGATCTATGAAGAGATGTGTTTAGCTGAGCTAGAAGGCTAATCAAATTGAATGATGCAAAGACCTCCACTTGGAGGTCTTTTTGTATGTATTGTCACACAGCATCGGTAAGTACTTCCTCTTCGCGATACTGAGGTTTCTTTCTTACATAAAGCTTGCGTTGAACCTCTGAAACCACATTCCCCTGTTTATCTTTTACATGAGTAATAAACTCAGGAAAACACTTTTCTCCATTCCGTGTCATTTGATAAATGTTTTCCAGCATCCCTTCAGTGACCTCAAATTCTGCAAACAAATCACTTTGCCCCGGCTTAATAAAGTTAATGCTTGCCTCTTTATCCCACACATAATATTCCTCTCGTAGAATCCCCATCAGCATCAACGAGTAAATAGGATCAGTTAAAGAGAAAATACTGCCGCCATATTGGGTGCGATTGGCATTTTTATTCCACCAGCGAAGCTTTAAACGTACCTTTACAGTACGGAAGTCTTGAGAAATATGTAAGATTTTAATACCCGCCCCCCAAAAAGGAGGCCAAATATTGAGTGCGAACTTTACAATTCCTGGTTTGTATATCTTCGCTAGTCGCCTATTCATCGCTATCCCTGCCCTCTCCAAGCTTAATGTTACACAATTGTAACTGGTCAGAGCTGTAATATAATGGACCTGTTTCTAATTTACAAAAAGATTCTATTAACCCTTTGAAGTTCGTGGTTTAATGTTCCGAACGCTTATCCTATAATGGTAGGAAGATTGAATTCTGTTAAATCGCTGCAGATGATCCAACGGGAAAGTATATGTCAGATAATAATCAGGCGCTGAAGGATGCGGGTTTAAAAGTAACCCTTCCGAGGCTAAAAATTCTAGAAGTACTTCAGCAGCCAGACTGCCAGCACATCAGTGCTGAAGATTTGTACAAAAAGTTGATTGATCTAGGTGAAGAAATTGGCCTAGCAACTGTTTACCGAGTTCTAAACCAGTTCGACGATGCTGGTATTGTAACTCGCCACCACTTTGAAGGTGGAAAGTCAGTCTTCGAATTATCGACTCAACATCACCACGACCACCTAGTGTGCCTAGACTGTGGTGAGGTAATTGAATTTTCTGACGATCTTATTGAAGAACGTCAAAAAGAGATTGCAGCTAAGTACAATGTCACACTAACAAACCACAGCTTATACTTGTACGGCAAGTGTAGCGATGGTGGTTGTAAAGACAATCCAGATGCACACAAACCGAAAAAATAAGGGTTTGTTAATTTAAAAAGTAAACGTCAGCACATGCTGGCGTTTTTTGTTTCTAGAAGTCAGAACCTTAGACGTCAGTACTTTGGTTACAGAACAAAAGCTACTAAACACCCATCTTTTTTCTCCACAGTTTTGCACATCTATATAGCACTCTGTGGGATTAGGTATAAAAAATGCCAGCGTTTGCTGGCATTTTTTCATCGTTCTCAGCATTAATTGAGATTATTGATTCTCAATTTTTGCCCAGGTATCACGTAGACCAACCGTGCGGTTGAATACTAGATTATCTGCTGAAGAGTCTTTCGAGTCTGCACAGAAGTAACCCATACGTTCAAACTGGTAACCTTTTTCTGCTTCTGCAGAAGCTAGGCTAGGCTCGACGAAGCCATTGATCACAACTAATGATTCAGGGTTGATAGTAGAAGCAAAATCTTCCGCTGCGCCTGGGTTTGGCACCGTAAATAAACGATCGTACAGACGAATTTCCGCAGGAAGAGCTTTATCAGCTGACACCCAATGAATAACGCCTTTCACTTTACGACCATCTGCTGGGTTTTTACCTAGCGTATCTGCATCGTAAGAACAGAAGATCGTTGTGATGTTGCCTTCGGCATCTTTTTCAACGCGCTCAGCTTTGATCACGTAAGCACCACGTAAACGAACTTCTTTACCTAGCACTAAACGCTTGTACTTTTTGTTCGCTTCTTCACGGAAGTCTTCACGCTCAATCCACAATTCACGCGTGAATGGCACTTCACGCACGCCCATTTCAGGTTTATTTGGGTGGTTGGCAACTGTCAAGTTTTCTACTGCGCCTGCTTCAAAGTTTTCGATAACAACTTTAACAGGATCCAGTACAGCCATTGCACGCGGAGCGTTCTCGTTTAGGTCATCACGAATACAAGATTCTAATGAACTAAACTCGATCATATTTTCTTGCTTCGTTACACCAATACGCTTACAAAACTCACGAATAGATGCAGGTGTGAAGCCACGACGACGCAGACCTGAGACAGTCGGCATACGTGGATCATCCCAACCATTAACCAGTTTTTCAGTAACTAGCTGGTTAAGCTTACGCTTAGACATCACTGTGTATTCAAGGTTTAAACGACTGAACTCGTATTGATGTGGACGGCTTTCGATCGTGATGTTGTCTAGAACCCAATCGTACAGACGACGGTTATCCATGAATTCAAGCGTACAAATAGAGTGCGTAATGCCTTCTAATGCATCAGAAATACAGTGCGTAAAGTCGTACATTGGGTAAATGCACCACTTATCACCAGTTTGGTGGTGCGTAGCAAAACGCACTCGGTATAAAACTGGATCGCGCATGACCATGAATGAAGAACCCATGTCGATTTTAGCACGAAGACACGCTTTACCTTCTTCAAATTCACCAGCGCGCATTTTTTCAAACAACGCCAAGTTCTCTTCAACAGAACGGTCACGGTATGGACTTGGTTTACCTGGCGCCTTTAGTGTGCCGCGGTATTCACGAATTTGCTCTGGACTTAGCTCATCTACGTACGCTAAGCCTTTGTTAATCAATTCAATTGCATATTCGTAAAGCTTATCGAAGTAGTTTGATGAGTAACATACTTCACCACTCCACTCAAAGCCCAACCAGTTTACATCTTTCTTGATAGACTCAACGTATTCGATGTCTTCTTTTTCAGGGTTTGTATCGTCGAAACGCAGATTACATTGACCCTGGTAGTCCTGAGCAATACCGAAGTTCAAACAGATAGACTTAGCATGACCGATATGCAGGTAGCCATTTGGCTCCGGCGGGAATCGAGTATGCACGCTAGTGTGTTTACCATCCGCTAGATCTTTATCAATGATCTGGCGAATAAAGTTTGATGGACGAGCATCAGCTTCACTCATCTATAGCACCTCAAAAATATTAGTATTGTCAGAGAAAACGGAACCCTGTATCCAAGTATGGTTTCACAGAGTACATTGTTCCTAATGATCCACAATTCTAAGCAATTAGACAACAAGAACTCGCTCTAAAACGACAATATTTATCGAGTTAGCGTGAAAGCAAAGCAGATTCAAAGGGCCTAAACTAAAAAAGGCCTCCTGCGGAGGCCTTTTGCGATGTTGTAGTATCAATTGTTTGCAATACCAATAACAAACAATCACACCACTATTAAACAGTTAAGCTGGTAGCTGAACACCACTTAAGTCTTCATCTTTAGATACATTCTTCATCTCACCAGCAACAATCTCTGCTAGTGGACCAAGGATAACTTGTAGGTTGTTTGTACCTAGCTTCACAACTCCCATAGCTCCAAGATCTTTCAGAGTTTTCTCATTGATAACGCTCATATCTTTCACAGAAAGGCGCAAACGAGTAATACAGGCATCGATAGAACTTAGGTTGTCATGACCGCCAAGTGCTTTCAAGTACTGACGAGCAAGCTCTGAAGAATTGCTTGATCCAGCCACGTTAGATGAAGCTTCTTCATCATCTTCACGTCCCGGTGTTTTAAGGCCAAACTTAACAATCACGGTACGGAACACGAAGTAGTAAACCGCAAAGAAACCAAGACCTTGTACAATGAGCATGTACCAGTTTACCGCTAGCGGGTTACGAGTCGACAATACTAAGTCGACTAAACCAGCAGAGAAACCGAAACCTGCAATCCACTGCATTGATGCCGCGATATAAACTGATAGACCAGTCAGCGCTGCGTGAAGAACGTACAGTCCTGGAGCAAGGAACATGAATGCAAATTCAAGTGGTTCTGTTACACCTGTAAAGAATGAAGCAAACGCAGCCGCAATCATGATAGATGCCACTTTCTCTTTATTCTTTGATTTCGCAGTATGGTACATCGCTAGAGCAGCGCCTGGTAAACCAAACATCATGATTGGGAAGAAGCCCGCTTGGTACATCCCTGTAACACCTACCGTTGCCGTGCCTTCAGCTAATGATTTCGCACCGCCAAGGAAGTTTGGAATGTCATTAATACCAGCAACATCAAACCAGAACACTGAGTTTAGTGCATGGTGCAGACCAACAGGAATTAGAAGACGGTTGAAGAATGCATAAACACCTGCACCTGCTTCACCCATACCTTGAATGCTTTCTCCAAAACTGACCAGACCGCCGTAAACTGATGGCCAAACGTACATCAGGATGAACGCAATAACGATACCAGCAAAAGACGTTAGGATAGGTACAAGACGCTTACCAGAGAAAAACGCCAGTGCTTTGTGCAGCTCTACGTGAGAAAAACGGTTGTACAACTCAGCAGAAACAATACCAACCAAGATACCTACGAACTGGTTATTGATTTTACCAAATGCAGCAGGTACTTCACTTGGGTCAATGCCTTGAATTTGTGATACTGCACCAGGGGCCAAAAGCGTTGTGACAACTAAGAAGCCCACGAAGCCTGAAAGTGCAGCGGCGCCATCTTTGTCTTTAGACATTCCGTAAGCAACACCAACAGCGAACAATACTGACATGTTGTCAATGATCGCTGCACCAGCTTTAATAAGAAATGCAGCAAGTGCACTGTTTGCGCCCCAGCCATTTGGGTCGATCCAGTAGCCAATACCCATGAGTATTGCTGCTGCAGGAAGTGTGGCAACCGGCACCATAAGCGCCTTACCCACCTTCTGGAAGTATCCGAGAATGTTCACCTTAAGTTCCCCCTATAGGATTAGATGTTATGTTGAATGACTTATTTCAGCCGTCCAATTTAGTCATCCTAAGTTTATGATATTAATTTTGCTCCGCAAATTAAAAGCTCACCGTTTGTGATCATAATCACCACAATTTGCCCTTTCGGAAGGTTTTTGCTAGCGAGATCATAAAACTTATTTTATTATACGAAAAAATGGCGTTTTAAAGATAATATTCTCGCACTTTATGCAAGGCAGAATCAGTGTTATTTTGGTATCTAGGCGGGTAAATCACTGTAACTTTGCTCTGAAAAAGAATCATAAAAAACCATACAATTATTACTTTTCAGTTAGTTACTATGACAATAACATCGATAAAACGCGACTTGCTGTATGTGACTCGTTATCTAATTCAGTGATACAAACTAAGTACCCATATGACTGAAGCAGTCTCTACTTAGATAACGATATAGAAATTGAATTCTCATCTATAAGGACTAGCTGACTATGTACGCGCTAAGTAACTGTAAAATTTATACCGGTAGTGATGTTCTTACCGATCATGCGGTCATCATCGAAAACGATCTTATTCAATCTATTGTGCCGGTTTCTGAGCTACCTCAAAGCATCGAACTAAAAGACCTTGCAGGCGCTAATCTAAGTCCAGGCTTTATCGATCTGCAGTTGAACGGTTGTGGCGGTGTAATGCTAAACGATGCAATTACCCCTGAAACCATGCAAATCATGCACCAGGCAAACCTCAAATCTGGCTGTACTAGCTTCCTGCCAACACTCATTACGTCATCTGATGAAGATATGCGAACTGCAATTGCCGCAGCTCGTGAGTACCACAACAAGTATCAAAATCAATCGCTTGGTTTACACCTCGAAGGTCCTTACCTTAACGTCGCGAAAAAAGGCATCCATAACGTAGATTTTATTCGCCCATCAGACGAAAGCATGATCGACCTTATCTGCACAAACGCCGATATCGTAGCGAAAGTAACACTAGCACCTGAGCATAACGACCCAGAGCATATTGCGCGATTAAAGGCTGCTGGCATCGTAGTTTCAATTGGCCACACAAATGCAACCTACGCCGAAGCACGTAAAAGCTTTGAAGCAGGCATTACTTTTGCTACACACCTCTTTAATGCAATGACACCAATGGTTGGTCGTGAACCAGGAGTTGTTGGTGCAATTTACGATACTCCTGACGTATATGCTGGCATTATTGCTGATGGTTTTCACGTCGACTACGCAAACATCCGAATTGCTCATAAAATCAAAGGTGAAAAGCTTGTTTTGGTGACGGATGCCACAGCTCCAGCAGGTGCTAACATTGATCACTTTATTTTTGTCGGTAAGAAAGTATATTACCGAGATGGTAAGTGTGTTGATGAAAATGGCACGCTAGGCGGCTCAGCTTTGACAATGATTGAAGCAGTTCAGAATTCAGTTGAGCACGCGGGGATCGCTTTAGACGAAGCTCTACGAATGGCCACGTTATACCCAGCAACAGCAATTGGTGTTGAGGATCGCCTTGGCCGAGTTCGAAAAGGGATGGTTGCAAACCTGACTATTTTCGATCGTGACTTTAAAGTAAAAGCGACGGTTGTTAACGGACAATACGAGCAAAATTAAGCATGAATGGCGGACAGATTGGTAATGTAGATTTAGTAAAACAGCTTAACAGCGCTGCGGTATATAGGCTGATTGATCAGCAAGGTCCTATCTCCCGTATTCAAGTCGCGGACGTGAGTCAGCTCGCGCCTGCTAGTGTTACCAAAATAACCCGCCAACTTTTAGAGCGCGGCCTTATTAAGGAGGTCGCCCAACAAGCTTCAACTGGTGGTCGTCGTGCGATCTCTTTGACTACTGAAGTCAAACCTTTTCATTCGATTGCCGTTCGCTTAGGTCGAGATTACGTACAGTTCAGTTTATACGATTTAGGTGGTACCGCGCTGGCAGAAGATCAGCATGAACTGCACTACACTAACCAAGCAGACTTAATCGCAGGACTTATCGATTTATTAAAAGATTTCGTAAACCGTTGCGAAGACAAAATTGATCAACTCATCGCTATCGGCATCACTTTACCGGGCCTTGTTAACCCAACAACTGGCGTGGTCGAATACATGCCTAATACCGATATCGATAATCTTGCTCTCGGTGAAATTGTTGGAGAGAAGTTTAATACAGCATGCTTTGTTGGCAACGACGTACGTGGCATGGCGTTGGCTGAGCACTACTTTGGAGCAAGCCAAGACTGCCAGGATTCTATTTTGGTTAGCGTCCACCGCGGTACTGGCGCAGGTATTATCGTTAACGGCCAGGTTTTTCTTGGTTTTAACCGCAACGTCGGTGAAATTGGTCATATCCAAATTGACCCGCTTGGTGAGCAATGCCAATGTGGAAACTTTGGCTGTTTAGAAACCGTAGCTGCAAACCCAGCGATTATTCAACGAGTGAAGCAACTGATTACTCAAGGATACGAATCAAGCTTAACCGACCTTGAAAACATCACAATTGAAGCGGTATGTCAGCACGCAATGAATGGTGATGAACTTGCGAAACAGAGTTTAGTGCGAGTGGGCAACCAGCTAGGTAAAGCGATTGCGATTACGGTTAACTTATTTAATCCACAGAAAATTGTAATTGCTGGCGATATTACTGCAGCACAAGATATTGTTTTCCCTGCAATTCAACGCAACGTAGAGAATCAATCTCTTAAAACTTTCCATAACGACCTCCCTATCGTGGCTTCTCACATTGATAAGCAGCCAACGATGGGCGCATTTGCGATGATTAAACGCGCTATGCTAAACGGAGTTTTGTTACAAAAGTTACTGGAAGACTAAGTTTATACAACCAATTGAGTTACAATCTCGGGCTGTGTTTTCACAGCCCGTTTTTGTATATCAGGAATACAGCTCAACAGTATGGAAATTATTCTAATTACAGCCGCTTTTTTAGCTGGTTTTATTGCGCTTAAATGCAGCCTCCCTCCCCTCGTTGGTTTTCTACTAGCTGGATTTGGCTTGCATGCATTTGGTTACCAAAGCAATGACGTTATTGTCACTCTCGCAGATCTTGGTGTTACTCTTCTTCTGTTTACTATTGGACTCAAACTCGATGTAAAAACCCTGCTGTCCAAAGAAATATGGGGAGGGGCAACCGCCCACAACATACTCTCTACCGCTTTTTTTGCCCTAGCGTTATCCGGCTTAAAACTACTGGGCTTGACTTCGCTAGCCAGTATGGACGGCAGCCAAATCCTGCTTTTAGCTTTTGCACTATCGTTCTCTAGTACCGTTTTTGCCGTAAAAGCATTGCAAGAAAAAGGCGAAATGAACGCGACCTACGGCACACTCGCGATCGGTATCTTGGTTATGCAAGATATTTTTGCCGTAGTATTCCTGACTGCTTCAACCGGAAAAGTCCCAGAATGGTATGCCATCGGTTTGTTCGCACTGCCTTTCCTTCGTCCCCTATTCTATAAGCTGCTCGATAAAGTTGGCCACGGCGAAATGCTGGTGCTATTCGGTATTTTCTTCGCGCTTGTTGTCGGTGCTGGGCTATTCGAGTTGGTCGGGATGAAACCAGACTTGGGCGCGCTAATTTTAGGCATGCTACTCGCAGGTCACCCAAAAGCCTCAGAACTATCCAAGTCATTATTCAATATGAAGGAGCTCTTTTTAGTCTGCTTCTTTTTGAACATTGGTTTATCCGCCTCATTGAGCGTGAATGGCGTCGTTCTCGCCCTGCTATTTATCTTACTGCTACCAATCAAAGGACTCTTGTACTTCGTCACTATTAATCATTTTAAGTTTCGAGTACGTACCTCTTTGCTCGCCTCTTTATCACTATTTAACTACAGTGAGTTTGGTCTTATTGTTGCTGGGTTGGCCTATAAAATGGGCTGGATGCCAAGTGATATGCTTGCTGCGATTGCGGTTGCGGTGTCGGTATCCTTTGTAATTTCCGCGCCACTTAACCGCCTTAGCCATAAAATTTATCAACATTCAGGTAAGTGGCTGCAAGAGACAGCGGTAGAAAAGCTCAATCAACGCGACCAACTCATCAACCCAGGTCATGCCCAAGTATTGATCTTAGGTATGGGGCGTATTGGAACGGGCGCTTATGATGAGCTACGTTCACGCTATGGCAAAATTTCATTGGGTATAGAAATTCGTGAAGACGCTGCACATCATCATCGTTCAGAAGGAAGAAATGTGATTTCTGGTGATGCCACCGACCCGGATTTCTGGGAGCGAATTTTAGATACAGGTCATGTAAAACTGGTTCTGCTTGCAATGCCACATCATCAAGGTAACCAAACAGCACTTGAGCAGCTTAAACGCAGAAAATATAAGGGGCAAATTGCCGCTATCGCCGAATACCCAGATCAATTGGAAGGCTTACTTGAAAATGGCGTTGACGCAGCATTCAATATTTATAGTGAAGCTGGTAGCGGTTTTGCTCGACACGTCTGTAAACAACTTCAACCTAAATTCACACCAATTAAATAAGCAACAGCACTGATATTTTTCGGAAGGCTTTCTATTGATAGAAAGCCTTTTTTGTATAGTTTTTATACCAAACCTTGATCTCATTCACCAAAACAACGGTTGAGTTAAATATTTTCCATACAACAAGGCCTTTTATCATTTTTTTAATCACAAAACGTTGCTTTTTTTATTAGTAATGGCAAATTTAAACCATACCGATTAGAAATTGTTTAGTTTAGTAAGGATGTAGTATGTGTTCAGTATTTGGCATTTTAGACATTAAAAGCGATGCAGCCGCATTGCGCCCTATCGCATTAGAGATGTCGAAAAAACTTCGTCACCGTGGCCCAGACTGGTCTGGGATTTACTCTTCAGAGCGTGCTATTTTAGCGCACGAGCGCTTGGCGATTGTTGGTCTAAATAGTGGTGCACAGCCGCTATACAGCCCTGATAAGAAGCTCATCCTTGCCGTCAATGGTGAAATCTACAACCATAAAGAAATTCGTGCTCGTTACGAAGGAAAGTACGAATTTCAAACCGATTCAGACTGTGAAGTCATTCTTGCACTTTACCAAGATATGGGTGCAGATCTCCTTGAAGAACTAAACGGTATTTTCGCTTTTGTGCTCTACGACGAAGAAAAAGATGAGTATTTAGTCGGACGTGACCATATTGGTATTATCCCTCTTTATCAAGGTCACGATGAGCATGGTAACTACTATGTGGCATCAGAGATGAAGGCTCTTGTTCCAGTATGTAAAACAGTAAGTGAATTCCCTCCTGGTAGCTATTACAGCTCTAAAGATACTGAGCCAACACGTTACTATGTTCGTGACTGGAACGAGTACGCAGCAGTACAAGGTAACAGCACTAGCAAAGAAGAATTGACTGAAGCGCTAGAAGCGGCTGTTAAACGCCAACTAATGACTGACGTGCCTTACGGTGTACTTCTTTCGGGCGGTCTAGATTCTTCTATTACATCTGCGGTAGCAAAACGCTTTGCAGCGATGCGTATTGAAGATGATGAAAAGTCTGAAGCTTGGTGGCCTCAACTGCACTCTTTTGCTGTTGGCCTAGAAGGCGCGCCTGACCTGAAAGCCGCTCGCGAAGTTGCCGACCAAATTGGTACCGTTCACCACGAAATGACGTACACGATTCAAGAAGGTTTGGACGCGATTCGTGACGTGATTTACCACATTGAAACGTATGACGTGACGACTATCCGCGCATCAACACCTATGTTCTTAATGGGTCGTAAGATCAAAGCGATGGGTATCAAGATGGTATTGTCTGGTGAGGGCGCTGACGAAATCTTTGGTGGCTACCTTTACTTCCACAAAGCGCCAAACGCGAAAGAGTTCCACGAGGAGACTGTGCGTAAACTGCTTGCTCTGAACATGTTCGACTGTGCTCGTGCTAACAAGTCGCTGGCAGCATGGGGAGTTGAAGGACGCGTACCTTTCCTAGATAAAGAGTTCATTGATGTAGCAATGCGCTTGAACCCAGCAGACAAGATGTGTGGCAACGGTAAAATGGAGAAACACATCCTTCGTGAGTGCTTCGAGCACTACCTGCCAGAATCGATCGCATGGCGTCAAAAAGAGCAGTTCTCTGATGGCGTTGGCTACAGCTGGATCGATACGCTGAAAGAAGTAGCAGAACAGAAAGTGACAGACCAGCAGATGGAAACAGCTCAATATCGATTCCCATACAACACGCCAACGACAAAAGAAGGCTACGTGTACCGTGAAATCTTTGAAGAGTTATTCCCACTTCCATCAGCAGCAGAGTGTGTTCCAGGAGGCCCTTCAGTAGCGTGTTCTTCAGCGAAGGCGATTGAATGGGATGAATCGTTCCAAAACTGTGTTGACCCATCAGGTCGTGCAGTACAGACCGTTCACAACGACTCATACTAATTCTCTACGATAAAGATAAGGGTTGGTTCGTCCAACCCTTTTAAAACAGACAAAAAATTAGATACGATCAAAAAGAGGTGCTTTTGCACCTCTTTTTATGTTTGATGGAATTAGGCTATTTTAAATCTAAATCACTATTGTCTATGCTGACAGGCACACGCTTGGTAATCATCTGAACTAGCATAATTGAGCGTTTCTCACCATCTTGTTCTTGGAAGATGGCATCTATGCCCGCAAATTGACCGCTTTTAACTCTAATTTGATCGCCTGGTTTTGGCATACATTCAGAAACGGTATTGTCATTACAACACTTTTCTAGCTGCATCAATTCGAAGACCAAGTCACCTTGAACTTCTTTCGGTTGAGCACCAAAACGCACAAAGTCAACAACACCTCGAGTAGAGCGGACTGAGGTGAAGTTTGGCCCTTGCTCATAATCAAAGTAAGCGAATACGTAACAAGGAAACAGCGGTTCCTCGACTTTTTGTCTTTTACCGCGCAAAATCTTCTCAACTTCTACAGTTGGATAAAAGCACTCTACACCTTGATTTTCAAGGTGTTGTTTCGCCCTAACCTGCTCCCCACGTTTACAATAAAGTAGATACCAACGTTTCATCTTTTTACTAGCCAATTCTATTTTGTTTTTATCCTAGCATTAAGCCAAAGTTGAGTCATTGATATTCAGTTTATCTATAAAAGTATGATTATACATCGCTCGCATTAACGACATTTTTCAGCAACTTACGATAAAGAAGTCCATAGGCAAAAATGGAAATTAAGTTTGTAACACAACCAATACACCATCATATAATCTGCAAATCTAATCAAAAACAGCCACTTAACAAACAAAAATAGTTGAATGGCAAAATTTTATTATTTGTCACTCGTTGAATTGCATTGTATACGTAGAAGTCGTTAAAAAATGTAATAACTATTATTAGAAGAGCTTATGTCAAACCAACATCAATATTTTGGTCATCCACGTGGCCTGTTCTTATTGTTCGGTACAGAACTGTGGGAACGCTTTTCTTACTACGCAATGCGTGCCATTCTCGTGCTTTACCTTACTGATACAACAATGAATGGCGGCCTTGGCTGGTCAACCAAAGACGCATTAGACCTATACGGCATATACACAGGGCTTGTGTATATCACGCCTCTTATCGGTGGTTACCTAGCAGATAACTATTTAGGTCAACGTCGCTCAATTTTGCTTGGTGGCGCGTTAATGGCCATCGGCCAGTTTACTCTTGCACTTCCTGCTGATGCTTTAGGTATTGGTTCGCTACACAGTTTCTATTTAGGTCTTGGCCTACTTATCACTGGTAACGGTCTCTTTAAGCCAAATATCTCAACCATGGTTGGCGACCTTTATCAAGAAGGTGACAACCGTCGTGACGGCGCATTCACTATCTTTTATATGGGTATCAACTTAGGTGCATTACTTGCCGGCGTCGTTTCTGGCTCTGTGACAACCTCTTACGGTTGGAAAGCTGGCTTTGTTGCCGCTGGTGTGGGTATGCTGGTTAGCCTAGTGATGCAAATGGTACTGGCTCAATCATGGCTTGGTGATATTGGCCGCGAACCAGCGGCGAAACGAGATCTAAATAACAAAAACGCCACCACGAAGCAGCCACTCACCAAAGAAGAAGTGAATCGACTAAAAGTAATTCTGGTCATGAGCTTATTCACTATTGTCTTCTGGGCAGGCTTTGAACAAGCAGGTGGCCTGATGAACATCTACACTCAACAATATACTGATCGCATGATTGGTGGTTTTGAAGTTCCTGCTGCGTGGTTCCAATCACTAAACCCATTTTTCATTATTACTCTAGCGCCAGTTCTGGCTGTCCTTTGGGTAAAATTGGGTAAACGTGAACCCACTTCGCCAGTGAAATTTGCAATGGCACTATTTTTCTTAGCGATTGGTTTCCTTTGTATGGTTGGCGCAGTGCTAGAACAAGGTGGAGATACAACAGTAAAAACATCGATGTTATGGTTGGTCGGCGCTTTCTTCTTCCACACATTAGGCGAGCTGTGTTTATCTCCAATTGGTCTTTCATTGGTGACTAAATTAGCACCGCTTCGCTTAGCTTCACTTATGATGGGTGCATGGTTTGGCTGTAATGCGATTGCTAACTATGTTGCGGGCTATGTGGGTTCTCACGTAGGCGAGTTAGGCGCTATGGCTATCTTTAGTGGTATTGCGGTCAGCGCAACCGTAAGTGGCGTAATTTTGCTCCTATTCTCTAATACACTCGTTCGCTGGATGCATGGCGCTGAAAATACGCACAGCACGGCAGAGCAAGTAGAAGAGCAGCAAGTACAAGTTGCTTGATCGCTCAACTAAACGTAGAAAGGGTCGCTATTGCGACCCTTTTTTGTATCTAAAGTTTAGATTGAACTAACTCAACCATCATCTCGATATGAAGTTCACTATCGTTCAAACAAGGGATGTAGGTAAAGTTTTCACCACCTGCTTCAAGGAAAATCTCTTTACACTCTTCCGAGATCTCTTCCAACGTCTCTAAACAATCTGAAGAAAATGCAGGGGTCACAACATTAATATTTTTCACACCCTTTGCAGGAAGTGCCTCTAGGGTCTTATCGGTATAAGGTTGAAGCCACTCTTCTCTCCCAAATCGGGACTGATACGTCATGCCAATTTGTTGTTCGCTTAAACCTAACGCTTTCCCAAGCAAGCGAGTCGTCTCTTCACAATGCTGTGGGTAAACATCACCATTGTCAGCATAACGTTTTGGAATACCATGATAAGAACACAGCAGGTAATCTCCCTGACCATTCTTTTGCCAATGTTCACGAACTGAATGCGCTAACGCTTCAATATATTTCGGGTGATTGTAATAATCACGAATAAAGCTAAAGCCTGGCATCACAGGCAGGTTCTTAAATGCTTTAGTGATTCCGTCAGAAACCGCTGCCGTTGTTGTGCCCGAGTATTGCGGATACAACGGTAAAACAATGACTTCATCAACGCCTTGCGCCAATAGGGCTTCAAAGCCTGATTGCAAACTTGGGTTACCATACGTCATACCAAGCTCTACAGGTATATCAAGCTTTTGTGCCAACTTTTCCGTTTGGCGTTTAGAGTACACCATCAACGGCGAGCCCTCTTCCATCCATACTGATTGATAGAGTTTGGCAACTTTAGGAGCTCGGATAGGAAGGATAACGCCGTGCAATAGTGGACACCAAAGCCATCGAGTCATGTCTACCACTCGGTGATCATGAAGAAACTGACTTAAAAAGCGCTTTACGGCAGGAGCGGTTGGTGCGTCAGGAGTTCCCAGGTTAACTAGGAGTACACCCTGTTTATTATTCTCTTTCATAACATCCTATTCATGGTAAACGGCTTGGTTCATATATTTAAGTAACCTCGAAGTAACGAATAGCCGAGCTGAAGTTAATTAGATATATGTTTACGAGTAAACTAAAAAAAGCGACCACTTGGGCCGCTTTCAATATATCAAAATATTAAATTTTTGACTTCAGCAAATTAAGATAGTGCTTTCTCGATATCCGCACTAACTTCAGCTACTTGCTTAGTACCATCAAACTTAAGGTACTTAGTCTTTCCTGCTTCAGCTTCTTTGCCGTAGTAGTTGATTAGCGGTGCAGTTTGCTCGTGGTAAACACCTAGACGAGCACGTACTGTTTCTTCTTTGTCGTCATCACGAACAACAAGATCTTCACCAGTTACATCATCTTTACCTTCCACTTTAGGCGGGTTGTAAACCACGTGGTAAGTACGACCAGAAGGAAGGTGAGCACGACGACCAGCCATACGCTCAACAATCACATCGTCTGCAACGTCAAATTCGATAACGTAGTCTACGTCTACGCCCATTTCTTTTAGGCCGTCAGCTTGAGGGATAGTACGTGGGAAACCATCTAGTAGGAAACCGTTTGCACAGTCTTCTTGAGCGATGCGCTCTTTGATAAGACCAAGGATGATTTCATCAGAAACTAGCTGACCAGCGTCAATAACAGCTTTAGCTTGTTTACCAAGCTCTGTACCTGCTTTGATAGCAGCACGAAGCATATCACCAGTAGAGATTTGTGGAATACCGTATTTTTCCATGATGAAGTTTGCTTGTGTGCCTTTACCTGCACCTGGAGCACCTAGAAGAATGATGCGCATGATTTATCCTCTTTAATATTTAAGATTTATACCGAAGCTCACAATAGCTGACCTCTTAGACATCAAACCTGAGAAGCACCTGCAACGATAAGTTTCGGTATAACGTATATAGGCGAGCAAAAATACACGCCTTATTACTCACATTCAAGTCGCAGATTCTATCACAGGTTCTCTGAGCAAAGAGTGTATTAAGACTAAAGAATGTTAACAGTACCCTCTTTCACGCCCTATTGATTATTAACTCAGCACTTGAGATGCAAAATTTTGCGACAACAAACAAAAAGCTCGCGAAATGCGAGCTTTTTGATTTGCAGAGGTTATTACACCTTAGTCAAAAGTTGATTAACGGCTCCTAAGAACTCTGTTGGATCCTCAATAGAGCCTCGCTCCGCTAGCATTGCTTGACCAAGCAGAACTTCAACCCAGCGACCAAACGCTTCTTCATCGGCTTCGTCAGCCATACGCTTAACCAATTCGTGCTCAGGGTTTAGCTCAAAGATGTATTTCACTTCCGGCACAGCTTGACCAGCTGCCGCAAGAAGCTTCGCCATTTGAGTGCCCATTTCGTAATCGTCCGTTACCACAACAGCAGGCGTAGATGCGAGTTTGAAGGTCGTACGAACTTCTTTCACACGATCGCCTAGGTAAGACTTCGTGCGCTCTACAACCGACTTAAACTCTTCTTCGGTTTCTTTTTGCTTCTCTTTTTCTGCTTCATCTTCAAACTGACTTAGATCAAGCCCAGCTTTAGTGATTGACTGGAACTGTTTACCATCAAACTCAGTTAAGTAGTTCATCAGCCACTCATCAATGCGGTCGTACATCAAGATAACTTCAATGCCTTTCGCTTTGAACTGTTCTAAGTGAGGGCTGTTTTTCGCAGCTGCATAGCTGTCTGCCGTCAAGTAGTAGATCTTATCTTGACCTTCTTTCATGCGCTCAACGTAAGACGCCAAGCCCACAGTTTGCTCAGAAGAGTCCACTTCAGTTGAAGCAAAGCGCAATAAACCTGCAACTTTCTCTTTGTTTGCAAAGTCCTCCGCAGGGCCCTCTTTCATCACAAGACCAAACTCTTTCCAGAATGATTGGTATTTCTCTTCGTCATTCTTGGCCATACGCTCGAGCATCGTTAGCACGCGCTTAGTACAAGCATTACGTAGAGACTGAGTCACTTTATTGTCTTGTAAGATCTCACGTGATACGTTTAGCGGTAAATCGTTTGAGTCTATTAAACCACGTACGAAGCGTAAGTATGACGGCATAAATTGCTCTGCATCGTCCATAATGAATACGCGCTGTACGTATAGTTTCAAGCCTGATTTGTGGTCGCGGTTCATCATATCCCAAGGTGCTTTCGATGGGATGTATAGTAAGCTCGTGTAGTCGTTTTTACCTTCTACACGGTTATGACTCCAGACCAAGGGATCGGCAAAGTCATGTGATACGTGTTTGTAGAACTCTTGATACTCTTCTTCTGAAATATCAGATTTGTTACGCGTCCACAGTGCTTGGGCTTTGTTGATTTGCTCCCACTTCTTCTCGTCTGTTTCCTTGCCTTCGTCATCACGAACGACAGTTTGGATTGAAACAGGAATGCCGATGTGATCAGAGTACTTACTGATAACGTCACGTAGACGCCACTCATTCAAAAACTCTTTACCCTCTTCACGCATATGAAGAATGATGTCGGTACCACGTGACTCTTTGGTAATGTTTTCGATGGTGTACTCACCTTCACCCGCTGAGTGCCATTGTACCGCTTCATCAGCGGCTAGACCCGCAGCGCGAGTGCGCACGGTAACGGCGTCAGCAACGATAAATGCCGAGTAGAAACCAACACCAAACTGACCAATAAGCTGAGAGTCTTTGCTCTGCTCTTCAGATAGCTTTGAGAAAAACTCAGCTGTACCAGATTTTGCGATTGTTCCTAAGTGCTCAATCACATCATCACGGCTCATACCGATACCGTTATCAGAAATGGTTAAGGTATTTGCGCTTTCATCAAACGACAGTTTCACGCAAAGGTCTGCATTACCTTCGTATAGATCTGGGTTAGATAACGCCTGAAAGCGCAGTTTGTCTGATGCATCTGATGCGTTAGAGATCAGCTCGCGCAAAAAGATCTCTTTATTTGAATAAAGAGAATGGATCATTAAATGCAGTAGTTGTTTTACTTCTGATTGAAAACCACGAGTTTCTTTATTTTGAGATACGGTTTCACTCATGTGTGCTCCATAACATCTAAACTAATTGGCTTTTTCATAGGGACAAGTTTGTGACTTTCCCCTTGAAATCACCTTACCGAGGTGTCATTTAACATGTGGCTGACAAATGTAAATTCAAGGTCAATATTGCTAAAAACGGTGTTTTTTTAGAAAATTTTAATTATCCTACCCGTCTAAAAGCATCTAAAATGTCGTGCGCACTCCAAGCGCCCCGGTAATTTTGTGACATAAATCACCATAATTACAACATCATCCATCTAAGAAGAACTAAATGACTAACATTGGCACCAAATTTCTACTTGCTCAAAGGTTCACCTTTGATCCAAATAGTAATTCGCTCGCTGACCAACAAAACGGCAACGACGTTGTACGATTAGGAAGCAACGAAAGCCGTATACTTCTGATGTTGGCAGAGAGACCAAACGAAGTTTTAACCCGTAACGAGCTTCACGAGTTTGTTTGGCGTGAGCAAGGTTTTGAGGTGGATGACTCAAGCCTGACTCAAGCGATTTCTACTCTGCGTAAGATGTTGAAGGATTCAACAAAATCTCCAGAGTTTGTTAAAACGGTACCTAAACGTGGCTACCAACTCATTTGTTCAGTGGAACGCTTGAGCCCATTTTCTACTGACTCTAACACTGACGTTGAAGAAACCGCTTCTGAACAAGAAGCGCCAGCAGTGGAGTTAGAAGCGAGCGATACACCACCAACAGAGATAGTGACCGATACTACTGCTGATCTTGAGCCTCAAGTAGAGCCGACTAAAACTCAGCCGAAGCCAGCATCTAACACGATTAACTGGCTACCGCGTGTCATTATCTTTTTGTCTCTGCTGCTTCCTGTTTGCGTATTGTTATTCACGAACCCTGCGGAATCCCAATTCCGTCAGATTGGTGAGTATCAAAGTGTACCGGTGATGACACCTGTAAATCACCCTCAAATCAACAACTGGTTGCCTTCAATAGAGCAATGCATTGAGCGCTACGTGAAGCACCATGCAGAAGACTCGTTGCCAGTGGAAGTGATTGCCACTGGTGGACAAAATAACCAGCTGATTCTGAACTACATTCATGACAGTAACCACTCTTACGAGAACGTAACACTGCGTATTTTCGCAGGTCAAAACGATCCAACAGACATCTGCAAATAAAGGAGGCCAATATGAAGATTAAATTAGCATCTGCGGTTTTGGCCGTATCCGTTCTTTTCAGTAGTTGGTTGTATTGGGGAAGTGACCTAAAAGTGGAGCAGCTCCTCACAGCAAACGAATGGCAGTCGACCATGGTGACAGTCATTACAGACAGCTTGCCTGACGATACTGTCGGCCCACTACGCCGAGTTAATGTTGAATCAAACGTGAAATATCTCCCTAATGGTGACTATATTCGCGTAGCAAATATAAAACTATTCGCTCAAGGTTCAACCGCAGAATCAACGATAAATATCTCGGAAAAAGGCCGCTGGGAAGTAAGTGACAACTATTTGTTGGTCTCGCCTTCGGAGTTTAAAGATATTTCATCTTCTCAATCAAAAGACTTTTCCGAAGCACAGCTACGTTTGATTACTCAAATTTTTAAGCTAGATGCGGAGCAAAGTCGTCGTATTGACGTCGTGAACGAAAAAACACTCTTGCTCACTAGCTTGAACCACGGTTCTTCGGTACTGTTTAAAAACTAATTTTGATTGGATGATAAGGGGGCAAGACGCCCCCTTTGTTTTGCTTATGGATTGGCTAGATACCACTACTCTCTTTTTCGGTTCACTAATCGCCAACACGCTGGCTTCACTTTCCGGTGGCGGAGCAGGCTTGCTTCAATTCCCTTTACTCATCTTTCTCGGCTTACCGTTCTCCGTTGCGCTAGGCACACATAAGGTGGCTTCGGTCGCTTTAGGCTTAGGCGCAGCAAGCACGCATTTAAGATCAGGCACTATTAAATGGAAAATCGCGCTCTACCTTATCTTGTCCGGTAGTATTGGCGTGATTTTAGGGGCTAACTTAATTGTACAGATCCCTGATGGTATCGCGGAAAAGATGCTCGGCACGATGATCCTAGCGCTAGGTATCTACTCGCGATTTAAGACATCGCTAGGCCAAGCTGAAGTAATACGTAACCGTCATCCTATCGGTTGGGTTATCGGTGGAATTGGCTTACTGTTTATCGGCATCATTAACGGATCTCTTACCGCAGGTTCTGGTTTGCTCGTGACACTATTTTTGGTGCGCTGGTTTGGTTACGACTACAAACAAGCCGTTGCTTACACCATGATTTGTGTCGGCCTGTTTTGGAATGGCATTGGAGGCATTGCCGTCGTACAGGCAGGGGCGCCTATTCACTGGGCTTGGTTACCTGTTTTATTGTTAAGCTCTTTTCTAGGCGGCAGTTTAGGCGCATGGGCCGCGACTCGATACAGCAACAGAGTGATTAAAGTTGCATTCGAAATTCTCACGTTTGCGGTGGGCATCAAGTTGCTGGTTTAAAAAGATTAAAAGGAAAGTTTCATGGATAAAGCAATCATTGATATTTATTACTGCCGCCAGTGCAACTGGATGTTACGTTCAACTTGGCTATCGCAAGAATTACTGCATACTTTTAGTGAAGAAATAGAAACAATCAGCTTACACCCAGACACAGGTGGTCGCTTCGAAATTTTCTGTAATGGCCAGCAAATTTGGGAACGGAAAAAAGACAACGGCTTTCCTGAAGCCAAGGTGCTAAAACAGCGCGTAAGAGACATTATCGACCCAGAACGCGATTTAGGACATTCAGACACAAAATAGGGAGCAATTCGCTCCCTATTTTTTACTTAGTAAAACCGTTAAATCATGGTTTGTGCTAATACTTCGCCTTCTGGCGTTTTTACCGTTAGCTTATTGCCTTCTAGAGTACCAAAGCTTCTCGGTAAGCCATTACGTGGGAATGTCATCGAGCCTGGGTTGAATATAATGGCTCCATCTTGCATCTCTGCGACGGGAACATGTGTATGACCGTGGGCGATGATATCACCTTCGCGCAGTGGCGGCCGTTTTTCAGAGTTGTACAAGTGACCATGAGTCAAAAAGATTCTCTTGCCAGATTCAAGTAGCACCCATGAGTAATCCATCATCATTGGAAACTTCAATAGCATTTGGTCTACTTCACTATCACAGTTGCCACGTACAGAAATAATTTGATCACTGTATTGGTTCAATAAGTCTGCTACCTGTGGAGGGTTGTAGCCTTCCGGAATAGGGTTTCGCGGCCCATGGTTTAGCGTATCTCCTAGCAAAATCAGGTGGTGCGCACCAGAAGCCAAAAATAGATCAATGGTTTCTTTAGTTGCTGGCAAAGAGCCATGCAGGTCTGAGGCAAAAAATAGTTTCACGACATCGTCTCCTCAAAAAGTATGAGGTCATTCTACGGCATTTTTTTAGCAGCTCAACCTACGACGGTTTGAATACTACTGATAGCGCAATGATTCAATGACCATAGGCAAAACATAGAACCATGCTGCATACGCTGTTCCAACCAACACCAGTATCCAAAACACCATCGACATAAATTTTGATTTGGCTAGATGGTGCAGCGGATCGGGCTCTCCGCATCCTGGACATGCATGAGCGCGTTTTGAGATTTGTTTCTCACACACGGGGCAAGAGACTAAAGGCATGATACAGATTCCTCGACATTAGGCTTAGGGCGCAAAGAATAATGGTGAATTAACACATATGCAACCTAACATATATTAAATATTTTAGTTCTTTGTAACAGTCGCTGACTTGAGAAAAAATTCGTTGATTTTTCATTTATATCAACCGATTACACTTCTTCTCGCACCATACCATTGATGACAATATTGTTATAACTCACCATCCCAATGACCTCGCCACTTTCAATGACCGGCGCTCTGCTTATGCCAAATCGCTCAAACAAACGGGCACAATATTTTACGTTCATATCTGGTTCGACACACAAAGCGGGCTTGGTCATGATTTCATAAATATTTGTGCGCTGAGGAGAACGATTATTCGCCAGCACCTTTTTGGCGATATCATTCATCAACACGATGCCATATTCATCATTATCATCTCGCTTTTTCACCACCAGCGCTTTGACTTGGTATTTTTTCGCTAGCGTTATGCCTTCGTATACGGTCATCAGTCCATCAACCATCACATACGTTGCCGCCATAACATCTCGAACTCTAATTATCGTTTGATCACTCATAATTCATCCTCGACCACTTTGGTCAATGTCTCGACTTGATGCGCGACACCGACTGCATCTTCAATATCGATCTGAATAGCAATCCCCTGTCCCGACTCTCTGTCAAATTCACCAACCTCATTAATGGTTTCTAATATGTGTCGAGAGAGATGTTCCTCGACCACAAACAGCAGCACATCTTTTTGCACTTCTAGCGTTAAACCAAAAAACGTTCGCTTTTGATTTAAACCTTGCCCGCGAGCATTGTTAATCACTGTTGCACCGGTCGCACCAGCATCGCGTGCAGCGTCCAGCACCTTGTCTGTTTTGCTGTCTTCAACAAACGCAAGTATCAATTTAAAGCGCATTTTCTTCTTCCTCCGAGACGTTTTTATTCAGCCACTGGGTTATTTGCGCATAGCCCATCACAGAGATCATAGGAAATAGACTGGCAAACGCGATCAAGCCAAAGCCATCAATCATTGGGTTTCTTCCAGGGACGGTCGAAGCAAGCCCTAACCCTAATGCAGTTACAAGTGGGACAGTGACGGTAGAAGTTGTTACGCCTCCAGAATCGTAGGCGAGTGGAACAACAAGCTTAGGAGCGTAAAACGTTTGAATCACAACGACGATGTAACCCGCGATGATGTAATAATGAATGGGATCGCCCACGACAATCCGGTAACTCCCTAATGCAATACCAATTGCTACCCCAAACGCAACGGCTACGCGCAAGCCGTTAATACTGATACTGCCTCCAGAGACTTGGTTTGCTTTTATCGCTACAGCGATTAAAGAAGGCTCTGCAATCGTGGTACTAAAGCCTATAAAAAAGGCGAAGGTGTAAACCCAATAATAGTCGACCCACATTAAGGCTTTCCCTACAGATACTTTGAACTCTTGTAAAAACTCCGGCGCCGTTAATTGCACAGCCATCGTCTCCCCAAGTGGAAACAACGCCATTTCTAATCCAAGTAAAAAAAGAGCTAGCCCGAAAATCACATAAACGAACCCAAGCAAAACTTTCTTAAGGTTGCTAACAGGACGCCTTAACACCGCTAACTGAAAACCAAAAATAATGCTGGCGATGGGAACGACGTCTCTAACGGTCGATAATAAAGTGTCTAGGAAATGATCAATTGAAATCATGTTACGACCATTCCGTAAACCATCACAAACATCATCGGTAACAGCGAGGCAAAAGCGATTAAACCAAAGCCATCCACCATAGGGTTACGCCCTTTAATAGAAGACGCTAAACCGACACCCAGTGCAGTGACCAAAGGTACTGTTATGGTGGACGTGGTTACACCTCCGGAATCGTAAGCAACGCCAATAATGGCTTCAGGTGCAAACCACGTCAGTATTACAACGCCGACGTAGCCACCAATGATCATGTAATGAATCGGCCACCCTTTTAAGATACGCAAAACGCCGATAACGATGGCTATCCCCACAGAGAGAGCTACTGTTACTCGAAGTCCTTCTCCGTAATCCTGCATGGACTGCTCTGAGTTAGCGATCATTCCGCCCTCTGCCGCAACTTCTGAGGCTTCTTCCGCTACCGCGGTTAATGCAGGTTCAGCTATCGTGGTGCCAAACCCCAAACAAAACGCAAAGACTAATAACCAAAACACGCTGCCTTTTTTTGCAAAGGCTTGAGCCATACTCTCTCCGATAGGAAAAAGACCAAGTTCTAGGCCAAAGATAAAAAAGGTTAATCCTAAAACGACAAGCAACAAGCCAAAAAGAATGGAGACCAGGTTGGGCAGCGGCTCTTGCAAAACGACTAATTGGAAAAAAGTGATAACAATGATGATGGGTAATAAGTCACGAGCACTATTGAGGAGCGCTCGAAAAAGCGCAACAAATGCTTCCATGCCTATCCTCCTTGATTATGCAAACTGATTACGCCATTCCAATGAGCGATAACTTCTAGTCTGGCATAGATTTCACTCTTCTACCGTGAATGCACTAGCGCCATCTATAACATTTAGTTACATATTTTCTAATATGTGAAGTTAATAGTATCTCTGCCAGCTTGTCACTATCCCAGAAATAATGGTGTTGAGATGATCAAGCTAAGCACAAAACGACTATAATGTTCTAATACGTGTACATTCAAAGAGATAACATGAAGATATTACTCACAGGTGGCACTGGGTTTATTGGCTCGGAGTTGCTCAAGCTGCTATCAACTCACCAGGTTATGCTACTTACACGCTCTCCAGAGCGAGCAAAACAACGCCTACAGCATGCTGATCTGGGTAATATCGAATACCTTGACTCGCTCGAGTCGTTCGCCGATCTCAATCACGTTGATGCCGTCATTAATCTTGCAGGTGAGCCAATTGCGGATAAAAGGTGGACCAGCGAGCAAAAAGAAAAAATCTGCAAAAGTCGTTGGAAAATTACCGAGCAAATTGTTGAGCTGATCCACGCAAGTACCGAACCTCCCTCTGTTTTTATTAGTGGCTCGGCAGTTGGCTACTATGGTGATCAACAAGACCATCCGTTTGATGAGTGCTTACATGTTAATAGCGACGACTTTCCTCACGAGGTTTGTGCAAAGTGGGAGCAAATAGCCAAGCGCGCAGAGTCGGAACAAACACGGGTTTGTCTACTGAGAACTGGCGTGGTACTCGGCCTTAATGGTGGTGCGTTGGCAAAAATGCTATTACCTTACAAGCTTGGCGTAGGCGGCCCACTCGGGAACGGTAATCAGTACATGCCTTGGATTCACATCCTAGATATGGTCCGCGCCATCATGTACTTGCTTGAAACACCACATGCCCACGGTGCATTCAATATGTGCGCCCCCCATCCTGTGACTAATCGTATATTCAGCGGCACACTAGCTAAAACGCTAAAACGTCCGCATATCTTGTTCACGCCTAAATGGGCGATGGAACTCCTAATGGGAGAATCTTCCTGCTTATTGTTTGATAGCATGAGAGCCAAACCCAAAAAACTCACCGAACTGGGCTTTAAATTTAGCTACTCCAGAATAGAGCCAGCACTCAAGCACTTGCTTCATGACCGGAGCTGATGAATGATGGCTCTAATCAAGGTTTCTGAGTCTTAAATTAAATTATGAAAAAGTCGATTCTTATTACGGGTTGTTCAACCGGAATCGGTTACGTGTGCGCTCACGCCCTACAAAACAAGGGATTTAATGTCATTGCATCTTGTAGGAAAGAACAAGATGTCCAGCGCCTAATTAATGAAGGGCTAACCTGCATCAATCTAGACCTAAATAGCCCAGAAAGCATTTCTTCGGGCGTGAAGCAAGCGCTAGAGTTAGCAGAAGGTAAGCTTTACGCAGTGTTCAATAATGGTGCCTATGGTCAGCCCGGAGCACTGGAAGACTTACCCACCGAGGCTCTTCAAGATCAATTTCAGACCAACTTTTTTGGTTGGCACCAGTTGGTCAGAGAGGTGCTTCCTCATATGCGCCAGCAAGGCGAAGGACGCATCATACAAAACAGCTCTGTTCTTGGTTTTGCCGCAATGAAATACCGTGGTGCCTATAATGCATCAAAATTTGCCTTAGAAGGCTGGACAGATACGCTCAGGCTAGAGCTTGCGGATACGAATATCAAAGTGGCATTGATAGAACCAGGACCGATCGAAACTCAATTTAGAAACAATGCATTACGAGCCTTTGAGAAGTGGGTTGATATTGAATCTAGCCCCCATCGTCATGCTTATGAAGGACAAAGAGAGCGACTCAACAACGACAAGTCTAATAATCGATTTGTTTTACCTGCAGAGTCTTGCATCGCACCAGTTCTTCATGCATTAACTAGCGTTTCACCGAAAATTCGTTATCGAATTACTACACCGACTAAATTATTCGCAGTCTTGAAAAGACTATTACCAACCCGTGCACTTGATAAAATTTTGCGACAGGCTGCATAAAAAAGTTTTGTCGAAATGTAATTTCATCGTAACAATGTGATGTCATTATGAACATGTAGGTTAAAAAAACCTCAACTAAACGAATCAATTTCTACGCAATTCAGCGGGGATTCTTTCGCCCAAAGTGATTGAGTTGCTTAGATTTGGTATCGCCACCCATTACGTTTTGTAGCAATGTTTATACTACTGTGAGGCAACAATGACATTAAATCAGCTTAACTGGCTTAGTGTGGGTGTAGTGTTGACCATGTTCATCCTATTTTGATACCGCACTAACAAATAGCATTAGAATTGCGCTGCTTCGGCAGCGTTTTCTTTTTATCTAACACCTGAGCAGCAATAACCTCACTCTGTTACCTCACGTTTTCTCAAAATAGAATGATTCATTATTGATGGTGAATGTCGCTTGAATTTCACCTAAATCAACTCCATATCTAATATCAACGACAAGACACAAGGCAAGGATACTCTGATGCAATCCCCATTTATCGTTGAGATAACAGAACAGAACTTTCGCGAAACGCTTGAAGGTTCAATGAACACGCCCGTTTTGATCCACTTTTGGGCCAACGCTCAGCCAGAAAGCGCACAGATACTCCCTGAGTTGCAATCTCTTGCTCAACAGTACAACGGTGCATTTACGCTTGCTCTACTAAATTGTGAAGTTCAGCCCGCTTTAGCGTCTCAATTTGGCGTGCAAGTATTGCCAACTATCGCGCTGTTTATAAATGGTCAAGCCGTCGATGGTCTGGGAGGCCCCCAGCCAATTGATGCCATTGCCACCATGCTACAAAAGCATTTGCCAAGCCCAGATGAACAACTATTAAAACAAGTCAGTGAACTTCTTCAGCAAAGTGAGCATGCTCAGGCTTTGAGCATCATCCACACTTTGCCGCCAGAGCTGCAAGAGCGTGGTGATGTGAAACTCGCGATGGCTGATTGTTTGCTAGAAACCAAACAATTTGATATTGCCCAAGAACTACTGAACGCTATCCCTCTCGAGTATCAAGATAACTACTATAAGAGCCTAATAGCCAAGCTCGAGCTGCATTTGCAGGCTGCAGATAGCCCTGAATTACAGCGACTAGAACAAGCATACGCAGCAGACATGGCAAACTTCGAACTCGCTTGTGAATTGGCGGTACAATACAACCAAGTTGGTCGGGATGAAGAAGCGTTGGAACTGCTGTGGAATATTCTTAAAAAAGACTTGGGCGCCCAAGACGGTGAAGTGAAGAAGACTTTTATGGATATTCTCAGTGCACTAGGTCAAGGTAACGCATTAGCAAGCAAATATCGTCGCCAGCTTTACTCAATTTTGTACTAAGCGTCGCATTCTTCTAGGAATAAGACAACAAAGGCCGGGACTTCCGGCCTTTGTTTTTTGTTAGAAGTCGCTATACAGCGTTGGTGCTGCTGGCGGATACTCTATTGGTTGCCAACGATCATTAAAGGTGTACTTGGCATAAAGCATGAAATGGTTTGGTGTATAAAACTCAGAACGTTGTACATCGACTAACGCCCCAAGGTACCAACGTTTGCTGACTCGCTTTTCCACCGCCGCTTGCAACGACGTACCAAAACCACCACCTTTGTCTGACTCCGCTACTGTCGATAAGTATGGCGCGTCTTCCTTAGTCCAAGAGTTAGAGACGGATGCACTCAATTGATATGACCAAGAACTGTTGTACCGGCCATAAAAGTTGATAGGTAAAGACACCGAGAAGTAACTTTGCGGGCTGTAGTAGCCACCGTGACCTAGCGTGTACTCACCCAGGTTTTTGTCGTAATCAAGGTACATTAAGTTCGTACCTATACTTAAACGCTGGTCATCCGTTGCAATTAACTTGTAGTACGCCCCACCTAACACGCCTAAACGAGTGTTGTCTTCAACCTTTTCACCAGTCAAAACATGATACTGCAAGCTACTCCAAAAACCGTAAGGGCCACCAATGTCCCAACTTGAGCTCAACTTCACACCAGTACGAGCAACTCCGCCCCATTTAGTCCCTTGAGGGTCAGTCGTGCCGCTAGGGACAGACATTCCAGCATAAGAAAGCGCGCTACTGGTCTCTGGGCGACGCGAAGCTTCTGCCGTCCAACCGAACTCACCCAGGTCCCCATTGATGCGCACACCACCAACCCATGTGGTATGGTCGAAACCAATTGGTGTCGTGCCGATATCGACCAACCAATCTTCAGCCTGCCAGCCCACTCCAAATGCCATACCTGATGCGTCATTTTGGAACGAAGTGCTGTCAGAATCGGTGGTTTTTTCATAATAGTCCAACTGACCTGAATCGATAGAAACATAATCGGCTTTTAGCAACAGGTGCCCATCCCAGCTCTCTATCGGGATTCGGGCTTCTATGGGCACTTGATTCGAAGTATTACGGCCATCTCGTGCACTGTAATCCCAGCCAATCATGACATGCCCATCACTCCGATCATGCAGTTTATCGATGTCCGATTTGACGTTACGAGTCAACCAGTAGTCGTCAGCAGTATCATATAGCTCGCGTAAGCTTAGGGGTTCTTTTTTCGCCTCTTCAGTTTCACGATTTTTATCCATTCGGTCACGATTTAAGGCTTGATAGGCGCGTGTTTCAGCTAACGCCCACTGTTGATTTTCCATTGCTATAGACATGCTATTGCGAAATGCTAATGCGTCAGCATCAGGCATCGCATCCAACAACTGATTTAGCGCATTAGCGTCATTTCGATAGCCTTGTTGATTAAACACCGCGGCCACTGTCATCAACTGTGCCGCAGTTAAGCTATCGCGCTTTTTATTCAAAATGAGGTGCATGTCGTGATACGTCGCTTCATATCCAGTCAAAGCACTAGCTTGCAACATGCCAATTTCTGCTTGAGTTTTAAATGGCTCAGGCTTTAAAGAAACTTGTTCATACAAATCCAACGCAAGCTTAGGCTGTTGATTAACCAGCATCAGATCCGCTTGACTCAACAGTCGACGGGTTTTGAGTTCATCAAGCTGTAATGCTTCCGAAGCACTTAAATCTTGTGTTGCGGAATTTAATGCTAAGTCCACGTTCCAACGATCAAAATCTTCAAAGTGATTCAAGCTTACCATCATGCTGCCGTAAGCCAGTTTGTCATCGGTTGACCAATCTTCTGAAAGCGAAATGTTTTGGAAAATCCTCTCAGCTTCCTTAACTTCATCAATGTCTAACCACGCACTCACTAGACGAGCGAGCGGTTGAATTTGACCTTGATAATCCGACTCTAGCGCACGTAATGTCGCCATTACTGATTCGGGAGAAGCTAAGTAACGCGTTTGAATGTCTCTCAACTGAGCATCAAGCTTCAAGCGGGTTAAATTGCGCTGCATTGCGTCTGTCATGTCATGTTGTGCGATACTCTCTAGCTCAGCGATGGCCTCATTCACGTTGAAGTCCTGCGCGAGATAAAGCGCGTAAGCAAATTTCATTTCAGGGTCATTACTAGATGTAGCCCAATCGGACATCAGCGTATCCGCGCGTACTTTGTCGCCCATTGAATGAACCACGTCAGCAATATCAAGCCTTAACCATGGGGAGGTTGGCTGTAGCGCAATCAATTCCTCTACGGACGCTTTCATCGTTGCCTGATCATTTTGAGCGATTGCGATCCGCAGACGAGTCAAAATAACTTCCGACTTGATGCTCGCTATTTTTTCAGCGACCACTTTCTGCTGTGGGGCTGAGTAACTGCGCGCGAGTGCTTCCGCGCCAGACCAATCTTGCTGCTGAATACGAACATCTAAGCGACCACGCAATGCAGAGCTATTGCTGCTATCCAGTTGCAAAGCTTGTTTGAAAACCTTCTCTGCCGCGGCATAATTTTCTTGTACCAGATACAAAGAGCCTAATGATGAATAAGCATAAGGTTGGGATTTATCTACTTGAATCGCTTTTTGATAAGCGCTTTCTGCTTGCTTAAACTGGCCTTTTTCGACCAAGGCATCACCTTGATCAAGATACGCCCAATATTGAGAAGTCTCGATTAGCGCTGCCCATTTTGAGGCCGAGTCAGGATTATGATCTAAGTGCTGAGCCTGTTTAAAGTATCCGAGCGCTTTTTGTTGCTGCCCTCTACGTAGATAAACCTTACCCATAGCACCAAGCAATTCAGGATCTTGCGGACGAGTCGTCAACGCATAACGCAGCTGAGCTTCTGCTTGGTCGGTTTTATCTTCCTCGAGCAACGCTAACCCTTTGAGCTTGGCGAGATAGGTGGGGTCTTTGCGTAGTTCCTTTTCCTTTTTCCAGCGTTCTTTCGCGCTTTGATTCGCTCTTTGTATCTCCATGTCAGACGGGTAGTAGCTAGCTAAGATGGCATATTGCTGAACAACTTGATCTGAAATAGGCAATTGATCCAATGCACGCAACCACGACGTTGCCGCATTTGTTCCAACCGAAGGAGCAAGCGCTAACTTTTTATAGGTATCGAGAATCCATGGATCAGCAGGATTCTCTTTGCGAATATGGTTGGCTAACGCGAGTTGAAAAGACGGGACACTAGGATAATTTGCATTTAAACGTTCCAGTCCCTGTTTCACCGAGATCCAACTGCCAGGCAAATTACTTTGCAACTGTAGGAGTTCAAGTTGTAACGCTGGTGATGGCATTCCATTTGGGAAAAGGGCTTTGTAAGCTTGAATCGCTTCATCGTAACGACCAGATTTTGCAAGCAACTGAGCGCGCTGATAATCCGCTCTTTTCTCTCCCTGAATAGCCATAATCGATGACAAGTTTTTCGCTTGAGTCGAATGAGGCGCCTGTCTGATTAAGCGCTCAAATACCGGTTTTGCTAATTCTGGCTGCTTACGTTTCAGATACATATTCGCTTGATAGAAAAGCCCCGTTGGATTGCTTTCTTCAATCGCGAACAGCCTCTCCAGAGTACTCTCGACAATATCATCTCGGCCAATCGCATCCGCCAGTTTTAGCTGCTCAACCAACCACTCAACCGAGTCAACTCGTGCTAATGATGTGGAAAATTGAACCAGCTCGATAGGCTTGTAGACCTGTGCGAGCTGCGACTTTGTCAGAGGTTTTGAGCTAAAGCTTTCTGCATGCACAGTGCCGACGCCACCAGCCGCCAAAGCAACCAGTGGAATCCACCATAACACGTATCCTGTTACTGACATCTCTCGCTCCATACAGGAAGCAATTCACCTTGCACACCAAAACGGTAACGTTCTTCATGCCAACCAAGCCCAAATAGACTTAATACGTTGTCGTAATAATGATCGTTTTTGTCCACCACAAGTTCATTTTGAGCACGACGAAACTGCGTCTCCAACAGCGCAGATTCACCAGAAGCCGCGAGTAACGGAAGAGCCGCAGCAGAAAAACCTGCGCTTCCTGCTTGGGTATATTTACCCGTTTCAGTATTTACTTCTCTCGCTGGCGCACCAAGGGCTTTGGTTGCCGCGACAAACGGCTGCATTTTTTGTACTAATACTGCTTTTTCTGAAACTTGGTCATTTAGCATACCCGCCCAAAGATAAGTGCGGATCGCGTTGTAACTGCCCATCGGCCCTGTAACCACATCTGAGCTATAACGACCATTTCTCAATACTGCCCAGTCTGGGCTAAAGCCAGCTGGCATCGTTTTCTCTAGCATGTGAACACTTGCCTTATACATTGAGTCCCAGTTGTATTGCGGGTACAGCGACTGCATACGAGCAATCAGTTGTAACGGAACATAACTCGGATTCACACGGTACTGGCCGTCGGCATCAAAGCCCGTTGGAGCTGGCAACAATACCGTTCCAACTCCCGCTATGTTGACGGTTTCTTCACGTAAAATACGACTCGCGATCAGATGTCCAAGGGTCTGATAGTAGTAGTTATTCCATAATCTCCCCGCCTCAACAAGGGAGTAAGCTATCCACAAATCAGAATCTGACGCTGGGTTAGAATCCAAGACTCCGAACTGACCATTTTCTTTTCTTCCCCACAACCAAGCAGGAAGCCTTGCCGTCAAATCCCCACCAGCCAAATGTGATTGAGTCCATTTTAAAACCTGATCGAAGGTTTTAGGGTCATTGGCAACCAAGGCAAAGAACAATGCGTAAGATTGGCCTTCCGAGGTTGTAATCATACGCTCGTCACTGCCATCAACGACTCGGCCTTGCTCCATGTATACCGACTTAAATGTTTCCCATTGTGGCCACTCGCAGGTGTTAGCCCACAAGTAAGGAGACACGAACAACATAAGGAACGAGATGAGTTTTTTCATTATTCCTCTTCCTCAGTTTTTTCTAAACGTCTAGACGCGACTTGACGTAATACGCGCCAAAGCACAATGGTTACGATCACCACTAGCAAGGCGGCAAAGCACGCAACGATGACTGGGTGATTAGAGAAGTGATACCAAACGAGCTGCCACACAGGAAGCTTACCGACATAGTAGTGCGAACCCACGTTGTAGCTTGCTACTTCGTTATTTCTCAACGTCACCACCGAGCCAAACATGTGCTCCACTTTACCGGAGTCAGCCAACGCGCGATCAACCGACGAAAAATCTGACGGGTGAGCCGCCATAATAGAAATGACGCTGCGTTTTTTCGTAAATGGCGATTCTGCACCATAAATAGCAGCAAAAGAGCCTTCTGCCTCGACAGAAACATAATCTGCGGCGGCTTGACGAGCATCACTTGGACTCATCCAGTTCATTCCGAGCTGCTTTTCATTTTTGCTTGGTAGGCGAATTTGTCTCTGACCCTCTTTAACCACTAAGTTAACTTGGTCAGGATTATTAGCGGCTTCTTCTAATGCATCCACAACACCAATCGTCAGGATATCTTTATTTTTTAGTTTCTCAGCATTCCATTTATCTGTCAAAAGCACCTGAATACCTGGGTACCCAGAGTCACGTCCCAATGACCCCATGACGTTTAAGAAGGTTTGCAACACTTCTTTTGGAGCACTCTCTGGAACAACAATAGCAGTTTCTGACAAATCAGCCATGCGAGTGTAAGGAAAACCGGATGTAGCAAAAGCGCGCATGTTCGGCATTTCGATGTAGTGGGGGAAACCACTAAAATCAATAGTAGAATCACCATCAATAACCGCGTATTGCTTACTTGGCTGCGTTACCTGGCACTGCCCATCGGTCACCGACGCAAAACCAAACTCAAACTCAATTCGGTTTTGACTACCCACCTTAAAAGCCGGAATGCGAACAAACGTATCACCACTTAGAATGCCATCATCTAACAAAGGAACACGTATACGGTTAGATTCTCCACCTTGACCTTTTGTGGTTAGGTTGAACGCCTCAATGAATTGGTCATTAATACTCAAAGTCAGACGAGAGCCGGAATGATCCGCAGCAGGCGGTGAATAACGATAGTTAAGATCCATCGGTATACCACGGCTTTGCCAAGTAAAGAGATCGGGTGGTAAACGCAAACTTACGTTGATTGGTGGAGGCGTTCGGCCTTCCACTTGCAGCATGCTTTTTTGTTCGACTAACTCAGACAATGCAACAGGACGAGCCGTACTCACCCAGTTTGGCGCATCGTACGGGACTCGTGGTTTGATTTGTTTGACTTCATTAATCTTCGCGATTGGTCCAGTAAGAAGTTGGTTTCCCAACGCCAAACCTTGCACCGCAATGTTAAGATCCTTACTGTCACGGCCTATCACTAGAAGAAGCTTCACGTACGGGTCTGTTGGATGAGTGATGACTTGAAGACGAGGGCCATCCGTGTCTGGAAAATCTCTCAGAAACTCAGGTTTGTTGTCATTGGTAACAAAGACAATGGCGTTGCGCTTAGGTAACGTGTCGACACTAAAAGGGAATTGAGCACCACGCCAACCCGCAAGAGCACCAAAGTAAGAGCTCAAGACACCGGCAGCCTTGACATCATCTAAATCGTATTTGCTACCCATCACGACAGGCAGATTTAACTGGCTGAAATCACGGACATCAAAAAAAGGAGCCGGTAACAAACTCAAGTCACTTTCCAGCACTGTCTTTTGAGCAAGCATCTCAATTCGACTACTTTGGCTAATCTCAGCCCAAATGCTCGAGTCATTTGGATTGGCACACTCTTTCTGAGTATTCCCAATCAACTCAAAGCGAATTTGGTTGTAATTACTAAAGTAACGAGTGTCCAGCGGCATCGATAAGCTCAACTTTTTGCCTTGCTGGCCATCGACGATTGACGCTACTCCCATAAGTTCGTTGTTCAAATACACTTTGACGTGAGAAACCAAAGAGAGCAACGCTGGCGAAGGTGTGATATCAAAGTGCAACGTTGCTTTAGATACCACCTCATCGAGTCGCGAACCGAAACCAATATAAGCACTGGCCTCACTACCTTGGATAGCAATTGAACCACTGTAACCTAATTGACTAAATGGGATGACGCGCTTAAACACGGTCGAATCTTCAGCATCTTGCTGTGCCAAAGGCGTTGCTTGTTGCTGACTTACTTCTTGTGCCGCGAGACTGCACGACATACACATGAGAGTGATAGCCGTTGTCAACGCTGTTAGTTTTTTATTATTTAGCATGACTTGAGGTCCTGATTGGGACATAACGAGGTCTTAGTGACCAAATAAATTCGATACAAAATAAAAGTGCATCCACACTGACCTGAACAAACTTAGGACAATGTTGCAGCAAGCGTTTGTATCCATTAAAGCCGACTTGCAGTACAGCCTGCATACTCGATAGAGGTTTATCTGATTGATAACCTTGTTGCCATTTCGCCCATGTATCTGCACGTGCAAATGTACATTGGACGTATTGGATTTGTTGTTGATGAGACAATTCGTTGAGTTGTAAACCAAATATCCCCTTATGAGCATAGGCAACCGTCATAGGGAACACGAATTCTTGGCCACCTCGATTGAGGATCACTTCTAAGGTTTGACCGAGTAAGTAAGCACAGGTTGGTTCATCGACCCCGTCAATTTCTATGCGCACGCCCCCCAAAGAGAAATCCTTCATCTGCGCTTGTATTAAATGCCCAGAATTAAGCCTAACCGCGACAGGAATCGCCATCTCTACTCGGTGATCTTTTCGCACTTGTTTAGCTTCTACTGCAACCGCAACGGCAGCACCTAAAATCAACAGGTTGTACATCGTCCATACGAGATTCACGATAACTGTACCGATTTCATTTTGAGGCCCCCACCCCATTCGGTAAATCCCTACAGCGAAGCCCAAAATGTTGAGTGCAACCAAAACCAAATATGGTCGAGAGATCACCCAATCGTAGTGAGACTTTTCAACCAAACCGCCTTTTGCCGTTACGTTGAATGTCCCTTTATGGGGCGCAAACAAAGCCACCGTTGTTGGCCTTGCGATATACCAAGCAAGCACGGTTTCGTATACCTCACCCCAAAACGAATAACGGTAGTCACCCTGCATACGAGAGTTGGTCATGCTGGCGTGAATCATGTGGGGTAATACGTACAAAATGATCGCCAGCGCTGGCGCATAAATCACGTAGGAATGCAGCAACAAATAAGCCAAGGGTGCGATCAGGAATACAATCCTCGGGATACCAGATAGAAAGTGCAGCATGGCATTGACGTAACAAAGCCGTTGAGAGAGCTTAAGCCCCTTTCCAGTCAATGGATTATCGACCCTAAATATCTGCGCCATCCCGCGAGCCCAACGAATGCGTTGCCCAACGTGTGCAGACAATGTTTCTGTCGCCAAACCAGCAGAAATCGGCTGCTTAAGATATGCAGAACGATAGCCTAAACGGTGCATGCGCAGAGACGTGTGCGCATCTTCCGTCACGGTTTCGACTGCAATACCACCGACTTCCTCTAAAGGCTCTCGACGTAAAATAGCGCACGAGCCACAGAAGAAAGTCGCATCCCATAAGTCGTTACCATCTTGAATCAGGCCGTAAAACAAGTTGCCTTCGTTTGGCACGTTACGAAAGTTCGATAAGTTACGCTCAAAAGGATCCGGTGAGAAAAAATGGTGCGGCGTCTGAATAAGCGCCAACTTTGGATCTTTCAGGAACATCCCCATTGTGAGCTGAAAAAATGCTCGTGTAGGAATATGGTCACAGTCAAAAATCGCAGCAAACTCACCGCTGGTCTGCTTCAACGCATAGTTAATGTTACCGGCTTTCGCATGTTCATTCGTTGGGCGGCGGATGTAGTTCACCCCTACACTTTTGGCGAAATCTCGGAAGCTATCACGCTTGCCGTCATCCAGAATGTGGATGTTAAGTTTGTCTTTCGGCCAATCGACACCTAACGAGGCATAAACCGTCGCTTTCACAACATCGAGATCTTCGTTGTAAGTAGGGATCATCAAGTCAATGGTTGGCCAAGTTGACTGATCCGGTGGCATCGATACTGGTTTGCGATTCAATGGCCAGATATTTTGGAAATAGCCAAGCATCAGCACAATCCAAGAATACGTCTCAGCTAGAAGTAAAACGCCCCCTAGAAACAAAGCAACAGGATCGTCCCAGTTCAGGGTAGACGAATAACGCCACCACAAGTATCGACATGAGGCCGTAACCGACAAGATGATCAAAAGCATGGTAGGAAAACGACCCGGCATGCGACGGACCATCATCGCTAATGCCCAGAGTAACAGCACAAAGACAGTCTGAGCCTGATAACCAAATGGCACCGTAAAACAAAGCAAAGCGATTAACACCACGAAAAACAACAAGGTGTAGTTCAACGCCATCGCTGACTTACTTGCTTTAATACGCTCTCGAACTTGTGGATCTTTGATGTTGTTCGCTGTCTGTTCTAACCAGCGGACGCCTTTTGCAACCAATTCAAATGGCAAGTAGAACGCATTGCGAATTTGCTCGGCTAAAGTCATCGCTAAGCTGCTGGTTTTTTTGGACCATGCTGTATTTACATTTACGTTTTGCCTGAAGCAAAGCAACCACACGCTTTGGATAATAAAACGTACAGGATCAAACCATCTTGGCGCAGCAAAATTAACGTTTGGATAGTAAACCAAAGGCAGTTTCCATGAGGGAACACCCGAAATAACCGGCTTTAAAAATACAAAACTCAATGAAAACCAAAAAGACAAAGCACACTCACCAACCCAGTTTGTTTTACAATTCCAGGCTTGCTCGTAAGCGTTCTTCTGCAGTCTGAATTGGTCCACTACCCAACGTTGGAAAATCAGATTAAGACTTCGCATAAATTAGCTTTGGTCCTGAGCGCTTGATAACGCTGATACACACCAAAAAGCAAAAGACTGAAAATCTTTTGCGGCTTGGCTCGATGGCGAATAGTGTTGAACGGTCGTCAGGTTTGCCACACATTCAAGCAATGCCGTATCTCGATGAATCGAAACAGGAATCAAGGATTCGCTAAGTTCCTTTTTCAGCACCAACATGAAATCACGACCAATTTCGGTTTCTGGCTGATATTTATTCACCAAAAAACGTAATTTATCAGAGCGAAGCAATCTCGATAGCTCTTCATGTTGTAGCCAAGATTGAAGAGTGAGATAACTCAGGGCGTCTGCCGTTACCACCACCACAATCATATCCATTGAGTCGACAAAAGATCGCACTTCAGGATCAGTAAGCTCTGCTAAGTCGGCGTGAAAAAGCAGCCACTGCTCACCACGGTTTTCGCTCACTTGCAACGTCATTTCACCTAGCATTGATAGATAGTGAGAACGCTCATTAAAAAACGCTTTTAACTGCTCAGAATTCAGATGGCCAAACGGTAAAAAAAGTGCACCTTGTGGGCTTTCATAACCAGCCTGGGTCCAAGGCTTATCTAAAAGAAGTTGTTTCGCCCAGCCTCCTTGCTCTTCCCTCGGCAAGCCAAGATGAGCTTGCAGTAAACTATTAGGCACCACCTCAATGGCCAGTACCTGTTTATTTATCTTAACTAACGCTTGTGCCAAATTCGCAGCGACGGTCGTTGAGCCACAGCCGCCTTTTAAACTAACAAATAGAAGGCGCTTCATATCGCTTCCGTTTCTGAATTTTTCTGCGTATTACGTACCAAAGATAGAACATTACGAGCACCGTTGGCTTTGAAGACTTGCCACTTATTTTTAACTTGTACGTAAGACTCGTTTTCTGTTGTTTCAATATACGTGTATTGAGTTAAGTTATAAGAAGAGTAGATCGAATTAATATCTTTTGCAGACTCAGTCATAGAATTTTTCACAATGTAACGGAGCTTAAACTGAGATAACAGCAATCCCGCCACTATCATTTTCAGTATAAATTCCATTGTTAAAAAATTGACGCATCGACCTATGCGTCTCATATTTATAGAACGATGATGAATGTGAATAAGTTTATTTATAGCCCATATAAATAACAAAGGCCTAAATAATATTTAACTTCAGAAAAAAGGATTACAATAATGAATTGTTACCATCCATTTAATACACATAAGAAATTTAAATATTTTAAATGAGAATCATAGACTTAGAGACTATTGATTTTAAACTCATAAACATCATGTGAAGCACATGCTATAACTATTTTAATTTCTGATCAATTTCGTTTAATATCTTAGCGTCATTTTCTTGTCACTAAGAAAATCAAAATTGTAACGATTAGCATACAACGGATTGTGAGCTTCACAAAACACATTAAGTTATTGATTTAAGGCTCTTTATGTCATCACTCTCTGAATCATCTGCTATTAAAAACGAACGAGAGATAAACTCTGTTTATGTAAACTTATTTACTCATAAACAGATGCTTATTGATTATTTGTTCAGTACACTACCGGAAAATGACAACACTTCACTTACAAGCTTTACAGACAAAGAAACTTTTTTGTCCACATTGAATGATGAAGCCTTAATGAAATTCAATGACTTATCTAAAACCCACCTTGAACAGTGTTTTTTTCTTAGTCATAAATTCACAAAAAAAACACCCAAAGCTATAAATCTTGCTAAAGACATTCACCAAACGAACATAAAGAAGTTTTCTACATGTCTATTAGTTGTTCCAGACTCGCTACTATCATCAACTAATGATGATTTTATAAGTGTCTTTCTACAAAGCTTAAATGAGCTGGCAAATAATAAAAAAATCACTATTAGTGTTTGTATATATGGGCATCTGACGACTTCACTATTAAAGCCCATTCTTATTTCTCATAATAGACACATTGCAGGTTTGGCGACCATGACATCATTAGATGACGCTCGCTACTGCTATCTTGTGGATTTTTGGTCCAATAAACACGGTGTAATTACCCAACACGAATACATTCTCACTAAAACTAAAGATAAAACACTAAAAGCAACGTCTTACGAAACGCATCAATCTCATGTCATGCCAGAAGACAAATCGGATAGCGATAGAATCTATGTCAGCAGAAGAGCTTTCAGAGAAAGCGTGAAAGCCCCAAAAGGGATGCGTGTGGCAGAGAGCAATCAAGGACTCATAGCGATGCTAGACAACCCTCGCTCTTCAACTATTGTTTTCAGCTGTGATAACCAAAGCGAAGTTCAACAGATCGCGTTAGATTGCTACCGTTTAAGGTCCGCGTATGGCCGTCAGCTAAAGATTATTGTCAGGGAGACCCAACAATGTCTGAGATATGCAGATGAAAAGTTCTTACTTCGCTCGGGGGCAAACTTCATTTCTCACGCGCAAATCCCCCCAATGCGCTTTATGACTCAGGTTGAAGCAATTCAAGGCCAGATGCTTACACGCCCAATTCCTGACAGTTTAGAGGCGCTCTTAAAGTATGACCTTAAGTTTGGTAGCAAAGGCTACTTACAAAACCAGGACTTTAGCCAATACTGTATTGACGTCATTTCCCACTCAACACACTCAAATGTGAACTTTGCGCTTATCAAGCTGAACTTATTACCAGGTATGACGGCAGAGGAATGTTTACGTCTTTGCCATATTCGAAGAGATGGCGACGTTGTGACAGCCTGCAACAAAGCTCTATATGTCTTGTTCAGTGCTATTCGACATAGCGATATTGATATTGCACTCAACAATATATTTGAGTTCCCAGTGAGAGACTTATTTCATTCAACTCACACGTTTGATACTCAATTAGATATCGAAACAGAGTTAAAATTCATCGTTCAAGATGAAGCCGTCATATCCGACGACGTTTCAGCTCTGGCGACAGAGAGGAAAATATTCCATACCGCCACTAACTCCATTACTGATGTTCCTCCTTTGTTTGCTGTGAAAAAAACCATCGAGCTCAAGGAGCGTTCATGAATATTAACGATTTTTTACTGACCGTGATTATCAGCTCAGGTATTGGCCTACTCCTAGGATACTTTATCCGTGACCTAGTAAACGCTACCCGACGCTTTTACCACAAGCACTTAAAACGCTCGCGCTATTTTGAGCTAGATACATCAGCCACTAATACTAAGAAGCTTAAGTAATGATATCGCATTCTCATGACTCTACCCCCTCTACTATAGGATTGGGCTGGTGGAATATTTACTTTATCGCAAAAACAGCGCTCTATTTTCAAGGAATCATCGATTTCCATCCAATAGAAAACTTTGCGCTGTTGATCTTCATCCTGCTTCCTATCTCGATGAAAAGCCTAAATGCGGTACGTCATATCGTTGTATTTGTCGCCGCAGCGTGGCTCTTGCATTACGATTCTTACCTACCTCCTCTAGACCGTCTTTGGGCTCAAGCGGGACAGTTAATGCAGTTTGAATTGAGTTATCTGGTCGAGCTTTTGGGACGATTTTTATCATTCCAAGCAATACTCGGATTGCTCGCTTTGTGTGGTGCGTACTTTATTTTGAGCAAGTTCGTTAGAGTTTCAGTCTTTGTGGTTATTGCGATGGTCTATATAAGTATTCCTATGACGACTGAACCTCAGACAACAGTGGCTGCAGAAGTAGCTCAACAACAGCCGACAACCGAGGTTACTGCTAGCAAACAACCTCAAATAACGGAAATTAATGATGCCAGTTTCAACACGTTAACTGCAGATTTCTTTTCTAAAGAAGCTTCTCGACGTGTGGCATTCGATACCAACAGCGCAATGGATGCTCCTTTCGATTTGTTGTTCTTGAGTATTTGCTCGGTCGCGTGGGATGACATCGAAATTGCAGGACTGGCCGATCATCCTCTATTCAAAGAATTTGACATCATGTTCGACAACTTTAGCTCTGCAACGTCATACAGCGGGCCTGCGGTCATTCGTCTGTTACGAGCCAATTGTGGTCAACAGGAACACAGTCAACTGTTCCAGCCAGCACCATCAAAGCAGTGCTACTTGTTCGAAAGTTTGAAAGAGCTAGGCTTCACAGAAAATTTACTGATGAACCACAATGGTGTCTTTGATAGCTTCCTTGAATTGATCAAAAAAGACGGCGACTTACAAGCGGCTCTTATGTCTCAAGAAGACTTAACTCCTTACCAAAAATCTTTTGATGGCTCTTCGATCTTCCGCGATAAGCAAGTATTGGATAACTGGTGGCAGCAAAGACTTAACAGTAGTGACGACAAAGTCGTGGCACTCTACAACTCAATTTCACTACATGATGGCAACAGGATCATCAATGCGAATTCAAGCACATCTATTGCTAGCTACAAAATGCGCCTTAAGAATTTGCTTGATGATCTCCACGCGTTCTTTAAAACCTTAGAGTCCTCAAAACGCAACATCGTTGTCGCTTTGGTACCAGAACATGGTGGTGGAATGCGAGGAGACCGCATGCAAATTTCGGGTATGCGAGAAATTCCTGCACCGACAATCATTCATACACCGGTAGGAATTAAAATCTTCGGAGAAGGAATTCAGCGTCAGGGCGACACCGAACACGTAAGCGAGCCATCTAGCTATCTGGCATTGTCGCAGCTCGTTTCGAATATCCTGGATAAAAACATTTATCAAAGTAAGACGTTTAGCCCTTCAATATTGACAGAGAACCTACCAGAAACACGAGTTGTCGCGCAGAACTCAGGCTCTACTGTGATTGAAGTACAAGGGAAATATTATGTTTCTCTTGATGGTTCAAGTTGGATTGAATACCCCGCAAAATAGCGAGAGTAAAACCATGCAATGACAAAGGCCGGTGTTTCCGGCCTTTGTCATATAAAAAACCAATAACCTCTCAAAGGTCTCAGAACTTCAATTGTCTATTGTCTATAAATAGGTAAAAATGGATCGAATATTATGCACTTAAGGGAATAACTAATGCCAATTGATTCACTGATCACCATCGGTATTTTCGTCGTTCTTGCTGTCGTTATCTTATCTTCAGCCATTAAAACGGTTCCGCAAGGAAACAACTGGACAGTTGAACGCTTCGGACGCTACACCCACACATTAAAGCCGGGTTTAAACTTGATCATTCCATTCGTTGATAAAGTTGGTCAAAAAGTAAACATGATGGAGCGCGTTCTCGATATTCCTGCGCAAGAGGTCATTTCAAAAGATAACGCTAACGTGGTTATTGACGCTGTCGGATTTGTTCAAGTGATCGATGCTGCAAAAGCGGCTTATGAAGTCAACGACTTAGAACACGCTATTAGAAACTTGACCCTTACGAACATTCGTACCGTTTTAGGTTCAATGGAACTGGACGAAATGCTGAGCCAACGCGACATGATCAACTCTAAGCTGTTGGCGATTGTTGACCAAGCAACAAACCCTTGGGGCGTAAAAGTCACACGAATTGAGATTAAAGATGTCCAGCCACCAGCCGATCTGACCGCTGCAATGAATGCGCAAATGAAAGCCGAGCGTAATAAGCGTGCGGAAATTCTTGAAGCAGAAGGGGTTCGCCAAGCTGAGATATTAAAGGCCGAAGGTCATAAACAATCAGAGATATTAAAAGCTGAAGGCGAAAAGCAGTCTGCTATTCTCCATGCAGAAGCACGTGAGCGTGCCGCGCAAGCAGAAGCAAAAGCGACTTACATGGTTTCCGAAGCCATTGCAAAAGGTGACATGCAAGCCGTCAATTACTTCATTGCACAGGGTTATACCGAAGCGATCAAGAGCATTGGTCAAGCCGAAAATGGTAAAATCATTATGCTTCCATTAGAAGCAACCGGACTAATGGGCTCGGTTGCAGGGATAGCAGAAATGTTTAAACAGCAAGATAAAGAATAATTTATGGACTTTTTTAGTTTGTTGGAAGGTATCTCTTTCTGGCATTGGCTAGCGTTTGGCTTTGCTCTTTTAGCAGTTGAGCTACTTGGTACCGCAGGGTATTTTCTCTGGCTCGGGATGTCTGCACTTATCGTTGGAGCACTCATGACCGTTTTGCCAATGAGCTGGCAATTGCAATGGCTTTGCTTTGCAAGCTTCAGCTTAATCACCACCTGGCTTTGGTGGCGACGACAATGGTCTAAAGACAAGCAAGAAGACCAAGAAAGAGATCTGAACCAAAAGTACAAGCAGTTAATTGGGCGTACTCTTATCCTTGAAGAAGACTTTTCCGTCGGGCTCAATCGCATCAAGGTAGCCGATACCACATGGTCCGCACAATCGGATCAAGCACTTCCAGCCGGTACCCGCGTAAGAATCACCGATGTTGAAGGTATTATTTTAATCATTGAGCCTGATTCTAATTAATTTATGCCAAAGTAATGGGGCAAATCATGCTCCATTACTTTAATCTAAACAACTGCTTTCATTTCATTACCTTAATTAAAATCGAGAAAAAAATAAGTATTAGTAATATTATTAATACCCTACCTACCATTTCCTATTATTTAATTATTCAACACACGACAATCAATAAGATAGAAATATATCTAGGTAAATTATCGATCTAAATTTATTTTAAAAAATAAAACTTTATTGAATTATTTTTTGATCTTTTTATCCTCGGATACATACTTAACGCATAAGCATTTAAGTTGAGTGCTTTTTATTTGGTAAGTAAGAGGATGTACTATGAATAAGCTTCTCTTTTTAATGTTGTGCGGTATTTTTTCTTTTTCTTCCTTTGCCTACAACAACGGAAACGGCGGTACAACTAATTTGGGACCTATAGTCGAATGTAAGATGCCAAGTGGCGACGTTACGAATATTCCAAGTGAAATGTGTCGATTTAGAGGTGGGGAATGGGAATAGTAAAGAAGTAAGAGCTTAGTTTGATATAATAGCCCTATTCAACCTTGCCTTTCTGCGTAGTCACGGTTTATACAAGCACGTAGATATTTAAAGTTTATATTAAGGTGATTATTATGAGATTTTTATCTGGTCTATTAGTAATATCTTTTGCCATAATTCCGTTAACCACTCATGCTAATGGTGCATCCGGTGGTCGTACGTTAGGCCCAGAGATAAAGTGTGAGTTGCCAAACGGTAATGTACATATGTTGCCACCGTTATATTGCAAAATATACGACGGCCGAGAAGTGAAATAGAAAAGGAGCCTAGCGGCTCCTTTTATTATCTAATTAAGTATTAGTGGAAGCTGTAAGGGATAAGAACTTGTAGACGTAAGTCTGTTTCATCCGCATCGCCAGCACCTGCGTACTCATCACGTTCTAGGATTGTACCGTGTAAACGAATGGTAGAACCTTTAAGCGCGCCACTTTGTAGTGAGTAAGATACTGTTGCGTTAACTGCGTATTCGCTTTCGTAATCCCAGTCACCTGATGCTCCGCTTGCTGCAGAGTCAGCGCCAGTACCGTAACCAAAGCCTAGGTAGTAGTTCCAGCCGTTACCTTGGTTGTAAGATAGACGGTTGTACCATGCTAGCTCACCCGCTTTGTTCCAGTCAGACAGCGCGTCCCACCACTGAGACCAAGTACCATTGTTCATACCATATGTATGAATAGTACGAGGAACGAAGTCCGCACGGTTATCTGTGTCTGTGTAGCGCAACTCAGACATCCAAGCTAGCTTGCCGAAAGATTGATTCAAAGATAGACCAGTGTGGAAACCTAGACCATCGTATTTCACATCATCGTCAACACCGTAGAAATCAAATGCTAGAGTTGTACGGTCACTAACAGTGTACTTCAAGTAAGCCTTGTAAGAAGTGTTGTCAGTTTCGTTGTGGTAGCTAGTTACTTGACCTGCACCCCAGTCAACACCATTTGCATATTGAACGCCAGTAGCTTGACCCAAACCAAGTTGCATAAACAAGCTGTCAGTTAGGTTACCGTTTAGGCCTAGAGAGTGTAGGTAGCTCCATGAAGTGTCAGACCAAAGCGCTGGTGCGTAATCATCTTCGTGAAGCAGCCAAGGTGCTGTAAATTGGTCTGCGCCAAAGTAGCTTAGGTTGAAATCACCAAGTTTAGCGTTTAGTTCGAAACCACGGTAAGTACCAGGTACAAAGCTCCAAACGTTACCGATTGTACCGTTACCACCAGCCTGTAACATACCGAAACGAGCATTAAAGTTTTCGTTTGCTTTGAATTTCAGCGCTGCTTTGTAAACTTTAAGCTGCTGACCATCACCTGCACCCCAGTCTAGGTTGTTACAAGTTGAGATTTCGTTACATAGGTAGCCTTCGTTTGAATTGTAAAGACTATCGTTGTAAAGATCGCCAGAGTAGTAAGCCGCAACATCTGCGCCCACCCAACCATCGTGGTAGCCAGAAGTGAAGTCTAAAATTGCGTTGTAAGAAGAGTAGTTTAGACGACTCCAACGGTCACCATTTTCACCGCCGGGCTTACCTGTTGTACGAGTTCGTGAACGAGTATCAACTATGAATAATGCATTCAGACTTGAGTCTTGCATAAATTCGTTCACTTTCTCTACGTACTCGCCACCTGCTGCACTTTCAGTAGACGCTGTAGCTGGAGCGACAGCAACAACACCAAACATTGCTGCGGTTAACGCTGAAACCTTAAAAAATTTGTCCATGGAAAAACTCCTAAAAATGGATATAGCTGTATTTTTCTATCTCACCTTTAGTTGGCCGCCGAAGGAGAGAAGTAAATTCCTGATCAAACCTCATTATTTCTAATTTGGCTTTTTTTAGTTCCTGCATACACACCGTGTATCCACGTGATTAAGACTAACTTCGCAGCTAAAAACATCCAAATGGAACTTATTTTTTTTCTAAAAAAATATGAGCCACTCCAAAGTTCCATATAACTTATTGATCCAGATCTTATTTTTAACAACATCAACACAACACAATAAATTATTATTTAAAATCAAACACTTAAATTGAACTCAAAAGTATCAACTTGAAGTCACTCGCAGACTAAAAAAGCCAAAAAAACCAATAACCCAAGGTTCGATCTTGATCACTGAAAAGAACAAAGGCATCAATTACTCAATAAAAAAACACTTAATTATGAACAATAAAAAGCCCCGCATGCTTACCATACGGGGCTTTTAGTTATTTTTTAGCTTTTTTGAGAAGACTTAATTCATCAGTTCGAGTAAGTCTTGTTCTGTTTTAATTTCGATACCCAGTTCTTGTGCCTTTGCGAGCTTCGAACCTGCATTTTCACCAGCAAACAAAATATCGGTTTTCTTAGAAACACTACCCGTCACTTTAGCCCCCAGTGCTTGGAGGGCTTCTTTGGCTTCTGTACGCCCCAGTTGAGAAAGTGTTCCCGTTAATACTACTGTTTTACCTTCTAATGGTAATTCCCCCACCTGCTCAGTAGTATTAATCTCTGGCCAATGAATTCCTTGTTCAAGCAAATCTTTAACCACCGCTTGGTTCTGTTCTTCACTAAAGAAAGTCGTAATATGTTGAGCAACCACAGCACCGATGTCTTGCACTTCAATCAACTGCTCTTCGGTAGCATTTTGGATCGCTCCCAACGTTTTAAAGTGCATTGCTAAGTTTGCTGCGGTTGCCTCGCCAACTTCACGGATCCCCAGTGAATACAAAAACCGAGGTAAAGTTGTTTCTTTGGATTTTTCTAACGCATTCACAATATTCTGCGCAGACTTTGGCCCCATGCGATCTAGTACGGTTAAAATCCCCGCTGATAACTTAAATAAGTCAGCAGGAGTTTTCACCATCTCACGATCAACAAGCTGCTCGATCACTTTATCGCCTAAACCGTCAACGTCTAACGCTTTACGAGAAACAAAGTGTTTTAGCGCTTGTTTGCGTTGGGCTTGGCAAACTAAGCCCCCCATACAACGTGTTACCGCTTCTCCTTCGATCCGCTCAACATGCGAACCACAAACAGGACACTGAGTTGGGAAAACAATATCTCGAGCTGTTTCTGGTCGACGCTCTTTGATGACAGAAACGACTTGGGGAATAACATCGCCAGCACGGCGGATCACAACGTGATCACCAATCTTGACCTGCAGACGTTCAATCTCATCTGCGTTATGAAGCGTCGCATTACTTACCGTTACCCCGCCAACAAATACAGGCTCTAGTTTAGCAACAGGTGTAATCGCACCAGTGCGACCGACTTGGAACTCCACTTCATTCAGTGTCGTCATTTCTTCCTGTGCTGGGAATTTGTAGGCAATCGCCCAACGTGGAGCGCGAGCAACAAAACCCAGACGCTCTTGCACGGCAATATCGTCAATTTTAATAACGACACCATCGATCTCATAAGGGAGGGCATCACGACGCTGCAATATATCTTGGTAGTAAGCTTTTACATCCGCCAAGCTTTCAACTCGCTTAGTTTCCGGACACATTGGCAGTCCCCAAGATTTGATTTGCAAAAAGCGTTCGTAATGACTTGCTGCCAATTCTGCACCTTGCACCACGCCTACACTGTATGCATAGAAGCTAAGCGGACGAGAAGCCGTAATACGTGAATCCAATTGTCGTAAGCTACCTGCCGCAGCGTTACGTGGATTAACAAAGATTTTCTCGCCTTTCTTCCTTGCTAATTCATTGAGCTTTTCAAACCCAGCTTTCGGCATAAAGACTTCACCACGAACTTCAAGACGATTTGGCCAGTCATTACCTCTGAGTTTTAAAGGAATAGCTTTAATCGTACGCACATTCTCTGTGATGTTTTCACCCGTAGTACCATCGCCTCGAGTGGCCGCCTGAACTAAAACGCCATTCTCATATAACAAACTTACGGCGAGTCCATCCAATTTAGGCTCACAACAGTATTCTTTCACACTCTGGCTGCCCACGCGCTCTTGTGCGCGCTTGTGGAAACTATCGAGTTCACTATCATCAAACGCGTTATCAAGCGAAAGCATCGGTACTTCATGTGTCACTTGGCTAAACGCAGAGAGAGGTTGCCCACCGACACGTTGGCTTGGCGAGTCTACGGTTATTAAGTCAGGGTTCTCTGCTTCAATATCCAGTAACTCTCGCATTAAACGGTCGTACTCGGCATCAGGGATCTCTGGGTTATCTTCCACGTAGTAACGCACAGCGTGGTAATGCAACGACTCTTTTAGTTCTTCTAGTCGCTGAAGTACTGATTCAGACATAGTAAAGCCCCGTGTATTTTCAATCGGTGAGGTTGGGAAATCCAAGAAAAAGGGCTCCATCCGGAGCCCTATTATTATTTGCTGTTAAGATTATGCGTTAGCGGCATTAAACTCAACTATTTGACGTCGATAAGATGCTAAACGATCTGGCGTCATTAAGTTGCGCTGGTCATCAAGTACGTTACCACCTAAGTCATCAGCAATTTGCTGCGCAGTTCGGAGCATTAAGTTGAAGTTCTGTTCAGCCTCGCCATAACAAGGCAATGTCATGAAGAATGAAATACCCTTCGTTGTAAACTCAGCAGGATCAGCATGCTCAAACGTACCAGGGTGCATCATATTAGCGACGCTAAACAGCACTTTGCCGTTACCGGACAAGTCGACATGACGGTGGAAAATATCCATTTCGCCATAAATTAGACCGTTTTGTTGCATACTTTCAAATAAAGCAGTACCAACAAATGGCTCTTCACCAGCACAGTGCACATTCAATACAATCACTTGCATTTCAGGTTCTGGCTTTGGCTCTTCCTTAGGCTCTGCAACGACAGGCTCACTAACCGTTTCGACTTGCTGTTCTTTCTCCGTAATATCAAACGCGGCGGGAATAGCGTCTTCTTCCACAGCGGGCTGGAATGGCTCTTCAGCTACTGTTGCTTGAACAACAGGCTCAACGTCCTCTTCTTTATCTTTTTCTGCAACAAATGAAGGGATGTCATCCAGCTCCTGCTGCGTCTGTTTGACTTCAGATGGACCACCGAATAACGGGTCAGATTCAAACTTGTTGTCGAAAGAGCTCGCCATCCCAAAATCTGGTTCTTTGCGATCTTTGCGAATGATCTCAAAGTCATCTTCAGGAGCGGGAGCGAAGTCTCGTTCTTTCTCAACAAGATCATTTTTGTCTTCTTGGTCAACATCCAGCTTACCAAGTGGCTTGTTACCAAACTTTGCTTTGCCTTCTTTTTTACTGCTCCATAAACCATGAAACAGTAATGCCGCGATGGCTAATGCGCCAACAACAATGAGTACGAATCGCAATTCCTGCATTATTTACTCTCAATATACTTGTTTTTACTACTCGCAGTTCCTTGAGCAGCAACCCAAGTGCAATAAATCTGAATGATACGTTTACTTTACCAAAACTATATGTAGATTTAGAACAACTTAATGCAAGAAGTTCCGTTTTTTGTTGTGATTCTTGCCACGATTCCACTTAACAAGACGTCATTTGTCAGGGCATTGAAAGAAAAGTCCTCACAGGTACAATGAGTTTTCATTTACACGAAGCCAAAATAGACATGAAGCAAAACAATCAGCAGAGAACCGGGTTCGGTTATTTTCTATACGGGATACAATTGGCACTTGCCCCTAAAATCAGGCGCTTTGTCATCTTACCTCTACTTGCAAATATCTTGCTTGTAGGTGGTGCCATCTTCTATCTATTTTCAAACCTTAATATATGGATAGAAGGCTGGATTGGGCAGCTGCCTGAGTTTTTATCCTGGTTAACTTACATTCTTTGGCCTTTACTCGCTCTGACGATACTCGCTACCTTCTCCTATTTTTTCAGCACGCTCGCGAACTTTATCGCCGCGCCATTCAATGGCCTCTTGGCTGAAAAAGTGGAAGAGTACTTAACGGGACAAAAAGTAAATGATGATGGTTTCACTGCCGTCCTGAAAGATGTTCCTCGCGTTTTAGCTCGTGAGTGGAGAAAGCTCCTTTACATATTACCTAAAGCAATAGGCCTATTCCTATTATTGCTCATCCCTGCCCTTGGACAAACAGTAGGCCCATTTTTATGGTTTATCTTTACCGCCTGGATGCTCGCGATTCAATATTGTGACTACCCGTTTGATAACCATAAAATCCCATTTAACGACATGCGTTACAAATTGAAACAAAAGCAAGGTAAGGCCTATGGCTTTGGGGTATTGGTGTCTGTGTTTACGACGATCCCAATTTTGAACCTCATTGTCATGCCTGTAGCAATATGTGGTGCAACCGCTATGTGGGTCGCGGAGTTTAAGCACCAACGATAGTCGATTAGAGATGAAGGAAAGGGATCAGCGCCAGCTTTTCCCTTTTCTTTTATCAAGTTCTGGGCCAACCTAATAAGATATAACTTTTTAATCCTTTTCCCTTTTTTTCATACCGCATATTCTTCTATCCATATTCACACAACGTGTAATGAAGGAACATCACTATGAGCAAAATCTACGAAGATAACTCTCTTACTATTGGTAATACACCTCTCGTTCGTCTAAACAAAGTAAGTAAAGGCAAAGTTCTCGCAAAAATTGAAGCGCGTAACCCTAGCTTCAGTGTTAAGTGCCGTATCGGTGCAAACATGATCTGGGAAGCAGAGAAAGCGGGCCTTCTTAAGCCAGGTGTAGAGCTTGTAGAACCTACCAGTGGTAACACTGGTGTTGCTCTAGCATTCGTAGCGGCTGCTCGCGGTTACAAGCTAACATTGACCATGCCTGAATCAATGAGCCTAGAACGCCGTAAGCTACTAAAAGCACTAGGCGCGAACCTTGAGCTGACTGAAGCGGCGAAAGGCATGAAAGGGGCGATTGCTAAAGCAGAAGAAATCGTAGCAAGCAACCCTGAGAAGTACCTACTTCTTCAACAATTTGACAACCCAGCGAACCCAGAAATCCACGAAAAGACTACGGGCCCTGAGATTTGGGAAGCGACAGACGGTGAAATCGACGTATTCGTTGCTGGTGTTGGTACGGGCGGTACTATTACAGGTACTAGCCGTTACATCAAAGGTGAAAAAGGCAAAGCCATCACTTCTGTTGCAGTTGAGCCAGCAGAGTCTCCGGTTATTGCACAAGCACTTGCTGGCGAAGAAATCCAACCTGCCCCACACAAAATTCAAGGTATCGGTGCTGGTTTCATCCCTGGTAACCTCGATTTAGACATTATTGACCGTGTTGAGCAAGTTACCTCAGAAGAAGCGATTGAGATGGCTCGTCGCCTAATGGAAGAGGAAGGTATCCTAGCTGGTATCTCATCTGGCGCAGCGGTTGTTGCAGCGAACCGACTTGCGGAACTACCTGAATTTGAAGGAAAAACAATTGTAACTGTCTTGCCAAGTTCCGGTGAGCGTTACCTAAGTACAGCACTCTTTGCAGGTATCTTTACCGAAAAAGAGAACCAACAATAATATGTGTTCAAATCAATTTTTAGTTTAAAAAAGCCCCGTTTAGGGGCTTTTTTGTTGATCCCTGCCCTACCTTTGGTAATATCAGGGTGTTTTATTTCTAGCTTCAAAATAAAGAAGCAGAACACAAAAAGGTTTCAAAGTGATTACGCACGCAAACAGTTGCGTAGTTACCAAACTTTTGACTAGTATCAGAACTGACACGCTTTGAACTCTTCCCGTGCTAGCGCACAAGATGTAAAGCAGTTAAGCTAAAATCTGGTCACAAACTAACAAAAAAATACATTTATTGGGGTATATCACATGTACGAGAAGCAAGTAGAAATCACAGCAGAAAACGGCCTTCACACTCGTCCAGCTGCACAGTTTGTTAAAGAAGCAAAAGCATTCGACGCAGACATCACTGTGACTTCTAACGGTAAAAGCGCTAGCGCTAAGAGCCTGTTCAAACTACAAACACTAGGCCTAGTAAAAGGTACTCAAGTTACTATTTCTGCTGAAGGCCCACAAGCTCAGCAAGCAGTTGACCACCTAGTTGCTCTAATGGACCAACTACACTAATCCGGTCTCCTACTCCAGAAGCCATTTTGTGAAAGCAAAATGGCTTCGTTGGAAATAGGCTCAAAACTAAGCTAAAACTATTCGTTAGCGCACCCATTATTCTCCCGTTTTATAAAGTTGACCAAACTTAAGGTAAGGCTATGATTTCAGGCATCCTAGCATCTCCTGGTATTGCAATCGGTAAAGCACTACTACTTCAAGAAGATGAAATTGTCCTAAACACAAACACTATTTCTGACGATCAAGTAGAAGCTGAAGTTCAGCGTTTCTTTGACGCTCGTAACAAATCTGCAGCTCAGCTAGAAACTATCAAGCAAAAAGCGCTTGAAACGTTTGGCGAAGAAAAAGAAGCGATCTTTGAAGGTCACATCATGCTTCTTGAAGACGAAGAGCTAGAAGAGGAAATCCTAGCACTTATCAAAAACGACAAGATGACTGCTGATCACGCTATCCACTCAGTGATCGAAGAGCAAGCATGTGCTCTTGAGTCTCTAGACGACGAATACTTAAAAGAGCGTGCAACTGACATCCGCGATATCGGTTCTCGTTTTGTTAAGAACGCACTAGGCATCAACATTGTTTCGCTTAGCGATATCAACGAAGAAGTAATTCTTGTTGCTTACGACCTAACGCCATCTGAAACTGCACAAATTAACCTAGACTATGTGCTTGGTTTTGCTTGTGACATTGGTGGTCGTACATCTCACACTTCAATCATGGCTCGCTCACTTGAGCTTCCAGCTATCGTTGGTACTAACGACATCACGAAGAAAGTTAAGAATGGCGACATGCTGATTCTTGACGCAATGAACAACAAGATTGTTGTTAACCCATCAGAAGCTGAGCTAGAAGAAGCAAAAGCGGTTAAAGCAGCATTCCTAGCTGAAAAAGAAGAGCTAGCGAAACTGAAAGACCTACACGCAGAAACGACTGACGGTCACCGTGTAGAAGTTTGCGGTAACATCGGTACAGTGAAAGACTGTGACGGTATCCTTCGTAACGGCGGTGAAGGTGTTGGTCTGTACCGTACTGAATTCCTATTTATGGACCGTACTGCGCTACCAACTGAAGAAGAACAGTACCAAGCGTACAAAGAAGTTGCGGAAGCAATGAACGGTCAAGCTGTGATCATCCGTACTATGGATATCGGCGGCGATAAAGATCTCCCATACATGGATCTTCCAAAAGAGATGAACCCATTCCTAGGCTGGCGCGCTGTACGTATCAGTCTAGATCGTCGTGAAATCCTTCGTGATCAGCTACGTGGCATTCTACGTGCTTCTGCACACGGCAAACTGCGTATCATGTTCCCAATGATCATCTCTGTCGAAGAAATCCGTGAGCTTAAGAAAGCGATCGAAGAGTACAAAGAAGAGCTACGCGCTGAAGGCCACGCGTTCGACGAAAACATCGAAATCGGTGTTATGGTTGAAACTCCTGCTGCTGCTGCGATCGCACACCACTTAGCGAAGGAAGTATCTTTCTTCTCTATCGGTACAAACGACCTAACTCAGTACACACTAGCGGTTGACCGTGGTAACGAGATGATTTCTCACCTATACAACCCACTATCACCTGCTGTACTTACTGTGATCAAGCAAGTTATCGACGCTTCTCACGCAGAAGGTAAATGGACTGGTATGTGTGGTGAACTTGCAGGTGACGAGCGTGCAACACTTCTACTTCTAGGTATGGGTCTGGACGAGTTCTCAATGAGCGGCATTTCAATCCCTAAAGTGAAGAAAGTAGTTCGTAACTCTAACTTCGCAGAAGTGAAAGCAATGGCTGAAGAAGCCCTTTCTCTACCGACAGCAGAAGAAATCGAAGCCGTGGTAGAAAAGTTTATTGCTGAGAAAGCTCAGTAATCGGTAGTACCAAGTAATTCAATACTTAATGGCCATTAGACGGCGAAAAAAGTCGTCTAATGAGCTATATTGGTATACTATAATTCGACAGAATAAAACCAAACCTTAGGAGCATGACACAATGGGTCTGTTTGACAAACTTAAGAAGCTTGTATCTGATGACAGCGCTGACGCTGGTGCTATCGAAATCATCGCGCCACTTTCTGGTGAGATTGTAAACATCGAAGACGTGCCAGATGTTGTTTTCGCTGAGAAAATCGTTGGTGACGGTATTGCTATCAAGCCAGCAGGCAACAAAATGGTAGCTCCTGTAAACGGTACTATCGGTAAGATCTTCGAAACTAACCATGCGTTCTCTATCGAGTCTGACGACGGTGTTGAGCTTTTCGTTCACTTCGGTATCGACACAGTTGAACTAAAAGGCGAAGGCTTCACGCGTATCGCTGAAGAAGGTCAAACTGTTAAAGCTGGCGACACTGTAATTGAATTCGATCTAGCTCTTCTAGAAGAGAAAGCGAAGTCAACGCTAACTCCAGTTGTTATCTCTAACATGGACGAAATCAAAGAGCTAAACAAGCTTTCTGGTTCTGTAACTGTTGGTGAAACTCCAGTTCTACGTGTAACTAAGTAATTTTTACTTAATCGAACACGAAAAAAACGCTGCCAATGGCAGCGTTTTTTATTATCTGACTTTTTTCTGAGCGATGTGCATCGCTGAAACACGTTCAACTGAGCAAGCCTAGTGCTGAGCTCGGCCTTTGCTTCGCTTGAGCGAGTAATGCAGTTGTCGCATCTTGGAGCACTTGAGAACGCACCATTTCCGTAGATTCTCTTGCGAAGTCTGTATCTCTTATTCGACTCTTGGACTCTGTAACACTCCGATTCACAGTATTTAAGTTATCCATCGAGCCGTTTACACGGTTCTGAAAGCTGCCAATTTCACTTCGGTGCGAATCAACGTACTTAATTGCTGCATCAATCACCCCAACTGAAAGCTGAGCCTTACCTGCCGTCGACATATCAATGTCATCCATTGTGACTAATTGACCAGCGCTCACATCAAGCTCATCCGCTAAACTCCCTTCGAGAACCACACCCTCTGGCGCCTTCATCATAGAAGCGAAGAATTGCAGTTCGTTGTTTTCCGTTACTGAAGCATTCACTATCGATTGTTGAGCATTGATGTAAGTGGCGACCTGTTCTATACGGTCACCCAATTTGAGTCCAATGGATTCCGTTTGGGTTTGTCCTTTACTGTCTTGGTATTCGACTTTTAGGGTTTGGTTATCTTTAGTGACTCGCCAATCTTTATCGACCGCATCACCAACATAATGCTGCCCTCCCATCTCTGGGATATGGCTACGCATGTTACGTAACGTCAAAGAGATTGAATTAGCGTTCGCGCCAATATGGAAACTTTGTGAACCGTAAGATCCATCAAACAGGTTTTTATCCGCAAATGTTGTCGTGATCGCGACACGATCAAGCTCATCTTGCAGCGCTACGACCTCATATTGAATACTTTGCCGATCACTTGAGTCATAACTGCCGTTTGCTGCTTGAAGCCCCAGAGAGCGTAAGCGTTGCAATATTTCACTGCTTTCGTGCAATGCTCCCTCCGCTGTTTGAGCAACAGAAAAAGCGTCGTGCGCATTTCTTAAGGCGACATCAAGCCCTCTCGTTTGTACATGGAGAGTATTCGATATCTGTAAACCTGCCGCATCATCGCTCGCCGAGTTGATTCGAAACCCCGAAGTTAGGTTGCGTTGTGACTCAACATTTTGCGCAGCTGCTTGACTCAGGTGTCTCTGCGCCACCATCGCAGAAACATTGGAATTTAAAGAGATCATCTAATCGATATGAATGCCTTATCGAACATACTGTCAGGACACATCTGAATCGTTATAGCCAATAAGCAAAAAGCCAGGGATGAGCCTGGCTTTGGTTTCTTGCTTTGTTAAAGTGATTAACCTAGCAGACTTAGCGCTGAGTTAGGCGCTTGTTTCGCTTGCGCAAGGATTGAGCTTGACGCTTGCGATAGAATTTGTGATTTGGTCATTGCCGTTGTTTCTTTCGCGAAGTCAGTATCTTTGATACGGCTCTTCGACGCATTCACGTTCTCGTTAATGTTGTCCAAGTTGCTGATTGCGTGGTTGAAACG
>NZ_JAWOWM010000011.1:0-162638 GCF_033340475.1 Vibrio sp. 1078-1
TTGAATGGGTTCATGTGCAGCTCCATCAGCAAAAGGGGATGATAAGTTTATCACCACCGACTATTTGCAACAGTGCCCATCGGCGTAGTAGTGGATGTGGTCGATGACAAAGCCGGTGCGGGTCAGCGTGCGCCGGAGGATCGGCAGAAAATCGACCAGGAACGAAGTAGCGCGTGTGACGACGGCCGGTACGCCGACACGCGCCACGGCCTCGGCCCAGCGCGCGGCCGGCGGTTGGAGCAGGCCGTTGTGCACCGAACCGTGGTAGGTGCCGACCGCCAATGTGAGCCAGCGCTCTAGCTCGCGCAGCGTCAGGGCGGCCTTGTTTTCGGAATCGTAGTCGCCGCGCTGGTCAGGGTTGGAGAAGGTCGTTCCCGGCAGTTCGTCGTGAATCATCTGCATCGCCGTGCCGATGATCCGTTCCACGATGCCGCCATAGTGCGGCTGTCCCAGCGGGCGATAGTCCAGCCGGATGCCATGCTGCTCGCAACCCCGGCGCAGGGCCTCGCTCTTGAACTCGGCCGCGTTGTCTAGGTAGAGCAGCAAGGGCTTGCCGCTCATCTGCCAATCCATTTCCACGTTCAGTCCTTCCAGCCAAGGGCGCTTGTCGCAGGCGACATGCACGAGGCACAGGCCAACCGAAACGGCAGACGGCGCTTCCAGCGTGACGACCATGCCGAGCACGCAGCGGGTGAACACGTCGATGGCGAGGGTCAGGTACGGGCGGCCAATAGGTTGCCGGTCGCGGTCATCGACCACGATCAGGTCGATGACCGTATGGTCTATCTGCACCTGCTCCAGCGGCGCGGTCACGGCAGGAGGCTCGCCGCCCACACCTTGTAGGTCACGAGCGGCATCCTGGCCTTCCCGCCGGCGGATGACCTTGCGCGGGTCAAGGCTAGCGATCCGTAAGGCCACGGTATTGCGCGCCGGCACTCGCAGTTTTTGAGCCTTGCACACCTGAGTGACTTCGCGGTGAAAGGCCGCTAGGCTGCGCTTCTGCTTGGTCAGGAACCGCTTTTGCAGTAGCTCGTGGATGACGCGCTCGACCGGTTCCGGCAAGCGCCCCTTACCTTTACCTCCACCGGACTGGCCGGGCACCAGATCCGTCACGAGGCCGCTGCCTTGCCGGGCACGCCGGATCAGAACGTATACCTGGCGCCGAGACAAGCCCAGCGCCTGAGCCGCCATATCGGCCGCTTCGTGCCCGACCGTCTCCGACTGCGCCAACGGACTGATGATCTCCGCACGACGGCGCGCACGCTCCCAAGCCTCATCAGGCAGAGTGGCCACGCCTTGTTCTGGAATCCGTGGGGTGTCCGTCGCCATGCTCACCTCGCTTTGGTGCACACGAGTATTGAGCATAGTCGAGATTGGTGCAGATCACTTCTGATATTGAACTGTCAGGAGCTGGCTGCACAACAGCCATTACGCCCAATCAACTGGTGCAGTCGTCTTCTGAAAATGACATCGTTTGCACATGGCATCTGACATCAAGTTAGGGTATGCCTCAGTCTGACAGTGATGAGTCGCAGGCGTTCGGATCGGCATCGGTTTCGCTCCCGGTCTTGGCGCGCGCCTGGAAGCGCTGATAGCACTCCAGCCCGCAGAAGTGCTCGACGTATTCCGCGCCTTCCGGGGTGAAGGCGGCATCGAGCGGGATTTCCTTGCAGCACACGCAGCAACTGGTGGCAGTCGGATCATTTGCATTCATGGTGGCACCCCTCCATTGACTGACGAAGACGGCGAATGCCGCCGCCGGCATCGGCTTGGCGAACAGGAAGCCTTGTCCTGTGTCGCAGTCCGCTTGTCGCAACAAATCAAGACTCGCCGATGTTTCCACGCCTTCGGCCACTACTTCCATGCCAAGCCCATGCGCAAGCTGAATCACGGTGCGCACGATGGTCTGGTCGCGGTGGTCGTTGGCGAGTCCGGCGACAAACGATTGGTCGATCTTGAGCGTGCTGATGGGGCAGCATTTCAGGTGTTGCAGGCAGGAATAGCCGGTGCCGAAGTCGTCGGCGGCGAAGCGCACACCGATCTGTCGCAAAGCTTCCAGGGCGGGGAAGATCGCCGGATCACCGAACGCAACCGATTCGGTCAGCTCAATTTCAAGATACGCGGCGGGCAACCCGGCATCGGCCAGCACGCCCTTTACCCACTTGTCGAAATCTGGCCCCACTTGGCTCGCCGAAACATTGACGGCCAGCCGGAACGGTTGCCATGCCAGCACCCGCCAGTCGCGCATTTGACGGCAGGCTGCGCCCAGCACCCATGCGCCGATTTCCGGCATCAGGCCGGACGATTCGATCACGGGCAGGAACTGGCCCGGCGGCAACAGTCCGAGCGTCGGATGACGCCAGCGCAACAGGGCTTCCGCGCCGACAATCTGCTCACTGCGCAAATCGACAATCGGCTGGTAGTGCAGCTCAAGCTGCCCGCGCTCGACCGCCTGCGCCAGTTGCGCCACTGTCCATTCAATTGGCTGGGAAGCGCTCATGATCGACCTCTGAAGGCCCGCAGCAGCCGCGTCACAGACAGGACAAACAAGCCGGTCAGCGTGAGGGCTGCAATACCCCAGTGCTCGCCGATGAACGCGCCGGCCGTCGTGCCGGCCAGCACAATGGCGAGAATCGGCAAATGACAGGGACAGGTGAGCACCGCCAGCGCACCCCACAGGTAGCCGGTGAACGGCTTGTGTGTCTCGGCCGGCATGCGCTCGGGGCTGTTCATGGCAAACTCTCCGCATGCTGTGCCGGCGCGGTCGGCATGGCGGCCAACTGCACTTCCAGATTGGCCAACGCTTCGCGCCGGCGTTCGACGAACTGACGCAGCACAGCAAGCTGCGCGGCAGTTTCATCGCAGTTCGCCGCATCCAGCGCCCGGCACAGCCGCGCCAATGCGCCGAGGCCGATGCCCGCCTCGAAGGCGGCCCGCACGAAGCACAGTCGCTGCAAGGCGGCGTCATCGAACAGGCCGTAGCCACCCGTGGTGCAGGCGACTGGCCGCAGCAATCCGCGCAGCAGGTAGTCGCGCACGATATGCACGCTCACCCCGGCATCAAGGGCCAGCCGGGACACCGTGTAGGCGTTCATCGAACACCTCCTTTTGGTCGGTTCACGGCAATGCATATACCGTTTCGCCGAGTTCAATCCGCGCGCTGCGAATCCGATGCCGGTGCCGTAGAACATTGGGTCGATATCCGATCACGGTGTCCTAGATGACATGGTCTGCAACAGATGTCGATTAAACTCCTGGCCCAAGCCGAAAGCCTCGTGGACACTGACGATCGCCAATCCTTCCAATCCTTGATGCTTGGAGGCCCAGTCTTCCGCCGTCGGGACAGATGCAAAGAAATGTACATGGCAACAGAAGGACTGACGAACGTCGGCTGCTTCCTGCGGCAATACCAAGGACACCGCCATGCCGGCAGGTTCGACAGCCTGTATCTCGCTGGGTGAAACCGTGAGTGAAACGGGTGCTCCGGTTGCAGCGCAATGCGATGAGACGCGAGCTGTACGGCCGATCAGCGCCGGAAATATCAAGGTGTCCAGCGCGCACCAGGCATACAGACGGCGGTCGTCAATTTCAAAGACATACGAAGTCTCGCGCAAGGTGAGGCCGTAGCCGATGATGTTCCCATCTTTGTCATATTCGGTACTGGTGGCCTGTTCGAGTACGGCGGCCACTCGCTCAGCGGGCCAGTCGAGAATCCCGGCAAGTGTCGTTCGTGAAACCGGACGCCCCTTGGCGAGTTCCCGCAGTAGCGGGACCAAGAGATCCGCAGTACCATTGGTACGATTGACCGAAGTGAGACTTTCTAAAATATATGGGGCGAGCTTCATGGTTCCATCTCCTTTCATCCTGCGCAGCAGGACAATTGTTTGACATCCTTGGTGAAGGTCTGCGCCGCGAGCTTCAGCCCCTCGACCATCGTCAGGTAGGGGAACAACTGGTCGGCCAGTTCCTGCACCGTCATGCGGTTGCGAATGGCGAGAACAGCCGTCTGGATCAATTCGCCGGCTTCCGGGGCGACGACCTGCACGCCGATGAGCCGTCCGCTACCTTCCTCGATGACCAGCTTGATAAAGCCGCGTGTGTCGAAGTTGGCAAGCGCACGCGGCACGTTGTCGAGCGTGAGCGTGCGACTGTCGGTTTCGATCCCGTCGTGATGCGCTTCCGCTTCGCTGTAGCCCACGGTTGCTACTTGCGGATCGGTGAACACCACGGCCGGCATCGCGGTTAGATTGATGGCAGCATCCCCTCCGGTCATGTTGATCGCGGCACGGGTGCCGGCCGCTGCCGCCACATAGACGAATTGTGGCTGGTCCGTGCAGTCGCCGGCCGCGTAAATGTGTGGCGTGCTGGTGCGCATGCCCTTGTCGATGACGATGGCACCCTGCGCATTGACGGTGACTCCCGCCGCGTCGAGTGCCAGGCTGCGCGTGTTCGGTGTCCGTCCGGTAGCGACCAGCAGCTTGTCGGCACGTACTTCACCGTGTCCCGTGGTCAGCACGAATTCGCCGTTCACATGCGCGACCTGGCTGGCTTGCGTGTGTTCCAGTACCTTGATCCCTTCGGCACGGAAGGCCGCTGTGACGGCCTCGCCGATGGACGGGTCGTCGCGGAAGAACAGCGTGTTGCGAGCTAGGATCGTGACCTGGCTGCCCAGCCGGGCGAAGGCTTGCGCCAGTTCCAGCGCGACCACCGACGAGCCGATCACGGCTAGGCGTTCGGGAATGGTGTCGCTGACCAAGGCCTCGGTCGAAGTCCAGTAGGGTGACTCTTTCAGGCCCGGAATCGGCGGCATGGCCGGACTGGCACCCGTGGCGACCAGGCAGCGGTCGAACATCACGACGCGCTCACCACCCTCGTTCAAACTAACGATAAGGCTCTGGTCGTCCTTGAAACGCGCTTCACCGTGCAGAACGGTGATGGCTGAATTGCCGTCCAGGATGCCTTCGTACTTGGCATGACGGAGTTCTTCGACACGGGCCTGCTGCTGGGCCAGCAGCCGCTCGCGCAAGATCGTCGGCGGTGTGGGTGGCATGCCGCCGTCGAATGGGCTTTCCCGGCGCAGATGGGCGATGTGGGCGGCGCGGATCATGATCTTGGACGGCACACAACCGACGTTGACGCAGGTGCCGCCGATGGTGCCGCGCTCAATCAGCGTGACCTGCGCGCCTTGCTCGACGGCCTTCAGTGCTGCCGCCATCGCGGCTCCACCGCTGCCGATCACGGCGACTTGCAACGGGCGCTCGCCGCCGCTGCCCTTGTCGGCGGCACCCATCCAGCCGCGCACCTTGTCGAACAGCCCAGTGCGGTTGTCGGTCGGCGGGGCATCGGCGAGCATCGCTTTGTAGCCCAGGCCAGCCACGGCGGCGGTCAGTGCGTCCGGCGCTGTGCCTGGATCAAGGGCGAGCTGGGCCGCGCCCTTGGCATAGGACACTATGGCAGATTGGACGCCGGGTACTTTTTCCAGCGCTTCCTTGACGTGCGCCGCGCACGAGTCGCAGGTCATGCCGGTGATTTTTAGATGGGTCATGCGACAGATCCTTTTTCGTTTGTGGTAGCAGACAAGGGCGTCAGATGTGCTGCGCTGCCGTTTTCAGTGCCTCACTTCTTGACGCTGGACGGATAGCCCGCGTCTTCGGTGGCCTTGGTCAGCTTCTGCACGCTGGTCTTGGCATCATCGAAGGTGACAACCGCTTCGCGTGTCTCGAAGGTCACGTTAACTTTGCTGACGCCTTCGACCTTGGAAATCGCCTTCTTAACGGTGATCGGACAAGCGGAGCAGGTCATGCCCGGTACGGACAGCGTGACGGTCTGGGTGGCGGCCCACACGGGGGCAACAACGGCAGCGATGGCGAGAGAGGCAAACAGTTTTTTCATGATGAACTCCTGTGATTAATAGAAAAATGGCATGACGTAGGGAAATCCGAGCGCGACCAGAACCAGCGCGGCCACGACCCAGAAAATGAGCTTGTAAGTAGCGCGCACTTGGGGAATCGCACACACATCCCCTGGTTTGCAGGCTTGCGCCGGTCGGTAGATGCGCCGCCAGGCGAAAAACAGCGCCACCAACGCCGCGCCGATGAAGATCGGGCGATAAGGTTCCAACACCGTCAAGTTGCCGATCCAAGCGCCGCTGAACCCCAGGGCGATCAGAACCAGCGGCCCCAGGCAGCAAGCCGAGGCGAGGATGGCGGCTAGCCCGCCAGTGAAGAGCGCCCCGCGCCCGTTTTGAGGTTCAGACATACGCTTGTCCTTTCAAATCTGGATTGGATAGCTTAAGCTTACTTCCGTACCAATGTACGGAGTCAAGCGATATGGAAAAAAATTTGGAGAATCTGACTATTGGCGTTTTCGCCAAGGCGGCCGGGGTCAACGTGGAAACAATCCGGTTCTATCAGCGCAAGGGCTTGTTGCCGGAGCCGGACAAGCCCTATGGCAGCATCCGCCGCTATGGCGAGGCGGATGTGACGCGGGTGCGCTTCGTGAAATCAGCCCAGCGGCTCGGATTCAGCCTCGACGAGATCGCAGAGCTGCTGAGGCTGGATGACGGCACCCACTGCGAGGAAGCCAGCAGCCTGGCCGAGCACAAGCTTCAGGACGTGCGCGAAAAAATGACCGACCTGGCGCGCATGGAAACCGTGCTATCCGAACTTGTGTTCGCCTGCCATGCGCGGCAAGGGAACGTTTCTTGCCCGCTGATTGCTTCGCTGCAAGGGGAGAAAGAGCCGCGTGGTGCCGACGCGGTGTAGCCGAGGGTAGTTACGCCTTAGCGTGCTTTATTTTCCGTTTTCTGAGACGACCCCTAATAGACATATTAATGTAACAGTTTTACGATGTCCGATAATTTATAACATTTCGTACGGTTGGAAAAATGTTACTAAATGCCCGTCAGGCAGGGAGGCCGATATGCCCGTTGACTTTCTGACCACTGAGCAGACTGAAAGCTATGGCAGATTCACCGGTGAACCGGATGAGCTTCAGCTGGCACGATATTTTCACCTTGATGAAGCAGACAAGGAATTTATCGGAAAAAGCAGAGGTGATCACAACCGTCTGGGCATTGCCCTGCAAATTGGATGTGTCCGTTTTCTGGGCACCTTCCTCACCGATATGAATCATATTCCTTCCGGCGTCCGGCATTTTACCGCCAGACAGCTCGGGATTCGTGATATCACCGTTCTTGCAGAATACGGTCAGAGGGAAAATACCCGCCGTGAGCATGCAGCGCTGATACGTCAGCACTATCAGTATCGTGAATTTGCCTGGCCCTGGACATTTCGCCTTACCCGTCTTTTATATACCCGGAGCTGGATAAGCAACGAACGTCCTGGCCTGCTTTTCGATCTGGCGACAGGGTGGCTTATGCAACATCGTATTATTCTCCCCGGAGCCACTACGCTGACCCGGTTGATTTCAGAGGTAAGGGAAAAGGCGACGTTGCGCCTGTGGAACAAACTGGCACTGATACCGTCAGCCGAACAGCGTTCACAGCTGGAGATGCTGCTGGGGCCAACTGATTGCAGCCGCCTGTCTTTACTGGAATCACTGAAAAAGGGCCCTGTGACCATCAGTGGTCCGGCGTTTAATGAAGCAATTGAACGCTGGAAAACTCTGAACGATTTTGGCCTGCATGCTGAAAACCTGAGTACACTCCCGGCTGTGCGCCTGAAAAATCTCGCACGTTATGCTGGTATGACTTCGGTGTTCAATATTGCCAGGATGTCACCGCAGAAAAGGATGGCGGTTCTGGTTGCCTTTGTCCTTGCATGGGAAACGCTGGCGCTGGATGATGCATTGGACGTTCTGGACGCCATGCTGGCCGTTATCATCCGTGACGCCAGAAAGATTGGGCAGAAAAAACGGCTCCGCTCGCTGAAGGATCTGGATAAATCTGCATTGGCGCTCGCCAGCGCATGTTCGTACCTGCTGAAAGAAGAAACACCGGACGAATCGATTCGTGCTGAGGTGTTCAGCTACATCCCAAGGCAAAAGCTGGCTGAAATCATCACGCTTGTCCGTGAAATTGCCCGGCCCTCAGACGATAATTTTCATGAAGAAATGGTGGAGCAGTACGGGCGCGTTCGTCGTTTCCTGCCCCATCTGCTGAATACCGTTAAATTTTCATCCGCACCTGCCGGGGTTACCACTCTGAATGCCTGTGACTACCTCAGCCGGGAGTTCAGCTCACGGCGGCAGTTTTTTGACGACGCACCAACGGAAATTATCAGTCGGTCATGGAAACGGCTGGTGATTAACAAGGAAAAACATATCACCCGCAGGGGATACACGCTCTGCTTTCTCAGTAAACTGCAGGATAGTCTGAGGCGGAGGGATGTCTACGTTACCGGCAGTAACCGGTGGGGAGATCCTCGTGCAAGATTACTACAGGGTGCTGACTGGCAGGCAAACCGGATTAAGGTTTATCGTTCTTTGGGGCACCCGACAGACCCGCAGGAAGCAATAAAATCTCTGGGTCATCAGCTTGATAGTCGTTACAGACAGGTTGCTGCACGTCTTTGCGAAAATGAGGCTGTCGAACTCGATGTTTCTGGCCCGAAGCCCCGGTTGACAATTTCTCCCCTCGCCAGTCTTGATGAGCCGGACAGTCTGAAACGACTGAGCAAAATGATCAGTGATCTACTCCCTCCGGTGGATTTAACGGAGTTGCTGCTCGAAATTAACGCCCATACCGGATTTGCTGATGAGTTTTTCCATGCTAGTGAAGCCAGTGCCAGAGTTGATGATCTGCCCGTCAGCATCAGCGCCGTGCTGATGGCTGAAGCCTGCAATATCGGTCTGGAACCACTGATCAGATCAAATGTTCCTGCACTGACCCGACACCGGCTGAACTGGACAAAAGCGAACTATCTGCGGGCTGAAACTATCACCAGCGCTAATGCCAGACTGGTTGATTTTCAGGCAACGCTGCCACTGGCACAGATATGGGGTGGAGGAGAAGTGGCATCTGCAGATGGAATGCGCTTTGTTACGCCAGTCAGAACAATCAATGCCGGACCGAACCGCAAATACTTTGGTAATAACAGAGGGATCACCTGGTACAACTTTGTGTCCGATCAGTATTCCGGCTTTCATGGCATCGTTATACCGGGGACGCTGAGGGACTCTATCTTTGTGCTGGAAGGTCTTCTGGAACAGGAGACCGGGCTGAATCCAACCGAAATTATGACCGATACAGCAGGTGCCAGCGAACTTGTCTTTGGCCTTTTCTGGCTGCTGGGATACCAGTTTTCTCCACGCCTGGCTGATGCCGGTGCTTCGGTTTTCTGGCGAATGGACCATGATGCCGACTATGGCGTGCTGAATGATATTGCCAGAGGGCAATCAGATCCCCGAAAAATAGTCCTTCAGTGGGACGAAATGATCCGGACCGCTGGCTCCCTGAAGCTGGGCAAAGTACAGGTTTCAGTGCTGGTCCGTTCATTGCTGAAAAGTGAACGTCCTTCCGGACTGACTCAGGCAATCATTGAAGTGGGGCGCATCAACAAAACGCTGTATCTGCTTAATTATATTGATGATGAAGATTACCGCCGGCGCATTCTGACCCAGCTTAATCGGGGAGAAAGTCGCCATGCCGTTGCCAGAGCCATCTGTCACGGTCAAAAAGGTGAGATAAGAAAACGATATACCGACGGTCAGGAAGATCAACTGGGCACACTGGGGCTGGTCACTAACGCCGTCGTGTTATGGAACACTATTTATATGCAGGCAGCCCTGGATCATCTCCGGGCGCAGGGTGAAACACTGAATGATGAAGATATCGCACGCCTCTCCCCGCTTTGCCACGGACATATCAATATGCTCGGCCATTATTCCTTCACGCTGGCAGAACTGGTGACCAAAGGACATCTGAGACCATTAAAAGAGGCGTCAGAGGCAGAAAACGTTGCTTAACGTGAGTTTTCGTTCCACTGAGCGTCAGACCCCTATCAATGTGATCAGCTAACAAATAAACTCTATTCGAAACGACAGCAGTATTTTCTTTAAATAACTCACTGTAAATAGCTAACGTACTCTCAATTAAGTTGAGGAATCCGTAAAACTTTTCAACATCATTGCCATAATTATTAACAAGAGATTTGAGCCTCCACAATTGCTCTTCCAACTTGTCACCTTTCTGCCCAGCGTAAATAAGAGCTTTAATATCTTTTCTTGTCTCCTTGTATGCTGCTTTTTTGAGTAAGGATTTCAGATAACGCATAACAATCGCATTTCGCTGGTGGAGAGGCACAAACCGACGTGTATCGCTACATTCCATATAAAGGTGTAACAATGTATTGATTACTAAGTCATTTACCAATTGTGGATAATCACCACTTTTTCTTCTCATTTATCACACCTCGCACTTAAAGAGTTGGTTTAGAACTGGTGTACCGAAAGTACAGTAATCGGTACACCTTACAACCTGTTCATTCTCGATTTAAACCATAATAACATCCTTAAATATCAGTCTGTTATGATTATTTATCTAGATGCAAAACAATCAAACTGTACCGCCATTCAATTCTAACGTATTAAAGGTACACTTGTTTGTAACTGTACCGTATTTGGCATACTATTGACGGTATACTTGATTTTTTTGAAGAGAAATGATTATGGAAAAGCGGCAACAAAGTCCTGCATTGACTTATTCAGACGTAAAAGGTGTCTGTGACCGTCTACATGCTTCCGGAGAAAAGATAAGCGGCAATCGAGTGATCGCAGAACTTGGCAGAGGTTCCAAAGGAACGGCTCTAGGCTTTGTTAGGCAGTGGCGTGAAGAGCTCGAAGCATCCCAGGCTCATTTAATGGAATCAATGGGATTCAGTGATGCATTTGCTGACTCATTTATGAAAGAGATGGGCAGGTTTCAAACTGCTATTGAATCTCGCTTTGAAGAAACGCTACGTGCTGCTAAAAGTTCCGAAGCAGAGGCTCTTTCTGCCTTAGCTGATGCTGAAAGCAAAATAGAGCGCCTTCAATTTGAAGTTCAAAAGAAAGAACAGTTGGCACAGGAACATAGCGAACAACATGCAGCGGCCAAATCATCTTGGACTACTACTGAACAGACACTGCGTGATCAACTAGAAGAAAAGAGTAGGGTGATTGTTGAACATCGAACTCAGATTGACCGATTAACCACAGACTTAGCCAAAGCGGAGATGCGTCTTGAGGACAGCAGTAAGCTGGTAGAAGAGGCTCAATCTAACCGTGAACAACTACGCTCTGAGTTAAAAGATATCCGCGAAAAACTCACCCAAGCAGAAACACAAAACGCGACTATAAGTGCTCAAAATGAAGCACTCCGTGAATCTTTAAAAGCAGAGAAAGAATCGCATCAAACAACTCAGGATAGAGTTAACCATCTTCAAGAGCGGCTTATGCAATCAGAGAAAGGGTTGGGGCGACTGGAGACAATTAGCGAAGCTCTCGATACCGAAAAAGCAGCTCACGCGGCCACTTCAAAAGCAAAAAGCAAACTTGAATCTGATTTGAATTCCGAACGCAAAGCTCATATCAGTACAAAGAAAAAATTGTCGCAACTTGAGGTGAAAGATTAGTTATGAGCGAAACTAAATTGTTTGGTGAAGCTTTTAAAATCTATAACAAACACCAGCGTGTTGTAGTTCAGTTCCAGTATACAGAGACCCAAAAGGATGAATATCCTTCGGTCACAATCGAGATTGCGCCACTTCTTGGCACTGATGCAAACTGGCAGGAAAAAATTTCCATCCAGTTGACAAGGTATGAGCTTACCAGCTTTACTCAGGTACTGTTCGGCCTTGCTCGTTTATCTGAGGGGGCTTATCACGGTTCTAAGCGTAACAAAGGTTTCAAATTACAACATAATGGACCCGAAGGGATTTCACTATCCTTATCAGAAGCAGGGCAGGTTAAACAGTGTTTGTTTAATCCGCAAGAACGTACTGAATTAGGTTCGTTTATCATTCGACGTCTTGCTATGGGATGGAAAATGACGGTTGCTGATGTGTTGGCAATACTCCGCCAAAGCGCTTTGCTTGAGAGAACAGCTAAAAAAACAGAGAGCTAGCGTTTTGAAACCATAGCGATCATCAGCAATATTACCCACCAAGGCATAGAAAATACAATTGTGGCAGACATAATAGATACACTGTAAAGCCAATAACCAACCACCATTTCGGTTAGTGGATAATAAGCCTCGAAAATGAAGACAATCCCCGTTAATAACACTCCTACGGCTATCGCTCCCTTCCATGCGCTCTGCATATCAGCTTTGCTTGGTGTCGAGTGAAACGCCACAACGCTGCTGATCAGCATCCAGAGCCAGAACTGAGGCTCCGAGCTCACGGAAAGAATCGCAATACCAGCACCAGAAATGCCGTACTGCACAGCATAGAAAGCATCTTTGACTGGATCGCCCGTTATTCCCATAGGAATTTCTACTATGCGCCAAGCCAGCGTATCCAATAAGCCTGGAAGCATTAGCTTTGTAGTTAAGTATATGACTGCACCAGCTCCTATCAAAGGAGCAATACCAATAAAGAAAAGCCCGACATTTTGCAACGGTGACAACACGTTCCATTGATGCTCGACGTATCCCAAGCGGCCATGCCCAGCTGTGTATTCAAAAAACTTTATTTTGGTTATTCGGTGCCGAAAAAGGAACGCCGCAATAGCATGACTGAGTTCATGAATAGGCACTCCAATAGCTGCTGTAGCTAAGTACACCCCCCGGCTGGCTTTATTGCGAAGCGCAATAGGGGTTAACAACTTTCCAATAAGGTTTTGAATAATGACCACCAGCACAATGGGCAGCAAACCAACTAAAAACCATGTCAGAAATGATACGAGCATGTTAAATTACCAACCTCTTACTTGCATTTCGCATTTGCTCATCTTTGATGCGAATATACCTTTGAGTGGTAGTAACGCTAGCATGTCCCATCATATCCTTTAAGGTCATGATATCAACGCCAGTTTCCAATAAGTCGTTCGCGTAAGTCCGACGCAAATCATGAGGAGAGCAATGCTCTAACCCAGCTTCCATTCGTCGAGTTCTCAAGATTTCGTAGATTGCCTGATCTGTCATTCGACTGTCTTGTACATCATCATGTCGTCGAATTCTTGGAAAAAGAGGCCCAGGCTGTTCACCTCGAACATCATTAACCCACAATTTTAATCTTCTAAGCGTTCCGTCGGGCATAAAGGCCAATCGTTCTTTATTACCTTTACCCATAACTGTAATTGCTTGTTCTCGCCAATTTATATGGCCTAGATCTAGGGCCACTATTTCACCTCTCCTTAAACCGCAGCCTAAAAGCACCCCAAAAATTGCACTATCTCTAACTCCTTTACATCGTGAGTCTTCATCACACACTTTGAAAAGCTGGGCAACTTCATGACGTTCTAGCGCTCTCCCTTTGGGAATTCTTTCGCCACGCACATTCTTTATTTGCTTGATATGGTGATAACTTTCCATATCAATCTGCTTCATTGTCCATGCTTCAAGAGCGACGCCTTTTAACCCAGCAAGATAGGTGTTAATGGTGTCTGGAGCTCTTCCTGCATCAATAAGCAAGTCAATAATACCCTGGACATGGTGGCGTCTCATTGTCCCCCAGTCACAATGAAACATGCTTTGGTTGCCCGTCATTTTGGCTACATTATTCAGGAAGTAACCCATTTTTTGACGGCTAAGCTTTGAGCGGAGACTAAGTAAATAGGCTGATGCCGCGTTAGTTTTTATACTGCTCTTAATCTGTTCTGCGGTGATCAGCTCTCCTTGTTGTTCCGCAGTTATTATGTTGTTAGCGTGATATTCCATGTTGGTTTCTCTTCTTTTCATGCACGTTGTATCGAGAGTAGGGGCCACATTCACTGATTATTTTTTAAGCCCTAAAGCTACCATCAATAAATCTACGAACTTCTGGGATATTGTTGGTTGCTTTTCTTCTTTAGGAGCTTTAGCAGCTTGTTCATATTGCTGGATCAAGGGTTCAAACCGTGCTGGATTACATAGCAATTTATATACAGTCATATTTGGGCTCTCAATTGGTTTATTGCTTTCAAAACCGAACTGATCCACCAGGTATTTAGCAACAGCTCCACTGCGTGAACGACCAAAATAGCAGTGAACGTAGATTTTATTCACTCCAGAAGAGATTAGTTGAGATATGAAATTTTTTAGTTTCTCTGCCTGTTCTGAATCAATATAAGAACAATAGCGCATTCGAAACTCATCTTTATGGATGTGGATAGCGTCTTCACTATAGCCTCCATCAAAAAAAGAATCTCTGTATATCAGCTCCCAGGAACCTAGTTCAGCTAAAGGTTTTCCCGGATCGGTGATAGAAATCATTGCTACTCCGGGCTCTGGGTGAATAGTCTCAGCCTCTCTCTGGCTAACAAAAATAACTTTTCCGTTACACATTGGCTTCTCTTCGAGTGTTCTTTTGGGGCAATAAAGGGAATTTTGTCTTTGTTTTGTTAGAACAGCTTTGTATCTGGCTGTTTTTTAATTACTTTTACTCTTTGTTCGTTTGGTGCAATCTTGGTTTTGCTCGCTGTTTCACTAGAACAGTCAATACCTGCTTGCGTCTTTGGGGTGGGAATCTAATAGTTCTTTGGCCTGGCGTTCACCTTCTGCTGTATTAACTGGAAGGGTTGTATAAACACCATAATGGCGCATGTCTACAATATAGTCTCTACAGCATAGAGCTACATTATGAACTTTGCCCTCTGCATCGAGACCACCAAAGGTATGACATGGCTGAGTAAACATTCGCTTGCACTTTGAGCAACGAGCGCTGTTTTTGTTGATCACTCTACTTAGAACTTTTTCAAACTTTGTTTTATTTAGCATATGTTACCTCCAGAACCTAAGCATCTTCCGTGACCGCGTAACAAATAAAATCCATAGCTCCTCGTTAACACCGTGCTCAAGAGTATGTTTTTTCATGTCCTCTTTTAGTTTATAGAACTCCCTTTTAAACAAGACATGCCGTATAAGGGTAACTGCAAAACCAAGAGTTGAAAGTACTGCTGCTACTAGTGCCATTTCAGTTAAATCCACGATTTTCCGCCTCCGTACCTTGTTGTGCCGAAATATGAAAATAAAAGTGTGTAGGTAAAATAAAGTTTGCCAACATACAACTCTATGTAGAATAGAGTTCGCCAAAATGGATAACGCCACTGCTAAACCACCCGGTATATCATGGTTTTAGAATAGGACGGCTATCGTTCCTTTTATCCACTCAAAAAGGTGCTTATACGTGACTTTATGCCCCTCGTGCGCGAAAAGTGAGTCGCAAACTATTCGACCTTTAAATTTTACAAGCTCTACTTTGGAAAAGGTACATTTTCGTAAGTAGAGAATTTAAGGTTAATATTACACCAGTTATTGGCTGTTCTGGAACAATAAAGTTTGTACAGTGACCAGAAAGTTTGTACATAAAGGCAGGTTTGGAATAATAAAGTTTGTACACTAATTTCTAACCTTCGCTAAATCAGAACCTTAGAGACCATGAGTTTTGTAGGGCAGAGCTAGGTCCAGACGCAGCAGCAAGCAGACAATACGCGATAGTAACAAAACTTTATTGTACCGATTGCTGTAAGTGCCTGATCTACTGTCCTAGCTGTGTACAAACTATATTGTGCGAAAACATTGGCTTGTGGCGACAAAAAAGTCCTCCCTCAGGTTGCATATTTCACCACCAGCCAATCCGGTTGGTTTTCGGCTAAAGTCTTGCGAATTATTCCACTCGGAATAATTGACCTTTGGGTGTATAATCCCACGGGGTTCTTATGGGTGAAACAGCATGTTCTTGTTAAACAATACAAATTTTGACATTAGCACTGCCGAGGAGATCCCTGAACGCATTCAGTTATTGATTGACTCATCATCTCCGCTAGAGGCAAATCTAATGACAATCGTAACTCAACGGGAAATGTATCTTGCCAACTTTTCCCGGATGAATGATCAAGAGAAATCCAATTTTGTCGCTTCGTTGACGCGCATGTTCATGCGTAACTCGTGGACTAGATAATTTTCAAGGTGTTTTGTGAATTTCTATCAGAAAGGAGGAAGTGAATATTTATTTGTCTGTGACCTGTTTAAGGAGCTTCGGAAAAAAAGCAACTTATCTCAGGCTGACGCGGCCAACCATATCGGTGTTAACCAATCTTTCATTTCCAAGTTCGAAAATGGTCATACTGGGATTGACCTATTTGATGCATTAGCTCTCCTTGACTTGTATGGTATCGATCATGTTGATTTTTTCTATATGCTTGATCAGTTTAAAAAAAAGGAGATTAGAAAAGGTGCTCTACTCGACTACTTTTTATCAAGAAGCTAAACCTAATTACTCCAAATCCCTTTCATTAGATTAAACATCGAGTAGTTTAAATTCTTGCGTTCATCGCCTTGCGGGTAAGGATGCTTGTCATGATGTTCTTTAGGCACATCTGAAAGTAAAGTGTCCATAACAAGCCAATCACAACTTATTCCTTTGCTTATAAGTGAGTCCTGGACAAAAGCTTCAAAAGCCCTGGCTAACATCTCGCTTCTTTCTATCCAGTATTTTCGCGCTCCCTTCTGGCCTGCCAGTTTCTGTGATTGATTGAAATACTTAGTACCAGAGCAAAGTTGCTTAGTAATGATATTCCTCATAAGGAGAATGTTTTTCCTGAACTTATCAGGTGCGTTTTCCATGTCTACGCCAGTAATAAACTCACTGATCAATTTACCCTCATATCCTCTAGACCTTGCCAGAAGAGCATCAACTCCGTGGAACCACTCGTGAGAAATTGCACCAGGTCCACTCCGCCGAGTCAAATTGATGATATTTAGGTCTGGCTCATAATGGGCGCTTGCTTTCCCCTGCCCCCTTGCGCCGAAAGCTATGCCAAGTTGTCCTCCAAGCCCTATCCATCCGTCTGGTATCTCTAATATATGAGCTAATACCTTGAATGCATAAAAGCTATTGTTTACAAACAGTTGACGTTCTTTGTCTGGCATAGAGCTCCCAAACTGAACTCCTCTAAAATTGAACGTGTTTATGAATTGTTCTGGTGTAACATCATAGCTGAGCTGTATGTTTCTTATCGTTTCGATTTTCTTTCTGGGGATATAGGGCGATACATCTAAATTCATGTGACAACGTAATGCATTTATAGCATCCGTTTCACTTTTGAATTTGTTAGGGAACTCTTCTGTTTCTTTATATACAAACCGTTTTCCTTGTATCGAGCACAGTCGGTAGAATCCCCCCTCGAAGGCCACCGGAAATAGGTCAACATTGTATGGCTTGATTGTATAAGGCCACCCTAATTTTGGCAGCAAATGAATTAAAGATGATTGTCGTAGCGTCAAGGCAAACGGAGTTTTGTAGGTTCTATTTTCACCTCTACCAACAGCGTACAATGGGTAAACATCTCTAATATGTTGCCTACCAGTTTTCTTAGGGATACCCATCCGACTCCGAAATCGTTCCGGTAGCAACTTTACATCATCATTGTCAGCTACGTTTTCAAACAACTCTTGCAAAACAAGTAGTGATTTTTCGTATGCGTTTGTCCATTGCTCTTGACTGACAGATGGCTGAGCTGGACGGGGGTTATTCCTCCAACCAGAATAGTAAACCGATAAATATGCGCATACTTCAACTGACAGACCATCATCACACAATTCTTGCCAATTAGGTTCCGGCCAAATTGATTTAAGGCTAATGTTTGTGTCGCCGTTATCTTTCCCTAATACCAAATGCTTCTTTGCAAAAGGTAAATACTCTCCGGTGTCGTCTAACTTGCCCATATAATAAGACTCTTGGTTCTACTATAGAATTACACTTATACACCAGAGAACACTTAGTTAACTAACGCGGAAATGCCCAATCTCGGCAGATTTATAATGCATGAACAAAGCCTTAAAAATCCAGCCTTCTTACCGATGCTTGTTCGCGTACTTGAGTTGGGTTCAATTGAAGTGCTTGGTTCATATGGTGTACTCCTTTCAAATGGGTACACCAACCCCAAGAGGGTGATGTACCCTCGTGGGTTATAAAAAGTGAATTAATGCTGTTTATTTATGGCGACCAGCTATCGCACATCAGCGCTCAAGGCACTTTCCTAAGAAACCTGTTTAGGATGCTTAGGAAAGCGAGGGGTTTCCCCCTGCGCTTTTGAACTATCCCAGGTTAACGACAGGGATACTTGCAACATTGACATTGAATACCCTGTCTATAACACTTTTTGCGAACTCAGCTACGGCGTATCCAATTGCCGAGTCCTTCTTATTTACACATATTTCAATTCGGGAAAAAGGAGTCAGGGGCAATGTTTCGCCTTCATGCTCAGAGCTATATTCAACAAGACATTCCCCATTTTCATCAGTACAAACATAAAGTTTATTGTTTTTAATCAAAAACCAGTCTGTAGCAAAACTATCGTGGTAAGTAAGACTACTAGTTTTTGTTACAACGACAGCCTGATAAAACCTTTGAACCTCTCCACCAGAAGCAATGTGTTCAACAACATTAATATAGTGGTATTGATATCCATCAATATTGCTATCGGTATCAATAATCACTTCCTGCCTTAATGAAGTGTTAAAAATATACTTAATCATTGTTATCTCCTTAGTTTTTAAGGAGAGAGCCCCTAGAGGGCACATCTCCCTCCAGGGTTAAACTGAAAAATTAATATTTATTCATTCAAAGTTAAAAACCATCGCTTCATTGGAACAGTAACTTCAATCATTCCATTACCACAATAAGCTCCCCAAAAGTTATAAGTAGTCTCAAACATATCGAACTCGAATAGTGTTTGAATATGCTTATCAGTAATGGGGTTAAATGGTCCACCGCAGCCAACATGCATCGCTATGCCATAATCTCGCATATCGAAATCATCTAGGTTTTTTCCACCCACAGAAGCTATCAAATTCTCACCTCTGATTTCACCTTCACGTAAAAGCAAGACTGCTTCTTCGTAACTCGCATATTGTGTCGTTAAATTCACAATATGGCCATGCTTAGGTTTGTGTTGTTCCGATAGTGATTTCAGTAGTTGCTTCACACTCTGAAATCTTGCGTAAAGCCCTGGCGTGAATTGTCCTGCGAAAGTTAAGTTCGGACAGATCAACTCAAGCATGTCGTCAGGTATAGAACTAAGCCCCATTTGCTTTGCAAGCGGCTCAGCTTTTTTCATTGCATCTTCAACTACCATTGGGTTTCGAAGATGTTGCGGCATATCCATAGTTATTCTCCTTTGGTGAGACGAACAGACCCATCAGGTTTGGTTCCCCTCAGTAATTAGATGGTCCGGTAGCTAAAATGCTACCGGAGTTTATTAACAATCTGAGCTGCCTGTTCTGCAAACGGCCCAGAGTAATGTATGTCCATTTTTTTTGAACACCAGACAGTTCCAATTATTAATTGGTTGAAGTTTCTGTCTTTGTAACGTTGACGCATCAATTCTAGATAGGCGCTCTCATCACCTTCCCACCCCAAAGGAGGTGAGAAGGGACAAGTAGCTTCGTTACCTGGCTCAGTGTTTACTTCTGCTAGGTTATACACGCCCATAAGCACCTGCCCTACGCGCAATAAACTCGCGGAGTGTACTAATCGGCGGGAATCCCATCTGTCCTTGAGTTACCAGGACATCGTTCCAATCTATACCTTTTGCACGAGGTGGAATGGGCAGCTTAGGTAACAGCACATGAACTGTATATCCTTGCTTTTCAAGCTTAGATTTCAGCACATTTGCGGAGCGTTCCCCTGTTAGCGACTTATCCTTATCTGCAAAGATAACGACAGTGTGGATGTCTAACTCGTCTGGAACTTCAAAGTTTTCCAAAAGAGTAGCATTCACTGTGGACCATGTAGGGATGTGAGTAGCACGGAACCCAGACAATGCTGTTTCCAAGCCTTCTGCCAAACCTAATACTCCTTCTGTTGGCATACCTAAGCGAACTGCACCGCCAGTGACACTCAATCCATCAGGAACAGGCATCATCTTTTTAGCGCATTCTACTTTGGCCTTCTTACCACTTTTGGTCAGATATGTACGATGTAAAGTAACCAAGTTTCCTTTCGCGTCTCGGATGGCTTGTACTGCGGCTGGAAATTTTCCAACCTCATTACCATCTTCATCGTAATAGGACATACTTGGGTGGAATCGCAGGCTGTCTGTCTGTTCTACTACATCATGTGCAAACAAAAGTTTGCGATTGACGAAATAGGCACGTAACGGCTCAGCTGCTGCACAGTTAAAGGGCAAACATTCATTCCAGATCTTCTCAATTTTTTCACAAAGGCGAGCATTGTAAACACGTTCGCGTTGAGCTCTCTTTTGCATTTCCTCTTGAAGTTCCATCAACCAAGGCTTTGACTGCTCAGCAAAGAGCGGAACAACCTTGCTTTCTGAATGTTCTTGTTCAACTACGGCTTCTTGGTGATGCTCAACAGGGCTACATGAAGAATGATTATCCTCATGTTGTTCTGTCGGAACATTTGAATCAGCCCATGACTCTTCGTTATAAGAACCAGGAGCAGAGTGAGAGACATAGCTGCTGTTTGAAACCTTTGCCTGCGCTACAGACTCTGGTTTAGCAGTACGAACACTCTTAGTTTTCACTTCAACCAACCACGTATTGCGATGTGTTTGAACTGGTTTCTCACCAATGATCTCTCCAGTGCCTTCTTCAAATACAGGCTGCATTACGGTAACAGCTTCACGTCCCAAATTTGTGAGAGTGACTTCATCACCATATACAGCACCGCATTCTCCGATTGCTCTTTCTAGATCAACGCCCCAAATCTTACGTTCATTGCCCGTTGATAAACGAATGTAAGCAAAATAGCTTGGTTCATTTATCGGGTCGTCCTGGTAAGGAGCTTGACCGTGAGCAATTAAAGTGCCCTGATACTTAGGGCGACGATTTGGATCGTATTTGGTGTTATTCACTTTTGCCGGAGCAGATTGCTGTGCTCGGCGCGGTGAACTTGTATTATTGGAGCTTTGCTGACGCTTGAAATGCTTTGGAGCCATCAACAAGTCACCAACTTGCTGTAGGCATTCAGCAAAATCCCACCCTCTTGCTTGGTTTAATAGCTCAAAGCCATCATGCCAAGAACCGCAAGAACAAATAGCACCACCTGTTTCGTGAGCATCTTTGAACATACGGAAGTCTTTTTTTCCACCATGAAACGGACATGTAACATGGGACTTTCCCGCTTTTTTGAGTGCTGGTTCCAGTTCAGGCATTAAATGCGCCAAAATGAAAAGCCATTGACCCTTAGCGAGGCTACGAACTTCGTCTGCTTTATAGAAATATGAGTTATCCATAGTGTTTCTCCTTAGCTGAAACCCCGACATCGAGGCTTCCCTAAGTCCCCCCGTATCAGGGGCTTTAGGGAAACCCCGACACCGGGAAAAAATAGCCAAGGAGGCTCCCCTACCGGAGATGCTCTCCCCGGCTGGGGTTTGATTTTGGGCTATTGACCATTAACTCTGCGTATGGCCTTACCCAAGAAGGATTGCATCAGGTGATTACCTGATGATTTGAAGTAAGTTAGCCAGTCGATCCAATTCCACTTAGCGTAATCATCAAGAGATGGAGGATTAAAAGCTCCCCAAATCTTACTGTTTACGCCTTCGCGGAGAACGTAAGCTACTTTCTCGATTACTTCTTCTTTACTCATTAGAGTAGAGATTTTGCAAGGAGGCATCATAATGAGGCTCTCTGCTTGTTCATGAGTAATCTTCTCTATGGTGCCAGCGTTGATATCCACGACAAACGCTTTGGTTTCTGGTCCTTGTTCTGACCAGATCCAATACGTTATATGAACGGGATTAACGCCAAGTCCGACCGGAACGATTTGAGTTCCAGAAGGACGCAGTAACCAAACGAATTTACCGCTTGGGTTGCTTTTGAAACGTTCGAGCTCTTTACCATCAATCTCCAAATTAGATTTGAAATGGAGAGGTAGTTTTTCCGCATTCGAAATTTCAAGCATACGTTGTTGCAGATGTTGCAGAATTGCAATGTTAGACATAGGTGTACTCCTACAGTTTGCAGGTACACCTGGCCCATGTCGGGTTGGTGTACCCGACTGGGTTATGAAGGGTGAAAGAGAACTTTCACTTAAATTGAATGCTGTTTGTTTTTAGCGACCAGCTATCGCGTCTTCACTCTCAATGAGAGTAGAATTCGTCACTTTCCGTTAGGTGCTCTATAACACCTAAGGGAAAGTGGGGGCTTTCGCCCCTCACTGTTAATCATCGTAGAAATATCCTTGCTTGTCACACGACTCTGATGCCGAATAGGCTTCATATCGCGCATTTTCGTTAAACGAAAATTTCAGAGGATAAGCAATTGAAGGCGGAGTTTGCTTTGTTAAACGTCCATTCCATTCATGCTGTTCCATTGTGCCAGATACTCCATCGACGGTGAACATTTCATCATAACCATTTATCTTTACAATCGGGAAGTCAAACAAGCCAAGAGCTTCTATCACCATCACCTTGTCTGAACAAGCATAAACTTGCTTGTTCTTATCTCGGTAAAAATCAAAGCCACAGCTCAGATAAACCCCTATGATCCGCAAAGTTTCGTCATCCATTCCAGATGCAATGTTCTTATCTAAGTTTGCTTTTGCCAGCCAGACATGGGCGTTGACTCCACCAAATATGCCATAGCCCTCGTAAGCATTTTCCTGTAATGGTTTCTGACCATGAGGTTGTAGTAAGTAAACAGTGCGAACTTGACGTCCAGAATATACATTCGAGATGCTTTCTTTTGAATCACACGTTTTCCAGCTAAAAAATCCCATAGTGTTTCTCCTTCAATTATTTAAATCGAAGGGGGTTGCCCCACAAGGGGAGCAAGCCCCCCTCTAGGGTTAAGTAAAAATGTTAGGCCGCTTTACGAACTAACGATTCCTGCATTTGATGATGTTCTGATATAGCATTTTTGAGCTGTATTTTACGAACTTCTGCTATGGCATTACTGACCAATTCGCGGCGGTAACTTCCATAACTTCTGTCATTAACATCTATAACCAGGCCACCTATAGATTCAGATGCTAGTTCCTCTTCCGTCTCTCGGTCGAGGATCTTAGCTTCCAACCTCAGATAGCGCTGCTTACCATCAACAATATCCTGTATTGTTTGTAATGCTAACTCTTCGTCCCAGCATCCAATATCAAAGTCATGCTCGGGATGCTCTTTAAGCTGGACTGTGTAGTCAGCTGTATTAAACTCCCAGGAAACAACTTCTTCGTATGGCGTACCTTCCACCAGCGCATAGCCTTCGGCTTCAAGCTGTTGGGATGTAGATTTGATGTCATGTTCGAGACGACTCACAAAGTCGTTCCAAATGCTTTGCCATCTAGTGATGTGCTCATCAGTCACTTCACCTGTTACCAGACCAGCGGCACGAATCGCTTCAAAATGCTCCTCAGAGAAACTTTCAAAATCGACTTCATGACAAAGATCCATGCAGTTATAGTGGCTGTACCGATGCCCATGAGAGTTTCGCTCAATCGACATTCTGCAACATCCTATATCTGCTTCCCTTAATATTTCCAACATAGATAATGCTTCTTTACGAACCAAAAGGTTTTTTACGCGAAGTACGGCGTTTTCACCTGCTGTATTTGGGTCATAAATTCGCAGCATAAGCTTCTCTACATCATCCTCATCGAGGTTTCCATAGAAACTCATACCATCACCTTGACAGTAACTAAGGCTGTACTCGATTGTCAGACCTTCTGGGTAGCCAAGTTTTTTCAGTTGGTTATTGAAATGAGTTTTAATCATAGCTATCTCCTTGTTTTTTTGAGGAGACACCTCCCCCTAAGGGATTGGTGCCCCCTTAGGGTTTTAATGATTTCGGATTTAATAGTTAAGCACAGATGTCCAAAAGACCTTTCCGAGCGATCAACTGATGCTCTTCAAAGTCTTCCGGTGCAGAAGTGTCATAACCTTCACCATCGCTGTAATCTGGAGTACCCAGCACGATGATGTTGCCTACAACAGGTGAATCTGCACCATGTAATATACAACCGAGCTTGATACCGCTACTGAACAGTCCTTCTTCATCAAGATAAAGACTGACTGTTTTTCCATTCGATAGCTCCCAATCAAAGCTCTGGACCATGCTACAGCCGATTAGCTTATACATAGTTTGTAATCCGTCTTCTTTTGGAATATCGACTGGAGTGCAGCCTTCTGCGGTTATTAAATAGCCTTTGTTAGTGGCCTTAGACATTGCTTCATCACAAATTGACATGGAATCCTCCAAATATGTCATTGAGGGACACCAAGGCCCCAAAGGGGCTTTGATGCCCCGTTAGGGTTTAAAGATTGGTTTACTTATACGGTCACAGCGTCGATATCTAGGTATTGGCGGCAACCTGTTTTAGGGTGACAGCGGTGGCGAAAATTGTGCTTACCACCTTGCGTACCCATGTATTGCCAGCACTCTCCAGTAACTGACTCTTCACAAACCGCGTCGCCATTATTTAATGGATGTTGGGCCAATTCGTTCCACATTTTGTCCCATTCATCTGTATTTCTTTGTACTAGTTTGAAGTCATTATTATTCATACTTCGGTACTCCCAACCCACTGCTTTCCAAGGTATGCCTCAACTCCCATACGGGCCCATTCCGAAGAGATGGTTAACATGGAAAGTGTTTCATGAGTCCAAGGTGCAGTTGGCTTGATTCGTTTGAGCTCTTTGCCTTCGAGATCTGTCAGAATAAGATCTGATTGTTCATTTCCAGCAAGAATATCTGGCTCTCCCGGACGCTGATCAGTAACAAATTTGATGTAGCAACCTTCGTCATCGCTACATGACAGCAATTTATCTACTGACAAGTTAAGTCCAGCACCGAACCATTGATCTATTGCTTCGATCTCAGGGAAATCAGATTTCAACTGAGATACAACGCCAATCATCTTGTCGAGAGCATCTTGGAACTCCAGCGCATTGCCAGCTGCCACTTCAAGTTTGCACTTGATATATGCAGCGTAGGTATCGCAGGCTTTCACCAGTTGCTGTTCATAGCCACCTGGGGCAAATGCTTCCGCGACTGCACCTTGAAGCTCCAAAGGTAGCGTGTGAATTAACTGCTCCTCAGCAGCTTTTTCAAGTCGCTCGAACTCCCTCGCCAAAGTGTCATTAGCCTTTTTTACTGGCGTCACAACATCCTGACAGAGAACTTCGGCTACATCATGTAGTGCTGCGTGGGAAAGCATTTTGGCAAGATCGACCTTGTTCCCCTTTTGGTTTGCGACATGACCAGCGAGAAGAGCAAGCAACGTAACGGTAGCACTATGCTCCAAGACTGATTCAGGCTGTACTGAATGCATCAGTGACCAGCGTTTTATCAATCGTTGACGCAAAGCAAGTGCTAGGAATCCATAGTTTGAATTTGACATAGTATCCTCCAATGAAGTTTGAAGGGTACACAGTTACCACATAGGTCCCGTGTACCCATGTGGGTTAAGTTGTGAGAGTCCTTGTGGACTGTTCTTGAGGTGTATTTTCGGCCTGACACCGAAATATTTAATCAGATTTCTGATGGAATGTATTCCATTCAGAATGTAGTTGCTGCTTGTAGGCCAGCTACCTTTCAACGTCAGCAAAGCCGACATTTTTTTTAGTCTATCGCCAATCCAAATGGTTCACGAAACGTCTATTTGCCCTTTTAGGGCGTTTGGTTCTCATAAGTAAAAAACCCCAGCAAAAATGCCGGGGTTTTTGTTTACTAAGCCACTAATCACATCAGACATCAGCCAGTGTTTGATCACATACAGCTCTCCACCGTGCTTAGTGATCACTACTTTTGCTGCTGAACCGCCAAATTTGGCAATATTTGCAGCGCGAATGAATAACGGGTGTTTCATCAGCACAAACTGACGCAAGCATGTCAAGTTGATGTTGCATAGTATCCTCCGTAAAAAGTATGGAGGGCGCACGCCCCCACAGGGACATACACCCCCGTGGGTTTGATATTGAAATATTAAGGAATGATCGGCAGCCAATTATAAATGCGATATGCAATGTATAAACAAGGCACTCCAAATACGAGCCCCCAGAACTGCGCTACTGCATATTGTTTTGCATTCTCAAACCATGCGGCCATATCGGTAAGTAACGGGGGCCAGTCAAACGAAATGGCGACCAAAAGCGGCACCAAAACACACAAACTACCCACAACAGTCAAAACCGATACAATAATATTTCGTTTTTTATGATCGTATTGATACATAAGCTTATTTCCTTCTAGAGTGGGCTCAGAAGCACCCTTCTGGAGCTTCTGAGCTTTTGGATAGGCGTTAGCCTAAAATGATGGGAGTGATCCCAGTGAAAAAACCAAGAATGCCGAGTAATGCGCCTACCACTCCAAGACGGATTGATAAGCGAATAGAGAAGTCAGGGTGGAACCAGAACCACTGGTAAATTTCCCACCAGCGAGCTCTCCGCATTTCCAGTGATACCTCTTCTTTAAATTTCACTCCAAGAGCATCAACGGCATCGTAATCAAGACCAACAGCATTTTTGGTAATCGACATTGTTCCTGGGTTGCCCATTACATATCGAATTACTTTTGTGCCGTTATCGGGGTTATAGATCACTACTGGCTCACGTCGAAAGAAACGATTAGGATCTTTTCTCTTTGAGTCTACGTTTCGGTTATTTAACCGGACGATATTGTGACCTAAACCTGAATCTTCCATTGGAAGACGAACTACAGATTCAATTTTCATAATTGTCATCTCCATGTTGAATGGAGATAGCCCCCGGCAGGGACTATCCCCACGCGGGTTACAATAAGTACTGTTTGTTTTTGGCGACCAGCTATCGCACATAAGCGCCAAAGGCACTTTCCGAAGAATCCTGCTCTAGGATGCTTGGGAAAGTGCGGGGATATTCCCACACTTACCGCTCATTGAGCATTACTCCTGACGCATCTCATTCTTTGCTCCTTGTAAGGAGATCACATGCGTCGGATCTTCTTTATTTATATCAGCCCAAACCCGCAATTGGAGATTTCCAGCGTTGTTTTCTATCAACAATGGAAATCCAACGTTATCCTCAGAGTTGCAATCTGAGTAGCCTTTAGCACTTAGCAAAAGCTCACCACCGATATTGCCTATCTCAACCGAGGCCGAGACTTTATCACCTAACCCATCGACCAGATCGGTTATATCAGTTTGCAAGGCTGGTTTGTCAAGCGAGTACATCTTTTCGCATAGCGTGTCGATCTCTTCTCCGCTCAACGGCTTTTCGTCAGTAAAATGAGGAAGTCTTGCAAAGAAATCAGACAATTCCTTTGGGTTCGATTGCTCCATCGTCTCCTGCATCCAACGTAACGCGGCCAAAGCCATATTTAGTTCTTGGCTGGTTAATGCTTTCATTTTCCTTCACCTTTTAGTTGTGGGAAAACAAGTACCCAGAGGGCGCTTGTTCCCCCTGGGGTTAATTTACATGCCAGATCAAAGGTACTTGAGCCCGGCTGTTTTGGGATATGTAATGTCAGCAGCTTTGACGTCCGTCAGCAGAGCTTCCAGAGCTTCACCCTGTAGAGTAAATCCAGCAAACACCGCTACGTCGTCGAGCTCGTCACGCCATTGCATTGTGCTATCGAAGTGCTCGATGACACCATGCTCCACCATGATTGGCCGCAGCTTCTCATCTCGTTTCTCACAGCATTCCTTGTACCGGGCATAGCGTAGCTTGTCCTGGTACGCATCCTCAGGCAGGTCTTCGACCGTTCCGAGACAGCTATAAGGAGCTGGGTAGACGATGGTTTTCACACCATTTGAGACGCCTTTCATATCTTTATGAGTGTGCTTCCAGATCAGTTCAATTTGCTCTGGAGTACGCTCTGTTTTATTCACTTCTGTCATGACACTACTCCCTACTTGCGCGAATCTTTACTGGTGAACTGTTCAAACGTTATAGACTCAATCTTTTGAATCTGTTGGCGTAAGGCTGCTAAGCAATCGTGCTTAGCTCGCTCAAAAGCATCAGTCTTGTTGCGCTCGTGTGGGCGGGGCAGATAGTATCCGTCGATCTTCTCTACCGCGCTTCGTAGTGCATATCGGTTTAATTTAGTCATTTCTCTCTCCAGAGTTAGAGAGGGAGCTGTGCCGCACAGGGCGTCAGTTCCCCCTGTGGGTTTGTGTTAATAGGTATCAGACAATTGACATGCCGACTTGTAGTTCACCTTTATAGTCTTTGGGAAGATCTGCAAGCTCCCAAGACATACAAGGCGTTGATACTGGCGTGGTGATCATACAAACATTGTTGCGAACGATGTAATTATAAACACCCCACTCGGCATACTCAGGTTCTCCTTCTTTTGATAAAGCCCATTCGTTACCGAACTGGTCTTCACACAAGTAAACATCGAATTCTGAGTCATGCTCATCAGCTTGTTTAACAACTGTCAGTTTGTGTACGGTTGCAATTTGATCGAATTTTGACATATCTATATCTCCATAAGTTTTTGGAGATAGCCTCCTGCCGGAGAGCTATCCCCGGTAGGGTTATTAGTAATGCTGTTTGTTTTTGGCGACCAGCTATCGCACATCAGCGCACAAGGCACTTTCCAAAAACGTCTCTAACAAACGCCTTTAGAAAATGTCAAGAATGACACCAAGAGGTAAGGATGCAGAGCTATCAAGCTCCGCATCCACCTTAGAGTAAGTTAATTCATAAAGAACAATGAATTAAAATACCATTTTCACTTTTCGCTGCTTCAACTCGCTTGTTTAAACGAAAATCGAAGCAAGCATCCAGAATTTGTCTTTGAAGATACTTAACAAGCTCTCCTGCACTTCGAACTGTTTCTCGTGAACCATTTAATGGCTCAACAAAACAATCATCGTACCAAGAACACGCATCTGGATTATCATGGACATACTTTTTCAACATGCACCAATCTAATGGAGATATAGTTTCTCCCTGCTTAATATTTCCGACGATGCCTTCTATACGTGAATGAATCACCCCGGCTTCGTTATAGCCACTGGGTTCTTGCATTTCGTCATATGGCCCATCATCAATATCGCCACAACCAGCCGGACAGCAATTTGCATCTATGCCGTGGGAGCAATAATGAACGTCATCATTCCAATGCTCTTCATGGCTTTCAGTTTGCTGCTCCGCTGTAATGACTTCGTAACCGTAATTTTCAGCAAGCTTGATAACCTGTTCTTTAACTCCTTTAGGTAAGTCGAGAACAAGGTTATCAATCGCATCTATATACCGGTTTGCGAAGAGTTCATAAATCAGTCCACATCCTTTGTGAGCATCTTGAGCAAGCTTTTCAACCTTCTCAGGGTAATTCTCACAAGGCCACTGGTTTACCTTTTCAAAGTGGTCAATTAACTCATCCAACTCCCAAAAGATATTGTTTATGACTGTACCGAAGACCAAATCGTCTCGGCCAGCTGCGTTGCAAACTGTTTGTATGACAGAATACATATCACTTAAATATGTCACTCTACCAGCTGGACCATCTACAAATTCAGGTTCAAGCTCATCCCCTGTTGAGTGGTAAACAGCTGCACATTTTAGAGCTTCCGTATACGAACCGTGTTCAGCACGATAAATAGATAATTTACACATAGATTTCTCCTGGTAAGGCTGAGGAACCCCTTCTGGGAATCACCTCAGCTATTGGTAGTGTTAAGCGGCCATAACGCGAATTTCATCTCCAGCCATTTGGATTGGAATTGATTTTGCTGGTTGATGACCGCAACTTGTGTCCGGACCATCCGCCGCAGCGAAATAGACCGAATTGTTCATTACATTGATAGGCATACCCAAGGCTTCACCTGCTGGTGCGAGCTTGAGCATTCCTGATCGTTCGATTAAAGCCGGAGCCCAGTGGAAGTCTTCGCCGCCGATATAAGGCTGCTCGGTATCCACCACTTCGACTAGTACCGGAGTCTTGTCCGCCAGCTGCCAGCAGCTTCGGCCTAATTCGTAGGCCAGAGCTTCAAACGCAGGAAAGACAATAAAAGAATCTTGTGAGGTGTGAATGTCGTGTTAAACCATATCGCTTTTCCACTGAAAGCTGAAAAAATCCAGCCCCCCGCTTTAGCTCGATGATTTATAGCTTCTTTTTGTGAATCAAACTCAATAAATTTAGCGGCCATAGGTGTCTCCTTAGATAAAGAGCACACCTGTACCCTACGGGCACAAGTGCGCCCGTGGGCTAGTGTTTGAAATGAACTACCTCATAGGTTTAGGCAGATTCTTGAAGTTTAAGGTTGTCGAGGCAAATTGCATGATATAAGCGATGTCTCTGATCTAGGAGGAAATCCTGATCTGGCCGCCATGTGCTGCGATTGTATTCCTCAGTAAAACCGTTATAAGCGTTTACTTCTGCTGGGGACAATTTCTTACCTGTGTACACACAGGAAAGCCGTCCTACCTCGACAATAGACTGTTTGGGTAGTGGGGTATTAGCCTCTTCAACAGTGTATGAGCGCTTTGTTCGATGGTCGATAATCTTGGACTTTAATTGCTCGTGATTTAGACCTCGTAACGATATATACATGCCTTTCTCCTAAATTAAAGGAGCGGAACTATCCCATAGGACGTTTCCGCCCCTATGGGGTTTATATTTGTTTCTTGATTATGTATTTGTATGGGGGAGAGGTTACTTCGCTTTCCACAAGTTGATGATCCATGTGGCGACAAAAGTCAGGTATATCTCTCGTGGTAGCTGGGTCATCAGCTTTCACTTCGAGTGTTTCTCCTGGCCCCATACGACGAATTGCACGACGAACCACCATTAATGGCTCAGGGCATCGCAATCCCATCACGTCAATAAACTGATCTACATTCATTGGTTATCACCCTTGCCTATAGCAGTCTAATCACGCGACAGAAGACTTACTGTTTTCTTCGTAGCGCATTTTCGCTTGTTCGTTTAAATCAAGTTCACCGTCTTCTAGCTTTAGAATATTTTCTAGAAGATTGGCTTTGTGCATTAAAAGTTCAGCAACAGCCTCATCAATATCCTCGATTATCTGTTTCTGTTTTTTGATGGTGTAGCTATTCAGTTCTTCAACCAGAGGCCACGCTACACTCGAATGAGTATTTAGTGTGGGATATTCTGCTTCAACCTCACAGACAACGCCATTGGCACCTTCTCGACAGTGTGGATAGCCTATACGTAGACCAACGCATCGGTCTAGTTTGGGATAAACACAGAACTCCAAAGGGGTGCGATTAGTAAAAATATCGTTAGTGTTTTTAGACATGATCTTCTCCATGCAATTATTGGTTATTGACGGAGAGCTCCCGACGGGAGGCTCTCCCGTCAGGGTTGATATATTGCTGTTTATTTGCGACGTCCAGCTAACGTACTCAAGCACCAAAGGCACTTTCCAAAAAAGTCTCTATGTACGTACAAACTGCTTTGGAAAGCGAGGGGGCATTTCCCCCTGCGCTTGTTATTTCTACCTTATAGTTTCCTACAAGGCTACATCGTGTGATTCACATTGTTCGATATTCGGCCAATAATAGATTGTACCTTTGCCCATTTGATCTTGACGTGGTGTACCTAGAAATTTGAATAAATTTCCCATGCAACTTGCCACTGCTGAAAGATCTTTTCCTGGGGGGACATCTATCCCAAGACAAGTACGACCATACATAAACCGTCCAGAATATGAACGAACATGGAATTTAGTTTGCTCACTCTCAGGTTCATCTCGATTTACCTTATCTACAGCAAGTACTACCGCTTTGTTTAGAACGATAGTTTGACACGCCTTATCAAGCTCACCGAAGCGTTCAACGTCGATACCACAGAACTTATCAAGTCCCGAGGCAGCATCATGAACAATCAGTTGCTTGGTGTCAGCCAATTCATTTTCCATCGGCTTCCAAATGTTTTCAGCCTCTTTATCAATGAATTGCACTACCTCATGCCATGACCAAAACTCAACATCATCTCTGATGGCACAATGTTCAGGTTCTCGATCTTGCTGCATACATTCCAGCAAAAGCAAATAGCCGTCATACCATGTTCCTTTATATTCATTATTGAATTTAAGGACTTGTGCAGCGGCCAATCCAATTGCTTTCTGTTTCAGTGAAGTAGTCATTGTAATCTCCTCGAACTTGGAGGAGTCCACCAGCAGGTGATCCCCCTCCTGGTGGCTACTTATTTCTTTTAGCTAACTGTCTGAGTGTGTATTGGCAAAGGTTACGCACTTCATCAGGGTCGTAACCAGATAACACACAACAGGTAACAAATGAAAATGGATGAACTTCATCAGAGTTCAACCATTCATAAGCTTCATCTTTTGCTTTTTTACCAGAGCGTCCGTCAGCAAGGACATTTAAGCTATACCGCAAAAATGCCTCTCTTAGCTCTTTAATCTGCCCATCAGTCCAGGTTTCGATTTCAGTTTCAAACTCTTGCTCGACTGTACGATCAGAACATGATGCTACGATTGTTAAGGGAGTAACCTTTTCAATCGGCTCTTCATCATTTTCTAATAGCAGATCATCAAAAATGAAGGGGAGTTGTAATTGTGCATCGTAGGTTAATACGCTTGCAGTATTCACGGGTTGCTCCTAAAAATTTAATTGAGAGGCAACCCACTCCCAAAAGGGCATAGGTATGCCCCTTTGGGGTTAAGTTTCATATGTTAAAATCCAACAATCTGAGAGTTAATTTGCTCTTCCAGCCAAAGCTCCAATGATTCGAGCTCTTTTCTTTCCGACGATGAATTTGCTTTTAAAGCATCACATCTAACGGCCAGCTGCATCGAGCGAACTTCCTCTACAGTTTCCACGTTGTTTCCAGCAAACATAACTAGTTGCGAATTTGGCATGGTCATAACTCACCTCCCTGAGTTTATAAGCCAGTATCTAATGCCTAGATTCAAGGTTGGCGTTAAACCAATCTGCGGGACATTCAATCACCGCATGGGTTACGACATCTCGCTCTGAGTAACCTTGAACCAAAGCATCGGTACACTTCTCAGGAGAAGTACCTTGAGGGACCAACAATTCAAGATGAATTCCATCCGAACCAACCAAATCATCCCCGTAAGGGAAGCCATTGATCGTTTGGTTGTGTCGCTTACACCATTTAATGATATTGGCAATACGACCATGCTCATCTTGACTAGCTATTCGTTTATTCAGCTTCATTGGACACCTCCTGACATGCACCTAGTTCTACCATGCTTTGCATACATAGCTGGTTCATATCCATTGTGAGTGTGTCATTTATGGCCGAATAAACGATCCCCTCTTTCGCAAGTTTTAACACCTGTTTCAACAGAGAAAGAATAGATTGAGCCTCATCGTCTATACGATCTGCTATATCTTTCCATTCCCAATGTTCAAATGGTTGCCATGCAGTTAAATCGGGCTCTTCACCTTTCTCAACGCATTCTATTAGGTACTCGTAAGCCATGAACCAATTGTCAGCACTTCCTAATTCTGACAGGTACTGAGCAGTTGCTTGGGCGTATGCGAGTTCTTCTAATTTTGGCTTGGTGGTTAAGGACATTCTTAAACGCTCTAGAGCTTCTTCTGCATCATTACGAGTTAAGAAGAAGTGTTCTACAGACGAACGGCAACGTTTGCCTTCCGCATAGTAAAGAATGCTTTCCTCTGTACAATCTGGAGTGGCTAAACCGTACTCCTCAATTGTTACAGGCTTGATGGTTAATGACTCGTCACACAATTCATAAACAACAACAGGGAAAGTGCTATTGCGGTAAAAATCGTGATGGTATTGATTGGTCATACATATTTCCTCTTTGTAAAGAGGAGCCCAACCCGTAGGTTAAAGCTCCTCAGGGTTGGGGTTAGATATCGACAGTTACATCTGACGTTGCTGTAGCACAGCAAGGCAAAATTTCACCATCATTAAGATATGCTATAGGTTCAGCACGGTAAGAAATGTTCCCTCTTACCAGCTTGCACCGACATGCTCCGCAATACCCATTTCTGCATTGCGACTCAATAGCGATACCTTTTCTTTCTAGTTGAACCAGTAACGTACTTGTACTGGCTGGTAAGTTGACATGCATTGTCATACTCCTTATTTGAGGAGCATGACTCCCAGCAGGAGAACATGCCCCGCCAGGGTGGTTAATAGATGTGATTTTGCTGTTTATTTGCGACGTCCAGCTAACGTACTCAAGCACCAAAGGCACTTTCCAAAAAAGTCTCTTTGTAAGTTCAAACTGCTTTGGAAAGCGAGGGGGCGTTTCCCCCTGCGCTTATTACCCTGAAACGGTACGTACTCCGATTTCTCGGAGTATTAGAGTATTTCGACATAAATTCGAGAATTTTTCTAATGTGGAACTGCCCTTTCTAGGTGTCAACATTAGCTTTCACTCTGTTAGGGTATAAACCCCAGAATCCACTCGAACAAAATATCGTTCATCTTGCAGCACTTGACGAACCTTGGCTTGCCAGTGTTCGTTTTGTCGGTGTTTCGCGTAAGGTGCAATTTGTTGGTAAATGGCATCTAACGATAAGGTTTTACCCTGTAACACTCGACGCAACACTGCTTTCCATGTAACTCCAACCATATTGGCCGCACGTTTATCTGCTACTGGGATAAGCGAAAGCGATGATGATGCATTTTGCTTTTTGAATACCAGTAACTTTTCATGGGCGATACGAACCAGCTTACTGTTATTGCTGTAGTTGGTCCGGTCAGAGACACAGTTGTGTTGTACCTTGATGATCTCATCAACGAGTTTACCTGGAGCCAAACGCTCAACCAGACTGGACAAGTTATAATACTCGCCTTTACGTCGAAGGTTTCCCATCAAAATACCGTAGTGACCTCCCGGTTCACAGGCATCATGTATATTCATAATGGCTAATTCTAGAGCTTCCACGAACTCTGGCAACGATAGACGGCTCATATCCCATTTATTGGGTTCACCATACATATTGCCAGAAAAAGTGATCATGTCTGCATAAGGGGGGTGCCACCAAATAAGGTGGGCTGGCTCCCCAAGAAATGCAGACAGATCATCTCGCAGCAAATTAAACCCCTGATGCAAGTCTGTACCAATAAAACGAACTTTGAGTTCATTTGCCACATCAGTACTGGTTCCTCCCCCAATACTAGGGTCAACAACTAAGCCATTAGGTTTCATCATATATGACTCAATAAAGTCTTTAATGATGTGTCCGGTGCAATTACCTCGATACTTGTTGTCGCCATAATGACCACGATTCGGGTAAGAGCAAACAGATGTAGTAAACATGGTGTGTCCTCCTTGTGGTGGGCACACCATGCTCCCTATAGGGGCAATGGGTGCCCCTATAGGGTTAAAGGTTGTCGGTGTACCATGCATCAAGGTTTTCGTAATCCTTACGATATATCTCCTTATTGGGAGCTGTCATAAAGACCACATCACCTTCACAGTAGGTACACAATTTGAGCTCACGCTCGTTATACCAGAACGCACTATATGACGAGTCTTGATGAGCAATTCTCCAAGAGTCGTTCAGGTAGCAATTCCAAAAGGTTAGTGTATCTCCTAGTGGAAAGTGACTACGTTCGATAATCGAACCATGCTCTGTTTGTTCTGGTTTAACTCGTCCTGTTTTAAGTCGCTTCTTAATGATGCGTTTGGCACGGTTCAGCAGTGCAAATAAGCGAGCATTGTCACTGCTATACCACTGTGGATTACGCTTATTCCAGTAGAATTTTGCGTGAATCTCACCAGATAAGCGCTCCATTTCATTACGGTTTAAAGTATCTAAGAAACGGCGCATTGCCATGTCATGATTAAGCGTTGATTCTAAGGATGCGAGTGTAGTCATTGTGATTCTCCAGTTAATAGAGACCACTGCCCATTCAGAGCAAGTGGCCCCGAAAGGGTTATTTAAGGACAAGTGAAATTTGTGTTGGCGCAACGTTTAACTTGAAATAACGCTTATTAGCTTTATACGCTAAGTCAAACCAACCTACCGGAATGGATACGCTGCCATCATCACCACCAAATATCATTCGAGCAGTTTCGTAAAAGTCGTCATCTTTGTCAGGATTACATCCGTGAGCATAGACAACAGCACCTCTTGAGCGAGGACTTTCTTTTACATCTGCGTTGTTCAGAAGATACAAACCTTGATCTTTTACCAATAGCAACTGCGGTTCGACTAAAGACTTGTCTATCTGGCTGGAGTCCGGCCATCCAAAATCTTTGTGTTCCTCATCGTTTCCATTGGAATCAACAACTTTGCCTGTTTTGTATAGAGCAGGCTTAAAGAGATCATCCATTGTTGGTGAATAACTTTTCGTCTTATTAAGCTCATCCACCAGCAGTTGTACTTCTTTCATGTTAAATTTTACGATTGCCATAATGGCCTCCATTAAAAATTGAGAGGCCAGCAATGCCCTAGAGGCTTTGATGGCCCCTTAGGGTTTAGGATTTAATTTATTCCTACAAATACATTTAGAGCGCGTTTGATATCTAGCTCAAACTCATCCAAGCATGGCATTGATGCATCCATCTCGTCATACCCTTCTCGCTCTATAATTCCCCAAAAACAATCTGAAAGATTATCAACCAAATCAAATAGTTCACTTTCTTTCCACTTATTTGGGGCTCTTTCTATTTCGTCAACACATCACATCTATAGATGAGGTTTGAATATGGATAAAGATCTACAACAAAGTTATCTTCACCATACCCAAAACAATCTCCGATATTGATGTGGTTGTCCTCTGCATGTTTCAGTACAGCGGTCGTGAAATAGAAATGGTATTTTGCTTTATGTGCGTTTTTTGTGCTCATGGCTGTCTCCATAAAATTGAAGAGGCAACCAACGCCTACCAGGGCGTGATTGCCCCGTTAGGGTTAATGTATTAGATCCGGGCTTCCATAATCTGGAATTGCCCTTTTGTCTCTGAGCATAACTCTTTGAGAGAGCTATACAGTTGCTCTGCCGACAACATTGGTTTACCCAAAGCTTTCATTGCCTCAAGTGCATTTTCAGCTCCATGCTCCCCTGTTGCGTCAAAGACGTTGTAGTGGACTTCACCTATTGAAAGAATGTTTCCGCTCGCCTTCACACCAACCTGCATTTTTTCAACAGTTAATGTGAGTCGCTCACTTAAAGAACCTGAATAAAAACTTATTGTCGTATCATCATGGAATACGCCGTTATAGATTTCATCAAAGTTGATCATGATACTTTGGCTGTATTTTTCGCCAAAATAGAGTGTCAAGCAAACCTCCTCTAGTTCCGTATCTGTCACTAATGCACCATTAGCTTTAATCAGATACGGGCCGTCGATTACAGCCTTCATATCGTCATGAATTGAGTCGTATACATCACCTGCCGTCAAAGTACCATTTGGTTCTTTTTGGACAGATTTAGTACGTGTAAACACTTTTTCATCCGACAACTCAGAACTGTTATCAGTGAAGTAGTCAGGTCTCAGATCTTCTTCTTGGATTTGATAGTATCCTTCCGGAACCACCCACTCCTTCCAACCTTCAACCCAATCTGTTTCAGTGTAATCACTCCAATCAGGACTTCTTTCTCGGTTAATAACATCGAGAACCCCATCAATAGTCCAACCATAAACTTTTTGTGTTTCTAGGTCGGTAACGGGGATATGACGCTCCAACGGAGTTTCAATGGACATCAAACTAAGTTTAGTTTCATGGATTCTGAACACATCCCCATCTAATTCAATGAGGCTTTCTGGGTCCGTTAACAAGCTGTGTTTGCCTTGTGCAAGATCCAGAAAATATTCCACCCCTAGACTGATAGTGCTAACCAGATAGTCAACACTATCGACAAGCTCTGCGCAGGTCTTGAGATGAGATGGTAACAGTCGGCCAGAAAGGCTAATTCCCATATCAGAAATTTTCTTCTCTGGATTTTTGATTGCTACGTTTGCGGCCACACGATATGCCTCATAGGCATCTTGTGCAGTAGGATAATCAAAACCCTCTGTCAAAACGCAAAGGAAAGCTGATTGTATTTTCAAGTCAGTATCGGTGTGAGCGATAGTCATGGTTGTTCTCCATAAAAATTGGACACACCTATGCCGTCGAGCAAGATGTGCCCGAGGGCTGTGATAAAAAGTGAATTAATGCTGTTTATTTTTGGCGACCAGCTATCGCACATCAGCGCACAAGGCACTTTCCTTGAATCTCTCGACTTTCACATGTGAAAGTGAAAGGCTCAAGGAAAGCGCCGGGAAACCCGACGCCTATTTCTGGTAGTTGGCCCACCAGGTTCAAAATGTGTGTGAAGAAAAAGCCCAGATAAGAGACTGGGCGTATTAAATGTTATTAAAATATTGGGAACTGGTCATGAACTTGAGCATCAGCATCAATTTCAATCATGCGATACCCAGCTTTAACTGCCGAAACTAAGATATTGTGAAATTCTTCCCCCATACCGTTATATCCAAGATTGTTCTCAGGTTCATCGTACAGTTTGATGAGCCAGCCAGTATTTCGACCCATTATCATATTGCAGTCTGGAGCATAGGATAGCTCATTTAGTGCTTCATGCTCATCTAATGGAATATGACAAATGCTAACACCAAGCGTCTTATACTGATCGTTAGCCGCAGTAAGTGACCATTCAAAAAATGGATACTCAATGTCACCCTCTAATACAGCAATCATTCTAAAGTCGCGTTCAGGTCTGGTTTTTTGCAGTATTTTAAGTTCTTTAATGGCACTTTGCTCACTTAGAACCGTGCAGGGGTTGTCAGCGCGGTCAATGTTGTCATGCCAATTACGACCATGCTTATCTTCAATTTGATACCCAATAATCATGATTAAATACTCCCTAATAATATACAACGCTATCCCCCTATCAGGGAGTTAGACGCCTAAAATGAATAGGCCCCGTCCCTGACGGGATAGGGCCAATACATGGACTGATTAAGCAGCAAAAGCGGTCAACGATCGCTCCATTAACTTAAACAGTGTTTTTTGTAGATCCGCAGCATCCTCGATGACAATGTTCGTATTGAACAGTCGATTAACGGCTGTAGTTTCAATACCAATACCAATCATTTCTATGTCACTGGCTTCGCACAGTCCGATAACTTTGTGACAAGCCAGTGCATTGTTCGGCGCACCATCTGTCACAACAATCATCATTTTACGTTCCTCTCTGGTTTTGGTTAGCTCAAATGCGCTATACCAAATGCCCTCAGCCATCGGTGTACCACCGCGTGAATTGAAGACAAATTTACCAGTTTGGTTTTGTACTTTTTGACCATGCTTTACAACGCTGTACACAGGAACATTGGAGTTGTTACCGAAAAACGTTACTGCTGGATTAACCCCTGGAATGCTTTCTAAAGCTAATGCAATAGCTAAAGAGGCTTCCCTTGCAATATCTTCCCTGCGCTTACCGTTTCCGGCAGGGCTATCCATTGAGGAGCTCATATCGACCAAAATGTGAACCGCTGTATTAGGGCGCTTCTTAGCTTCTGGTCTCTGGAAAATACGAGTATCTCCAATGACAACTTTATGTAGTTGACGAGTGTCTACACGCTTTCCACTTCTTTGGTTCCTATGAGCAGTTCTTTGGCTGGCTTGCACCAATCCATAAAGCTGCTGTCGGATTTTTGAAGTTGTACTTTTCACATCTCCATTGAGACGCTGCCCTGCTTCTTTGTGATCATGGATATCCATTGCTGACCGTACTGTTTGGTAACGATCATCACCTTCTTGCTGGGCTACCAGATTCAGCTCTTGCTTCAAAGCGTCTTGCGCATTTTTAGGCAAATCACTGTTTCCAGCGCTTAGTACTTGTTGTAGCAATTGAGAAGCATTAGGAGGAGAACTGTTACCGCTCGCGTTCTCTTCACTATTATTACCTTGAACTTCGGGGCTATTTTCATTTTGCTCACTTTGCGCTCCACTACTGCCACCCTGTTGTTCTTGGCTATTTTCATCATTGCCATTAGATGACGACTGTTCCTGCCCATTTGGACTTTGAGAGTCGTCACTACTTTTATCCTTCTGCTCAGGTGATTGCTCACGTTGAGATTTCGGATTTTGCTGCTCTTCACTATCTTTCTCTTCTTCGATCATCTTAATGATGTCATCAGCAAGAGATGCAGCGTTTGCAGTTGATTTGGCGTCCACACATTTACGTAGCAAGGCATTAAGCCTTACAACAACACCTTGAGGGAAAACTCTTTCAAACACAGCTTTTGCGCCATCTAAACGCTCTTGCAATGCAGTTTGACCTACACCAACTGTTTGCAACCAATACAAGCAGTATGCAGACAGGATGGATGCCGGGTGGTCTTCATCTCTCACGGGTTCATAATGGCCTGCTTGAAGCATGTATCGAGCCATCTCGTGCAGTGTCAAAGCTGTTCCTGGATAGACCCCAGGCATTGCTCTTTCAATACGACAATCTTCAATGACGTTTGTTAGGTGAGCGTGCAAGGCGCGTCGCCTTTCTACATTGAAGTCCGTAAACCGAACGTGTGCAGCTTCATGTGCCAAGTAGCCCCAAACAGCATCCATATTTGGATAGTCATCTGGAACATTTGGAATAACGATAGTTTGACCATCAGTGCTTGCGGTATCTGACCCCAAGGCAACTTTAACACCAAACTTCTCGCCATAAGCAGCAGCTACGATGGGTAAAGCATTATAAACAGTACGTTTTTTAGACATATTTCTTCTCCAATTTGGACAGAAGAAACAAACCACCCTCGGAAAGGTGGTTGTCCCTTCCGAGGGGGTTAAAAATAACAATCCTGATCATCAAGCTCAGTTGGTTGCTGTTCAGGTTGACTTACAACATGATCATTAGAGTGAGATTGACCAAAGTCCTTGCCAACATAATCTGCTGGGTCTTGGCTATAGTCTTCCACTGGAATGTCATCACAATTTAGGTCTGCATCCCACAGAGTCTGAGAAGAGACATCGCTTTTGTCTTCCAAAGCATCATCTTCCTCGTCATCTTGGTTTGCACTGGATGTGCGGTTGGCCAAAAACGCTTCGAAGTCATCCAAAATAGTTTCAGGTTCTAAGTTATTAACTTGTTCACCATCTTCTTGGTTAACTTCTTGGCTTTGCGTTTGAACGTATGGTTGTTCCAGTGCCTCATCACTCTCAACACCTTCACTTTCATCTTCTTGATCAGAAGCTCCAGACTCTAATGAGCTGAGTTCATCTCTGGTCAAGGTTTTGGCTACATCATCAACACTAAGCGAACCACCAGCGTATTCTTGAATACGTTTGCGATCACACATGATTAATACAGCGGCCATAATTTGAAAGACGAACATACCTTCAATATTACGCTTTCCAGCTCCGTGCTTTTCGTACCCTGCTAGTGTTTGATCGAGCAGGCTAACGAGCGGAGTGAATGCGCTGTTCAAAAATGACAGTCCATCCACTTTATCACGTAGGTTTTTTAGCGTTGCGCCTGTAGCTGTTGCTACATGCATCTTCCCAGCTAAACGTTTGTTGTAAAAATCATTGGCATCATTTACCACCTCAGCAATGAGATCATCGCCCAACTCCTCAACCTTACGATTAAGTCTGTGTGCGCTTTGCTCATCTTGAGTAGGTTGAACCATAAACACCTGATATTCAAAACCAATTCGTTTTTCTACTTCTTCACGAGGAAGAGCTCCAGCACGAATAGCAGTCTCGTATTCAGGGTTTTCTCGACACCATTCATCAACGGCATTGTTGTAGCCAGTAACGAACTCGTGTTTTAACTGTTGAACTTCGACGTCAATCTTGTCCAACTTGGCGCAAATCTCATCAGTTTTTGCTACGGGTACAGCATAGCCATTCATGAATGGCATACCATAGCTAAGCAAAAAACGTCGAGTTTCTGTTTTCAAGCGATGAAAGCCTTTCAGCTTCGCTGGATCACAGATTTTTTTCGACCCTAATTGAGCTACTTTCTCTGGTGGAATTTCACCACCAGCACCCAATTTAAAGTCAGATGCAGACAAACGAGTTTGCCCACTCCAGATATCAAAATCAGCATTAATAACGCATAGATTTTCGAGATGTTTAACTTTTGACATGGTTTATTCTCCAGCAAAGTGAAAGCACACCATGTCCCGAACCGGGCATGATGTGCCCGGTTGGGCTATAAAGTTAAAGTGAGTTACGCAGGAATAATCATCCAGGTAAAGGTGGATGGAAATGAATTTCCAACACGTTGAACATTGTCGTACAAGGTGTCATTAAATACTCGGGTCATCCAGTTCGGAGAACCTTTCTTTTTATAACATAGCTTGTAGTTTTTCATGGTTGCCTCCTAGTGCAATAGACAGGAGGCTAACTCCGAACAGGAGAAGCTCCCCTGTTGGGTTAAATTGAAATGAGTTTGATGCTGTTTGTTTTTAGCGACCAGCTATCGCGTCTTCACTCTCGATGAGAGTAGAATTCGTCCTTTTCCGTTGAAGACCGAAAAAGCAATCTTCAATGGAAAAGGGGGGGAATACATTCCCCCTTTCATGTCTACATTTCACATAGGCTCAATGTACCAGGTAACACTTTTTGGGAAAGAGTTTGCCACTCTTTGTACATTGGCATAAATCGTATCTTTGTAGATACGTTCTAGCCAGCGGCCACCATGTAGGTACATGAGCTTGAAGTTCTGTGTTTTCATTGTAGATGCCCTTTGTTGCTTGTTTCTAAAACACACTGACGCGATATGCTTTAGAAACAAGCCCCAAAGGGCTTGTTATTTATGCCTAAAAATAGGCTGACTCTACTTCTAGAGACACATCGTTTAAAGGGGCTAAAACCTCTTCATCTTGAATGTACCTCGGGTTAACAGAGCCTGTAACCGTTACTCGGTAACGCTCTGAGGTCTCCTCTCTATACGAGTTAAGATCCTCAGGCTTAATATTCGAACCTTTTTCTTCAAGTAGCTTTTGGTAATTTACCCGACCAGCGGCTTTGTACTTAGTGATCATTACACCGCAATAATCCGCATGGAAATATTCACCCATCAAAGATTTCATTTTATCAAGGTGAGGTTGCCGCTTATCTTTCAACGCTTGCAACCTATCTTCCAACTGCTTAATTTCTGCGTCATAAAGTCGGTACTGCTCCGCTTCGTAAATCCACTCGTTCACTTCCTTACCTTGCGGTATAAAAAGATCTCGCTTGGGGTCTTTCTCAGGCTCTTTACGCTCAGTGACTCTTTTCCAGAAGATTGTGCCCTTAGCCACAATTTCTTTTATCATAGGCTCATCTCGGGTGATAACAAACTCCTTGAGTTGCCCATTTCGGTAGAAAACTAGCCACCCTTGCTTTGCACCAGTAACTAACAACTGATGTTGAACTTGAGGGTAATATAACTGATAAGCCTTGCTGTTTTTTAGTTCAGAACAAACATCGTTCCAGACCGTTTCGCTAGGACATTTCAGTTCAGCAGGTTCACCATTGCCTCGTAGACCATCGAGCGATGCTCTAAACAATGGATATTGAACTGACTCGACACAAACAGGTAAGAGAATATCATTGTACTTCTCCTCAAATGCACGTCTTGCTTTATCTTCGTTTTCAACCCCTTGGCGCACCAGAGGGTTTAGACTTAGATCGACTTCACGAGCATAGCCTGTTTTTTCAGCCCAGAGTCGCCATTCCGTTTTATAAGGAGAACGATTTAGTAGGATGCAGGCGTCAGTAGCAGTAATACCACCTTTACGCCATTCCAACCATTGTTCGCTCCTTTGAGATAGATTGACGATTTTCATAGCTCTCTCCTGTATTTAACAGGAGGAGTCCCCATCGCGGGGGAACTCCCCCGCAAGGGGTTAAAAGTAGTTGCCGTCACCACCCTCTTCCAGTTCAGGATCAGGTTCGTGCAAACCTTCTTCTATAGGATCAGGATCATGCTGAATCGGCTCATCTGGTAACTCAGATTGAACATCGTCAACATTTCCCTTTTCCTGGATAGAAGCTTTTTGGGTTACAGCTGGTTCCATGCTATCAATCTCTGCATCACGCAAATATTGAACCGCATACTCCAACTCGGCACCAGAGAACCGACTTTCAACATACTCGTGAGTTGCTGACCACGCATTTTGCGCAATAGCTCTATCTGCAAGTTGTTTTAAAAGTGGGTCCATTTTCTTTTTATGCTCCAAGGCCAATGGACTTGAGGCTTCAATGACAGCTGGTTGTTTTGTGGTTTGTTCTGACGATACAACATGCGCTTCACCTTCAATTATGCGTTCAGCTTCATCTTGATCGTAAATTCCAGAAAACCCCAAACCGATACGCAGACCTTGGATAAAGCCTTTGTGTCGTAACTGTCGTTTCGTGTGAGTCTGCCAAGGGCCAATAACAGTGTAAGGACCGTACTGACCCGTTGCTTCGACTGGTGGACGATAGACTTCATCAAGATATTCTCGAATACGTATAGACCGTGTACGGTCCTTTCTGTAAACGATACACTCCACCCATTCTGGACATTTCACCTTTGCTCCGGGCATTTCAATAAGATTTTCAGAGTATTCAAACTCCACCCCATCAAATTGCTTGTGCTCGTTGGCAATCCGGCTCCAGCCATCAACACCAACAACAGGTACTATGCCGCCGCTTTTATCGGGGAAAGCGTATATTTCTCGCGTAAACGGATTCAGATTGTACTGCTCCGCTACGATGAGTAATGCCATCATCTGCTCATCAGTTGGTGCGCTTCCGTCTCGCTGCTTAAAGGCTGTTAGCTTTAAAGTTTCAAAAAACTTCTTAGCATCAACCCCAAACCGCTGAGCCATTCTTTCAACTAATGATTTCGTTTCTGGTTTTGTAGACATGGTGTTCTCTCCGTTGAGATGGAAGGGACACCATGACCCCTTAGGGCACAGTGCCCCTCTAGGGGTTAAAAATAGGAATCTTCGGTTTCGCAATCAATGTTATCCAATCGAAATAGTTCGGCGACTAAACCAAGACGTTCTGCCGCTTCTCTAACTTCGTTGTAATTCCATCCGAACTCAAAAAATATTCCTTCCAAAGAATCAAATCCGTCATAAATAAACAGATCACCATCTTCTCCACAGATTTTAACCAAGCGTTTTTCATCATCTTTAAAAAACTCCTGCTCAAATCTGCGTTGTAAATAAATGAACATCAGTAAAGGCTCATAGCCATCCGAAGCAGTTAGCGTCCCAGCACCTTCCAACATCGTTGGACAGATGGTGTTTTCGCTAGCGCCGCTTTTTACAGTTAGCTCATACCCTTTATTGGTTCTCATTAAAACATCAGGTAATTGAGATTGAGATCCTTTCTCTCTGGCAACATCGAAGCCAAGCTTTGATGCACCATCAGTAAAGACCCCGACAATAAACCCTCGGAGTAGAGCATGATTTGAAGCATCAACAGGCGATGACAACAACCAGCTCAGTGAGTAACCATCTTTTGATTCTGTTTCGGCTTCAAGAGAAGACACAGCTTTTGTTGTGGCGTTTACCTGCACTTCATCGAGGAAGGAGTACCCCTCTTTAAGCAGATCATCAACATGCTGATTTTCTTTCTCTTTCACGGTGACAGGAATCGTATCTAAGCTGGTGGCTCTGATTATCTGCCCATCGAGCAAGATAGTCTCTTTCCACCCGTTTAACTCAAAGAACTCTACCAATTGGTATTCAGTTGGCCCATCAGGATCGATGGACCATTGAACTGGCTTGTAACCAAGCATTACCTTGTCGATAGTCGTTCCACGTTCACGGATGTAACGTTTGCAAATCATGTTTTGCGTATCCATGAGATCCCCCTATCGCCACTGCTCACCGAAAACGTCTTTCGCTATGCGAATGACAGCTTCTTTCTCCTCACTTGAGGCTCGGATTAGCAATGATTGTTGTAAGGCATACTCAATGGCATTTGGCGCACCACGAAATTGCAACGTTAGTTTTGCCCAGCGCACAAGTGTCCGCGTAGACATTGTGATGCTGATTTGTCCATCATCCCCGTTTTCACCCATAAATAGTTTACGAATTTCATTAGCAATTCGAACCATACCATTACGAATGTTGTCAGGAAGACGAGGAACTACTCGCTCCAGAACGCCGCGTTCATCTTGCTCTGCCATATATGGCACAACAGAGAAACGATAACGATCCATTGCGGCCAAGTTCTGCATCATTACGCCTTGGTATAATCCTGATGGATCACCTGAGCCTGTACTGTTACCAGTGACAATAACGCGGAACATTGGATGTGGTTTGATGATTTCTCCACCATTCTGAGCGATAACCAGTGGACGACCTTCAAGAATGTCGTTTAAACCGGAAAGCTCTGCTGGGTCAACCAAATCAACCTCGTTAATGAGGAGGACATGGCCTTCACGCATAGCGATTGCTAAAGGGCCATACATGAATTGCATGACGGGAGTTTCTCCAGGCTTTGGTGAAATCAAGGCATGATGTCCAACTAAATCTGTGAACTCTAAACGACCATTAGCCGTAATTTGTTGCACAGGCCAGTTGAGACGCCCTGTAATTTCTGTAATGCCAGAAGTTTTACCAGAACCTGTTGGTCCGGTGACATAGTACGCATCACCGCAGGGATCATTCAAAAATGCTAAGCATTCTCTCAAGAACTCCTTTCGGAAAACGTAATCGGCGTGAGTTTGTGGAATAAAAGGATTGCTGCTATCGGCATAGCCTTTAGCGAGAATCTTTTCCGGAATATCCGGCATACCAAAAACATCACGTACTTTGAAGTTTGCATATTGTTGAGACATAGGTGCGCTCCTAATTGGTTGTGGGCACACCTAGACCCGTACCGGGCTAAGTGTGCCCGGTTGGGCTATTTCAATTAACGTTAATTGCTGTTTGTTTTTAGCGACCAGCTATCGCATCTTCACTCTCAGATGAGAGCAAAAATCTTTTTAGGCATAATTGTCGTATGCCTAAAAAGACTTGGTAAGTTCGGCCCTAAACTGGGCCGAATTTGATTATGAATACGCGGATATAGTGTCATTTTGACCAATAATACCTAAACGCTTAGCCCAGTCAGTAATAACCTCTTGAGCTTCAATAACACTACAAAATTGTCGTGGATTGATAGATATCGTTCGGCCACTGGCTAAATACAACACACCCGCGCAATCATCATACAAGTGAACTCTCATACTATCTTATCCCCAATGCAATAATTCTCCTGACCCAATTTGCTTTGAATGAACATTTACATAATGGAAAACGAAACACACGCTACTCAGAGACAGTGAACTATTGCTGTATAAAAAGGGACGTAATTTGTATTGGATCTTACTTGGCATGAACTGTCCTCCTTAGCCTGTGTCCTTCATTGTGTAACAAAGAGCCAGGTTATGGAGGCTTTGAATTTGAAACGCCAAATACCTGAGTACCGCTAAAAGCAATACCTGATACTGGCATGTTTTTTACCATACATGACTCCTATGACGCTTGTTTTCAAAACACGTACCACTACATGCTTTGAAAACAAGCCCCATTGGAGCTTGTTTATCTTGGCTATAAAGCTAAATCAACACATTCACAACAGGAACAGATACATACCCCGTGGGTAATTGCTGACCTGTGCGTTTAACAATTTTTGCTTCTTCAAGTACATCCAGAATACCAGCCAACTCAGAGTAATCTCTGAGATCGCTGACTGGTGTGGCTTGAACTTGAAATCAGGCAAACAAACCGTTGCAACACAAACTGGCTCTCCAGGAATAATACCTTGCTGACTATTATTCTTTGTGTCCGAGGCCACCAGCTCTAGAGCTAATTGTTGATTTGGATATTGGATCTTTCTTACATCACAATCATATCCACAAAAGTGTACAGTATTCATATAAGTTACCTTGCTTGTTAAGCAGAGATACCCTATCCCTTCTGGGGTAGGTCCCCCGCCAGGGTTAAATTACTGATCACGATTATCGTGCTTTTTGTTTAACTTTTTTTCTACAATCTTCTTGGTTATCAACCCAATAACAATGATAGCTATCAGGCCCCCCAAGATGAGCGAAAAATATAACAGGCTTCCTGTTGTCATTGTTCTGTCCTCAAAGTGTCATTCAGATCCTAACGAAAATTAAGCTCAAAATTGAGCCTATTTATCCACTGTCACTAAATGCTACCAGAATGATAGAACCAACAACGTAAGCTGCCATGAAAACTAATCCCATAACAACAGCAGCGACATTAGCTCCGAGCACAGCTGCGGGATGTACACCACCAGTCATAAGACCAATACCACCAGTAATAACAGCACCAGTACCTAAGCCCAGCACTACATTCAAGATGGCTTTCCAGAAAGTAAATGTAATTTTGTTCATGATTTGTCTCCTTTTTGAACGTTTTTAAACGACAGAGACAAACTCACCCCTACGGGGTAGTTGCCCCCGTCAGGGTTTTTATTTTTAGAGATGAAAGATGAGATGTACGTGTTGTACATCTCATCAGTCAAGTCTTTTGGTTGAGCTATACCCTTAAAGATCTACTTACCAAACCAGCGTTTTTCCTTTACGGATATACGTTGGAATTTCTAGATAAGCATATTCATCGACAGGTTTAGCCGGAGTCGGTTGTTCTTGAGCAGGCTCAGGAACAACAGCAGTCTGAACAGCTTTCGCTTTTTGTTCAGCTTTTTCTTTGATAACGGCCTGTACAGACCGCGCTTTGTTACTCGCTTTGTTCCAAAAGAACAAACCTAAGTTCTGGAACTGCAACGCAAGAAAAGTAAATGCTTTCGCAAATACCATTGCTCCTACGTACAATGCGCCAAGACTAGCTACGATAACAAAAACGAAAGTGATGATGTGCATGGTGTTACTCCTTATAAAACTAAGGGGAGCAACACCCTTGGTCGGGGTATTGTTCCCCCGATTGGGTTTTGAAATGCCATACGGCATATGATTAATGCTGATTGTTTGTGGAGACCAGCTATCTCACATAAAGCCGCAGAGCGACTAAAGAGTCTTTACTATAGCACTTCTCGTAAAATGTAATAAATCGTTCTATCTGCCCGTTCTGGGCACATTTGTAGCTAAGGATTCGTCAATAGACCTTTTATCCTGTATCTGCGTTTATCTGTATCTGTATTCAATTGAAGGAGAAAGAAATGACAGACTTAGCAGAAACCTCTTTGGAACAACAACCAACCAAAAAAGAGCGCAACAATGCGGACCTTTCTCGCCCTGTATTCAAACGAGTGCTGAAAGTGAACAGTCTGCAAGCTCAACGTGTAGTCGAACGCAGCTTTCAGCGCGTTTCCGATTCACTGTTTTCGATTGATGTTATTTTGCGAATCATTGGTGAACAAGATGAAATTGACCAAGTAGAAAGCATCATCCAGGAGCACATCGAGAAAGTATCCGTTGATCTTGATACCGCCACTAATCAGCTACAAAAGCTGATGGAAGACAACGGAATTGAAGGCGCTCCAGAATATACAAGCCCAAACCAGTACGATATCGAGATCAACTCACCACAAGTAGCTCAATTTGCTCACCTAGTGCGCAAGTTAGATAACTTGATGTTGTTAGTCGATACTCTATGGCTAAATAGTATCCTCACAAGCAAACAGCGCAAAGACGCCACTTATCAATGGCAACAACGCTTAATCAAACTTGCTGGCCGAATTATTGGTATTGAGAAGAGAGCTCGCATCTCAGCGCACTCCAAAGGCAAGAAAGATGAAGTTGAAGCAGCTGCTCCAACTCAAGAAACTACTGATGAAGAAATTGCATCCGAAGCCGACAATGCTGAATCTGGGGAAGATGAAAAGGCAGCTTAACGCTTTATGTCGGTTATCTATTGAGAGCCCTTCTACAACAGAAGGGCTTTTTTGTGTTTCTCACTTTCACATGTGAAAGTCAAAAATGTCATCATTAACTTTAACTATTCGCTATTAGCCACGAGTCATCTGGAATGTGACCATTGCGTACTGCGATTTTATAAAAATCGGTAATCGTTGTTACTCCACGTTGCAAGGCATACTCAAGATAGTCACCCGATTGTCTACTTGGAACATATTTGCTCATTTGTTCTGGAGTTTTAATGTAGTGACTCAGCTTGTAATCGACCCAGCCAGTCTCTGCGTTCGGCGTCAATGTCACTGTAACTACCGTGGACATACCTTTTAATCGGAAAGCATAACCTGATTGAATGGGCTCATAGTGTTCTATCGCTTCATTTTCAAACACACCATCAATTGTCCAGCCTCGCTGGTTGTTGCTACCCTTTTCTCCCGAAATCATCTTTAAAATTTCCGATGAGTATTTCAATGTACTGTTGAAGCCATTACCACGACTATCAATTCGTGACGATTCATCATTCATCAATCGTTTGTTAGGGTTTAACAATGCGTACAACAGATTTTTATCTTCTTCACTGTTCAGATCTCCGTACAACTTTTCAAGTGTGTATTCAGGATGACTCTGCGTGTGGAAAGTAATAAATCTATGATCTTTCAATCTCTCAGAGATATGAGTACGGCCAACGAGATTGAATTGCAATAACCAGTCACGGAAAACACACCAGTCATTTAGCACGTCAGCAGGGATCGTTTCCGCTCCCCAAACATCTAGTGAAGCTCTAATTTTCCAATTACTACTAGATGTATCACCTTTGGGCTTGAGATAAATCAATTCTACATCGCGGCGATTAGGATCTACCTTAAATGCTTTTAGGGCAGAATGTTCCATAAGTACTGCGTATACATTGAATGGTGATTCTGAAAAATCGAGCTTTAGAACAGGCACATAATTTTTTCGCGTTGCCGCAGCGTTTATTTCATCTCGTATTTTCTCGAATGACCCAGAAAAATACTTACTCCCTTCATCAAGCATCATAGGCAATTTTGCTTCTGGGTGAGTATTAGACAAAACCACTTCGGCGTCATTCATTTCTAAACTTGCCCTTTCAATAATTTGAGGAGGTATATCTGGCATCTTTGACGAGAATGTTTGACTGATCGCAGTTCGAATGCTCTCGTGAAGAAAGCACCTTAAAGGTTCGCCTTGGTCGGCCTGCTTTCGAAACTGAGTCGATTGAAGTAAATCTGCGTGTCCTTTATAGCCTAAAGACTGAGCCAGCCAGTCATTACGTTTGAATGCGCTCAGAACTTTGGTTTTGGACTCTTTTGCTATAAGAGATGCAAATGACTTGGCGATATTTTTGAATGCATCCGTTTGAGACGGATAAATTGGGTATGGAGTATCCATAAGTTAATCCCTTCACTTGGCTTAAAATTTTTGCTACGTCCACCTCGCGCAAACACAGCCATTAGTTTCAGGTTAACTGGTTTGCGGTATCACGTTTTGGCACTGGTGGATGCCGAGGGAAACGCTCAAACCTCATGGATTTAATCTAACAGGTTCAGCGAATATTTCAAACAAGAAAAAAGGCGCTCAAAATGGGAGCGCCTTTAATGTGTATACAACTGGTCTTTTTAATAACCTGGAGCACCTGTATCTGGAAGGATGGAGTCTCCCGCATCTTTTCTTGTTTTATCGAGATCAGACCCCTTCAATCTCTCCTCAGCTCGCTCTTGAGCATTAAGTCGAGTTCCATCAACATTAAACGCACTACCAGATCCAGTAAGGCGGTCTAAAGTCATACCAGCAGGATCGTCAAAGTGACCATTAACTCTCAGCAAAGCTAACCATTCATCCAGATTTACCTGTGTCCAGTCAATCTCAGATAAACGATCCAGTGGAATACCATCGCACTGAGGAGCTTTTGCAGGGCCGAAGTTCATTCCTAACTGAGGTCTTACTTGCTCCTGAATAATTCGTGATAGTGGAGAGCTAAAACAGCAGTATGCTTCGCGTTTTTCGATACATGCTCCCAGCACTTTTGATTTGCAATATGAACCAACCTTAGTGCAGCTATTCAATGCTCTTTTTGCATTCAATTCAAACTCTTCTTCTTCACACTTCCAAACTATTTGAATGATCATCATAGCCACAACATAAGCGGTATACGCGGCCATAATACCACTTAGTACACTCGCTGCCTGTTGTCCTACCATTTGCTCCATCATACCTTCCGATGCGCCAGCTGGTACACCAGCGCTTCCTGATGCAGATGCATTCCCTAGAGCTTTACTGGTTATTTTGGTGATTTCATCTTTGAGAGCCTGAATTGCCTCTTTTGCCAAGTCAGTGATTGGTTTAGTAAAGTTGTCAATCGCACCTGTAATGTTCTCAATATATGAAGTGAACGGCTTGGTGATTTCGGTCCAACCACTAATGGCTGGATCACGGATGGCTTGATAAGCACCTTTAATTGCACTGCCGTTATCCAGTGACATAATGGCACCATCCAGTTTAGGAACTGACATCATAAGAGTCAGATAGTCTCCCATAGATAGGCCGCTTGGTTTCTCACAACAATCCTGAGCCCCCCCAACAGCTTTTTTACATTCACCTGGATCGCCACCAAAAGCCTTACAAATAACGTTTTCTGTACCTGTTGGGTTATCGTTACCATCAGTACCAGTACACGCCATATCTTGTGTCATAAACTGAGCAGCATTCAGCAGTGCGGCAGCTCTGGCAAAGTCGGTACTTTGTGTCTTATTAACGTCTAAGCACTCGTCACCCATGCATTTTATTGGCCCACCACATGTAAAGTTTGTTTCTTTGTCTAAAGTAGGTACATCAACATCCGTCCCGCAATCAAAGGTATCTTCTTGCACATAACATGTTCCTGAACTTCCCTGAGCACCTTCCACACACTTAGAACTAACAAAACCGCACTGCGGGTTATCTTCCAGAACCTTACATGAATCAAGGTTGCCACCTTGATTATTTGGGCACTGTATTTCTCCTTGTGGGTCAGTCCAACACTCCATTTGCCCCTTGTAGAAGTCATAGTCAGCTTTTACTCTGACTTTTGTGCATAACTTAGGTATCCCAGGCAAAGGAGGCTCACTCAACATGTCCTCGCAAACTTTAAATCCATTTTTTACTACACAACCAGACGCATTTACATCAGATGGTTGCTCAATACAAGAGAATTGACCAGAAGCAAAACCATCTCGGATACCTACAGCTGCATCGAGACAACTCTGCGGGGTCCATGTGTCTTTGAATACTGCTTTTGAACGATCGTACTTAATTTTTATCCGACCAAAACCTTCACCATTACCAGCAACAGAAACTCTGATTTTAAAACTAACCACATCGCCTGGTTTTGTGTTTTTAAAGTGAGACGTCACATCAGTGTTGGGGTTAGTTTGCCAACTTGTACTTAGCTCACATGCACCGGGAGTTTCTGGGGGGAAGTTACTATTCGGACCTTGCCATACTTTGTTTTCACTGCCAGGAGGACCTACTAATACTTGCATATAGTCATCCCACTTAGCATATTCTAGTGTCGCTGAAATGATTGCATCAGGATTATCAACTCTAACCTGTGTTGCCTGCTCATAGATTGTACACCAGCCTGACCAGTAGTTATCGCCAACTTTACCGATCCAAAGTTCAATACAATCATCCCCACACGGCTTAATGTTAAATGGGCCATCATGGTATTTTATGATTTCAGCGTCATACTCATGCAACACTTCACAATCGGCACTTTTATCCGTTACCCTTTCACAAGTTCTATAATCTGGTATATGCGTTGCAATTGTATTGTTGTTAATGATTGTTTCAGCAGAACAATCACCAAAACCTTCTGATATCACATCAATGTCTTCATAGGTTTTCTTACTAAGGTTCATCAAGGGGTCATTGCTGAAATCAGGCTTTGATTGGTTTGTTGCATCCAAGAGAACTTTGTAGGCTGCTCCTGATATGGTGGGGCTCCCACTATTAGCATCACTCCATAGAGAGCTTTTTGCATTACCACCAATAGAATCCATACCATTGTTGTCATTATAGACACCTTCTAGTTCACCTAAGTTCGGGTTTCCATCTGGGAAGTAATAACTTGAAGGGTCACTATTGGAGCTGCTTGTACCCGGAAATAAATCATTTACATTTATAGTTCCACCACCATTTTGAAATTGACCATTTTCAAGTGTTGGAAAACTAATATTTCCGTTGTTAACTCCTCCTGGAGCGGACTTGAACGAAGACACTAAATCATTTGCTAAAACTTGCGCTTCTCGTCCTGCCTCACTAGCGCTATTGCCGTTAGCATAGGCATGTATCGGCAAGAAAGGGGTTGTCACTATTAGCAGAGAAGCGACAGCCCTCATCAACCTTGTATAATTTCTCATTACTTTATTCCTGTAACCCGTTCTTATTACCCCTCAACATATATCGCCATGATAGTCGCCCGACCGAGTTTCTTTAGACTGTGGAACTGTCCATTTTGGACAACACTGGGGTCGTTTACCTACGCTGCTCATGTCCTCCATATAAAGAAAAAGCCCCAAAACGGGGCTAGTTATTAGTGATTTCTTTGTTGAGCTTTAGTTATTACAACAATCATTCCAGCGCCATATCGTGTAAATAGGATCTTGACCTATTGCTGGAATTGTTTTCCCTATCCCCCACGTTAACGTTGACTCTCCGATAACATGTGAAGAATTTGTTTCTGCGACTGGATGCAATAAGGTAAATTTGTATTGTGTTTTGGGTAATGTTGGGCTTATGACACCATTACACATTGCATCAGAACCCATCGTCTTCCATGACAAACCTCGACGATGCAAAGCTGTTAGAACACGGGTTGCAAGTAGACTACTGTCTTTGATCACCCCTTTTCCACCATTTTGGTTTCCACTTAAAGGGTAAATTGACCCCCAACTACCTGCACACCAAAACAACTGCTTGAGAGGCTTACCAATACTCGCAGCCGCAGCGTCAGCTGTACATGCTGCCGCTGCTATAGGATTAGCGACAGCAGCAGCTTCGGGATTAGTAAAAAATGCAAGTTCATCAGAGTTCCAAGTAGGGTCTAACTCGGACAGGTACATAATATCTAAATCAGAGTAACCATCAGCATTGCAGGTCTTCTTCACGAACAGTTCCAACATTGTCATAAGAGGAAAGGCGTAAAAGTGATAATGCATAAATGAGCCATCACCACCGTCCATCGTTCCTTCTCCATGATGACCTTGGAACGTTCTGTCAAAGGGGAATCTAGTTCCATTAAGCACAGAAGAGCACCCTGGAACTCGTTGAAATTCAACCAAACGAGCAGGTTCCCACATTGACGTAGTTACACCTGGTCGTGGTATCCCATTGTTATCTTGGCAAGCACACAAAGGGCTCCCAACTGCATCAGACGGATAAGAACCACCACCTCCGCTCATTGTTGCCCCTGCCACTCGAATCGGAAATATGCATGACCAACAGATATCAGTAAAAAGTTTAGGGCCAATGACTTCTGCATTCTGGCATCCTGGATCAGCTTTAGCAGTCCCCGCCAAGGCAAATAGGGCCACTAATAAAATTGAATTCAATATTTTATTCACGACATAACTCCAACTCTAACTGGCTCAGATACTTGTGCTTGTTTTATTAATGAGTTCACTTCAAGGTCGAACGTGACGGGTTTGCCATGCAAAAAACCTTGCTGCCACTCTAATCCAAGAAGTTTTGCCACTTCTGATTGAGCTACACTTTCAACTCGTTCTGCAATCGGTGTTATGTTGTTAAGACGACAATACTGAACCGCCGCGTTACCTGCCAAACCCTTCAATTGTCCTATTTCAACTTTGCAAAATTGCCAAGAGTAAGATGTTAGGCGACTAACTGATGAGTGATCTTCTCCAAAGTCATCCATAGCTAAAGCAACATTGAACTGACTAAGTAAGGACCATGCGTTATCCAACTGTTCTGGTGTTACCTTTTCCGTGATTTCTATAACTACTTGGAATGGGGCTTTATCTGTAAGCTCTTTCAACAATTTGAACCACTTCATTCGCATGTCTGAAAAGCTCAATGTCTGTGGCGATACGTTAATAAAAATACTGGGGTAAAGCCTTTCGATAACAGGGACAAGGGGAATCAGAGATTTCATTATCTCTAAATCCACCATACCCCAATTAATCGGTGTTTTGTGGTCTGCTGGACCATAGACTTGACCTTGATGGTGCCATCTAGAAAGTACTTCTGCTCCAACAGTATTGCTACCATTTGAGGTAATCGTCTGAAATGCAGGGATCAGGTTCATTCCACAGCCTCCTTAACATCAAATTCCCTTACCAAAAAGTTATTCCCTTGAGCTGTAATTACTGTTGGCGTGTACTCGACTTGGAAGCGATTAACTACATCCGGCGTAAGCAGATAAACAGGAGCGTCAACTGTGTCCGTAACATGTTTATATGAATCCCAACCACTATCGCGCTCAAACTGAGTAGCAATATATGTGACTCTTTGAACCCCACGTTCTTGCTGCACTTTAGGGACAAGTTCAGTCAACAGTTCCATTTGCTTTTTATCTAAAGGGTCGAAAATGATAACGGCCTGAGTAAACTGACGAGTTCCCGGCTTACACTCTTCGCCGTGAGCGCAAAGTGGATTTATAACCTCACCTTTACGAGCAAACACAACTCCCTCAGCGGTACTTATGTCCTTCGATAGGTATATGCTTGGGTCAAGCAATCGCTCTCTATATCGTGGTGCCCGTGGTCTTTCGTTGAACTGCTGGTTATGCCAAAACCGCTTTACTGCCTGATCTTTCTTTTCTTCCCAGTCAATACCCGCTAGTTGAGCTTTAGCTCTCTCGATAAAGTCTTGCTCCGCAATTTCAACTGCTGGACCTCGAACTCCGAAGTCGCCAGACTCACCAGCATCCACCTCTTTTCTTATCCACTCCAGCGTCGATAAACCTGTAACTTTTGCGAGTTCTTTGGGATCGTGTCCAGGCTTAGTTTCTTCTTCAAGCACGACTATTGTTGGTACTGACGTGACATTATGTTTTTGGAACAAAACAGAGTTGATAACGACATTAGGCACTGGGTCCATTTGCTCTGCTAATTTTTGAACAGCTTTGATGCCATCACCAATGCTCATACCATCCGGAATTCCACGGAAAACCACTACCACATCATCTTCACCTGATGCCGTATCAAGGACGTCTTTCAGCCCTTCTTTTCCCAATGAGTAAGATGCAAAAATAAGAGTGGAGTGCCCTGTGTAGACACTTTTTTCGGCCTGTCTTTCTGCCATTGCTTTCAGCGTGGGGTCAGATTCTTGTAATTGCTGAAAAAACTGACGTGCTTCTACCTGAGATTGATCTAGATTTTTATTCTTCGCCCAATCAGGAAGCTCTTCCATTTGGCGAGCCTTCTCTGCCAACTCTCTTCCTTGCTCGATGATAGCCATATCCTCGCTAGTTAGAGGACTGTTACTAGCAAAAACAGAACTTGAAATGAGGGCCGCAACTAATACAGACAATTTAGAAAAGCGGATATGCGCGGCCAATGATTTGCTCATCTTTTACAGCTCCCCAATAGCGTGAATCAAAACTCGATATACTTTCCCCGAGAAACCAATAATGTTTCTCTGGAAGAACACCTTTCCCAAAGAAATGACTAGCAGGAACATTCAACTTATTAGCCAGTTGTAACCCTACTTGTTTAACCTCTCCGTTCACTACAACTTCCCAGTTTTTATTGACTTCAACAGTATCGCCTGGCATCCCGGAAAGGACTTTTAACATCCTTGTTCCATCATCATAAAGTGGCTCCATACCCTTTGCTGAAAAGGCGTAAATAGCATCTCTATGGAGTTCTTTATCTTTTAGGTCGATAAGGTAGACAGAATGATTAGGTAAACATCGCTCTAATTGAGGGTCATAACCGATTCGGTAACGTCCCGCAAAGGACGTCCCAGCAACCCAAAGAAGAGCAAGTACAATTGCAGCCTTTAAAGCAAATCGCTTCCAAGATTCTTTTCTAACAATGAGCTTCATTCCAGTATTACCTCCGAAGGTAAATAAATATCCTCAGGGGCACCTAAAGTAGCGGCACCATCAATAATCAAGTACCCCGCTTCTTTGAGTTTGAAGATTGCGTTGTTTGTTTTAAGCATCAATTGTTCGATCTCAGCCTCATCAGCTCCGGATGGGTATGAGCTCGCAATTTTCGTGAAATCCACAACAACTACTGGAGGCGTTAACGCTAATCGGTCATGAAGTGCTGCGGTTTCTTTGACCATGAAGTAATAAGAACCACCAAATCCACCAGCTGCACCTAACAACGCCGCAATTAAAATTGATTTAAAGTTCATCATCCTTTCCTTTTTAGTTATGCGGCCATGCCACGTTGATGCATTACTTGACGTATTGCGTCAGTGATATTTAAGCCCTGATCTACATACTTATTGATATCTCGGATGTCATCCGGGTCTGTTGAATAAAGTAGTTTTTGGAAATCACCTACAACCAAACGGCCAACACCAATGCCAGCTTTTGATTTAATGAAGATTTCTGAATAAGCACCTAGAATGGTGTGAACAGTTTTTAGGGTATGGAAACCACCTTCGGAAAGAGACAGACGGCCACTTCGTTTTACGGATTCTACTGACTCTTCTGTCTGACCAAGTAGGTACATGGAAGCTGAGTTCTCAGCAATAGCGCGACCCACAGGGTTTTCATACAGGTCGTTGATCGACTGAGTACAAATACCAATACTTCCACCGTACTTCCTTGCCTTACGGTATTGGTGTTCCATAAATGTACTAACTTCACCCTCTTTAAGCAGATCCCATGCTTCATCAATGATGACGACTTTTTTACGGTTACGTTCACCGAGGAACATTTCCTGCTGAATCTGGTAAATCATTTGCAGCAAAACAACCTGACGTAAATGCTTGCGGCCTTGTAGCTCATCAAGCTCCAGGACTGTAAAACGGTTTTGGAAGTTAACGTTATTCGAACCAGAGAAGTAGCTACCGTAACTACCCTTTGATGTGAATGCATATAGCTGTTGACCGATGTCTTTAATTCGTTGCTCATCAGACTCACAACACTTATCAGCGATGTGGTCTACAGTCATATCACGGCCAATAACTTCCCAGAGCTCGTTCATAATTTGCTTTAAACCTGCGAGTTGGTATTCATCCAACAAGCCTTTCTCGGATGCCATAGCTTTGACGATAGAGACAACACCATCCTCTTCTTCTTTCCAGTTCGTGATCAGTTCAAATGGGTTCAAACAAATGTTGGAGCCTTCGGCGAAATGCACAAAGTCCCCTTTCAGCAGTTCACACAGGTCTTTGTATGACTTACCTGCGTCTATAACCCAAACTTGAGCCCCCTCAGACAAGTAACTGAATATCAATTCGTTGGTAAGGAAACTTTTACCCGATCCAGATTCCGCTGCGACCACTAAGTTTTTGTTCGTGTCGCTATCATGCAAAGACAAGCTCATTAGCTGTCCGTTACGAGAAATCAATGCAGAGTGGAAAGTGCCAGTCCCTTTCCACTCGCCAAATACCGGTAATAGAACTGATGCCTGTTCAGTGGTCATGGTTTTATAACGAAACAGATCTTTTACGGCTTTTCGGTCGGTACAGAATGGCAAGCAATTGATAAACATTGGTAACGAGATAAATTTGTCTTCCATCATCTCGAAGCGGTTCTCGCGCCAGATGTTACGCGCCGCTGTTGCTGCTGCTTGAGCGCGTTCAGCTGTAGGAGCAAAAAGCACCAATGAGTAACTTACACGGACAGGTTTTGAGCCTTCTTTTAATGACTCATACAAAACATCAAAGTCATGCTTTTTGTCAGCAAGTACTGGAACAAATTTCAGCATAGGCCCGTATGCTTGGTTTACTGTAAACTGACGTTTTCTTTCAAGTGCATTCTTGGTGTTTTCAACCTCTGGGAAAAACAGGTTTGTCACGACCATGTAGTTTTCACGAATAGCTGAGTTGCCCCCACTGAGATCCCCAACAAAGGTGATTGCATCACCGAAATAGAAAGAGTCGGGCATTTTCTTCGCAGACATAACCTTAACGTGATAATCGCCTAAACGTAGACCGCTCTTATCAACTTCCAAATCTGTGCCGTAATCAAAAATTTGCTCACAAATGGGCTTGTCTGTTTCCCAATCGCAACCATCTGTTCGCCATGATGCCTCAGGCCCCCAATTGAGCATGGTATTCATTGTTCTGATGTAACCGACAGCAGTTAAGGGGACAGGGTGAACACCAATCGTTCTTAGTGAAGACTCAACTTTAGTCCGTAGGTTTGCCAGAGAGTCTAGTTCTTCCTGAGACGGTTCATTGGCATGTTTGATGGGCACTTTTACGGTGACGAACAGTTTTAGGTCGTGGATTAGACCAAGATCAAATGTTCCTTTCTTACATTTGGCAACCATTCTCTCGGTCGTATGTTTTTGAAGAAACTCCATTCGCTGCTCGATTGAAGAGGTCAACAGATCATCTCTGTAACCATCACGTAACCCCATCATTCGATACATTTCATGGTTTAAGTCAGGAGATCGAAACAAGATAAACTGCATGGTGGTTTTGGCCGGGTACTCCTGGTTCATAAAACCATTAACACGCTCTTGAATCTTTTCGTCAGCCCCGCATAGAGGATGGCAGTAGAAACCAAAGCCAATGCTTTTATCATCCATCAAGAAGGTGTAATCATCTTCTGAGTACGCAAGCACGGGGACAATCCCAGCAGCTCTTAAATGCTCTGGGATAAGCTTTTCTTGGAGCTTTTTTCTTATCGTAATAATGTTCATTTATCGCTCTCCAGCCATGTTTTCAGGTCCATATTCTGTGGTCGGCCAGCGTTGACTCGCCCATCAGGTGCAATCAAATAAGGAACACCTCGAATATTTAGTAACTGTGCGGTAAGCAGAGTGAGATCATGACGTTTACTGCTGCATGATGTTGGGTAGGAACCAAGCTTTCTTTGGCTAAGCGCTTCAAACGCTTTATCTTGGTCAGTTATGCAAGACAGAGCGCGAGCTAAACGGTTTGACTTATCACCAAGAATAGGTATCACGACAAACTTAAACGTGTATTCATCTTTAAGAGCTTTCGCCTCTTCCATTAGCTGGTGGCAGGCACCACACTGAGGGTCAACAAAGACCACTACTTCTTTTGGGCCAGTCCCAAGCTTTGCCACATTCATCGCATCTATATCGACATTCATGTCACGTAGCCTAAATCGGTCAGCGACATCGCGCATTTCTGTCAACGTACTGAGAGGCTTCTTTTGCCAGAGATCGTAGATTTGTCCTGAAATAACAAAGCGTCCATTCTCTGACAAAAACACGATTTGACCGTCACTTTCTACTGCATTGATGCCATAAATTGGCAACTCAACCATTCCAGTAATCTTTGCCTCTGCTTTCTGCACATCAGCAGCAGTAAAATCTTTCGCTGTTGCTACAGTACTAAGCAGCATGAGCACTGGTGCTATTGCTTGTTTCAACATACCTATCCTTTAACCGTCAGTTACTTTTTCATCAGTTGGCAGTTTATTCGGGATATGGATACAAGCCTGCATCTGTAGTTGCCCTGTTTGGTCAATTAGAGCGGAGAGACAAAAAAGCCCGGCGAGTGCCGGGCTTGGTTTAGATAGTCATACTTTTATTGAAGGGTCACAGGATCACTGCGACCACCAGCATCATCTATACCAGTCAAAGTAACTTCTGGCATTGCATCATAGCTGCGTTTGCTGATCGTCAATCTTCGTGATGAAGAGGCAACAGGTTCACCATTAAGCGTCCATTCAAATCCTTTTACACGACCATCGACATCATCACATGAGGCATACACAAGCCATGCGAATGTACTTTCTCTGTGGTCGATAGAACAAACCGGAGCTTGGTTTTCGATAACTTTTATCTTCAACTCTTTCTCCACTTCTTTGCCCATTTCAGACTTAATACGGAAGTTAATTGTGTGTTCTCCCGCGTCAAGCGTCATTCTTCCATAACGACCAGTGTCTTCAAGAGACTTCCCATTAACGGTGTACTGCATCACATTAATTCGGTCTCTTGGGTGTCCACCTTCAATATATGGACGAACCAAAACATCCAGAGGTTCACGATCTAGCTTATTTGAACCTGAGTATTCTAGTTCTACCTTATAGTTTTCAGCTTGACCTACCGTTATCGCTAACTGAGCTTCTGCTTCGTTACCACGAGCATCGCGCACAATGACCTTCACAAGGTGCTCGCCCGGCTCTGTGATTTCAAAAGAGCGAGACGTGTCTCGTTGATCTTTAAGCTTTGCACCTTCCGGTAAGATCCATTCGTAGGTAGGCTCTTCAAGCTTGCCTCGGAATCCAACAGGACGAACAGAAGCGCTAACAATAGCTGGTGCTACATCTGCATTTGCTCTGTAGCTGAGTGCAAACTCAGGCCAGACATATTGCCATACGCGAGCTTTGTATACCGTTTCCGATGTAGAAGACTCCTTGTAACCGTCGATCCATGCTGTGTATTTGATTTCAACACGAGCTTGATCCAAGTCTGCTTGATTTGGAACGTACTCAGCAGTGTTGCCTTCAATAATGGTTCCATCAGGAAGCGTGAAGAAACCCTTAACTTCGGCATCCAAATCTCGATAAGGCAGTCGAGTATCTGCGGTTAGTTTGTAAGTAAAGTCTTTCTCTACTAAACGAGGTCCATCAATACGAATACGCGGAGCTTTAACAGCTTTAAACTCTACGGTTTTCTTGGCCTGGCTATACGCATACGCATCATCTTCTGGAGCCATCGTCGAACGTACACGAGCAATTAGCTTAACTCGTTGTGGTTCTTCTCTGGTTAGCGTGATACGTGGAGCCGCAGTAGTGTAAGTCTTACCACCATCTTCTGACCACTCAATCACAGCTTTACTTGCATCAAATGCGTTCTCGCCATCCATAATGGTCGCTGAGTATTCAGAAGAACTACCCACCAAGAGCGTATCAGGACCAGGAACATCAACTTCAAGCGCTTCATACGAAACAATTTCTACATTTTCAGTGTACTTTTCTAAGCCCGAGTTTACGTTTACAACTTTAGCTCGAACTAGATATTTACCAACACCGAAACTCTCTACGAAACTGTACTTTCTACGCTCTTCTGTAGCATGTTCATTCCATGTCTGACCATCGTCATTACTCACTTCCCAGAAGACATCTCCAACTGAACGATAATCAAGCCGATCGACAATACCTAACTTAAAAGCGGCATTGAAAGGAGCTGCACCTGATAAACGACGAGTTGTAACCTCACCATCAATTTTGTTACCACGAAGAACCGTAGCAAAAATTGGGCTTGGAGATGCCTCGATACGTTCATATCCTTCAACTGGGCTAACAAGCTTCGCTTCTGCGGTAAATCGAATGTAGCTAGAGTCTACTTTCGACATTTCAACTGCTATTTCAGCTGAACCGTTTTCTGCATCCACCCATTCTGACATTGGTTCAATCTCTCCTGGAGAGATCTGACGAGACAGACGAACCTTCCACTGCCCCATAGTTGCTTCATCATATTCGTCGTTCCCACGGTACAAATCGCGTATATCGACTTTTACGTTCAGCGTTTGGATATCGAGAAAAGTATTACCATCCATTGACAGCATTGGACGAATACCTTTGCTTGGCATTGCAATCAGTCGATATTCTTTAGTGCTCTTAATTTCAGGTACTTTTTCATATGAAGAGTCAACTTGGTAAGTTACTTCTTCCCACAGTTTGCGGTCATCTGTTCGAATACGACGATTCACCTTCATCGCTGTACCCATACCGGATGAATGCACTTCTGACTCAAGTGTTTCATTGTTCCTAGATATAGAAACCCTCAAGTCTGATGGCTTCGCATTCACTTGGACATCACCGAAATAATCACCAGTCATAGGAACGATGTAGATGTTGTCCTTGAAGTGATAATCGGTCATCAGATCAACTTGAGGAACCGCTGGGTCAACAACCTCGATGTTAAAGGTCTCATCCGCTAACGCTACACGAGCTCCACTACGAGAGAAAATGCTAACGCGCCAACTTAAAGGAACCGTTGCTTTTTCTGCCAATGAACCAATTAGTGTTGGTGTGTCGTATCGAGTATCTTGTAGCAGCCCTTCTGGAACTTCTTTCCACTCAAATAAGCAGCTTCTGTGCGCCGCTTCGGATACACGTCCACTCTCATCTTGCTTGGCTTTTTCAGCATCCATCGTCAGGATACAGCTTGGACCTGAGGTTTGTCGTAACTGAACATTTAAGTTCTGGATAACACGGTCTACTTGAGCAATATCTGACTCTGGTAAGTAAGTTACTGAACCCAAAGCAGAGACCACATTTAGCTTTCTGTTACCGCCGCCGATTTTTACCTTATCTTCGCCGTTAAACAGATATACACCATAAGTGACATCCTGTTCACCGATCTGCAATGCTTGACCAGATATACCAGCAACTCGATTACTGTTTACCACTTCGGCTTCATCTGGAATCTGCTCCCACTCAACAAAACATACAGGGTCTTTGATAGGATCTGATGATTGAGCTTCTTGCAGGTTCGTCGAATAGCGACATGGTACACCTGAGTCGGCAGAGACTTGGACATTGAAGTTGTCGATGACTTGTCGAACTTCCCAGGTATTGGCCGTTAAGCTTTCACTCGCTTTCCATGTTTTGATATTGGCTACCAAAACTGGTGAGTTAGGCGCTGTAGTCATAACCAAAAGGCTTGCTGTGCCAGCATCTGCACCATCAACAGCTCGAACTGGAATACTTAATCGTCCTCCAGTAGAAGCAAAGCTATGATTTTTCATAATGTCAGCAGTTTGGCCTGGTTCAACTCGAATACCGTTTACCACCAAAGGAATTTGAGCATCACTTCGCAATGTCACCATTACGTCGTATGAGCCAGTTACGACCGAACCATCACTTAACGTTAGAGGTTCAGTTTCGATGATGTTCTTACCGTCTGCATAGGTAAACTCATACGGAACTGCCGGAATAGCCATATTGCCGTTAAATCCGCCTGAAAGCGTAATTTCACGAGGTTTATAGTTAAACACTACGGCTTTTGTCGCTTCGTTACTCTGGTTATCTACAGCCTTTACGGTAAGAGTATAACTCTCACCTTCTGCCAGCGAAGGGAACATCACAGGGTATTCCAAACGGAATCGACCATTTGACTCTTCACGCCATGACAATTGAACAGATTCATCCGCCGGACCGCCGACTAAAGCAATCGACGTTACCTTCGGTGTACTGTCTAAGTTATCAGAAAGATTGATAACAACGTCATCCAAAGACTGGACATCATCAGTAACATTGACAGATAACGTTGGTGGCGTGTTATCGACTAAGATTTGCTCACCATAACTTTGCGTAGCACTGTTCCCATAGGTATCTATCGCTTCGGCAGACAGGGAATAGTTACCATCGGTCAGACTAGCAAAATCAAACGTCGCAATTTTAGTTTTATAGTCAGGTGAAGTGTACGATGAACGCGGCAGCTCGATCCGTTCTTCACCATTATCAGCATATGCTTTAAACACATTAGTGTCCCAATGACTTATCTGCCAGTTATTGACTCTATCATTATCAATAACCCGTACTGTCATTTGGCCTAATGTTTTATCAACAGAGACATTATCTATTGTTGGTGGATTCATATCCCAAAATGTGTACAGATACCCACCATGCACTGAAAATGATCCATCTTCTTTTGCTACATAATACTGAATTGGGCTGTATCCTCGCCCTGATGTCCTACTTACATTGACCTCAGCCTCACAAAACGTTTCATTTGCAGGGATCACACAAGCTCCAAAACCACTAAGCCAAGCTTTCTGGTTATATGGCCTTGCTTCTGAATGTATACGGACCTTATCCACCACGTAAGGGTGAGAGTAGCGTGGTCTTTCACTTGAGACCCACCCACCATCACTTAGATGATATTCAAGCTTTATTGGTTTAGGACCAAGAGAAGCCCCACCAGCTAGATTAAAATTAAAATCTGCGTAACGATGTGTTGAGTAACCACCAGCTTGGGTGAAGAAATGGAAATATGAGTATTTTTGAGGGTAGTTTAAACTTACATTTCGGTAAATAAATTCATTATCTTCCGAATCATAGGTTGTATCTCCCCATCCATATTTTGTTCCATTAAATGCAGTATGTTCCTGCTTTCTTCGTTTGTAACGAATTTGAACAGGGTTTTCATAAACATTCATACCCGATGTGTAGGGTTTCCAAATGCCTTCGGAACTATCGAATACTTCCGTCCAGACCTGGGGAACAACCTTATCAATCGTTGAAACTCTACTGATTTCTGTCTGGTTTCCTGCTTCGTCACTGATTGAAAAACCAAGAGTATACTCTGCTTGATTTTCAGGAGCCATCGAGCTACTGACTGCACTGCCGACAGGTAAAGATGCCACTCCCTGAACTGTATCCAAGGATGCGTTCGTTTCTCGTTTTTGCCCAGAAGAGTCGATGGTAAAGAATTTTGCTGACGATATACCGCTATCATCATCAATCCCTTCCAATCTCAACTCTTTACCCGCATAACCGTGGTTAAAGACATCAATACTACCCATACTAAAACCACTTCTGACCCACTGAATCTCCCCAGAAATAACAGGAGGTGTGATATCTACAATAATTGGGTATGTATCTGTTTGAACAGAATCTCCAACAGACGTAAGAATTTCTGCCTTAAATGAGTACTCGCCCTCCCCCGGAGCGGCTAGTTCTAACTCCGCACCATAATAGGACTTTCCATTAACTGTAATACGGTCTGCGCCTCCAAGCAGGTGACTCGTAGCCGAATTCACCACTGAACCGTCTGGCCTTACGATAGAGATTTTAACCTTACGGTCGATCCCTGCACTCAACGCGAACTTTATGTTCCCTGTTGGGTTGGCGTAAACGGTGCTTGGAGATAATGTGCGTTCTGCACCATCAGGTGTATTAAAGCTGTATTCTAACAATTCCGCTTGAGCTAATGGTGCAGCAATTGCGGCCATCGCACCAAGCAAGACTGGTAGCCTTAGCTTGAACTTATTCATAATGTTTTCTCCAATAGCTATTGAATAGGGTTACAAGAACCCAATACAGGAGGTTACTGGAGTAATCGGCTATACACAGACTGTGTAACTGCCCAATTTGAGCGTTTTTAAAGCGTTTTTCTGGGAGGGAAATCACTTGGCATTTTCTGACGACTGAAACCAAAAATGCCAAGTATAAAAGGAGGGGTTAAAGTGAGTATTGAGACCTTATAGCCCTAAGCCGTTACTGAACTGAATAGCTGCTGGAGCAATTTTTTCAGCTGACTCTAATGTAGCTGTCATAATCGCTTCTACAACCGTAGGGCTGTTGTATAGACCAACACCACCGCCGATACCCATTGCGAATGCCATGATACTTTGACGAGCGATACCACCAACGATACCTACCAAAATCATTGAACCAGCAATGATGCGACCCAGTGTACCTTGAGTCCAGTCGGTGATGGTGGTCCAAATGTCATCGAACTCTGTACCACCAGTACCAGCGTGAGCTTGGTTCGCAAACATAAGTCCAACGATCATTACTAAACCGACGTAGAAAAGAAGATTGGCTTTATTGTTAGCCTTATTTGTGATTTCCATGATTTTTTTCCTGATTTTCAATCTTAAAAAAGGCAGTTGAGATATTCAACTGCCCGTTATATCAAGTACTTACAAAGTACTGTTACGTATGAAATCACATACCTAATCCGTTGCTTAGTTGAATTGCAACTGGGGCAACTTTGTCAGCAGTTTCAAGAGTTGCTGTCATGATAGATTCAACAACGGTAGGGCTGTTGTACAAGCCGACACCGCCGCCGATACCCATCGCAAATGCCATCAAGCTTTGACGAGCGATGCCACCAACGATGCCTACCAAGATCATTGCACCTGCGATGATTCGGCCAAGCGTACCTTGAGTCCAGTCAGTAATGGTGGTCCAGATATCATCAAATTCTGTACCGCCTGTACCAGCGTGGGCTTGATTGGCAAACATAAAACTGATCACCAGAGCCAACGCCACCCAGAACAAAAGGTTGACTTTATTGTTTGATGTGGATGTGACGTTCATTTTGCTAAGTTCTCCTATTTAGTTTCTGAATTAGCTTTGGGTTTTATCGTTTGCAAGGGTTTGAGCATAGGTACATCTTGTTGAGTCCCTTCCCCAATTACCCACTTGCGCGGTTCTATTTCGGTGTAAACGTACCCAGTCACAATCAAGTCACCATTGGTATCCTCCCAAGGGGCTACCCATATGCGCATGACCTGTGCTGGAGTACGAATAGGCACCGGACGATTCGGGAGGCGCGGTGTGACGTAATTGTCTATCACTGAATCTCCCGTCGATGATGAGTTGGCTATCTCTCCTGGAACAGAAACAGGCTCTTCTCCAGGCTTTACTGAGCGTGGGATATTGCCATCGTTTGTCGCCGCATAGACATCTCGCGCTGACATACACTGAACACCATCAGGAATACCTGAACAGCTATACTCATCACTGCCGATTGAGGTACAGCCTGATAGCAATAAAGCGCTGCCCAAAATCATCGACACTGTAGATTTTATGGGCTTAACCATTGGAAAGCCCCCTGTGAAACTGCCCTTTCTGGTCAGCTTTTGTGTTTTTTTCGTCATTATTTTGTCCCCTGCGATTTAAGTTTTAGTTGCTGCCCCTTGGTGATAATTACGTCAATTTGACGACCTGCATCGACCTCTATTACAGGGAACATTCCCTCAGCCATATCAAGATAAAACTGAGCAACCTTCTCCATCGCACTTGATGCGCCTTTTGATATACCACTCTGCATAGTGTTTTCATTGAACACGTGTTGATATACAGGTGTGTCTGTTGGATTAGTGTTGATAACTGGAACTGGGTTTGTATCAAGCGCTTGAGCAAAGCCACTCAAGAAACCAGCCGTCAAAGATTTGGCTATCATTGCACCTTGTTTAGATACTAAGCGGCCACGTACACCAGCTTTACCATCTTCACCCACTGCATATCCGTCCAAGCGAGACTCAATTACGCCGCCGTCTTCACGAACACAGGAAATAACCTCGCCTCGTAGATATGCCCTTTCTGAGCTCAGATCGCCGTAACCGGATACAATCAAGAAACACTCACGAACATCGGCTCTGAATCGGTTAGGTAAAATAGCTTCCTTCTGGAGTCGAATTGTTGCTGGGAAAGGGTCTTTTCTTGCTCCCTTTGCGGTAGGAGCATCCATACCAGTGATCGTTACACCAGTAAGAATTGAACCCGCAGGTAAGTAGATAGAGTTGTCTTGGTCCTCCTGCTCTTCCGCCGCTTTCTCTTCTGCTTCGTTGTATTCTGTGTAGTTAACAATTCGAATGCCCGGTTGAGCGGTAGGTTTACCTGATCTATCCGATTCCTTACCCGTTGGTTTGCTGTGAGAGTTAGCTGGTAGTGGAGCTTTCTTAAAGAACTCATTAGGGTCCTTGTAATCAAGCTTTTCGGTAGAGGTGTATCCACCAGCTTGTTGAGCGCCCTGTTCCTCTGTCAAACCAGTTTCAGCGCCACCAGCTGTAGGCTTCCCTGAACGTTTTTCAGCGTCTTTCTGAGCTTTTTCTAAATCTCGCGCTAAGTTTCTATTTTCTTGAGAAAGCTCCTTAACATCGCGTTTCAGCTGTTCGAGTTCCTTACCTATATCAACTGATGCACCAGCCTTCGACTTAGTGTTCTCCAGTTCACGTTTTACTTTGTCCAGTTCACGTCGCAGTTGTTCTTGTTCAGCTTTCGTTGTTTTAAGATTGCCAACCAATGCATCCATACCCGCTTCACGAGTGCCCTTGTCAGTTAATACGTGACGGATGGTTTCTTTACGACTTTTATTGCTGGAGTCACTTGTACCTTCATCAGAAAAAAGACTCACAGCCACAAACAGAACGAAAACACCACCTGCAACAGCAACCCAACGCTTTTTGTTTGGATCGAGCTCGTTCCACCAATTCATATTAATCATCGTTTACATTCCTCCGCTCAACAGTGAAGGACGACGAGTAGCCGATTCGGTTTTCTCGCGCTGTTTTACTGCCACGTACACTTCGGTTTTCTGACCTGGCTCAAGAACCTTATGCGGCCATGAAGTCACACCAGCAACACTCCAGTTTCCGCAAGATTGCTCTTTGAACTCAATAGGTTCACTTGTGACGTTTCGAGCAATACCTACAAATACAGTCAAATGATGCCCCATCATCATTTGTCCATTTGCAAAATTGACTGAAATACCAGGCTGCGCACACTGAGGTAATTGAACATTGCTTGGAGTTCGATTCATGGAGTAGCCATTAGGGATTTCACCAAGAGCCAGTTTTCTGAATACTGTTCGAAGTGTTTCGATATATGGCTGACTTTGCTCCCAGCTTTTAGCTTTGTTGTTTGCAAACATGCCAGGTATTAAGCTGTTATTGTCGAGCTTCAAAAACACTTCACGAGGTGGGATTCTTTGAGGAACCATTGTTAAACTCAGCGCACGAGCTTCTGAGCCCTTTTCTGTAATGAACATGGTTACTGGGTATTCTTTTGCCGTAGCCACATAGATAACATTCTCTTTGATGCATATTTCCCCACATTCACCTTTATTTTGCCCCGGCTGTAAGGATGTTGACGTCACTTCCGGCTTACCAAATGGAGTAACGATTCGGTTGGGATGACCGATAGCAATAGGGATGATCTGATTAACCCCAGGCTCCATAACCAGTTGTGAGTTTTCAGTGTAACCACCAGCCAAATTCGAGCTATTGGCCTGAGTAGTTGTAGCTCTTTGTTTTGCTACTGAATCAGGGATTACGGGGGCTGGAACGTTGTTCTTCATAACACTGACAGGAACAACTGGTATTTCATCATCTGATGCATTCACTGCACTTGAAACACCAAGCGCAATTGAAAGCGCCAAAACAATCGAATTAACCTTCATTACGCTTTCTCCGGCTCTCTTCTTTACGTTCTAATTTGTCTAAAACACTCTTCGTTCGAGGGCGACCTTCATACGTGGTCATATAATCAAGGACAGGCATATAGTTCGAAACGCGGAGCTCAAACTCGTATGTTCTGTCTGTACGTTGCTCTTTTGCGTCAAAAGCAGCCCCCTTAACAAAGGAGTGCCCATACACAAAAACCTTGTCAGTCGTTTCTTCGTATTCGACGAAACGAGGTTCGAATCGCATAGTGATTCGGTCTGCTTGAATCTCTTGCGCTTGGATTTCAAGTGCATCAATAAACTCTTGATAAATAGTCGGTGCTAGAATTGGCTCCATACGTTCTTTGATGAAGTTAACGTTGCCGGGAGTTACGTTACCCATCAGCGTTCCAAGAGCCCATCCCCACGCCTCTTTGTATGATTGAGAGGCATTTTTTTGTGATACCCAAGCTTCTTCATTCAAAGTCCAAGGCTGAACGGTCACAATGGTCTCTTTGCTAAACAACTTCACAGCTAGCAGCAAGACGGTGAAGATCAGACCGAGGACGAAGACTCGCCCCCATTTATTTTCAGCCTGAGTGCCCTCCCAGGTTTTTAAATACACCTTTAAATTCAAGGGAAATACCTCCGGATAAATGGGTTTTTCAAAGATTTTGCTTTTGTTGCGATGAATCCCCCCCAATACAGCATGTGAAGCATGTAGCCATCAGGGTGGTTATCACGAAATCGACGATATAAATTGGTCACGGCCAAGCCGATTAAGAAAAAAATCAAGGCTTTGCCCATCATCACTCCGATGACAAGGCCAAGAAGCATAGGAGCCAGCTCATCTGCACTCCAGAGCAGCATGTGCGGCGGTTCGTCTATACGACGTGGGATTTTGACGGGCTTCATTCCATATCTCTTCCAATTTCCAATGTCGCCAATTCTGGAAGATTTTTTCAACAAACACGCCACGGGCTAACGCCCTTTTTGGGCAACTTGGGCGAAAAGTGGTCTTATAAAGAGAGAAACGGCATAAAGCCGTTTTTAGAGCGGGTAATGTGAAAGGTTAAAACAAGCGAACAAGATCGCCATACTGAATACCAAAAAAGAAACCTACGGCAAAGATTAACTGCCAAAGGATAATTTGCCCTACGCCCCATGATGCTCCAGAGCGTTCAGAGCTATTTGCTGTATGTGTATGAGAAGACATATAACCTCCAACTGATTGCTATTTAATTTTTCTTTATTCTCACCTGATCTCGTGCTCATTTCACAGCGCTGTATTTGTCCATTTGGGAAGCATTAAGACTTTCACATGTGAAAGTGAGTGACACAAAAAAGCGGCCAACAAATGGCCGCCTTTGCAATGTAATGTGACTTATCCGTTTTGCGCTTGCTTCTTCTGCTCTTGATATGCTGCTTTCATCGCGCTTTGGGTCTTTTCTACCCACTTCATTCCATCGTTACAGTCCACGTTGTCAGCGGCAGACTGAAAGCTAAGAGGTTTTCCATCTGGGTTCATGTTCCCCATAGCCAGAAGAAATGCATAGAGAGGATGTGTTTTCGTTACATTCTGAATATTTTCTATGGTTATCGGTTGATCGCACTTCTCTTCTAGTGTCTGAACCATAAACTCCGAAACTTCGGCGCAACTTTCACACATCAGTTCGAAGGTCTCAAAGAAAGTTTCCACTTCCTCCGTATAGGGTTTATCTGTCTTCGCCACTGCTGGACCTGCAAGCATGAATGCGGCAATGATTGTTAGAGCAGTCTTTTTCATATTGAATATCCTTTGGTTAAACTCGTTTTTGTAAATTGCCGAATGCAAGTCCCAACAACACACAACAGAGCATCATCACAGCGGGGATTACAATTGGATTTAGAGCTATGGGAGCAAAAAAGGTAATAAACAGCCCCATGCTTAGGAAGAACGTTCCTCGAATGCTATATCGGTGGACAACAGGGCTCGCATAGTCAAAGTTGGTTCGTTTGATCTTCCAACTCATCAAACCGTCATAAACCGCCGGGATGAACAAGATGAGCAGATACGGTGCCCAGGAGGACAAAAGTGCTAACCGCGTGTAGAACTGGTAAATTACATTGGTAAAGGCTTCAATTCGCCCCTCCACCCAAACGAACCATGCTTGGCCCATATTCTCCATTCCTTTCGACTTTCTACGTTCCTCTTCTGTTGGAATTAACGTGTGATACATAGCAGCATAAAAGCCAGAATCAAGCACACTAGTTTTGTACCAGTCCCCAGCTGTATCACTAATCCACTGTCTAGCTTCATAGCCTAAGTTCTGCTCCACCAGCTCTGATTCACGCTGAATTGTTTTATCTGTCCAATCACCAGGTACTAGCAAAAGAATCACCAAGACTTCAATGACTAGCAACCAAGCGACCAGCCACAACGGCTTCTTCATAATTGGTTCTCCTTAATACTGTTTTTACACTTTCGCTAGCGACTAACTGATACAAAGCCTTGCGAAGTTTGCATTCATTCTGATGTTGATGTGGAACAATGAATAATTCACCTTTATGGTCTGCAAGCCAGTGAGAAAAAGGCTCACCTTTCTCCACAGACCACTTGTTACCTAGTGAATCTTCAATCTCAATTTCTAGCGCTTTAGCTGTTTCAGTGATGATGGTTTCCAAGAAAACCCCTAGTCTTACCGGGTCCTCGTACTTACGTTTGTTCGCATGGAACACTACACCGCTATATTTATCTAATGCCTCTTCCAAAATCGGATAAATCACTGGCTCCTTATCCGATTTGATCCCATCAGTGATGAAACAACATAGTTGCTCAATCACATCATTGGTTGCAGGCCAATCAAAAAACAGCAGTGCCAGTGTGTGTGCATTTTTTCGATCACGCTTTCGGATCACGCTTAGTACTTTCTTGTGCGGATTCACATCAACCACTCTAGTAACCTCATAATTTTTATACTTATTCGCACTCATATTTCGCCATTAAGATGTCAAGATAGGTAGCCGTCCCTTGACTATCTTCCCCCCAGAGATTTTGGCTATGTACTCAAGGTTGGGCAGCATCCCCAGGAGTTGCGTAGAGAACAATTCAGCTTCTTCTTCCATAAGCCGTTCCCCTTGGTTGCCCCCATGCATAATCGGCTGCTCACCGTCCGTATTTTGGCCCTGCGTTCTCATGACGTAGTTCAAACGTGTTTTCGGTAAGTTGTCTGTAATGAACTTTTGTGTTTCAGGATCAATTACACGCAATGAGAATGTGTTGTTAATGTTTCCCAGAACCTGTAGTGCTTTATCTTTACTCCCCATCCGAGCGGCAAAGTCAGCGAATGTTTGTGTTGCAACAAATAGTCGAAGTTTCGCGCCACGACCTTTGTTGAGAAGCTGAATGAATGGGTCATTGATCACCTCTGCGGCTTCGTCCACAAAGATATTGACGGGCTTATTGTTGACACCAAAGTTGTATCTATCACCAGCAACAGCTGTTAAGTCAGATAAGAAAAGAGAGCCGATTGCAGAACCAACCATACTGTCGGTCAAACTATCCAGACCAATGTATGCAACCATGCCATTGTTTATTATTTTGGCTGAGTCACTTATTGGCCTGGAATCATCGACATCGCTTGAATCGGGAGACAGCATCTTTCCTAAATCACCCGAGGTAAGCATGTTCATGATAGGAAGCAGTGAAGCAACCATTTTCCCGAAGTGTGCCGAGTCATGTTGGAACATCGACAATAAGCCTTCCAAATCTGAGTGAGGGAACTCTGGTTGAATAACATCTTGGTAGAACTTCATCATGGCAAAGGCTTGCTTTTCTCTATTGCCATTTTTCACTTTTTCCAAATATGGTGCTGCTTTTGATTCCCAGTCTTCCATAACTCGTGCTGAATAAGCCTGTACGGCTTTGATAACCAGACCTGCGGCACCACCTTCCAAAAATCGTTTCAACAGAACAATGCTAGGACGTTCATAAGTCAGTACAAGACCTTGAGCGATATTGTTCAGTGCTTGCCAACCAAATGATTTGAATGGATCTGCACCTGCCTCCGAAGGTATCAACGCGGCCAAACGGCTCGCAATCTCCGTCACACGGCTAAAGTTACGTAAAGGGTCCAATCGCACGGATTCATCTGGGAACGCAGGGTGAAAGGAAACAAATCGCTCTGGATGGCCCATAGCTTCGCAAGCTCTCCTTGCATTGTCCCTCATTTCTTTATCACCCTTAGGGTCGATAATGATCACTGCTTCATTGCGCAAGATAGCTTGCGTGATCATAATGTCGAACATACGAGTCTTGCCTGAACCTGTTGTACCTACAATAAGCGTGTGGCCTTCTGTATGCTTCAACGGTTGCATCAACTTCTCTTCTTTTGGTTCAACACCGTGAATCCATGTTTGCCCCATTGGATCTTCTTTCTTTTTGCCTTTAAGGACGCGAACCGTCTTCTTGATTAAAGGCTCTTGAGCAGTAAAGGTGTGCCAGTCACGTTTGATGATTTCAAATACACGCTGAGCATGACGCTTTTCCCATACAAAACCATGACCAAGCCACATATCATCTTCTGAGCCAGCCATCATTTTTTCTAGCTCTTTTAAAGAGATAAATTCCAGTTCACGACCAAATAGATGCTTCTGGAGACGATGTAACATCATGGCTTTTGGGATTCGGGACATTGCCATAACACCACAAATACCAGTCATCCAATAAAACGGTTCCGGAGGCATTGACTCTGCCATTTGATTAACCGTCAAGGCCACACCGCTGGCAGCTGCCCACCCTAGCGCTGCACGACCTTCAAAATTTGGCCTCCACGGCATTTCATACCCAAGTGGGTCATAATCCATGCTCATCTATCTTTACTCCACCTCTAACCTTAAATTCCCCTGGCGAATAGTCATTCTTGGGCGTCGTTGCCCACTAGCGAGTAATGCTCTCAGCATAGATTTGCTAAGATTCGTACACTCACCAGTTACTTTCTCCAGAGCCTTATCGCTTGTTACCAAACACCCATCCTCCTTAATGACCGGACCGACTAACCATCGTCCTTTTTGGTTTTTTATCATTTCTTTCAGAAGCCTAATGGCCTCCTCTGCATCAATGTCAGACTGAGGAGGTAAAAAGTCCTCATCACTAATTTCTTTCGCCTTCTGAGGCTTTTTAGGTTCCTCGTCTTCTAGATCTATTTGCCCGACCACTTTTGTCATTGGCAGTTCTAAATCAGAATCGAAATCCAGACTCACTGGCCGCGTTTCTTTTGGTGGTTTATTTACCGTTGTCTTTGGTTTTTGGCGCTTAGGTAAACGTGACACATTTTGCTTTTCCTCATTAGAAGCACTGTTTTCACTCTCATTTTTGTGCTGTTCGGTTTGAGTTTTAGCTGCTGTGCCCTTCTTACCTTGTGCCGTTTGTTGTGCGATTCTTTTATTCTCAGATGAGCGGCCACCTGTTTGCTCTCCGGGCAGTAATGCTGAAATATCCATTGCAGGTTTAGGCTTTTTCGGCGTAGATTGGTTGGTTTTCTGGCTCTTAACTTTCTTTTCTGAGTGTGCCTTTTCAGCTTTCTTGCCAGATTGGCGTTTATCATTTAGCGCACTAACTTCACGAATTGGGTCAAAGTCTTTCTCAGCTTGTTCTATCGCAGCTTTGATAACAACTGAGATATCAGAAGAAAGTAACAACCCTTTAATGCCACTAAAATCATGAACCTTCCGGTTTGGATGAACTGGGTCAGGCACGATAGCGCCAGCGTCAAATAACGTGTTCAAGACTTCGGCTGGAGCCCCAAGCGCTCGGGCACCTTCTGGATAAAGGATCACTGCTTTTTTCTTCATAAAGCAAAGCACTTCACCTAATGTTTTGTGTCCATCCAGCACAGGAATAATGGCTTCTTTTAAAATACTTTCTGCCGCGCCGTATCCACTTAGAACATTCTCCAAATGACCACGCACATCAACATCACTCGATTTATCCTGCTGGCTGAAAGAATATGTCTCTGCATCTTGGAAATGTTCTGTTGGAACAAACTCTTCACGCTCTTCCATCTCATGGGAGTAGTCATAGGCATCCAAAGGGACAGCATCTATTGGTGCAAACATATCCTCTGGCGGCATTGGTGGGGCATCAAATATTGCGCTCGGTTCAGGGCCAAAAAACTCATTCGGTGACAAGGATGCTGCCGTGTTTGCGGATGCTTTAGGCTGACGCTTCTTGCCCGAGCGAATGTTGTCTATGCCGGGTAAAGATGTGTCTTCTTCGCTTTGTTCTGTTGGAACATTTGGCGTTTCAGCTTTGTCTTTTTGTGTTGTATCAGGCTCGGTATTGAGCCCAAATGCATCGAATGGAAAATCGCAAACTCCTAATGCCCCACCAGCATCTTTCAGCCCTTTCAATGGATCGTCTAATGCTAATGGTGCTGCGGTTTGAGCGATTTCTTGTGCTGATGGTTCTTTTGGGGCATCAGCTTTATCGTCATTCTTGCTTGTTTTGGTATCGGTGGAAGTGCCACCTTTCGGTTCCGATGATTGAGAGTCCGTTGAGGGCGGTGCTGCCATAAAATCTGGAATTTCGAATCCATCATCAAGAGAACCAATAGGCTCTGGTGTAGCGGTGAGCGAATCAGAGTTCTCATCTCCATCTTCCGGTGCATCGTCATCAAGCTCACTGGCATCAAGTTCCTGTTCGTCCTCATCGCCAATAACTTCACCCGCGATGGCCGCAGGCGGTTCAGTGGTAAAAACCAACTCCGACGATTCAAGACGCAGCATCTGCATTTTGATTTTCCCTGTGACTTCTTCCCCTTCTTGAGGTAATTCAGGGATAACTTCCCAATAACGATAGAAAACATCTTTGCCATGCTCTGGTAATACGTTTTTCAGAGCAAAACCACGCTCAATTAAAATATCAGCCAAGGTATCTGGATCACGAGGAATGCCAGGAATTTTATCTTCCGTTAACAAGTCATAAATATCACTGGCTCCCTGCTTCCATGTAATGAACACACCCTGATGTAAATGCCACACCTTCGCGCCAGGCTCATTGACTTTCCATTTGCCCGTTTTAACCAATCGACGTAAAGCATCAAATACATAACGCTCAACAGGAACACCGTAAGCAAACTCATCGACATCTAGGCGATTCTGTTTGAGGTCACGAGAAACACTTTCACCATCAGCTTTAAGCATTAACTTTGTTACCGGGTCATTGATTCTAAGACCTGATATTGCCTGTAGCATGGATTCAACAATGTCTTTACCGGGATCAGCTAGAAACTCCAAAGCCTCTGGAGTCAAAATTCGTTCGACGGTCAGCAGCGAAAATTGCTCGTGCCGTTTGTGTTCTCTATCTCTCCAACGAAGAAAATAACGACTCACATTATGGCGCTTAGCCCAGTCAACCAGAGTTTCTGAATATGGGTTCCACGTTTTACTACCATCGCTGTTTGTGATCACAACATCAGACAATGGCTTACCAACGTCATGCAATAACCCTGAGAAACAACATGCCAAACGCCATCGCGGCTCATTGTTTCTTCGTTCACGAGGGGAGCCTGAAATTGAGAAAATAACTGACTCAGATGCCTGTGTCGCCCAAAAGGCAACCTCCAGCCCATGACGAAACAATCCACCAGCTCCCCGATGATGATGAGCTTCGGATGCTGGTAATAAATGAACAAACGCCGCGTAACGGCCAATTACAGGCATGACTAAACGGTCGTACTCTTCTTGAGTAAAACCTAAAGTGCTCCTGATTTTTTGAATAAGTTCGTTCTGTGTCTGCAACACTTTATCGACTGGGGCCATTGGTAGCCCTTTGGCAAACGGCGGGTATCGAGGTATCTCTTCGTCAGCTAAATCCCTAACCTGGGAAGCTACTACCTCTACTTTTTTCTCACCGCGCCCACCAAATAATTTTTTAAAGGCACTACTTATCATCTGGTTCTTATTTACCTGCGCTTTTTCCGTGCGTATATGCTCGCAGACCCTTTTGTCTTCTCATATCTCCCCTCCTGTCCATTTTGGGCAGTTTGAGGCGTCAGAGATGATTGAGTGACCAGATAAAATACACAGCATCATTATTTGGTATCAGGAGAGTTGTATGGAAAGAACATTGCCCGATGCTGCCTATTTGGCACTTGATGCTTTAAAGCGCCAAGCACAGGCAGTAACCGCTAACAACATGCAGGGAGACAAAGAGGCTTTGCATCAGGCTCAGTCTGACATGTCTCTTGTTAATAACTGGACAACAGTCATTACTCGTAAGCTTTTAAGCAACAGTGATGGCCGGACAATCGACACCATTGATGAACAATGGTTGGAGCAACAATTCAATGGGTAAGCAGATGATTAAAAAGCAATTAGTAGTACTTGTAGGGTTAGCTATTTTGGCTGGGTGTTCCTCAACCAAAGATATCCCACCAACAAACGCAGAATTGCACCAACGCTACGGCATTCCTCAGCAGCCGACAGATCAATGGATTCAAGAGAACCTTCCTATCTACGAAGCGAAGGCTGACAAACTGCTTGCGTCTGATGATGATGTCGATGCCTATTACTTCCTTTTGAATATTGCTGAAAATCGTGGCAGTGCTGATATCGAAGCACATAAGAAGCAAGATCGTGTAGATCGTGGTCTCAATGTTTCTTATGAAGATTTAGGACTGGGTGGAGCAGCATTTCGCAAACCCGATTACATCCATGTATTAGGTCCAACAAGTAGTCTCGGCGCGAATAATGAAAGCGCATTGATAAAACAGCAGAAGGATAAAAATGGTTCCAACATGGAAGATGCCATTTCCGCATACAAAAAACTTTCTTCTGGTGTGAAAGGCAAAGGGTACTCCTTATACGAACTATCACGCTGGGAGCGTTTCTGTGATAGCGGTAATGGCATGGATGAACGCGATTGGCAGTTCATCGAGAAAGAAAAAGGCGAAACAGGCAGTATCCCAAGCGATCTGGTTGGTCAGTGCAATCCGCCACAACACACTTACCAAGATTATCTCACCGCTTGGACGCAATTTTGCACATCACAAAAAATGACGAATGAACAGCGCAAGATCGTTCGCAGTTCTACTCGCCCATTTACAGTGGTAAACCCATGCAAAGCCATAAAGTAACCACCAGCTCATCACATACTCAGTTGACGGAAGAAGAGCTTCTCGTTCTTCAAGCTAAAGCTGAGCTCTTTGATGAGCTGAACATCATGCTGGTTGAGGCCGGACAAAGTGGCACTCCGGAAGAAGCAGCAGTCGTTATCTCTGCCAACCTAGCTTTTATTGCTGGCACAGAGAAATCCCCCTTAATAGCCGATGCCTCCGAAAACTGGAAACAGCTGACCAACCTTTCTACGCAGCAAAACGGTATTCAAGACATCGCGCTCAAACCAAAGGAGTGCGCTTAAATGGATCTGTACATTTGTGAGAAGCCATCCCAAGCAAAAGACCTCGCAGCTGTGATGGGAGTAACTCAGCACGGCGACGGTTTTATTCATGATGGAAGTGGCCGGGCAATAACCTGGGCTCTTGGTCATCTATTAGAACTCTATATGCCCGATGACTATGACGAGAAATATAAAGCATGGTCCCTTGAAACACTGCCTATTTCTCCTGAATCATGGCGTAGCAAGGTGAGGCGTAGCTCTTCCAAGCAATATAAAGTGATCGAGCAGCTGGTGAAAAAAGCCAGCACAGTTTATATCTCGACTGACTATGACAGAGAAGGCGAAGCGATCGCTCGTTCCCTACTCGATAGATTCCGATACCAAGGCCCCGTAAAACGAGTTTGTTTAACTGCTCTTGATGAAAGCAGTATCAGAAAAGCACTTCGAAACATCAAAGATGGCAAGGAGACGATACCCCTTTATTACGCATCCCTATCTCGCCAGCGAGCTGACTGGGTAGTGGGTATGAACATGTCTCGCTGTTATACAGTACTTGCAAGAGAGGTTGGCTTCGGGCAAACGCTCCATATAGGACGAGTAATCACCCCCACGGTCGCCCTTGTGTGCCAGCGAGACAGTGAAATAGCCAACTTCAAACCATCACCGTTCTGGACGATGGACGTCGGTGTATCTGTTCAAAACGGTCAATTCCTTGCTCACTGGGTGCCGCCAGAAGAGTGCTCTGACGATCAAGGGCGATGTACAAACAAAGCCTATGCAGAGCAAGTAGCCGCTCAAGTAAAAGGAGCGCAAGCACTTATAAGTAAGGCTGAAACAAAAGCTGGCAAGGAATCAGCCCCTCTTCCATTTGATTTGACTAGTTTACAGCAATACGCGGCCAAACGTTGGGGGTACAGTGCGCAAGAAACACTTGATGCAGCACAAGCTTTGTACGAAAAGCACAAAGCAACCACCTACCCCCGTACAGATTGCAGATACCTGCCAGAATCACAGAAAGAGGATATCCCCGATATTCTTCAAGCTCTGATTCTTTCGGATCAGCGTGTTTCAGGGCTGGTGGCTGGAGCAGACCAATCGAGATCATCAAGAGCGTTCAATGACAAAAAAATCACCGCTCACCATGCCATCATTCCAACTCCGGCCAAAACCAACATAAGTGCCATGAGCGAAAAAGAGTTCAATCTGTACGATGCAATTCGTCGTTTCTACATCGCCCAGTTCTACAGTCCTTTTGAATTCAACAAAACTACAATTGATGTTCAATGCGGCAATCATTCGTTCACGGCCAACGGCAAAACACATTTACGTCAAGGTTGGAAAGTACTATTCAACAATGATGCAGAATCATCCCCTCAAGATGAAGGCGATGATCTTGATGGACCAAAAGAGCAAGAGAAATTACCGAAAGTTAGCCAGGGTGAACCAGCCTTGATCAATGATTCGGTAATCACTGACAAAATGACTCGGCCATCACCTCATTTCACCGAAGCCACACTACTAAGCGCGATGGAAAACATTGCTCGCTTTGTCACAGAAGAAAAGTTTAAGCAAGTCCTAAAAGACACCGCTGGCCTCGGCACCCCAGCTACCCGTGCAGGCATTATTCAGGGTGCGGTCGATAAAGGGTACTTGCAGAGAAAGAAAAAGCTCCTTATCGCCACGGATAAAGCTCACGCACTTATTGCTGTCGTACCAGCAGCGATCAAAAGCCCAGGCATGACGGCGGCTTGGGAACAGGAACTGGAGAAGATAGCGACAGGGAACGGAAACATGTCCGTCTTTATGCAGCAAATCTCAGGTTGGATTGTTCAAATGATCCAACAACTCAAGCAGAATGCTCCAACCCTAACTCAACCAGAAGGCATCTTAGCTAAGGCTTTCAAAAATGCGGAAGGTCCTACTCATGATTGTTTCAATTGTGGTGGTAAGTTGAAGCGACTAAAAGGGAAAAATGGCTTTTTTTGGGGGTGTCAGAACGAGACATGTAAAAAGACTTTTCCTGACAATCGTGGGAAACCAGAAAAGCGTATTGCTGCTGAGGATTGTCCTGATTGTCCTGACTGTGGCAAGCCAATGCGCCTACGTAAAGGCAAGGCTCCAGGTAAAAAGCGAGCTAGCTCTTTTTGGGGTTGTACTGGGTATCCTGATTGTAAATCGACGATGCCATACTCTCGGAAGAAAAAATCTCTGGAAGAGTTATTTGACTAACGTCTCGGGGCTTAGGCCCCGGTATATAACTGATAATCAAATAGGCTCACTGACACTAGAACATCCATTAAACAGAGTGATATTTAGCATTTTAAATTTTTAAGGGTCCATTATGTATCATAACCGAGAACACGCCAAAGCTGCTTTCAAACACCACACCCTGTATCTTAATCTAGGCTGGATGGATAATGATAGGCAAAGAGTGATTAATAGCCTTTATTTATATAGCTTAGCTAAATTCAAACAGGAAAAGTGTAGAGAAATAACCACTCCAACGACAGATTTCATGAATAGCGTAGATAGATACAAAAAACCAAGAATCGACAACAATTTCCCTGTGAACGCACTATCAAATAAGAGTTCTTTAGGGGTCGCTGTAGCACTGCCATTGTACAAACAATGTAAAGTAAAACGAGTAGAAAAGTTATTTTTAGGAATATTAAATAAATCTACAAGGTGTTACCTAGATCTATATGAATTCGAAATTAAGAAGCTCCTAAAGACTGAATGTAAAAAATTACACTCATTAGGCATAGGTATCTACACAAATTGAGCAAAAAATGAACGGGCCAACTCTTTCATCCTGTTGATTTCCTCTGTCGTGTAAGTGTTTAATACTTCGCACATTTGCAAGAAAACCCAGAGGCCTGCAAGTAAGGCTGAATGTGTCACTGGCTTTGAACGCTTCGTCAAACGCCCACTTAATTTCACTAAAAAACCTTTAAATTCATTCGCTTCTTCTGACTTGTCTGAGTAAAGCTTAAAAACGAGCGTGGTCGCAACACTGGCTACAATTAATCGTTTGAGTATCAATTCACCCGTTGTCTGTTGCCATTTCTCAAGCTGATGACCATTTGTTTTCAACAGTTTGAACCATGACTCAATGTTCCATCGGTGGCAATACCACATCGCTACCTCTGTCGCATCAACATCGAAAACATTCGATAATAAATACCATCTTGCTAACTCATTGCCTTTCTCATCGGTCACTAAGCTCATTACAAGGCGACATTCAGGCGCTTGCGACGCCAACTTTTCCGACTTTCTCTGCAACTCAACCTTCGTCTCACCGACAAAAAGATAACCTTCTCTCCCTCGGATTGAAACGACGCCTTTGATATCTGGGTTGTGAGCTTACGAGAAGATAGTGTACATAGGTATTAAGAAGCGGCTCTGGCCGAAAGCCAGAGCCTGTTTTGATTAGATATTGGACTGATAATTCCAGGGCAAGAACTGTTGTGGATTAGCCTTAACTTCACTTTCCATTCGCTGTATCGTATTAAAGTAATCCAGCACATTTATACCCGCTTCGGCTGATGTCGCTATCATCGCCATGATCACATCCGCAATGCTCGCACCAGCCTGTGTTTTATGGAACAGGGCATTTTTTCGGTTGCGAGCAACTAGCTTGAGTGCTTGCTCCGCTCGGTTATTATCCAGCTGTGCTCCCTCGAGACGGCAGAAGGCGGTCAGCCCCTCATAATGCTTAGTAAAATAATTAATTGCTTTACCAAGCCCGCTGTTTTCTTCTGTATTTCCCCTGTTCAGCTCGGCCTGACCCCAGTTTCGGATCTGCTCCATTACCGGAAGTGATAGCTTTTTATGCCAAGCTAACCGTTGCCCCGCGTTAAGTCCTAGCTCCCTGGCTTCATCATCGTGTCGCCAGATTTCACCATACCACTGGAGTACTTGCTCCACTTCATCTGGAAACTGATTAAGGACTTCGGCAAACTGCCGTCGTCCGTGACTGTTGCACAGACTGTGTTCGACCACGTAATCAAGCGATGGACGGTTGCTGGATAAGGCATCACTCATCAATATCGGGGGCGCGAGTGTCCGGCCACGGTCATGTAAAATCTCGTCGATGAACTCGCCGGCATGACCGATATTGGTCTGATACAACACGACAGTACGACCCTCTTTTAAGCCCGCGACTAAACCGGAGCTGTAAACACCACTGCGCTCTCGGGTTTTTGTTCCATTTCTCTGCGGCTTTTCTATCGGGACTTTGTCTAAAATTCGGTTGGTCGTGTCATCTAAATAATAGTGCTCTGCGTTTGCGGCAAACACTCTTAACAAGTTATAAATGGGTTGCAAGCTATTGGCGACTAACTCGACTTGGTCAAAGATGGTTGAGGCGGTCAGTTTAATCCCCATCAGCGCTTGCGTACTCTCCTGACGATAGTAGGGTGCACCTGCAAAAAACTTGTGAAGAGCCATCAGGCTGCGGGCACTGTAACCATACTTCTGGCTTGGCTCTCCATCATTTATCACGTCATTAGGTAACTTGGCAGTGAAGTACTGACCACAGGCATTGCAACGTAGCCGCTCCATAACGTGTTGCTCTGGGACGAACGGACTTTGCCCAGTGATCCGCAACAGCGTAGCGGGCTCGTATTTATATAACTTGCCTTTTTGACACTCGGGGCAACTATCGCCTTTCTTTAGATCGTCCAGTTTATGCTGAGTGACTTTCGGTTTCACTGGTGGTGTGCTGGGTTGGGTATTTTTAGGCTTAGGACGTTTTTGACCGCGGTTTTTGTTTTTCTTATTTTTCTGGCCGAGTAGAGTGTCCATCGTTTCTGATGACTTGACCATGCCAACCAACTTACGCAATTTATGCAGGGTGATATCGTTGTCAGACAGACGCTCTTGCAAGGCAGCCAGCGTCTTTAATGCCTTCAACAAGATGTGGCAATCTTCCGCACTCAGTGCTAAGTCGTGCTCCTTTGCCTCGTGCACTCGCTGGATAAGCCTGTCCAGCTCTTCGCTGTCAATATCGGTAAAGTCTTGTGCCATTTAAGTTCCTGTCGGCTGGCTTGCAGTGCTGATGCGCTAATTATTCCAGCATTGTGGGATCGGTCAACATGATCGTGAGGATCGATAACTTAAGGGGGAATAGTGTGCGTACGGTCATACTTTTTGCCAGCCAGGCAGCCCCACCAACAGAGCTTTAAGCTGCTTCGCGGCGACAGGGGTCACCCCATCTTGGTGATGACGGGGCCAATCTTGAAAGCGGCCTTTGCTCAGGCGTTTATTGATTAACCAGAAGCCAGAGCCGTCATAACATAATGCTCTAAGCATGGTTTGACGGCGGTTGGTAAACACAAACAGGGTTCCGCTACGAGGCGACTGTTTTAGCTGATGGCGACACAGGGCGGCGAGTCCATCAATACCACAGCGAAAATCGGCTGGTTGAGTCGCAAGCAGGATTTTACTCTCAGCAGTCAGGTGGATCATTTTACTTCTCCTGCTTCTTGTATCAGAGCTCGCAATAAGTCAGGAGAGACAAGGCCGCTGATACGGATCTGACTTGAATTAGGAAGAGTGAGCTGAAGGCTCAGGTCTGATTTAGGTAGTAAATCAGGCTCTATCTGTAACGGAACAAAATCAGGAGCGGACGACTTAACGGGAAGTTGCTTGCGCCAGTCATTGAGCTGGGTGGTGCAGATCCGTAGTGCTTTGGTCACGTGACTGATCGGATATTCTTCAAGCAGCTTGAGTGCTAAGCAGCGTAGTTCATCGGGGATACTGGCATGTTTATTAATGCGGGTTTGTCGCCAGTGCTCAAAGTCAGCAGTGGCCTGAATCAGGTTTTTCTGGTTTTGCATGGTGCCTTCCTTATATTGGATAAGCACTTAGTAAACCAGAGCTGGCGAGTTAAGTTGAGCTATGCTGCCGTAAGCTCACTCTGGGTTTAGCTTTCGACCAATTACCTCAGCCGTTTTAAACTGCCCTTCATGACGGAAGGTGGAGGTTTTTTTAGTTCGTGTTAACCAATTTATAGACCCTAAGCGTCTTAGGTCTTTTGCTGAATCCGCTTCCCTGTCGACAACGTGGACTAAAGGCTTATCTAAACGCAATTGTTCTTGCCACTGAATGCTTTCAAACAGTGAATCCAGATGGCTTTGTTTCGGTTGAATGTCTTCAGACCGACATTGATAAATGCCTTTGTCAGTCAATAAGTTCAAACCTGCTGGAGCGATAGGCTCTCCTGTATCAGCATCAATGAGCAGAGAGGCTTGGAGCTCATAACCCACATCCAGAGCATGAGACATCTGGGTCTTATCAAACTTACTATGATGCTTAGAAAAGTTGATACGACACCAATCATGAGCCATCAAAACATAACGACTTTGAGTCTCTTTTACTCCAGCTCTTGCCAGTCCGAGTATTGGACTACTCAGCATAGGAAAGGTCACATTGTCATTGTGGTAAAAGCGCCATGTGGCTTGGGTAGAAGCCCAAGATTGCGTATGGTGCTCTAATGATTTAGCCCCAGGGGCATTAGTCGAATTCACAGTCATATGTTCCATAACAATGGTCTGATAACGATTAGAGAGTCTTGATTCTAAGAGGCACGGTAGTTGATGTTGTTCGAAAAGAGTCATAATCAGTACAAGTTAAAGAATAGTTAACTCTCTTGATCATTGATCCTAGGATCAGTTCCCTTAATCAAATTAATTGCTCAATATGCGACCAATCTGTGTAGATACCTATGCTCATTAGGCTATGATAATTTTGAAGTTCGAAGCCTAATATATAACACGCATTTTTTACCCAAAAGAGTAGTGAATTCAATTGTTAGACATAGTGGAAAAACTAAATACAGCGTTAACGTCCCTAAGTTTATACTATATAGGGATTTTATAGACTCCCCCTCCATTAGTTATGTCTTAGAAAATAATGCTGTAAGTGATTTCTTCTATCATAGTTCCGTTTTCAGTAGAGGAATGCCGACTAAAAAAAATAAAACAACACTTTCTAATCAGCTCGATATATCTCGCCTTCAAGGGGCTTTGTTGCGTAATTAAATTTAGAGATAGAGCAACCCCGTTTCGCGTATTTCTTAGTCAATACGACAAGTTTCAGGCATACCTAACCTAGTAAGCTTGTTCAACGCTTTTATCATCGCGTAAGATTCACCCACCTGGGCATTGTAATTCCTTAAGCTCAGTTTCCCTCCTAGCAACTGTTTAACTCGATACATCGCTGTTTCTGAGAGTGAACGTTTGTGGTATCCATACCGCTCTTTCCAATACTTATTTGAGCCGTATAACTTCTGGCAACCCACGGCGAGATTTCGAGGATGACCACGCTCCCAGAAGGCTGCCCCTTCTCGTGGGGGAACAAGCGCAATGGCTCCCTTAATCTTAATAGCAGTGTGACACGCTCTTGTGTCATAAGCGCCATCACCAGACACCTCAAGGATACTTCGGCGTGTTTGTTTCAGTAAGTTCGGGAGTACTTCGCCATCTGTAACCGTTGATAAACTTAGTTCGGCGGCAATGATCTCATGAGTGTTTGTGTCGACGGCAATATGAAGCTTTCGCCAGACTCTCCGCTTGCCATCCGTCCCGTGTTTTTTGACTTTCCATTCACCTTCGCCATAAACCTTAAGGCCAGTTGCATCAATGGCTAGGTGTTGTATCGCTCCTCTCGTTTTAGTCTTAAATGAGACCTCTACTTGTTTGGCTCTACGACTGATGCAGGTGTAATGCGGACAACTTAGCGGTACATGGGTTAACCTAAATATCGAGTCGATAAATCCTTGCAGCGCTCTCAGCGGCATAGAAAAAACTCGTTTCACCATGAGTGCTGTCGTAATAGCTAAATCACTGAACCGACGTGGCCTCCCGCGCTTATTCTGTTTGCTTTGCGCCCAACCGCTTATCGCCTCTTCATCAATCCAAAAGGTCAGAGAGCCACGGTTAATGAGTGATTGATTGTATTGCTTCCAGTTGGTTGTTTTATAACGAGGTTTAGGCATAGGGCTACGAGAGGAAGTGAATGTAGCTAATCAGATCGTAGGTTCTGGATTTAGTTCCGCTGAATTACGCAACATATATGGACGCACCTCAGGATGCAATGACTGATTCAATGATACGGTCGCTAACATATATCCGACGTCTTTCTAGGTCTACTATGTGACCTGCGCCATGATGTAATCCGCTCCTCACTGTCTTTTCAAAGCCTCGGTTTCAATAACCTCGTTGCGTTATCAGAGTGTAGTAAGGATGGTTCACCGTTTATTCATCAGCTATTGCAAACTCAGTGGCTTCTTGAGGATATCTCCTTAGAACTTAGTATTTTTAGTCAAACAGGCTTAAATGCCTGATTAATATCGTATTCACTATTTTTCGCCAAGATGTGCCATGCTACCCGACCGAGCTTGTTTGCAAGAGCGACAATCGCTTTTGCTTTTCCTCGGCGTGCAATGAGTCCTCTCAACCATGCTCCCATAGCATCCGCTTTGTTAGCTCCGCACCGAACCACTGCGCGAGCACCGTGAATAAGTAATGCTCTCAATTCACGATTGCCATACTTCGATAGAGAGCCAAGACTACTTTTTCCGCCTGTACTATTTTGTTTTGGAACTAGGCCACACCATGCTGAGAACTGGCGACCATTTTGGAATTGGTTTCCAACACCTACCTCACTAATCAGTGCCGCTGTCAAAATCGGGCCAAACCCAGGAATATTCCGAATAGCCTCATATTTTGGATTTTGCTGACTCAACATGGTGACACTTTGGGTCATTTCATCTATCTCTTCGCTAAGACTGACAAAGTCACAGTATAAAGTTTGCAGTAAGTTCCTCATTACTGGGGAAAGGGCATTCTCTGCGTCTTCAAGAGCTAGCGGTAAATGACTTCGTAAAGCTTTAATAGAGAGAGGAAATACTACCCCGTATTCAGCAGCCAATCCTCTGATCTGGTTCGCCAAGGCAGTTCTGTTTTCTACCAAACGTTTACGGACACTGCGTATCGCTTTAAGGTCTTGTTGTTCAACAGACTTAACAGGAACGAAGTGAAGATTAGGTCTAGAATAGGCTTCGCAAATGGCTCTTGCATCATTAGCATCGTTCTTTTGCCGCCCAACAAATGGTTTTACATGCTGAGCTGGAATAAGAGCCACTGTATATCCTAGCTCTTGAAATATTCTGCCCCAATGATGAGAAGTTGCACATGACTCCATTGCTAGAGCAGTTTGCTCAGGTAGTTGGCGGACAGTATCTAGAAGCTTATCTCGCTTTACCTTTTTGTTTGATAAAATTTGTCCATTTGTACCCAGAACACACACTTGGAAGAGATTTTTCGCTATATCAATACCGACAACTTTAATAGACATACTTGTTACTCCTGCTCTTAATGGTTGTACTATTAGTTTGGTACAACGACGCTAGAAGGGAGGTGCGTCCATCACATCAAAGCCTACCAAAATACCTAAAAACTCAATCAAGATACCTGTTTCTGGAGGTTACTCCTATTCACCTGACTTTGCTTATGTAGTTAAAACTGACTCGGGTGATTACCTAAACTTCATCATTGAGACGAAAAATGTTGATGGAAAAGATAATCTTCGCAAAGAAGAAGAACGAAAAATTGAACACGCTAAAGAGCTGTTCAACCAAATTAGTAAAGATATAAAAGTTGAGTTTAAAACCCAATATGCTGGTGATAAGATCATTGAACTAGTAAAACAATCTTTTGCTGTTTAGATTTTGTAATTTCAAGGGGGGCTAAACAGCCTCCCTAGTTTTTATATATATTAGACATTAGAAAAAATATTTTTTTTAACAACAAGCTTTTCAAAGTACTTATTTTCAAATCCCTGCAAAATCCAACATACTAACCCCACTAGGTATTATTATTGGTCATTCTGTTCTAAGTTGTCAGCGATTTCACGAAGCACCTTAGCCCAGCCTTTTTGAGATTCATTTTTGAAAGGCACGTTTTCAAAACATTGTTTGAGCGAAAAAACTGCTGGTGGGATCTCTGGTGATAAGCACACATTAACTGTACCTGCATGCAACCAAATCATCAATCAACAACAATTGACGGTTTAATAGGCCACGTTAGCCCTTTTGGATCTACTTCCTGGTGCATGATTTTTCCTCTTAGTTGTTTAACTGTTCTGGCACAGCTTCAACAGCAATACTTAATAACGTTCTCTTTAGCTCCCAGAGAGATTGTACGGGCCATGATGCCCAATCTAATGGGTTGCATTCAATTTCTTCACTAAACGTAATTAGACCCGTTCTGGCTCTATTTGGAATGCTGACCTGCGTCGATTTGTACTTTTCAGCAGTCATTCTAGCTGTTTGCCCGTAATAGTAGTAATCAAGTGCAATTTGGGCATTAGCGTTATTCTCAAGGAACTGTTCTAACCTTTCCTGCTGTTCTAACATAACCATTGCACACCCAATAAACAGTTCCTTGTTATCTAACACATCCTGTCTATTGAACTTTGGCTGTCTCGCAGAGGACTCATGCACCTTCCTAGAAACCTTCTTTGCCATTTTTGGTTTAACTTTAGGCTTCTTTTTCTTAGTTGGCCGCAATTGATATCTTGTCATTCCCAGCGAATTTAAACAGTCTTTGCATACTGGCTGAGCTCCGTTCTTCGCAGCGGTGATGTTCCTATAATGAGCTCCGTTACCAGATACAACTTTTCCACAAAGTGATATCTGACGAGATGACTCAATCCGTTTAGACCTTAAAATGCACACCATAATGACTACCTAGACTTTTTCACCGTGCTTGCGCATAAAGCAATATGCAGTTTCTAAATCAGCCTCAGAATGGGTAATTCCTTTATTCATCTGAATGTAAAAACGACATGCCTCAATATCAGAATCAAACTGGTAGATGTTCACGATCAAATTCAACCTTGGGAAAATACCTCCAGATTTTAAGTCTTCCCAATACAGTTCATCAAATACAGCGAATTCACCAGAATGAAACGCCGCAATAGCGGTAAGCCTCTGTAACCCATCTAAGATAAGGGAATCATCCAGCTCTCCCCCCCTGCCTTTCACATCATAAAGCTGTACTTTCGTTTCACATCCACACAAGAGGTTTTCAACGAAACATTGCTGCATGTTTTTCGTCCACTTCTGATTGGAACGCTGAAACTCAGGGGTTAACTTTTCAAGTATCTCATAAGGAGATAAAGCTATCTCCTCTGTTAGCTCTTGCACCAAGCTATTGTAGGCAAGCAAACCACCAACGGGTTTGAATAAGTCTTTAAAGCTAACGTTTACGGAATAATTCGGAGAACGATAAAACGCACTTTGTGTCACTATTTCCTTCAACCGTTCAAGACCTGATTTCATCGTGCGGTCTCCTTCTTTAGTTCTGAAAGTTTGATTTGATAAGCATCATAGAAAAAACACGCCCAGAGATAATTCGCATAGATACGCTTCGCAAAGTTTTTCCCTGGCCTGTCCTTTACGATCTCTTTTGGAAGTGATATTGCGAGACTGTTGTACTCAACCATATCGGAAAGACGACGCTTTACTTCATCGAGGAAAGGTCCAAGCTCAGTAGAGAATGATTTTCTGGAAAGGTCCCACATATATGTCTTAGAAAAATCAAAGTTTTTCAGGTTACGTTTCTGCCACTCAATCACTAATTCATGAAGTTCGGCTTCATATTCCCTTTCACCGGATACCGCTTCGTCTAAATGGTTGGGGCACTGGATTGCTCCAAACCAGACCCCATCTTTTTTGCGCATGGTTTTATTCGGAACATGGCCGCAATGACGGCATCTTGCCATAAACACTTGATCAGGTTTGGGGGTTTGCAAAGAACTCATGTTAACTAAGGGGTAGAATTTCTTTGAGGATACATAGAGCTGATCCCGGAGTTGTTCAAATCGCTCAATTGAATCATGAGAAATATGGCTGTACTTATCTTTCAATTTATCAACGGGTGTAATTCCGATACCACTTTTCGACAGTTGACGACGAACAAAGCCTTCTTCTAGGTTATGCTCAATTTTTGCCACCAGCACCAATAGTTGAAGTTTACGCAACGTCGCGTTGTTGCTTCGGGGCATAAAGCACTGCCATTGCCCCATCTGGACAGCAGTTCCAAACTGATCGTCGTAGACGTCACAGACATCAACGTCATGCCACAGATTTAATCGTTCTTCGCACTTACCCATCGAGTTCAGTGCCTTCCGTCCCATTTGTAATAGAAGCGCTTGGTAGATAGAGTCAATTGCAGAATTCAGCATCTTTTCACTGATTTCGAACACAGGAAATTCTAGTTCTATATTCTCATCCGATTGCAACATACGCTGCTTTTGCATGTAGCCCATAAACATAAATGAAGCTGTCGCTAAAAGACTTGCAGCCTGAATGATCCCATTATGACTGGCTAGATTAACGATTGTTTTGGATGGGTTTAAAGGAAGTCCATCCCAGTACGCTGGTATGGCAAAATCGAGGAACGATGATTTAAGCTTTGTCTCAATAGAAAATGGAGCACAAATCGCACCCTTTACATTACGGTTTGGCTTAATCTTGCGTAACTTCTCACGCATAGCTTTGTAGCTACATTTTACTTCTGGCATTAGTTTTAATGCAGCATGGTTATCAACATGTAGGATATCGTATACCGGGTCCAATAGTTCATGGAGAACTTCGGAAGACTGGTATGGCTCCAATTGATCAGATACATTAACAGCGAAATGGTGGCTAAGGTCGATATCCTTCTCACCACTGTCACTATAAGCCTCTACCTGGACATGATCAGAGATTGTATTAGGAACAGGCATCACTCCTTCATATTCGGCCACACACTCGTTCCAAAGCTTCGCATCAAACTTAATGCCATCACTTAGGATTGATATTTTTTGTTCTTTCTCTTTCTGGGCCGAGATGAACAGAATCTCATTGCGCTTTTGGTTATACAGCTTAGCTATTGCATTGTGCTCTCTACACCATTTGCTGTATTCGCGCTTCAAAAAGGAATGCGCTTCGGCTAGGTTTTTGAACTTTGACCAATATGCCTCTATGTGTGTGGGCTTCCGATCTGTCTTTGTTCGGATGGTGCAACGTGAACGTTTCTGCTTATCCTGATCAATAATCTTGATAGCATTGGGCTCAAAATAACCAACATTCCAATTAGCGGGTAAGACCCCCTGTTTATACATATCCAGGCGAAAGGATAACGCTGAATTAAGCGCGTTATCACTAGATACTCCGGCATTGAAAGACTTTGTTTTTTTACCAATACGTACTTGATATCCAGTAGGCAACTGGAAAACATTTAGGAACTTTTTCATAAAATAACGCTTTATTAAGGTGCCGACGAACACTGTCAGGCACTGGTTTATCAAATTAAACTTATTGCACGGTTCGAGTGGTAGACATCCGTTCATGAAATGCTGCGAGTTGCCAGCCTTCAATCCATGCTGCTTTCGACTCGTGATCATTGTGCGGGTTTTCTGCGTATGGCGTTCCACTTTGATAAGCAAAAGCGCCTTGCTGGAGAACTCGGTGGTAGTCAGCTTCACTCATCGAACTATACACCCTTAGTTCTTTACCCCACACCTCATCACTGTTTGGGTTATATGCCATAACATTGACCTCTCAGCCAGATTACAGAATCATATATTAACCCTGTAAAAAAGTTTTGTCTATCGCTTATACAACGGTCTGTGATCGACTGGCCTCCAATTTTTTCTGGCAGATTTGACTTCGCCTCGAAGAGCCATAAGCTTTTTAAAAAGTGTCTTATCATAGTCCAGCTTCAATACTCGCCCACAACCATAGGCTATGACACCCTGTGCTTGAGGTAGCCAGAATCGCTGAATTAACCCGGTATAAAGTGTGAGCTGGTACTTTTCACGGATTGTTATTCGCCCATTGAACGCTCTGCTTTTAAATTCTCCTGCAATGTATCTAAAACGCAATGGATCAAAAAATACTGCATCAGGGGCTCCGCAGACTCCTCGGCGTTTAATAAACCAAGGCTTTTTCCAACCGCCTATATCAGCCCCCAGCACGATACAGTACCAAGGCATATGGAACTGCCTCTTTATGGACAGCCCTCTGAGAATAACCATCAATAGGCCGATTGACGCCACCAGCAAAAACACTAGTTCCCCAGTCATAACAAATCCCAGTTAATAGCAACCAATATGGCTACAACAATAATCACTAACCACGGTAAAAGACTGTTACCACTTCCTGCTTGGGCGTGAGCCTTTAATCCAGCGTTTGCAGCCTCGGAGTTGTATGCTTGTCCTCTGTGCTGGCAAAATTTAGATGGATCAGCGGCATAGGCGCTTAAATGACTTACGGATACCCAGTTTGAACGCTTTCTTCTCACCCAGCAATTCCTTGTAGTTCTTCAATTGCCTGTTCAGCTGCGTTGATGACAGATAGTGCGTTTTGGGTGTACTCATTGCTAATTTCGCCATCGAGCCCTTCACACCACAAGCCAAATTCCTCCTGGGCAACTTCATCGCTTATACCCGCAGCTCTGAACACCATTAACCAATCTTCAATATATTGATCTACGTGAGCCATACTCGGTTCCTTATTATTGTTTCTTCAATTTAATCGCTTGCATTAGTGTGGTTAGGGCAACCCAAAGCATCGTAACAATGCATACAAACCAAATGATTCCAACAAATATGAGCCATGCTGACTCACTACTTTCTGGTCCATTTGGCATCGTTATTCCTCCCAACGCGGCAGCAGCGATCATAGCTATAAGGCTTAACGCCCAGCGCTTTGAAAAATCTTTAGCGAGTGACTCCCATTCCTCATTTGGGGCTTTAAACCAACAAACCAAACCAATGACTAATGGGCCTATAAAGAAAAAATCCAGCATTACTCCCCCCCCCCTATTTTAGAAACGTACTACCGTTACATCACCGAGCAATACGTCATCAATTCTATCCGGATATAGCTCTCTGGTTTTTTCAACAATTTCAAACGCAGATGAAGTAGGAAAACTCGCTGTCAACTCCAGCTCTGTCAAACTTACCGCCACTCGCTTGCGTCTAATGCTTTGTGAAGGGATGTTTTCTTGGATCAGACTTTTACTATGAACAGCACTCTGGTAATCATCCCAATCAACCACGCTGTAAGACAAACCGCGTTCTATTGGTCTTGTCCAACCAGGTAACACTGATTCCCAAGCGAGTTCTCTTTGTCTCCATTCTGAATCAGTCACATCGTTAGGTTTATCTGTCGAGTTTTGGTAATGATAATCTTGAAATCCAACGTCGATTAAGGATTGGCGATACCCAATATCGTTTTCAACGTAGTACAAACCTAATGTATGTTGTCCCCAGGGAATTAAGCAGACATTAAAAGTGAAGTCCCAATCCGTACTACGAATACCGTCCACCAAAACTTTATGCTTTTCCTCGATAAACATAGTTCTCAGATCTGACAGAGTTTGGCAGCTTCTATCCTTTTGGAGCATGGTTACGTTTGCCGAGATATCTGCATCAAATGCAAGCTTTCTAGCTCCCAGTTTTGCGATGGCTTTTTTGGCCGTATCAACGCAACCAGAGCGCAAGGAGCATAATTTGGTTAGTGCCTGCTCTAACGTTGTATTGCGCAGAATTAACCCATTGTATATCTTAGTGCTCACTTCGAGTTCCCTCACTTCGATCCGGATTTCTCACATTAACCAGTTCAGCTAAGGCAACTCCCGAGGATGCACACCCCCACATAAACATAAGGTCGATAAAGGCAGGATTATCCCCCAGATGAAAAAGGCCACCGGACAAAACCATGAAAAGCCCTATTCCAGAGATCGTTACGATTCGTTCTAACGGGCGAGAATCTTGATTGAGAGGCTGGTGGATGAGAAACCATCGAAGAGCAAAACCAATACTCATACCACCAACAATGAACCCAGGCCATTTCAATTTTGCACTGACTAATGCCAACGAACCCAAGAACGCTATCAAAAAATACAGTCTACGTCGATTCACTGGCCTTCCCCATCACTGCTTGTTTTTTCCCACAAGTGGGCCTTATCAATAACGCTCAAAACAGCACAAATTAATGCGAATCCATTTGCGATAATTAAGAGCTTTTCTGGTAAGTAAAAATTGGTAATCAACTGAATAAAGTTCAGGGCAGCCATAGCTATAAACACGTAAATAAAAAAGCGCTTTACTTTGGAATGCAATTTATAGCCATCTAATGCCACCATTTCGTTTTGTTCCGTCACGACATTTCTCCTGTAGTAAGTGAAAGCTTCTTATCATCGCTAAAGAACATCCATTCTCCGTTAAATCGTTCGGCCAACTCTTTCGCAGTGATATCTCCAGGCATGAACATACAACCAGAAACAGAACCGCTATTCTTTGACAAGTATCGGTTTAAAGCAGACATACCTGCCGAAAGTAATGTGTCGTAGTGGCTATCGTCGTACTGTGAGATCTCCAGAGCTAACTTAACAACGGACTCATTGTGACTAGAATTCAACAAGGCTACGGTTTTTTTCTTGTTTCCCAACAAGTCGCGTACTTTCTCAACTGTTGGTTCATAACCTAAAACCAATTCAATAGATTCAACTATCCGAGCTGTAAACTCTAAGAACGCGGGATCAGACTCTTTTGAAAGTTGTTTTGTAATAACTCTCAGTGCATTGCTCATAGCCAACTCCTGTAATTTTTAGTGTTTTATCAGTATTTCATTTGGTTGGACTTCTAAAGAACCAAGATCGCACTCAAACTGTAATGAGATTCCCTGATCGTGTGCGATGGCTATCATGTACCTAGCCATACAAGAGTGCCTCTTGTGTCCCAAGCTCTACCGTTGCCGCAGCCATCTGCTCACAGAATGCCCGGTTCTTTTGCTCATTCATTATCGGAGCCTCGCTACTTTTTTAGATACAAGGGCAATCATGCCCCTACCTACGCTATATACCAATGGGAGTAATTGCCCTTTTCTGTACAAACTAGCGGGTATTTTCAGGATTGATCAAAGCCAATCGCGCAGACAGACTTGAACTCATTTTTTGAATAGTGTTGTTCAATGTAACAATCAGATTTGAACTCGTAACGTTTATTAGCGACTTGCTAACCCCATAAAATTCTGGATATTTTTCAGGGTTTAGGTTTTCTAAATGAGCAACCAGTCGCATTGCTTCACCTTTGCTCATACAGCTCAGGTTTATCACATGGGCTTTTGCTATAACGTGTAGCAACTTATCTTCAAAGTCCCGGTAAAATTTGCTTTCTTGCTTCAATTCTGAATCCATTATCAGTACATCTCCTATTACTCATTGACCTTGATTGCGAACACGCTAACGGGAGCATCACCAAAATGAGGGTGAGTAATAACCATCTCCTCAAAACCTTTCCACGGTCGAACTAAAATCTTCTCGGTATCCCCAGATTTTGGATAGCCAAGCTTGATATGCACCTCATCATACTCGCGACCCTCCAGACGTTTCCGCCAGTAATCCGTTTGAAGACGATATTCATACTTCTTTTCCCCGGTTTGCATTTGTCTGAAATACAGAGCTTTCACAGGGAGATGAAGAACTTTCATTTGAGACCTCCAAAAAACTAAAGGAGCTACCTCCTCAATATTACAGCATCACTTTATAATGCTTATAAAATTTTAAAAGTCTACAGGCATAAAAAAGCCCCGGCGCAATGCCAGGGCTAATTTGAGGTTGGATATTACAATCAGAGCTTTCCGTGCCGCAAGATGAACTTCTCACGGTCCAAAATACCCCAGTCCGTTATCATATAGTAGCCTGTAGCTCCTCGCTCTCCCCTCGATTCACGGATGAATATAATTTTCATATCAAACTCATCACGAAGCATCGCCAGTTGGCGTTTAATAGTGGACTCAGGAATCTTGGTCTCTGAATGGAGATCGTGCAAGCTGGGCTTATCTAACTTAGACAGCGCATTTACCAGTTCAAACTTGCGACTCATATCCTGAGATAACTTCATTCCATACTTACCTTACTCAACGCTTACGAGCTCGATGTCAGTCACCGCTACTTTTATTGGCTTTACTTCCTTTTTCTCACCAACAAGAGTCTTAACCCAAACCACATTTGGTTCAGTAGCAATACGATCTGTCATCAGTACACCACGCTTATTTTCACTCTCACCGATAATATTCACGGTGATGACTAACTTACGTGGGTCAGCCCCTTTCCAGTCTTTACCTTTTGCAAGAGGAGGTTCAATGCCTTCTTCTTCGGCATCATCGGTTGCATCATCACTTTCATCAACCTGCTTATCACCCGGCGCGTTTGTATCGCCTTGAGATGAAGCATCATCAGAAGTAAATTCCTCTCCCGTAGCTTGATGAACAACATTATCGCCCGTTGTATCATCAGAACTTTCCACATCACTTTGTGTAAAGTTGCCACCCTTCTCTTCACCCAATTCTGAGTCAGAATTCGAATTATTATCCTGCTCAGAGTTATTGGTTACTGCACCATCTTCATTTGAAGTTGGTTCATCACCATTCTTGATACGTTTTGCATCATTCAACAACTCACGACTTTGCTTACGTGTCATGCCATCACTCATAGCAACGGCACAGACAGCCCGGCATCGCTCTTCATTCAGTTCGAATAGCAAACGTAAGTTATTGAGTGTTTCCGTATCAGCTGTAATGTCATTATCGTATAATTCTCGAACGCAGTCAGGCATTTTTAATAATGAAAGGTGCGTTGAAACAAAAATTGTGTTCTTACCGATACGTTTTGCAACGTCTTTTTGCTGCCACCCATTATCAATGAATACTTGTAAAGCATTAGCAATTTCAAGTGCAGCCAAATCATCGCGCTGAATATTCTCTATCAATTCTCCCGCTGTTTCGTCCAAGTCCGTTTGTTCTTTTTCGTTAACAACGATGTCAATTGTTGGAATATCTTTGGCTTTACATGCTCTCCAGCGACGTTCGCCTTTTTGAATGACATATTTGCCGTCTTCATTTTTCGGGTAGACCACAATCGCGGATTGCTGGCCTTCTTCCAAAATTGAATCACCCAGTTCCTCGATATTACGGAACCGTTTACGAACCTGTTCTTTTGAAATAACTTCATCAACAGGAACCGTCAGAATTACCTTACCATCTGGCTGCTTTTTTTGGGCGGCTTGAGCTAACTGGTTGAGGTTTTTTAGGTTATTTAGTTTCATCTTAACCTACCTTCTCTACAATCTCGTCCAGCACCGCTCGCACTTCTTTTGCTGCTACATGACCATAGCGAAGAGACCATACTGGAACTCCATCTGTAGTTGCAGAATCAAGCGGTGGACGGTGTTGAATAATGTTACTAAAGATCAACTCTGGGATAGCTTTTTTCAGCTCAGTAAACGATTTGTTGTGGTTCACTGAACGATCCATATCATTGATGACAATGCCCAGGATTTCTAAGTTTTGATTGTGCTGTTGCTGAACACCGATAATGGTCGTCAGCAAGCCCTCTACACCATCAACCGCAAAGCCAGATAGTTTTACAGGACATACAACATGCGTCGCAATCATCAGTGCAGCAACCAGCTTACGGCCAAGACTCGGTGGGCAATCAATCAACACGTAATCATAGTCTTTGATTAGTTCTTTTAAGTGTCGAGCTGGGTTCATTGCTTGTTCCAATGGCACTGCCTCCATCTCAAACAAATCCGGATCGTTTTTGGGCGTGTAAATCAAATCAACACCACATGGACACTCCGTTACTTGAATGCTTGAGCAGTTATCAAGGAACAATTCAGCTACTTTAGTACCGCTATATACTGGCTCGTAGCTGCCATCTTCCAACTCCACACGAGGAGCCAAACGTGAAGATGTATTACCCTGACCATCGAAATCCAGTACCAGGACTTTTTTCTTTTTTTCTGCCAAATCGAAGGCTTGCTGGATACAGATAGTACTTTTACCCACGCCTCCCTTCTGATTGGCATAGGCGATAGCTTTTGCCATGTTTACCTCGCTCTCCGATTGCAAATGAGATTCCTAGTGACGAAACATCGCCACTTTCACATGTGAAAGATTCTAACACTCACTTTATGATACTGCAATGTCATATCGTGGTACTAACATAACAATTACAGATAAAAAAACGGCCTCAAAGGGCCGCGAGAAAAATCATCAATGTTTAGGTGAACTGTATCGACAGAACAATGTGCATCCTGTCTCAATCCAATATTACCTTGCGCTTGTTTTTTTCGGTTAGCAAGTCTTCTTTAGTTTCTTGGTTCTGGATTGGATTATTGTCAGCCAAATCCTCAATAGCTACTGGGCTCTCTGAAATTACTGGGCGTCTAGACCTGACGTAATACTCCCTTGCTAGTTCAATATCAGCGACAGGATGCAAAAGTTAAAGTTTGATCATTTTTAAGGTGCATTGTTACCAGAAGCACTGTGGAAATGACAAAGTTTGTTCAATCTCTAGCAAACTTTTGGACATAAACGCGTTAGATTAATGACTCTAACGCGCTTATCTGAGATTAGATAAAGTATCTTGAAACCTTAAACACTTGTTATGCTTCTTAGCCATCAGTGCTACTTGGCATGATTTTTTGCCAAATTTTCATATCAAAACCAATATCAGCCACATTACACGCAACTTTCGCCATTTCTAGTAATTTGTATTCACCAAAGATAAATTGGTCTTTATCTCTGATTAGCTTATATAGATAAAAGACTAATTGAACCTCTTCGATTAACATTTTTTTTGTTAACCTTGAGAATTCCTCCGTGTTCTGCGAGTTTACTTTGTTATAACTTTCTCTCTCTTTTGCACTAACAAGCAAGTCCTCTGAAAACTTGCTTGTATGAATAATCAGCTTTCTAATCTCTTGGTTTAGGACCTTTTCAGTGCCTGCTAACTCGACCATAAGAGCATTAATCAAAGACATATCAATAACAGGCACTCCTACTATATATTTATCTTTGACAGGATTAATAAAATCATCGTATTTATGCGACAAGTCAACTTTGTATTTATCTAGTAATATTTCAAGCTCAAAGTAGAAAGCTCTTTCCTGCAAATTAGCTTTCTTAGTCGCAAGCCTGATAGTCATGTAATGGCCTAATAAAACACCAACTAAACCTACAAATAAATTCTCCATTCGTACTCCGATTTACAAACTGAAGCATAACGCCCGCTTAAGGGGCAGCCAACGCCACTACTAACTTACCGCATAACACCGTAATCAACCAAAACCAACGCATAGTAAAAATGCCACGCGTTGGCTGTCCCTCTTGAAGCGTTTGTTAGCTGCAAGTCACAGTGTGTTCCTTAAGCCCCAATTTCCAAAGATTATCGATATTGTTAAGGTATGTGGATACTTGCTTTCTTGGAGCATTGATAATGACTTCACTAGATACACAGACTGAATCAGTTTCACGATCATAGTAACCAACTTCTACGCACCAAGGATCATTGGAATCCTTTGCTATATCGATTAACCTAGAACGAAAATAAGCGCACGAACCACTAGAATAATAAAATTCTTTTTCAACGATGGCAGTTACACCACCTTTACGTTCCCCGATAAACACAACGGGAGATAACAACTTAGAAAGATATAACTTCTCAATTATATTGATAATTCTTGTGTCATGATCTTCATCCCAAATAACAGCGAAATCATGAATTTGGAAGTGATTAAGATCGTCTAATAATGAGTTACAACTTTCTGTAGAGCGTAATATTGAATAGTGAGTTCCGCGACCAAGGTTTCCGATAGGAGCAGTTTCGTCGTAGATCGTTGTAAATAGTGTAGAGTAAGATGTATGCATATTAACCTCAATTTCACTTGATGTTGCAGTTTCACCTGCGTAATGGGCGATTACCTTTCGAGTAACCACAAGTCACTAATAATCCTATACATAAGCGCCAATTCTGGCAAGTGCAGCTAACGCCGCGTTAAGGGGTGAGTGCCGCCTAAACCAGCTTTCCGCAGACCACTTTCACCACCAAAATCACCGCATACCAAAAATGCCACGCGGCACGAATCCCTCTTTAACGCTTTGTTATGTTTTATTTTCAAGATTATGCTGAACCTTCAAGTATACATCCAGACACTCTTCAACCAAATTCTGCTTACCATGCTGAGCAATCAAAAGATAGATTATGTGGATCAGTATCGTTGCGCCGATATGTCTCTGAAGCTCTGACTGAATATTTTCGACACTAGGCAAATTAGTCGCGGATGCATATAACAATAAATTCCTTTTGTTAGCAGTATCTTTAATGTATTGAAATATTGACGTAATTCCTCGCTCAGATGCAACCGCACGCACTTCGTGCAGGTAATCTTTAGCATTGCCTGAAGCGTCCACATTAACCTGGCTAAGTGGTGGCTCTGGTTGGAAACTAAAGTCGCCGATCTGTAACTGAGTCTTAAGTATATCTCGACCATTACAGCTTTCTACAACTAGCTGATATGGAATTTCACTTACTTTCAATGCAACGCCTAGGAGAGTTAAAAATGGGTAAAGGCCACCCTTATGCTTATGATCATGCATCCTTAGTTCATTAGAACGAAGATATCCTTTACTTTTAATAGCAATAAATAAAGCTGTTGCAGCCTCCTCTTCAGCAGTGATAGCTAAAAACGCTGCCACTTCAGGCATTGTTCTCGCTAGTTCAAAAGCCCGTTCGACATAACGAATGCTAGATTTAGCTGCAAAACCCGAATGTCCCTTCGTACGAGATGACATTTCAAACACTTTCTTCTGAAAATCACTTAACCCCATGAAATCCTCATAAAACATAACGCCTTGTTAAGGGGTGAGTAACGCAATACCGATGCCGCCGCATACCACCTTAAACACTAAAACTAACGCATAGTAAAAATGCCACGCGTTGCGAATCCCTCTTGAACAATTTGTTAGCCCTTTGTCCAAATTTGGTACGTGTAATCAATATTTGAACTGAAACTTTGCTCAAATGTTTGCTTGAAACTCTGTGGAACTGAAGGGAAAAACACGTCGCCAGAGATGTGCTTATGAATCACTGAAAGATGGATAACATCTGCTTGTTCGATTAATGCTTTGTAAATTTCACCACCACCAGAAACAAAGACATGTGTTGTCGTGTTGTCTAAGTAAGCTAAAGCCGATTCAACGCTTGTGAAATAAACAACATCAGGATCATTCGAGACCATTTCAGTACGAGTAACCACAGCATATTTTCTATTCGGAAGTTTACCCATTGAGTCGAAAGTTTTACGACCGACTAAAAGCCAATGATTGTAAGTCATAGCTTTGAACAGGAGCTGCTCACCATATACATGCCAAGGTATATCCAATCCAGAGCCAATTACTCCATTCTCGGAAACAGCTGCCATAATGGATATTTTCATTTTTCCTCCTGAGGGCTAACGCCCTGCTAAGGGGTGAGCAATGCACTGCAAGAGCCACTGCACACCGCCTTAATCACAAAACTCACCGCATGCTGAAAATGCCACGCATTGCGAATCCCGCTTAAGCAGTTTGTTAGCTTAAATTTCAGCACCTTAGATTTACCAAGCCTGAGATTAAACCGATTTGGAAAATCAACAAACCACTTAAGCTTTGAAACCCGAATTGGCTCAAACTTTGTGGCCTTTCATGCGATTTGAAAACCCGAAAATTTTGATAAATCACTTTCGGAAAATTCAAAGCTAAAACAAAACCTCCAAAGCGACTTTGCACCAAACTGGCGAACCTCGCGCAGTCCCAAAACTCAATTGAGGCAACTGTTCGAAACTCATGTTGACAAACAATGTGGATTTGCCGTGGAACCAGAGCGAATGGCCGAAGGAAGAAAGAAAAACCACAAACAACTGATTTTTAATGTTTTAAGCTAACGCCGCGTTAAGTAGTGAGCAACATGCCACCCAACCTAAACCATTGTGCCGTAAACACTAAATTCAAAGCAAACCGAAAATGCCCAGCGTTGCGAATCTGTCTTAAACGCTTTGTTATGTGCGTAGCCGAATCTTGCGCTTAGTCAGGAACAATGATTACCCCTAATTGCTCCAGTAACTGCTCCTGTTGCCACGAGCATATTTTTACACCTGTAAGATCAATCTTTCGAGGATCTAAACCATAAAGCTCTGAATGACTTAAATCACAGCCTTGTACTCTAAACTGTTCCCAGCAGTCTTCTGAAAAAACGCCACGACTTAAATCTGATTCTTTAAATGAAGCGCCTCGAAGATTTGCACCAATCCATCTATTTTCGAACAGGTCACATTTTTCAATAAGCTGCTGCTCAAAATTGGCATAGGATAAGTTACAACCTGTTATGTATGCAGAGCAAAAGTACATTTTATTCGAAACCTGATTTACAAAACTAACTTGGCTAAAATTTGCCCCTTTAAGATCACAATCTCTCAGTTCAATACCAAAGCAATTTGCCCCCTTAAAATGGGACATTGAAAGCTGACAATCTTTAAATGAAGCATCTCGAAGATCAGCATAAGAAAAATCGCACCCTTCCAGTGCCCCCTGCTCTATGAAAGTACAGTTAATGAACTGTGTATCTCGAAGGTTTGAGCGCTTAAAATTACAATGTATAAAAGTACAATTGCTAAAGATATGTTCTTGCAAGTCCTGATGTGAGAAGTTCACTTGATTATATAATTGCTTTGATTTTTCCATGCTGTAGCTCCAAAAAACATTTGATTTGAAGACTACCATTTACCTGAAAGTTCTCAACAAAAACAAAACCAATAAAAACAGACACTTAAAACACCCCGTTTTAGCCAAGATAAGGCATCAAAATGGCATTTTAAAGGGTGCTAATTCAAAATAAGCGATGCGGCCAGCTAGAAAAAAGTTTTGGTGAACCTGGTGAGTTTTAGAGAAAGCACATAACGCTTTCTATGCGGCTTTTAGCCGTCTTTCATATTCCTATGATGCAACCTTTTTAATACCCCATCAACGTGTAATCAATAGGTTAATGAAAGTTAACGGAGGTTAGATTGCATGATGCCTTATAATTTCAGAAAAATGCTGCTACCCAAACTCCTTCGGATAACTTTTGATAGGGGAAAGTACTGTGAACTAAGTGAGCGAGAACTTTTGATCTGAATTGTTTTGGGGCATTTTTGAGTTGGAAAATGCCACGGGTAAAAATTCATCCGGTGAAGGTTTTGGACAGAAACGTGTCAGTGACTTTGCTAAATTAGAATTTAACGGATTACCTGAGGTACGGCAAAACCTCGATCTTAGTGCCCATTTTTGTTCATCCACTAAAAATAACAGAGGGAATGTGTTACGCATTCCCTTTCCAATCAATAATTAGCTCTCAGAAAGTCTATACTTTCAAAATCTTTGTACGCAAAATCCCCACTATACCCGACGTCAGAAACTCTTCTTTCACCCTTAATCCGAGTTATTATTCTTAAGCCACTAGATTTCAGTGCAGCAGTTAAGAATTCTTTATCCAAGTAGAATCTTTTCCGAGAGTTAGAGTATCCGTCTAGATCTTCAACTATATACTTTGAGATTTGTTGTCCGTCTTTGAAGTAACAAAGCCGCTCACAGTCAAACTTAAGCGCATGCTCTTTAACAAAACTAGCAGCTAGCATCGGCATAGAAAAACTACCACTTGAATGTTCCGAACTATATTCGATGATAAAATCTTTAAGCGAATGCTCCTTATATTTAGGAACAGTCATTGTATGTGTTCCAGATGTTCTTACAAAAGCACTTCCATCAAAGAACACGTTTGATTCAACTTCTATTTCTTCTTCACCATCTTCTTCCTTGATAACTTGGGGTTCAAGGCTTTTACTCCACGAGCTATAAAGCTCTCCCAAATAAACATCAGATAATTTGGCGATTTCGGGGAACTCCAATTTGCTAGATTCCTCGCTATCAAAATCAAAGTCTTTCAACGACTCATCGAAAACTAAAAAGGAGTTTACAGAAGCATAGAAATGACGATTTAATTCCTCAGATTCCTCGACTATAAATGCATCAACCAAAATCAAATTTTCATTTTCAGAACTTGCACAATCGCTGAGATGAACCAGATTCGGATCTTCCGAATAGTTAATCCATTCTTCTGTAGTTAACCCTTCATCGCCTAAGTACATTTTTTCACTAAGAGGGTAGATTTTTAACCTTTTACTAGGAAAGAAAGGGTCAATTCCTTCTATAAACCTTCCCCCCCAGAACTCCAACTGTTCCGAATCGAGTAGTTTTCCTGCCATTTGGTAGTACGCTATCCAAGAGTACTTTTTGCCATAGCGCTCTACTTTTTTTGTTTCGTGTCTCCGGTGATAACCGCTCGAAGAAATTTGATTGTCTAAGTTGCCAAATTTGTCCTCGCTCCACCCCAAATCATATACTTTCCATAGTATCTGATTACGAATTTTCGCATAAGCCTCATGTTCATAGTCGTAATTGCTACGATCTTTAACCAAACGACCAATAGTATAGTTCTCAAAATCCATTTTAAGAGGAGATAAATGCCCGCTCATACCATCAGTTATTTCTTCATTCCATTCACTTCTGGGCATTTGTTCAAAAGGTTCAGTAGCTGCTTTAACTTCTGATTCACTAATATTAATTTGAGATTCCAAACTCGCACGCTTCACTAGACATGAGGCATATTCTCTAACCAATATGTTGGTTGTAGCGTACTTCGAATCATGGCTGAAAAAAACAGCTACTATGTGTTTGCTGAACGCCTCTATCTCACCTAAGTTTTCAGATTTATCCAAAGAAATACTGACTATTGAGTAACATGCTGCAATTATCCGCTCTAATATATATTCATCATCAGCCACTAGAATAGGTTTGACTATTTCTAGGAAACTCTTAGTGTTATGCACTCCATAGTAGACTAAAGCCTCAGTTGAAACATCTCTTAGCTCAGTTACGACTGAGTTAAGGAACCAAATTGTTGTAATTAGCCTTAGTTTTTCTATTTCTGGATCTGAAAACTCTCTATTTTTCCAACATTCAGCCCTAAATCGAATGCCTTTTATCAATTCATCATGGTTTCTTCGAAAGTACTCTCCCCATGAAAGATCTCTGTCCACCATAGACATGTCTAACAATATATCACTTAGAAACTTTGCGTTTAGAGGGTGAGATATTGCGAATCGTACGTCTCCTAAAGATTCAATATATTTTTGTTTCAACCCTTCATTAAGTATTAAGTTTTTCAATTCGCATACTGTTTCATCACAAATGAAATTAGGTTCAATCAAATGCGACAAACTTAAAACTTCGTTTTTGTATGTTGAAGGAACTATTTGCCAAATGTGTGGCAGATTATACTGCGGTGCAATAGCGACAAGTGCATGTAGGATGTCCTCTGACAGCTCATGCTGTAAAGTCACATCTTCGAAAATTTTCGCTAAAAAACCTTGTGAACTAAATAGCGATACGTCTCGATTTAGACAATAGTGCTCCATTAAATAGAAAGCTATAATGTATCCACCTAGTCGATCATACGCTGGGCTTAAGCGATATTCTCCACGACGAACCAGATCTCTGAATATCAAACCTTCTTGAGATAGCAAGTTGACAATATTACTGTCCCAATCTGTCGACTGTGGATTATACTTCCGCAAAAAGTCTGTTTCTAAAACACCTCTACCGTTTGCTTCCCACAGAGCTTCGCCTAAGTAGTAGACTGCGTTTTCTACCTCAGTAATTGTGTATCTGATAGACAGGTTAGTCATTTCAGAGATAGTTTGTCCGATATGTGTGACTTGCTCTTTAAACAATGAGTATATGGATGACGGAAAACTTTGAACCACCACACAAGTCTTCCTTGGGCGATTCATAACTTCACAAAAGATTTTCAAGTTTAAAGGATGACTGAAGAAACTTTGCGGAGCCGCTATTGGATTAGCACTAATCTTATAATATCTAAAGTATGCACCTATAGCTTGGACAGTTACTTCGTCACTAAACCCTTTTAACAGTAACTCAAAGCAATCATTGGGGAGCGCTTGCTGTGCAAACCCTTCTCTTGATGAACTATTAGCTCTGACAGCACCGACATGTTTCCGAGACTGATAACCATCTCGCAATGTACAGACGAGAACTACATTTGGATATCGAGGTAATACAGTCTCTATGCTTGCCAATAAGTTCTTCCATTCTCTTGGGTCTTCAGCCTCATTTAATCCATCAATAACTATTGGAACTCGACAACGATTTCTTTCTCCCGCCGAATCTATAGCTGAAAGCAACAATTCAAACGATCTAACTTCGTTAGAGGCAAAGGACATATTTTGAACCAGAGAATCAAGCGTTCCCCCCTTACGAAGTTTTTTTCCATGAAGAAGTATTCCAGCTAGCCTGTCATCATTTTGGCTTGTAACTTCAGCAGCTAATTGTGTTTTACCTCTGCCAGCTTTACCAATAACAGCTACTAGTTGATGAGAAAACAGTTCTACAGCTTCTGACAACAGCTTTTTGATATCTTTGATAACTGCATTCGCATTGGTCAAATAAAGAGAAAGCGGTAGGTTCTGCCTTCTTGTTAACCTTAGTAACTGACTTATGTTTTTTGTCTGCTCTGAAGATTGAGCAAAGTTCGCAATTCTACCTATTTCTCTGCCTGACACTGTAGACTCAAAGACCTTACAGCTAAATATAACCTGTTTACAAAAGGCTATAAATTCTTCTAGACCAGACGAAAGATCTACATAATCCTTATGCCTCGATAACTCAGAAATAGTTGACAAATAACCGTCTAGTTTAACTTTCGCAGCATATATATCAGACCATGCGCTAGGTTCACCGAGCACTCTTCTTATATCTCTCTCTACGCCCGTAGATTGATGAACTTCATGAATCCAACGATTTCTAATCGGAGCCACTGAATTCGTATGCTGTTCATTTAACATATCTGGTGTTAAAGCCAGCTCTCCAAAATAACTAGCCCTTAACTCTGTTGCTGGGCCTGAGAGATAAGACTCTAAGTCGTTTTCATTCCAAAGATGTAATGTAAAGCCATATTTTGTTTGTAAATCATAGAACCAAGTTTGGTCAGCCTTCGCTAAGGTTTTGTGTGTCCAAAGAATCCATACATTTAAATCTGGTAAGTATTTTTTCGTTGTATCCAGCGAGTGTTTAATCTGGCTCTTTGCCCCGGTAGTTAAGCCACCGTCACTCTTATATTGGAACCATTTGCATTGCCATCCAACCTTTAACCCTTTTGTTCCCAATCTTGGGTCATCACAATCAAGCTCAAGATGGAACTCCACTCCTGGTTGATTTTTTAACTCTTTTATTGGCCCATGATTTCGAAATTGTCGAATGACTATTCCTCTACATAAGCTTTCAAAACTAAATGCATGCGCGTTAGGATGCTCTCCAGCTACATGTTCAAACTTAGCCCAATCAAGCACTAGTTAATCCTCTTTTTTAACTAAATCAGGATAATCGTGTGCTGAAAAGCATTCGACCTTCGCTCCTTCATGAATCAGTAAAGATATGAATACATTCAGGTCGTCATCTGAAGATATGGTTATCTTTGAACCTTTTCTTTCGAGGCGTTGGTCATACATAAATTGCGCTAATTGTTGGGGAGAAAAACAAAACAGATTTTGCTTGCGAAGGAACTCAAGCACTTCATCACCATATCTATCTGCATCCACGTCAAAATTCGATTCATCACTGCATAGAAAAGAACTAATCGTTGATACTAATTGCTCAAAATTTTCAGCCTTTTCTACATCCTTGAACTCACCAACGATTACTAGATTTAAAGAGTGCTCCGCACCGTAGCCCTGCCAAATTTTCATTCTAATTCAACCCTTATAGTATTTGTTAACTGACGATAAGCATTAGTTAGAGAACCACCACCTATAGGAACTCCATTCTTGTCGAACGAACTCAGTTTTAAAACACCTGACGCATCTATATGCGCAAAGCCTTGCAGGTCGCTCTCTTTCTGAAGACCGATAGCAGTGACAAATTGATTTTTGTAATCAGAGCTTATAGATACCCTCATACTTTTTGTGGTTTTTCTTCGACTGTCGACAATTTCTTTTAATTTACTTAGTGTTACATCATCGATTTTTTTACCAAACCCCACAGGTACCTCTGGTAAAATCAGAAACTCATCAGCACCTAGCTCCTTGCACAGTTCCAAGGCATTTGGTAGGTCGTCAATAGTTTTGCTGTTAACTACGTAATTTATCCCAAATGGGAGACGCCCTTTAAATAATTCTAAATTGCTTAACAGCTGCTTAAATGGTCTCTTCCTTATAGACTCATAATTACTATAAGTTCCATCCATACTTACTCTAATAAAGTTCACATGACTTTTTAGCTGAGATATTAGTTCAGGAGTTAAACTATGACCATGCGTCGTAAAGCTAATTGCTAGCTTGGTTTCTTCTTGTCCAAACTGGCAAAGTTCAACCAAGTCTTCATGCAATGTTGGCTCACCTCCACCAAAGCCGATACCAAACACACCCATACTATCCATTTCAAGCAACCAATCTTTTACTCTACTTTTATCCAGAGTTGAACGATGCTTTGGCGCATAACAATGCGCACACCTCAAGTCACAGTTATTAGTAAGTGCGATAGAAACCTGCCTAGGACTAAGAGTCCAATCGGACTCAGGTGGGATTTCATCATCTAGAAGTATGTTAAGCCCATTTTGGCGGCTAAATAAGTGGACACCATCAGGCCCCTTTCTAATTTTGAACTCGTTGTGTTGGGTAACGCCATTTTTATTCTTTATATACAAAGTTTATTCAATACCTTAAATGGTTAGATCGCAGTGCAATATCAGCACAAGATGAAACTAATAACTAAAGGGTTACTCTTAGTCACTTCAAACATGCCAACCCTACCTATAAAATTCACTCCTACAGATGGCGAGTACATTGAATTGCCACCAAATCCATAGGCACTTTGTGACATAAGAAAAAATAGGTCAAATAACCTCGCTTAGAAATGAGGTACAGAACAGCTCTAGCTTAGAATGGGGCATTTTTGAGTTACCCGATTGCAGTATGTCGTCAGCGAAGGCAGCACATCATTTTTGTTTGCTTGCCTTTGTTATCAGCTGAAACTCCATACCAGTGCGTTTAGTGTTACGGGTTCTATAGCGCGTTGGATATTTATCAAAAAAGTCAGATAACTTCTTCAACCCGTAGTTTCGAGGGTCAAAATCTGGCTTCAGTCTCTTTAAGTACTTGCCTATTTCACCTAGTTTTGCCCAGCCCGATTCATCTCGATAGTTCTGCCAAGCTTGATGCATTAATCGCCATAATTCGCGTTCTGAGTCTTGATTAGAGCTTGGTTGTGCCTCCCCAAGATCAACATCAGCGTTTAAGTTCTCTATCGCTACAAAGTCATCACAAGCGTTTTTAAACGAAGTCGGAGTCATCGCTTTTCCTACACCGATGACGTGTATCTCCGACTCTCTTAATCTCGTAGCAAGACTTGTAAAGTCACTATCACTGGATATCAAAGCAAAAGCATCAAACCTTTGGCTGTACAAGAGATCCATTGCATCAATAATCATTAAAGAGTCTGTCGAGTTTTTTCCAGATATAGGCAAATTGCTGCTTAGCTTGAATCGCTAACTCATTCAAAGGCTGCTTCCAGTTTTTTAGTTGTTCAGCAGAAAAATCGCCATATGCACGTTTAACGATGATCTGCCCAAAACTAGAAAGCTCTTCAATAATCAGGTTTAGCTTTGAGTGTGGAGTGTTTTCTGAATCAATTAATACAGCGATTTTTCTGTTACCCATAATCCGTGCGTGACCATCCTTTATGTAGTTAGTTGCACTATCCAATTTTATTCCTTCCAAGGTTATTGTTCGCGCTCAAAAACAGTTACTAAGGTGCGACGCCCATTATCGTTAACAATAAGGTATGTGAATTTGGAAGTTGGATGCCCCCAAGCTTCTACATTGTCGGCAGTACCGTATTTTTTCGCTTTATGGGCCAAAACATTTGCAGGCAAATTTCGAATTCTCAACTCAGGATGTTTAAGTCGATTGACTAAACTCGCCCAGGGCTTTTTGGGATCTCCAGTGCTCAATCGCTCTTTATACTGTTCAACAGCGTGAGCGGTAACATAAACGGTCCCCATTGCTGGTGTTTCAACGGCATCATGCGTATTTGCATATTCCTGGCGATTTGCATCTAAGAGCACTGTTACACATGATTTTGGGTCGGCCATGAACTCACGACTTTGTGATACCTCTATTTGCACTCCAGCCATTCGGTTTTGAAGAAATGCTGCAAACTTTTGTGCATGTTTTTTCGTAGATTTACCACGGGCAAGCTTTTTGATTGCTCCCTTTGACACAACGAGTTTGTAGCCAGAACCAGAACCCGGCTCTCGACCCATTACTTTTTCTTCAAAGAGTAGGTATTGAATGGCTGATAATTCTGAAATCAAATCAGAATCTTCATGGGAAAAGTCGATTTTTACATCAAGAATTCCACTGCGTTTAGTGCCCACACGCCAGAATACTCGGCTCGTTTGGTCATCTAGTTTTTCAGAAAGAGTGGTTAGAATCATCATAGTCTTATCTCCGGTATTTAAGATCCCTTCCGGCATCGCCGTAAGGACCTCATTTAGTTAATATTCATACTTACTTTATCATGCTTTTTGAAAACGCAACCCCTCCCCTCCACTTTCACATGTGAAAGTCTAAGAAACGGTATTTTGCTCAGACTCCACGCGCTCTTTTTGCACAAACACCAAATACGATTCTGAACATTCACATTTTAACCAGTACTCTAACTTTTTCTTTGTTACCTTAGCTCTCTTGCTTCCACAATGAGCACAAGGAGTTCGCATTGAAGTGTTAGTGTCACAACAAAGACACTTTACGAAGTAACCAAACTTCCCATGACATGCTGTAAGCTGCTCAGCCTCACCACACTTTTTACAGCGGATTTTTTTTGAATCAACCTCATTACGAACAAGCATTTCGTTTTCCTGTTCTTTATGTAATGAGCCAGAGTTATCGACTGACCTGTTAGAACAAAGTTCATCCAATAAATATTCAGTTATGCTATGCAACTCTTCTTTAGTAAAAAAAGGTTCTGTTGCTAAAAACGCTTTAAGCTTTCCTTTTTCACCTATTCTCCTAACGGCATCAGCTACAGCTTCGCTTTTAATGATTCTTTCGTTAATGTCAGCAGGTATATTATCTCTGTGCAAAATACACGAGTTAGAAACAACGCATAACGAGTCCCACCGTCGGCCACCAACATTTTGCTGGACACCTAACATTTTCCCCAGGAACTTAGGAGCGTTATCAACAAGAGCTTTCTTCAATAATTGCTGTTGCAACTCAGCTTGTTTGATCGGAGAAGGAATACCTGACCAATAACCTTTATAACTTCTGGACCACTCACCACTCTCGTTAACTTTGACTTCCCCATAGATACTTTTTGATTCAAGTATTAGGAAACCGTATTTATGCAATACTAAGTGATCTATCTGTGCTTTTTCACCATTATACGTGAAGGTAAAATCGTTAAATACGTGAATTTCTTCGCTATCTTTAAACGCTCGACGTAAATAAAAAGCCACATCTCGCTCTTGTTTTTCACCTGCAATGATACGACTATCCTCTGAGTTACTTTCTGCTTTAATAGCCTTTGTTGTAATAATTGGCATATCAACACCTTTTAAATGCGAGTTCTTTATGCAGACTTTCACATGTGAAAGTCCAGCTAGTACGCCCAACTGTCAAAATCTGTATGGGTGAGAATTTCACCGTCTTTGGCCGGACGAACATAAACACTTCCATAACCCCCTTCTGTTCCAATCGCGTAACACGCAATAGAAAATGCAATTTGAGGGTTAGGTACAGTGGCAACTATTTCTTCATTGATTGTTACGACAGAACAATGACCCGTGTACGAATCTGGCAACTCAGAAATTGCGGTTGCTGCATCGAGCGTTTCACTTCCATCCGATATCAGAATGCTCATATTTAGCTACCAAACTGTACTAAAATCCAAAGAAACTACCACCAGCAAGTCCTGACGAATCGCCAACAACAGCAGCATAAATGGCAGCAGCTATTGCCGCAACGATGACAAACTTAACGATGGCAAAGCCAAAAGAGAACAGCCTCCATATTAAAAAGAACCCAATCACAGCAGCAATCCAGCGCCAATCAAAGGGTATATCACCTAAAGAACTATCAAGGGCTCTCTGAACTTCATATAGCCAGCCGTTTATCATATCCATAAGATCAATCTCCAGAGCATCATGCTCTTAGTGTACCGACATGACATTTTTTTAAGAGATGAGAACTTGCCCTTTTTTGGGCAAATTGAGGGACATGACAAAGAGCTACTTAGTAAAAGAGTGATCTGCTTTAGGATGGCAATCCTATTTGTGGTTGGTTGTGTTAAATAATCTACCACAATTCTATTTTGTGGTATCATTGATAACACAATTTACCAAAGGAGCACGACAATGGATATCTGGCATTATCCTCGTACACAGCTTGCTACGTTTATCCTTAACGGGATGGACAAAGGTCTTCTTCAACGAGTTTCAATCTTCGCTCCACGCAAGCGAGGAAAAACTCAATTCATTCAAAAAGATATCATTCCTATGGCTCGTGAACTTGGTGTCTTACCTATCTATGTAGATTTTTGGATGCAAAAAGACGACCCAGAAGGCATCTTCATTAAATCCGTCATTGATGCTTGTGAAAGGAATGAAGGATTTCTACATAAGCTTGGCAAAGCTCTCAACTTCAAAAAGTTAGGTTTTAGTGCAGCTGGTGGCAAAGTTGAAGTAGAGCGTTCTCAGGGAGAACTGAGAGCTGACTTGTTCGCTGTATTTCAACGCTTAAACGAGCTGGATATGCCTGTTTTACTGTTGCTTGACGAAGTTCAACATTTGGCTACTCGCAAAGAATTTGACTCGTTTACGGCAGCTCTACGCAGTTTTGTAGTGAACAGAGAGGATAACAACGTCAAATGCATCTTCACAGGTTCAAGTAGAGAGGGGTTAAGTCGCTTATTCAAAGACAACAAGGCTCCATTCTACAACTCCAGCCAAACCCAGATATTTGAAGAGCTGGATATGGATTTCGTTGAATTCGAGTTGGCCGCATTCAAAAATGTCACTGGTGGTGTCGAACTCGACAAACACAAAGCCCTAGAAATCTTAATCAAACAAAATCGCGCTCCCGCTCGGTTTGTTGAAATGTTAAAGAATATGGCCCTGAACATGGTTCATGACCTAGATATTGGTGTCCATCGTTATGACGTTGATCGTATCGAGTCAGAGGACCACTTTTCAAAAACATACGAACAACTGAAACCTATCGAAGTGGCGATCCTAAAGCTTGTTGCTGCCAATGAGTCAAAAGGTCTTTATACCAAAACAGGACTAGACAAAGTGAAAGCTTTCACTGGCGACCCAGAAACAGACGTTACAAAATGGTCGGTGAAAAATGCAGTCACACGATTGAAGTCGCTTGAGCTAATTTACAGCCCAGAGCGTGGGAAGTTGGAAATTGAGAACCACGACTTTCGTGATTATATTCTTGAAAAATAAGTGCCTTTCGGCATGTTAAGACTATCAGCCCATGCTTCATGCGTGGGTTTTGTTTATGAGTTGTACTTCTATATTCTCAAACCCCATGTCTCTAACCTGATTTACCAGGATATCAAGCCTCCACACTCTCAAGTCACTGGTTCTTCCATGTCTAATTGCATACGCGATTCCTTTACCACTATCAATCCCAACCAAATGAAACTTATTAGGATGCAGTTTAGATTCCTGCGCAATTAGTTTGGTCATTGTTCGAGTCTCCGCGAGACGGCGGAACTCACCTTCTTTTACTTGATGGAAAACGACTCCAGACATACATATCACCATTATATTGACTACATATGCTCATTATGTCGATTTAAAGGGGGAAATCAAAGAGGTTTTATTGCTGGGGCACGATAAGTAATAAGCTGAGGTTCGAAGCAGAAACGCCATCAGCCAGGTCAGTGATGTAATTTTGCACAAACTTTAACTAATTGTCCAAAGTCTCAAACACATCCCCCAGCAATATAGCACAATTAGTTCAACTGACTTTCAGTAACAACTTGATCCCAAGTGTGCAGTACCTTCGACAAATGCTGATGCTTCTTGTTGAACTCAACATCACTCAATACCGCTTTATACGGGGCACTTAGGTCGGAACAATTAATATTAGCCCCTACCAGTTGAAGCGTGTCAGTGAGGGAACCACCACTAGCATCAAGCCCTAAGCGGTCAACGGTTTCACTACTAACAAGCGCTTGTACAACATTGGCAAAGTCGCGTGAGCTTAATTGTTCAATACTAAGCTTTGTCTTACAGCTACTTTCCACTGCGGCCTTGTATTGAATGGTGTATTTCGCGTTAACTGGGGCCATAGAGTGCATCGCCATTAGATACGCATCAACTTCTGTTTTAGGGAAAACATCCGCTTGAGCTGAAAATGCAGTTAACGTCGCTAGCAGTAGTCCAATTTTCTTCATCATTCTTGTTCCTGTTACATTGTTCAAAGTGGCATTATTTACTCGACTGATTTTCAAGCTAAATATTACATTCAGTCAAGCACTTATCACTTTTCGAACATGGGTAGTAATTCCTGAACACTTTTTTCACAAGCGGCTTGTCTACGGCCACTTTCGTAAAAGTAAGCCCATAGACTTTGTGGCATCCCCTCAAGAAACTCGATAGGAAAAGGATTAGGTGTTTTAGCCCAACAGTTTTGCTTCTGGTCAGAATAACCTTGTCGTTGCGCATCTTGCTGAAATAACGTGTATAACGCTTTTAGTTCATCATCATTATAGAAACAATGATAATTACCACCAACTAGTTGGTTGGTCCCTAGTTCTATCCATAGAGGATACCGAGAAGAACTACCGAAACAAATTAACTGATAGTGTGGCTTCGATTGTCTTACCTCATCTTCACAAAGCTCTACTTTGCTGGAGGTAAATGTATCTTTCCCTATTAAAAATGGATTGTATTGATACTGACTAGCCATTTTATCTCCTTGATATTCATATTTGCGCTGGTTTTCCCAGTTCCGGCATCCACCTCGGCAAGTAACTCGCCATCGAGGCCATAAACATAGAGCACACCCACGCCACCAGCTGGCTTAATCCGCTGGTGGTAGTGAAAAAGGTTCATAGAGGTCAGTCAATCCCAGTGAGTTCAATCACTTCAACGCATGTTTAGATGAGCAACTTCAACCTCTATGCAAATCCTCTTCTAACTTTTGCTCCTCATCATCTGTGACTACACCTTTAAAGACATAAGTTGTTTCACGGGGCAATTCTTTTTCTTTGAGTAAGAGAGCTTTTATATCGCCTACCTTTGCTACTTTACTTTGGAATTTACTAGGCATCTTCTCAAACTGAATCTCACCTATACCTCCCCTACCAAGGAAAATATTAAATATCGCATATTCCTTGCCATTTCTTTTAAGAGCAAATTTATATCCAGTTACAGGTTCGTCAGGGCATATTTTTATTTCTTTAAGCCATTTTTTTCTAACTGTATCCAGCCCATCAAATATCTGTAGCAACTTCCCACTCTTGGAACGCTCCATCATATCCAGACGTTTAAATTGCTGAATTAGTTTACCTTTATCCTCTTCCGTAATGTGTAGGTAGAAGGCAGTTAATGCCTCTACCTCATAACACCTCAACCACTCACAATCTGAGTAAACGGCTTTTTTTAACGACCTTATGACGTTTGATATTACTGACATCCACAACCTCTCCCTTATTGCCCACGCCACCAGCAGGCTTAACCCGCTGGCGGCGTGTTACAAGCATGAATGTTTGCTATGTGTCACCGTGAACACCGGGATGTCTAATGAATGCAATTAGCGACTGTACCGCTCCTACTGTCCCAGCAAACACCCCCATACCTAAAAATAACCAAAAAACCATCTCGTGCTGAATTTGTCTTTCAAATAAACCAAACCAATTTGTGATGTAATATCCTACTCCCCCAAATGCAGCACCAATAATGGCCCCACCAACTAAAAAGGGGAGAAATACTGTTATCATGAATGCACTAAATCCTTTCATCTTCATCTTCAATTCTCACTTATGGGATATTAGCAATGATGTTGCTTCCGATATTACCAGTGGTGACAAAAAATACCGTTAGCGTTGGAGGTGCATCTTAACGGTGAAACGCATTCGACGAACTCTTTAACCGTTTTTCTAATGACGCTTTATCCCACCATCGGTTAGCCTGCATCTTTGGAATTATTTTTCCTAGCCCAGCAAATGAGTTACCAACCCCTGCTCCTAATCCACCTAATATCATACTGCGCCCTGAGTTAAGCCAAATATCATCACAGCTGCCTGTAACTTTGTTCTTAGCAGCTGTCACACCACCTCCAATTACCCCACTACCCAATGAATTGGCAACGATATTTTTCCCCCAAGACAACCCCTTAGTTAAATTACCAAGACCACCTCCCGCAGCCCCTGTAACGACAGCAGCCCCAAAAGATGCAAAGTCAAACGTCTGTCCTGAATGGTATTGAGCAATCGCATTAAGCGAACCGCCAACGAAAGCCCCAAAAGCAACCCATCCAAACTCGCCTGTAGGATCAATAAACTTCAACGGATTTCCATGCACATACCCATAGGTATCCACTCCATCGAACAGGCCAAGGCGGTCTGATTGTAAGTAACGGCCAAGTGCTGGGTCATAGTAGCGATGCCAGTTGTAGTGAAGCCCAGTCTCTGCGTCAAAATACTGCCCAGGGAAACGTAAGTTGAACTTGATTTGTTCTGTCGTGACAGTCGCTTTGCCGAACGGAGAGTAACTGGCTTTCCATACCGTGGCTCCGGTCTCATCGGTCAATGCTTGCGGCGTACCTAAATGATCGTTATGGACGTGGTAAACGGTGCCATCCACCAGGTAACTATTTAACTTTGGAATTCGTGAAAGATTAGCTGAGACCATCACTTTTCTTGGCTATTTCCTTTCGTCTCTCTCATGTGTCGTTCAATTCCTTTTTTTTGCTTTAAGCAACGAATCGTGCTGCAAACTCCTAAAGCTAGGCATACCCCTCCCCAAACAGCAATCATCATAAAAAGAACAAATATTGATTCAGGATACCCGATCAATCTATACGCACCGTAGGATATGAGTCCCGTCATAACTCCCACTAAAGGGATCAGAATCAGATATATAGAAATCTCTGTTTTGTATGCCATATTTACTCTCCGTTACCTATTGGCATATTCACACCTCCAACCAAACCCCACGCAAACTCACCTGTAGGATCGATCCTTATTAGTGGATTTCCATGCACATACCCATAGGTATCCACTCCATCGAACAAGCCAAGGCGATCAGCCACAGCCAGCACCAGCGTAATCTGCCTTATGTTCCAGCGAAGAACCTCATCACTTCCGGAAGGTAATGTAAGAGGTGGCCACCTTTATCGAAGAACAGAAACCAAATAGAAGCTCCAATACAGAAAATACCTAAAAGAACTAGCTCTATAGATGTGTTTGCATACACTGACACATTGCTATCTTTTTTGAATTTCACAATCTTGTATTTAAATAGTGCAACAAGACCTACATAAAGGCATCTTATCCCTAATGGAATTGCTATAAGCAACCCACCTAAAGTCATGAATGTGTACAAAACAAAGTCAAGCCAATTATTGATTTCCAATTGTTGTTCCCCCAGCAGAACCTATAGCCGAACCATACGATTCGTAGTTAAAACTAACCCTTTTTTTCAAATCCACCCCGATTATGTCTCGTGGTCTCAAAATATTTTTGCCTAATATTCCCCCGCCAAAACCAACTGCTCCACCAAACGAGCCAAGAATTGCACTTCTTCCTACCTGATATAAATCAAGGCTCTTTTGATACCTTTGATCACAACCAGAAGACTTTTCAGTTAACTGAATATACATATTGCCAATAGCGCCTGATGATGCACCAAAAAATACAGCTCTCCTTAGAGTGCTTCCAAACCCTCCAAGTGCCCCCGTAGCACCAGCCACAAGAAGTCGCCCCGCATCAAACGAACCAGTTTGATATTGTCTGTATCCTTCAAAGCCTATGTTAACCATTGCCCCAATAATTTGCGGAACCCATAAACCAGTAGGATCGGTGTAAATAGCAGGATTATTCAATGCATAGGCATAGGTGTTAATCCCACCAGCCAGCCCTATTGGGTCACTGGTGATATATATCCCTGTATTCGGGTCATAGTTGCGATGCCAGTTATAGTGAAGCCCAGTCTCTGCATCAAAATACTGGCCGGGGAAACGCAAGTTGAACTTGATTTGTTCTGTCGTGACAGTCGCTTTGCCGAACGGAGAGTAACTGGCTTTCCATACCGTGGCCCCCGTTTCATCGGTCAATGCTTGCGGCGTACCCAAATGATCGTTATGGACGTGGTAAACGGTGCCATCAACCAGATAAGCCATCAGCTGGCCGTCAAGCCAGACATATTCTCGCTGGGTTTGCCCGGTTCCGGCATCCACCTCGGCCAGTAACTCGCCATCGAGGCCGTAAACATAAAGCACATCCACGCCACCAGCAGGCTTAACCCCGCTGGCGGAGTTGCTTAGACTAAGTAAATATCAGTTTTCAGGTCGAAAGATCCTGATTACTTCTTCAATGCCATTTGCAGCCGCAAGATCGTTCAACATTGCTTCACGCCCAACCCCTGATTCCCAACTTTCCTTTTGCTCATTGATCACTTTTGCTACTACGCTTTTAAACTCTTTCAGTTCCAACTGAGATACCAATGTTGTTTTCAGCTCAGCTTTCAATAGCCTAGAGTTAAACATTAACACCTCTAAAGGCCATCGCCATACAGCGTTTAAAGGCTTGACCCCAACTACCTCGTCTACTTTGTAATGCCTTCCGTTAGAGTCGTATATTTCCATTTGGTTAAAGTACCCACCTTTTAGAGCGGCATTAGTACATTTCCCCAAATGGCTTCCGGTTAGTTCTACGTGAACTGATTTTTTCTTTTTACTGACCAGTAGCACTGGATATGTAAGTTCCACAACCACCCCCTCTTACTGTCCACGCCACCAGCAGGCTTAACCCGCTGGCGGCTTTCTTTAGAAATTATCAAACTAACTTTTTAGAAAATTCATTATCATCCTCAAGCCTGAACACAGCGAATAAATCTTCCAGCGTCTTACATCCCATCACCGCTTTTTTCAACTCGGCTTTGCTGTCATAGAATTGACCCCACACAGAGTACGAACCGCTTTCAGTAGCCAGATTAGCGATCATCTCTACCCAGTCCACAAAATCATTTTCTACTAGGTGAAGAGAACATTTGATGTCTCTAGGCTTCCCCAATAACTGCAAACAAACTCGTTGTATAAAACGAGGGCTAACCTCTTGTACTGAGTCAATTCTCCAGACGCTACCATCTCCTTTGATAAGTAACGATCCAACATAGCGATTTCCTATCTTTTTAGCCGAGGCGGACGCCTTCTCTAGGGCTTCCTCATAGATAGGCAGCATAAAGTTTTCTTTTTTACTCAGTAATATACCTTTATTTTTCACTGCACCCACAACCATTCCCTCCTGCTGCTGTTAACCCTAAGCCTGCTACGGTTTCTCTTGCCCATATTGGAACACCATTAAACCAACCTTTAATTCCGTTATTGTGAATTTTTGTATTGTGATAGATGTTTGTGAATGGTTTTGGATTAAGGTTCCAAGGCTGATTAAATATACGCTCTAATTTTTGATTACCTTCAAAGTGTCTTCTTTCAACAAGCCAATGATGAATATGTTGTCGTGGCGGGATGTCCTTGTTTATGTTTTTCGCGTACCACCTTCTCGTTGCTCCCCATGAATGGGGGTTGCCTTTAGTAGTGACAGCACTTTTGAAGCGATGAACTTTTGCTACCTTCACGGCATTGAACATTCCACCCCCAAGAGCTGCCAATCCAACATCACCCCAGTTAACGCAATCAATTTTCCCACCGTTATCATAAAGCTGATATGCCAAATCTATCCCGGCGAACACCACTCCCCATGCGAACTCACCTGTAGGGTCTATGCTCGACAGCGGATTTCCACGCACATACCCATAGGTATCCATTCCATCGAACAAGCCAAGGCGGTCTGATTGCAGGTAACGCCCCAGAGACGGGTCATAGTACCGATGCCAGTTGTAGTGCAGCCCAGTCTCGGTATCAAAATACTGGCCGGGGAAGCGAAGATTAAAGGTGACTAGCTCTGTCGTGACACTGGCTCGGCCAAATGGCGTGTACTGCGCTTTCCATACTACTTCACCCAGTTCGTCTGTCAGGGCCTGCGGTGTGCCCAGGTGATCATTGTGAACGTGGTAAACGGTGCCATTCACCAGGTAAGCCATCAGCTGGCCGTCAAGCCAGACATATTCTCGCTGGGTTTGCCCGGTTCCGGCATCCACCTCGGCCAGTAACTCGCCATCGAGGCCGTAAACATAAAGCACATCTACGCCACCAGCTGACTTCCTCACTCGTTGATGAGCACTGTTATAGTGATAGATTGATGTTTCGCCATTGACCGTAGCCTCAGTCAATCTATTGAAAGCATCATAGACAAAGACATCCGTTCCTCGGCCAATCGTGTTTCCGTTTGCATCATAGCTGTAGGTGATCGAGCCAATACTTGTTTTGGTTAGACGATTGCTATTGAACACAATGCTGTACGAATCTTTCACGCCGTCGCGGTAGATAGCCGTCCGGTTGCCGTTGTAGTTGTAGGTGTACTCTCGGGTCCCGTAACCACCAGTAGCATCAATCAAGCGGCTCAGCTTGTCGTAATTGAAAGTTTGGCTATAGCCACTATCCATTAAGTCTGTAATTGAATCGACATTGCTATTGGCCGTATAGAGATAACTGCGGTGCATTGCACCAGCAACCTGTACAGACTCCAATTGATAGTTCATGTCGTACTGGCGCTCTTCCCAAAGCCCATTTCCATGAGTCAGATCAGTTACAGGCCCAAAAGGTTTCCGTACCAAGTCAGAGACTAATGTTCTGCTGTTAACACCATTATTCAATGTAATGCCAATGACCTCTCCAGCTACATTGCGCTGATAAACCGCTTTGCGGCCACTCGGGTACTCGATACTCGCCAACTGCCCTGCACCATCATAGGTGTAATTGGTTAACAAGGTGCGGCCATCCACAATTAGTTCTTGGCTGGCTATCTCACCACTGGCTGTGTAACTGTATTTTGATACGCCAGAAGCGTCTGTAATGGAAGTAAGCTGCCCTACCCCATACAGCGCTTCTGGCTCATCGTAGCGGAATGTCACACTAGCATTAGGTTGACCATCCACAGTGATTGAAGAAAGGCGATTAAGCGCGTCGTAGTGATAAGTGAAAACCTGACCGTTGGCATCTGTTTTACCGATCAGGTTTCCAGCCTTGTCATAAGTGTAATGAGCCGTGCCTGTGTCTGGGCTTTGTACTGAGAGAACATCGCCATATCCGTTGTATGAATAGTAAGTTCTCCGCCCTCTTGGATCAGTGACTCTCGTTACTAAGGCATTATCGTTATACTGCATTGCAGTGGCGCGGTTAACAGGGTCAATTGATTGGAGCAGGTTGCTAAAACCATCATAGCGGTAGGCATAAGCATTTCCAGAAGGGTCAACTTTGCCCGTTAGGTTGGCTGTCTTGTCATAGGAATAGGTATAAACATTTCCCGTTCCATTTGTTGTTGATGAAAGCCAACCATTCAAAGTGTAACTATGCAGTTGCTTCCAGTGAGCAATGCCACTGTTATCTTTCAGCTCAACTTGCTCAATATTTCCTAGTGAATCTCGATTGATACTTTGTCGATTTCCATTTGCATCAATCACGGCCATCAGCTGCTGAGCAGCATCGTACTCATAAGTGAAAGTGCTATTGGTTGGTAAGGTGATAGATACCAAGAGTCCTGATTCATCGTAAGAGTACAATGTAGTTCCATCTGGACCAGTAGAAGAAATCATTTGACCTAACGTGTTGTAGTTAAGCGAGTAGCTTACTCCATTGGCATCTGTGACGCTCTGAGCCCTTCCATGAGCATCGTAATTGTCAAATGACACTACGTGCCCAAGAGAGTTGATAACTCGGCTTAGGTTGGCTTGAGCGTCGTATTCAAAGCGCGTTACATCATCAACATCCACCCGTGGACCATCCACTGATTTCAGTTGTCCAGGAACACCAAGAGAGTCTGGATAATATTCAAATGCCCACTGCCTGACATCTGAGTTGGTTCGGTCAATCAATTTAAGCGTTAACAGCCGCTGGCGGTCGTCATAGGTAAATTCTTGGACCAAGTATGACGATGTAATTTTGGTTGGTTTTGGGAACTCTGAATGCCATTGTGTTGTGATCGTATCACCAGTCGAGCTTGTCCTCGAAATTTCAAGTCCTCTTTGGTCATATTGGTAAGAGAATGATTGGCCTTCTTCATTGATAATTGACTTCAACTCACCGTTGGTATCGTAGCCAAACGACTTCGTACCACCAGCAAAGCCAGTACATGCAGCACCCTGTATACTGTCAGGCTTTAGTTTTCCGTTATAACGACTAAACAGATAATGTTGTTCGTGACCTAGAGCATTCGTTACCGTAACTGAACCATCAGGGTTGTATGTAACACTTGTCCTATCAACACCACTGCTATGTTCGCTCAGAACAGCGCGACCCGAAGGATCATGAGACCACGTAGCAAATCTGCTTCCCTTTTCATCCGTAAGGCCAGTCAAAAGGCTTGGGTTTAAACTGTCTTCATAGTGGTAACGTCGCTGATTGGCATCCGGTTTATGCACTGCAACTAACAATTCATTCGAATAATCGTAAGAGAAGGTTTGTCCAGCAGGGTCGATCATCTTTATGATCTTCCCTTGATCGTAACTAAACCTTAAAGTCCGGCCAAAACTGTCAGAAACAGAGTCTAACTTACCGTTGGTATAATTCAGATCCAGCTCATTTCCCGATGGATGAACAATACGTATCAACTGACCATTACTATCATATAGTTCGACAACACCATCAGCCCTCTGATATCTCCAACCAGAATCTTTGTATAACCGATCATCACTTTTCCATGTTGGCATCCAAACCGCATTTGTCCGGTAGAATGCTAACTCTTTCCCATCTGGCCGATGCAAGACAACCATATTCTCTCCGTGACTTTCTTTGTCAAAAATCACTTTGTTTGAATAGTTGTGGCTCCATCCAATACCAACATCGCTTTGTTTACCACTCAAAGCTAACTGGCTGTTGTAATGTCGTGTGAATACAAGAGGCTCCATACCAGCGCTTACATAATCGGTTTCTTGCTGATATTTATTACCAGTAGCTAGGTTGATAGGGTTTCCAACGCACAGTTCTGTCTCTGGTTTACCAAGATCTCTATTGAGAAGTGGAGAATCAGTCATCTCCCCAGGAATTATGAATTTTGTCAGTGTAGTTCCAGAGAGAGCTCCAAAGTAACAAGTGTCAGGGTCATAACTACCTGGAGCATCACTACGATGCATACATAGCCATGAGATTAGTCTTCCATCACTATACGTTTCACTCGGGTATAGCTTTTCACTCACATAGCTGTGTGTGCTTGCGAGCTCGTTAATTCTATAGTCCCTTAAAAATTCATGCGCTTGCTCTGGGAGATCAAATCTCATTGCATCAATTTCTGAACTACCACTGGCATTGATACGCCACTGAGCAGAAACAGCACTAGGAACTATAAGTGCTAACAAACAAGCTCTTGCGATTAAGTTAGTATGAAAATGATCCACTGGTTTCTAAAGTCCATTAATTACTTTCTACACGGACTCTATTATCAACTTAATCAAAGAGATTAACTTCATGCTTAACTGCCCTATACGGGCGCATACAGACATGAAACAATGGCTAATATGGAAGCGGGTTTTAATTGAATCGCTCGACTTTGTTTTACTGCTCATAGCAGTGAAACGAAGTTGAGTGATCAGCGAAGCCGCATCAGCGGTGAACGCTACTGATCATATATAGATCCATAGGATCATAAGATCATGCAGCGTGTTAGGTAGCTTAATATCAGGAAATTTCCTAACTTTAAGCTTTGTTTCTGTAAGCTAAAGCTTAATATTAGGAAATTGAAGCTTAATATTAGGAAGTTCATCTCTATAACATAGCTTAATATTAGGAAACACACCTATATCTAAGCTTAAAATGAGGAAACGCCTTAATCCGTATATATAGCTTAATTTAAGGAAAAAGGCGTTAAAGCAATAGCTTAATTTAAGGAATTGGATTACTTGGAGGACTTACCAGTACGAAGTTCGGAGAGCTCTGATGCCATGCCACCACCAAATGGGCCATGACTGGTTTGTTGGGCCAAGCGCTTCGATTCCTCAGATAGAAGGGAGTCATCTCTGTGTATCAATCCTGGCTCTTCTGAAAGACGCGATAACCGTCTTTTAACTGGTTTATCTGCTCCTGGCTTTTTCTCATTATCACTATCACCGTCTAATTGATCATTTCTAAGTTGGATAACGACTTCTTGATCAACGTGCAATAGTGAATTGTTACTCCAGTGCAGCCTTATCGGTTTTCTCCACTGCTGGTCAAAAGGCACATAGTTAGCTTTGATATGACGCAAACGAGTCTCTTGTACCGTTCCATCTTTCTTGTCTATCAACTGATCTAAATACAGATGAAGTTTTGACTTTGAGAGAGTGGAAGATAAACCAGAGCCAGAGACGCTGTTGATTATCTCCTTTCCTCTGCTCACATCTTTTGTCGGATGGTGAACAACAAGAACCGCGACATTCGCTTCATTGGCAAGCCTCTCCAAAGCAATTCTGATGTAATAGTCATCATCTACTACGTCAGCTGAGCCAATTGCATCACGCAATGTATCTATAACTACCAAGTCGTACCCTTTGGCCGTGGCAATAAGTTTTTCCAGTGCTCTGGATGCTTCTTCCCACTCTTTAGTATGTTTAGATGAGCCTGAACTACAAATTGGATCAGAATGCTTGTATATCCCAATGCTCGATTTTAATCGGTCTTTGATGCTGGTGGAGAACTCAGTCAAATGTGCTTTGATGCGCGGAAGTGTTCCGGGCAAGGAATCTTCGATCGGCCATATCAAAGTTCTAAGCACTTTGTTTTCGCCATCCCGTACACCAATTAATGGGTACTCTGGCAAAGCCATCTCATAAGCTATTGATAAAGACAAATAGCTCTTACCAGAATCAGGTGGAGCGATCAGAAATCCGACACTGCCTCGAAACAAACCTTTCAAAATCTGTTCTTTGTTGGAATTGGCTAAACTTTCATTAATGTCTTCTTCGCTTAGAGCGATAACATCCTCATTGTGGAGTGTTGTTGTCATGTCGTTACCTCTTCTTTCTCTTCATCGCCCAGGTACAACAACATAATATCTTGCTTACCATCGTCACGTACTTTCTCTTGGAGTAGCAATCGGAAATCCCGCAATAACACATCCTTTTTCAAAATGACTTCGGCCATAGTGTTATTGATATGGCGACTCAGATGCTGTTTAGACACTCTAACCTTGTTGGCATAGTAATCTTTAATAAGGTGACTCAGATACTTACCATGTACATATTCACGCTTATGAGCATCAATATATTTACAGAAGTCAGTAACAGCATGTTTGCCCGTTAGCTGCGGGTAGACTTTTAAAAAACGTTTCCGGCTAATAGCTCCCTCTTGTCGCAAAGACGCAGTGAAAGTCTTATGCACTCCAACTATGAAGTGAGTGATCGTATCTGCCCTGATAGATCCTTTATTTTTAATCCCATCCAGAACCAGCAATGGAATGTAGTTGCTGTCCACCAGCTTCATTCGCGTGTGGTAGTGTGGTAGCGTTTCACCATCCTTCTCGTAATCCAAGACCAGTAACATTTGTGATAGCCTTTGAAGTCTTGTCATTACTGTGTTCTTGTTGGCCTTTTGATTTTTCAGGTTCAAGAACTCAAACAGTGTTGTGAAGTCACAAAGGAAGTAGTCGTATACCCCACTAAACATTTTTGTATCGAGAAGGTTGTGGTATTGGTGTGACAACTTATCCAGTTCGACATTAATCTGCGCGAGCTCAATAGCCTGGCGAAGCGTTAAGCCAGATAGGTCTACGTACATCCCCCCTACACTAACGATCCCTTCCAGTAGATGTCTGTCATCGGCCAAACAGACAGCACTGTATACGTCGATTCTAACGGCATCGAATTCACGTTTATTAGTCCCCTTCTTCCAGTATGGCTTTGACAAGCTGGTGGAAAGAAGAGGCTTTTGTGCAAGTAGCTGTTGCTCAAGTTCAGCCTTGTTACCACTGATCCTTGCTACCAAATCTCGTGGAACTCTTCCTGGCAAGAAAATGCAGTCCATTAGCGTTGTGGTAGATGGCCTACTACCAAACGCTTCATTGACTATTTCAGCCGGAAAATACCCCTCCAAGTTTTCTGTAGTGTCACTCATATTTTAATACCGTGATGTTTTTTCGAAGCATACCATATAGCTTAAAAAGAGGAAAACAACCTCTCGCCATGTGATTTATACCTTAAAAAAGGACAATAGAACGCTTTACATTTCACGTTATAGCTTAATTTTAGGAAATGTTCGACCATACCTTAATTTTAGGAAAAGCTAGATCACGCTCTTAGGCATTGCTACATAAGACTTTCACATGTGAAAGTGGGCTGATCGTGATTTTTGGTCACGGTTGCATTTTTTAATTCCATGATATTATAGAAGTGTAAGTTGAATTGAATGAGGGCTTGACGGTGATGCCGAGATAGCTTTCCAGGTTGAATTAAGGAGAAGAAAAATGAGACACGTACTTAACCTAGTTGCTTTAGCAGTGATTCTTCTTGGCGTTGCTATGATTGAAACAAACGGTAATCAATGGGGTTTAGCTGTAATCAGCGTAGCGATTGTTTTCTGGTTGATGCCTCTGCTTAGGCTTGTTCATAAAAATGCAGTAGTAGCGGTAGTCTTTTGGTCTGGCGTAGCTTACTTTTCATGGCAGGTTGCCGTAGTTGCTCTTTTGGCGTTTGTTGTTTTTTCGGCCACAGCTTCAATCAAGCGCGTTCCAAATACTCCTGCTATTAAAAAGCAACGGTTTATAGTTAATCCTTCTTCTGGTCTGGTGATGAAGAACAAACACTTTGATATCGCTGGCAATGGATTTGCCATTCTCTAGGAGCCATCCTTGCCTCCTAGAGCCCTTAGCATTCAACTTCCACTGAGCCGAGATTGGCAATCTCGATTCTCGTATGACTTTTCCCGTTTGCACTAACAGCTGATATGAGTATATGAGCTGACAATTCAGCTGACTCGTCCATAGTTAAGCCTTGCTCAATACAACTCTGAATGAACATTTCCGCAAGCTCTTTCTTTTTAGGGTCCATTCTATTTGTTCTCCGTGATAGTAATTGCCATAGTTAGATGCTGATTTTCGCTCTTTGGCGCACCTTCTTTAAAAGGAATGATATAGCCGGACTCTGGAAAACCTTCGGCTACCGTGTAAACAGTATCGCCCCCCTCTTCTGTTGGCTTTTGGGCAAATAAAGCTAAAGCTTGCTCTTGATGCTCTTCGTTTAGTAGCCAGAAGGATTGGTTTTCATGTGTGTGTAGTTCTCCATTTGGATGACGCACAAGATATTGTTCAGAGCCATATGCGCCACGCTTCTCTCGTACTTGAACGATATAACCAACAGCATGGTCGAAATCATATGGCGCACCCATAGCAGCCCCTCTGATTACTATCTGTCCGTATTCAGGGTAACAGTTTCCCAGAAACTTCTTGTCTGAGTTCTTAATGAGTTCGAACAGTTGTTCTTTATGGTTTTGCACTATTTCGCTCCTTGTGGTTCGAGTTGCGTGTAGAACTTGAAAGACCCTCTATTAGACTTTCTACACTCACTACACATATGTACGACAGGCCCTTTGAACTCGTTCGTACCAAATACACCAGCAGCCTGGCTACGTAGCTGAACCTGTCGAACATCCTGGTTATTGCACCAACGGCTTAGTCCTGCTTTATCACATTGCTCTGGCATTCTTGCTATCCCAGATTTTTTTGATGTTGCAGAGTATTGAAACGCAACTTGCTTTTAACCAAGCAAAATGTGGCACCTAAGATGGTGCTTGCGGCTAAATAAGCAACGGAGATAAGCGTGATGCGATCCCAATCTAAAGGTGAAGTAGAACCAGTAAAATGGGTTACAGCAGCAAACTCCAGAGCCAGGACTAAAATACAAAGCATGGATACAACCAGTGTGCTTGGTGTGTTTGAAGGTTTGTTCATAATGTACTCTCCAGTAATCACGAGTTTATTTAACACTTCGACCGACACAGGCCAAAGCAGGATTCATCCAAAAGCCAGCAAACGAGCTAAACAACTCAGCTTGTGTTCGCACGTACTCTAAAATTAAGTCACATGCAACCCAACGTCGCCCCGCTCTCTCCGCTGCCAGTCCGGTTTTATTGCTACCAGAAAAGAGATCAACCACCAGCTCATCTTCATTGGTTAGGAACTCAATAGCGAATGATGGAATGTCTGTAGGAAACATTGCAGGGTGTGGTGGTAAACCCAATTCCTTGGCTATCTTCCTTACAGCTGATGTATCAGCACAGCGATGACCTCGTTGGATTATGTTTTTAGGGATCTTGCCTTGCGTTTTATTGGAAAAGGCATTCCCTCTTAATCGGTAAGCACCATCACCGTAAGTAGCGATACGACTATCGCCCCCTTGTTCGAGTAATTTCTTATGTTGCTCAGTGTGCTCTACCAAAACTCTTCGGTTGTCAGAGCGAACTCGGTCTGGATCGTTCGTAAACCAGTAAACAGGTTCCCACGCGGAACAAAGCTGCATACGGTTAACGCAAGCCCATTGGGTTGGAGCTGGTGGCTTGGATGTGTTTATCCAGGGCCAACGGTCCATTAATGAAAGCCCTAATCGATCATTTAGAGCTAAGACCATACGTTCAAGGTAAGTTGAACGTGAAGGGCGTTTACTTTCAAAAATGTCGTTACTCACGTTGAGTACCACAGAACCCCCTGGCACCAAGTTTTCTACAATTGGTTCCAAAGACTCGGTGATAAAGTCCACCCATGCCTGTTCACTAACATTCCCATACCCGCGCTCGATTTTTAAAGGATACGGAGGGGATGTCACACAAAGGTGGATTGGTTCTCCAAGCTCTGTGAATACCTTTTTGCTATTTCCCCAAATAGCGATGCCTAGATTTGTTGAATATGCGACAAGCTTTACTTCGCCCATTGCTTCATGAAGCCCTTTTTTATTTTTGTTTGCCAGCTTCCATACGCCACGCTCACCGTCCACTTTTTGGATGATATTCATGGACTTTAATGTTTGCTGAAACCAACGAATTTTTCTTTTGATAGGGCTGTGTTGTGCCTTGGCTTTGCCGATTTCGGCTTTAGTATTGATTTCAGCCTCTGATAGCCCGGCTATACTTGCTACCTTCGCATATAGCTCGGCATTGGTCATTGGACCATCAGCTTGTGCATAAGCTTCTTCCACATGGAAAAGCTCCAGCTGCCCCTGCATGTTTGGTTTCATTTATGCTCCAGACCAATATTAATAATTCATAGAATCATTTTATAGTTCTTTAAATAAAATGGCAACATCTAAATCCTGTAGAGATGTTGGTATATCTCTTCGATGGAATTGAACTAATTGGATAATGGGAGCTCTTTAAAGTGATTCATTGTTGAGTTTATGGCGACTTAGCTAGGGTAACGTTTTGTAAAATATGAGATTCCTGCCAACTTATGCCACAGACTTTCACATGTGAAAGTGCGAGTTGGATCTTCTTTATCTATAATGAGATCCTTGCGATGTTCTGACAGAACATTTTATGTTCATTGATAAGATCTACTATATTAACTATTACTTATCGTGAACCTTTGAAAGTAACTTATTTATTGGGTAAATATTAGTGTTTAAATTAAATACACTGCACGAAGCTGTGCCTGGCGTGGATCTAGATAGCCTGCCAGACATTAAAGCAGTAATAGGCCAAGCAGAACCGCTTGAAGCAAGTATGATGACGGTAATTGCATATCGTGAAATGCATAACGCCAACATTTTGATCCTTAGTGAGCGAGAGCGATTTTTTTTGAGTATGTCTTTGATGAAATGCTTTGTGGAGAAAGGGCTTCTATCGTCAGGTGATATGATGAAGTACCGACTTTCACATGTGAAAGTCGGCTGAGGATTTAGTGGATTTGTGTCGGTTGCTGGCACATTGGACAAACGTTACCGCGATAGTTAGGCAATACCAAAACTCTACTTGCCACGTTAACTAAGATTTTGTAGAGCAACATTCTCGCCGTTACCAAACCAACTGCAAAACACCCACCGTAACCAACAACTCTATTTTGAGCAGCTTTTAAGTACTCTTGCCCTATGAGTTCTTCTGCGTTCTCGTAGTTTGTAAGTTCGGCCATAGTTGTTAGATAGACACCTCTAATCTCTTGGGCAAGGAATGCCGCAACACAAAAGATAATGATGGTACACAGTATTCTTACATGGGTTAAGCGGGATATCCCCGCTTTAAACTCATAGTAGATATTGAATACAAGGGAGAACATAAGAGCAAAAAGTAGTGGCTCTGGAAGCGTCAGCTGGTGGAGGTATATCCGGATCAGGCTGATATAGACAAAAATACCAAATACATTCAAAGCCAATGTGCTTACATCCCTACCCAGTTGGTTGTTAATGGATAGTTTCACTTTTTACGTCTCCATTCCCAAGGTGGCATTCTTTCTGCCTCCGGCAATGCCCATAAGCCTACCCCATTCTGTTTTGCCTCTTGCTCGTAAGAAAACAGTTCAGTGCTTTTTGCATACCGCCTGTATACCCATGCGTTACCCGTTTTTACCAGTTGTCCGTTTACCCACAAATCATCGACGTAGATATGACCAACAATGCGGCCATAACGATCAACGTCGGTTTGTTCTACACGAACGACTTTCCCACCCACTATAGAAAGAAGGGCTTGTTTTGCTTTCTTTCCCCAGGGTTGTTTCGACTCGGGTGTGTCGATTTCTGCAAGTCTAATACGGTGTTCTTTTTTACCATCGGTACACTGATAGGTGCCAGTGCATGAGGCATCTGTGAGGACTTTTATAGTGTCACCATCGCTGACTCGTACCACCTTCCCATAAAAGGTTTCAGCCATAATTGGTGCATTAAAAACGAAGTAGAGAAGGGTGGTAGTTAGAATTTTTTTAAGCATGATTAATTCCTTACTGTTGTCCTGATAGAGCATTCCACATTTGTTTGTGTAATGCCGAAATAGCGGTATAGGCCCCTTTCATTTCTGGTCGCTCCAGTTCCTTCAAGAACCAAAGAGACCCTAAGAGAATCGCTAAACATCCACCAGCCAGCATTAGATCATTGAACGTCATGAATAGGCTGTACCCAGACAAGCAGACATTGCACAGCATCCAAATTTTAGTGAAGAGCAATCCAGTTGAGTGATAGGTTACAAGCAAGTACGAAATGAAAGATGCGCATACTAGAACTAAAATTGGACCTCCCAACCACGTCGTCCATGTTTGAGTACCAAGAGGCGAGGGTAGTTCTAGTAACCATACTCCAGCACTCCAAATTACAGCTGATGCCATCATGTAGGCTGCTGCCATTTTTATCATCATTTGTGGTTTCATTTTCACTCCTTACCTATTCCACTTTCACATGTGAAAGTTGTTTTTAGGTTGTTTTTTCATTTAATTCCGATCCATAGCTGTGACGGATACTGTCATCGTTGAACCAGAAGCCCTTTTTGGATGGGGACTTAGTAGTCTCCAATCAAAAAGGCCCCAATTGCTGGGGCCGCTTTCACATGTGAAAGTCAATTTGTGCTGATAGAGATAAATACTGACTTTGTGCCATTTACATCTTTCAGCCATGACATTGCACCATAATCTCCATCGACCATCGCGCTGTACCGTTCCCGCACACCTAGACCACACAAGAGGTCATCAATCGCGGTTGTTGGGTCACAGGATGGACGATATGTTTCTTGCCAATGGATATCTCCAGATTCGATGTATGCCTCTTTGATATGGAAGTACTCGCCATTCCAAGTTGTATATAACTTGTCGTCATTTCCAGAAAACAAACGTGGATATATAGCACCGTTTGAATTGAGCTCTGTGACGTTACTTGCTATGGATTGTTCTAATGTGGCAAACATTAGCTTCTCTGTTCTGATGGTATTGCCAACAACATTGTCGCGTTGACGCCACACAGCATGAACATCTCCATTGGTACTGGTTAAGCTAGCTTGCCCTGCATCGGCACTTATATTGGGAATGCCTGAGATAGGAGAGTAACCATTGTTGTCACTACGCCATGTTACGCCGATTAGGTCAGAAGAACCCGCCCCTCGGCTTTCAGACCATAGCGCATAGCTAGTAAGGTTAGTGTTGATAGATGCTAAACCACTCTTGACTCCATCATCATCAATAACGCTGCGTTCCACTACAGGCGTATTGAAGGGACCAAGTTTGACGGTATGTTTGGCTAGGACATCATTTTCATCATCAGCGCCCTTTTCGATACTTAGGATTTCAAGTACGCCAGGAGAAGTTTCTACTGAATGTATCGAGATAGCACTTTTAACTTCACCGTCACTGTTTGTTTTTATATTTCTCGAAAGTTCTGTCGTTGCAATGATATTGGCTTTTGTGCCGTCGTTGCTTAACCAGGCTATTTCCAATGCATTTGTATCGGAGCCAAAAATCGGAGTTTGCCAGATAACGATGCTTTGTCCTGACGGGTCAGTGAAGAGAGTGTTGTCGGTGATTTTTACTCGACTTTCCTCATTCGTAGCTGCCGCGTCAGTCATAAGTACATGATCAACTTCTAATGGTGGGGACCATTCTTGTGTTGTTGCGTCGTAATAGGAAACGTTCAGTTTCTGGTTGTTACTATTGTCTCTCTGTACCCATGTAATATAGGCATTACCATGATTTGAAAGGCTCATTTGAACAGAGCTCTTGTAGTGGTTTTCATCGACAATGAATGGTTGCCAGTCTGATCTTAGTATTTCACCAATATCGGCACTTATCTTGACTTTGTTAGGTACATTGCCATTCGCATAGTCTTCGATAGGGGCTACAGAAGCATATAGCTCATCCGGTTTGCCATTGTTGGCTTCTTCGACCCAGGCACTGTATAGAACAGCCGAACCATTTTCGTTTTGTAGCTGGATGACAGGAAGTGTTGCATCTCTTGTTGGAGAACTCAGTAACACTTCTTTTTGCCATTCTCGCTTAGCGACCGTTGTTGTTTCTGTTGAGTTGTCTTGTTTATTGCTTTCACTACCATTGCCATTGGAAGTAGTTCCAGTGCCTCCACTGGAACCACCACATCCTGCCAACACTGATAGTAGAGCAGCTGCTAAAGCTGTTCTTCTTAACATCAATTACATCCTCTGTTGTTAGTTGTTTTCGGATTCAATCATCATTTTTCGAATGATGGCCGCGATAGCTTGTGATGGCTGTGCCCCACGAATAAGCTGAGTTTTCCCAGTTTGGTTATCTACGATGAAAGTCGCTGGTGTACCTGAAATGCCATTTTCAGTAGCTTGCTTCACATCTGCTGCTATTTTCAGGTCGTAACGGCCAGAAGCTAAACACTCTCGAACTAGGGAAGCATCGGCACCAACACTCTCAATAACTTCTGCCAAATTAGGTACTCCACCACCATTGCCTTGTGATTTGGCAAATACTTCGTCTAAGAACACCCAGAATCCACGGTTGCCTTTTTGTTCAGCAACACATTCCGCTGCTAACGCTTCTTTTTCTGCCGCTGGGTTATGAAAACTCAATGGCAGATGTTTCCATTGCCAGTTGATATTCCCGTTACTTGCATCCACCACTTCTTTTGGTGTGTCGTGGAATTTTTTGCAGAACGGACACTCCAGGTCAGAAAATTCCACCAGCGTGAATCGAGCGTTCAGGTTTCCATATATGCGTTTATCGTCAGGCACTTGTTCGGGAGCTGATTCGTATTTTGCGTATTTAGCCTGAATATCCTGTTCGCGTTTCTGTTGAACGAAATGTTCCAGTGCTTTTTGAACTGCATTGTTAAAGCGCTCTTCTGATTTAAAGCGATAGTCACTTTCTAGTTGAGTAATCTTCGACTGGAGAGAATCGCGCTCTTGAATGAGCAACTCTTTGGTCTGGTAAATTTGATATCCCACTGTAGCGACAGACGCTCCCAAAATTAGGGTCATAGCAGCACCAACGGCCAGTAGCTTTTTCTGCATTGGACTGAATGATTTTTGTTGTTGTGATGTGGTTTGTTCTGACATTACATTTTGCCCTTAGTAAACTTTTACAGTTGCCAATTCATGAATCAGGGTTGAAGCTTCCATTTTTGCGCGTTGTGTTAAGCGCTTAACGATGTCTTCACTTGGTGAGTAATCAACGAGGTTTGTTTCTTCTATAACATTGCGAGAAATTGAGTGTAGGCTTCCTAAACCATCAATTAACCCAATCTCAAGTGCTTGCTCTCCATTCCAGATCAATCCAGAGAACACTTTTGGATCGGCTTTGAGTCGTTCACCACGGCTCTCTTTTACTCGCTCGATGAATTGCTGGTGGGTTTTCGATAGCACTTCCTTCCAGAAGCTAGTTATCTCTTCTGAAAGAGGGGAGAATGGGTCTAACAAAGCTTTGTTTTCACCAGATGTTATAGCTCGTCTTTCAATACCCAATTTTTCCATGAGCCCGGTAAATCCGAAGCCAGAACTGATGACACCAATAGAGCCAACCATACTTGCTTTGTCCGCATAAATTTTGTCTGCGGCCACGGCGATGTAATAGCCACCAGATGCACCGATATCATCAATTACAGCGATAACTTGTTTTTCTGGGTATTCTGCTTTTTGAGCTTGAATCTCTTCGTATATTCGACCTGCTTGCACAGGGCTTCCACCAGGACTGTTTATTCGTAGAACGACAGCTTTTGCATGGGGATTTTTGAAAGCAGCCTGAATGGAAGGGATTAGATGATCTTCATCTGCAAGTGAACCCGCAGCGATTTCTCCTTTGATATTAATGAATGCAACATGTGGAGTGTCAGCTTTGGATGTCTGCCAAGGTAGTCCTCCTGGATTTGAAGCTACGGTTAGAAATGCAACTATCATAAGGACAAAGCCAAGGGAGCGAATCAACTGAATCCCTCTTCGCCATCTTCTGTCTTTTACCTGTTCCTTATGGAGGGTAAAGACCAGATCTTTAATCATGTCTTTTTCCCATGCTTCTGGTTTATTGTTTTCACTCATGTTTATTCCTTAGTTGTGGTTTGTTTTCGACCTGGGTGAGGTGGAACCAGAAACAGCTCCCATTCTTCCTCGGTTAATTTGTTCTCTTTCGCTAATTCAAGTTTGTCGGCTTGTTTTAACCTCTCTGATAACGTGGATTCCGCTAACCCGAAATTAGTAGCGACTGCCGCAACGGAAGGGTATCCCTTGCCATTTATCACAATTTCAACATCGGCTTTTCGATTAGGGGGAATAGCGTTGAGTACCTTTTCCCAGTCCATATCTGAAAGCTCGTTACATCGTGCCTTTTCCAATAATTCTCGATGTCGAAGTCTCTGGTAGAGAGCCGAGTACGTTAAGTTAGCGGCTTCGGCCAGATGGTTTAACGTGGGGTAGGAATCACCTTTATAGGTGATAGGTTTGTTGGCCGCCTTTGGGCCCTTGTTTGGAGCTGGTGGTTCAGATAAGACTGAGTTCCAGTTCTCATCTGTCATAGTGTTGGTTTGGTAGGCTTTTAATAGCCCTTTATCCCTAATCCTTGAATAGAGAGTCCTTTCTGCTTTACCAGTTTGTTGGGCCAGTTCGGTTAAACTAGCGTAGGGCTTTCCTTTGACGTAAATAGGTGAACTCTTTCTTCGCCTTGCTTTACGTTTTTTAGTCTTTTTTTCTGGGCAAAATGTGCCAGCTTCTCTTTGTTCTATGAAGACAGAGCTAGTTTCTGCGTTGAAGAACTCATCCGCTATTCTATTTTTAAGCTCCGTTGCCCTGGCTATGACGACATCAAGCATTCGATCAACAGCCACAGCATTTGCTGCACTATACGGAACCAGCTTTCCTTCGCGGTTGCGTTTAAGGCTAAGTGCTTCTGCTTCTCGGCAAAGCTCTGTACATTGAATAGCGAAATGTCCGGTATCTTTCATTAGGTATGATGAAATGATGCCGCTCATTTTCCTCGTGAATCTTGAAGTCATATATTGAACATGCCCATCCATCAATTCCTGGCTTTCTATACCAAGCTTTCTGGACAGCTCTTCAATATCTTTTTGTTTATAACGGAAAGCCGAGTGTTTTAAGCTTTGTGCATTACGAATAAGCTCTTGACTCGCGCCATGTCTCTCCAAGTCGGATATTAGGAATGGGGCCAATAGATCCATGCGCACTACACTCCAACTCCAATGACCTTCAAGACAAATAGGCATAGCATTGAATAGAAGGGGGTTAGCAGTAGAGATGCCATGACCATACCGAATACTCGTGCTGGCATTTTTTTAGCGTACATAACCATCCAAGGCATCATTGCACATAAGGCAGCGATCATTGCTCCACCAGCGCCAAGCTCAGGGAAAAGCACTGATTGGATAAGGATAAACAGGCATTGAGCATAGCCAGCTTGATTCAATGGCTTGTTACTAAGGTTTTCTTCACTTTTTTCTGGTGTTTGAGTTCTTTCCACATTTCGCTCCTTACGCCAACTCTGGTTCACCGAAGTATTGACGGTATAAGTCGTGATCATTCGCTAACAGACGCTTGACTGTGCTTTCATCAATCTCATTAATTGCCATGATTAGGATTTGGTCTTTCCCAATCACACTCATATCTACAGTGAACCAAGTGCCTCTGACCGATTTAGCAAGAATTTGTAGGTTCCAAGGCACTTTTATCTCGTTGGCCGCAGTGATGTTTGAAACCTTAACAACCGTTGCATCCTTCCCGAGCCAGCGTTTGTTATCAATGACAAGATCCATATTGTCGAACGCTGATTTGGCTGCTTTTTTGCGGATTTCTATGATGGAGTTTGAGCCTCCATTCTTGGCCGCAAGCCAAAGAACTACCCCTAATGCTGTACAGGCGACGATAGGTTTACCTGCAAGACCAGCAATTACTCCGCCGATAGATATCAGCAACATCATTGCTTTATTGATTCTTGTTAATGGCATAAGCCCTCCTTTGCCATGAGAGTAACGGATAAACAGCAAAAGCTTCTCACGGCAACATGCCCAATAAGGGCAACTGAGAACTCAATGAAACAATCCCTCACACGAACAGGACGTCTTTATTAGTCCTTGCCTAATAGCCTGATATTTGTAGTAGAGAGAGACGACTTTTTTTTCATTCAGTAACTTTGTTCTGATGTAACGAACCTTGTTCTTTCCGTCGGGCTGTGGGACAACCGTTCTAACGTACCCGTAATCGGATACCTCTAAGTTGTATTGATTTTTAAGAATCACTCGGTATACAGATAGCTGGATTACATCCGATTCAAAGATCCTGTTATCTTTCCTTAACTTGGTATCCAGAGGGATAAGGACTTTCTTTTTTGATAAAAAAACTTGATCGACTCTTCCATGCAGAGGTACAGGTAGTGTTGTTGCCACATCTTCTTCACAAAGAAACAGAGTTGCGTTTCTCAACTCTTTTGGCATGTTTTCTTCACTCCACCAGCTGAGCACCTCATGCAAATGCTTTTTCCGCCATAGGTCTACTTTGGCAATTAGAAATGGAGCGACAATCAGTGAAACTAACAACAAGACTATATTCATAAGATACTCTCGATTACTTTATAGTATCATTATATAGCCCTTTAAATATTTGTCACGTAGCCACTTAGGAAGTACTAAGCATTTAGGTTCGGTATGAGGGAAGGGGTAGCGTGAAAGACTTTTAGGGCAGGGAAGAGCCCCGTGTAGAAGGGGCTATTGCAGCTGGTGGAGCACTAGTGAAGCAAAGAGGGGACTTTCACATGTGAAAGTCTACCGTCAGACATCATATCTAAGGTGTCTACATCTAAATTTGAGCCTCTTAGCCCTTTTCCTTCGTAGACGATATCTGGTGTGCAGCTTGATTTAAATACGCCGTGGGGAATATGATCGAAATCCCCAAGCCACATTCTAAGTCTGAGATCAACGATGTAGTCTCCTGGCAATGTAATCCAGCAATGAGGGGTTACTACGTCTCCTGACGACTTTTCTGTTACATAGCCGAACATGCAACAGTGTTCAACGTTGGCTTGTTTCAGAAGATGGCTTACTAGATAAGTCATTCCATCACAGTCAACCTGACAGTCCTCCAACACAAACAGAACTGTTTCTAACTCAGAAAACCATTCCTCATTGATCATTTGAAATTTCCTTTGTATTTATCTCATTCTCAAAAGGGTACGGCTTTCTTCTTTCCGCCAATTCAATGTCTGCTCCGCACTGTTTACATAACCCCTGTTCCTTTGCACAGCTGTCGCAGACTGCATCAGTAGCAGTTGAGCCGAACTGCATTGTTTCTTCGCAAACACCACAAGGTTTTGATGTTATCGCAGCTCCTCCTATTCGTTGAGAACGAGCGTAATAGCAACATAAACACAAATGCATGGACTCTCGTTTTTCCTTTTCGACGTCAGAGGTAATCCTTTCGGCAAGTTGGAGTATGTGCTGGATTTGTTCTTTAGCTCTTTTGTTTCTATATGAAATTGTTGAGCGTGTAATTTGTTCTTTCTGCTGCTGCATGTCTACCTCCTGAAAAAGGCAATCTCCCTAAGCAAAATGCTTGGGGAGAGCTAATTAGTTCTCTGGGTGTATGAACAATAGAGGTTCGCCATTGTCGAGTATATAAGGCGTTTTAACTTTAGATTCACCTACCTGTATGTCCCCAGATGCTACGTAAACATAAGCCCAAGAGGGAAGTTTTCCGCTTACAAGTGAATATATTTTGTCGCTTGGGACATGGCTACCTTTACCGGGAGTAACTCGGAATCGGTTGTAGTAAACACTGTGGTTTGATTCAAAAGCATACGAATCAATTTCATCGACTCCGACAAAGCTAGGGGCCTTTGCTTCGCGGGGCTCAAAGACTTCGGTTGCTATGTAGCAGAGATCTACATTTGTCATGCCTGGTTTGTATATGGGGCAACCGTATTCTTCACTGTGAAAGTAGAACTCTACTTTGCGTTCAGAATTGCCATTTGTTGCTTCATACTCTAATCCCATTTCTTCTAGCGTTGACTCAATGGCCGTTTTCATTTCAAACAAAAGTTTTTCTTGAGCATTTTTGGTGGATGACGCTTCGGACTTTGGCATCCATGCAATTACGCTGTTTCTGGATGCTGTGTCGGGCTGCTCTAAAAGAGAGGTGACAAGCCCCAATCCCAACCCTGATGTTAAATCTAGGTTCGCGCCGAAGGAGGAGGTAAACAAAAGAGAGTTTGTCGCAGCGCTGCCTGCAAATTGCAAAGACTCGTAATTCTCTCTTGGGACGTATTTGTCACTTACATCGTACAATCCACCAGCCTGCGCGATGTTATATGCGCGACTGTGTGATTCATCGTATGACACTGGTTGGGAGGTTGACGCACAACCAGTCATTATTACCGACATTATTGACACGCCTAAACCTATTAGTTTTCCATTTATCATTACCTAACTCCTAAGTTGTTTTTAGGTTGCTTTTGTGTTCCTTTAGTGAACAATGCAACTTTACCTTATCTATCAAAACACTACCTTAAAGGCACTTTGCTTTTCTTGACGGCATTCAATCTATTTTTATGCATACCCATCATTCAATCTAAATGTTGTCTTTGGGTTGCTTTTCGATATCTCACGTTGAAAAGCCAAGTCCGTTTTCGGTTTACCTTTTAAGCTCATTATATGACCTTATAAAGATGATGCAATACACTAATTCACGGCTGGTTAAAGTAAATGTCAGTACGGTCGATTAAAGAAAATCAGTGTCCTATGCTTTTTATTGGACGCTCAGAATTGGCTTGGAGAGCCTTGTATGGAATTTGTCGTTATTACTTTCTTTGGATTAGCTATATCCACGCTGGTGGTGCAATACACTTCTCGGCGTACCAACGGAACAACGCTAAGTTATTCCCAGTCTTTTAAGGTCGTCTTAATTCGCAGTGGAGTGGCTGTGGGGGCTGGGTTTTTGATTGGTAGATTGTTCTCAGTAGCGATTTCAAAAGGCTTTCTGAATAAGGATGTTTTGATAGAACAACCTCTGGTTGTTGCAGGTATAGTTGCGTTTTGCGGCCTAGCTTCGTTCCTGGCATTTCAGTGGGGTTACTCAAAGATTTCCGGCAAACAGGTCTCTCTGTTGTCAGCTCTCAAGTTCGCAGTCAAAGAGATAGGGTACTTTATGTTACTGCTTGCTGGAGTGTTTGTTCTTTCGTTAGCTCTGTTTGGTATTGTGGAGGTTATGGCGAGTAATGGTTCTGAGTTGTCTATCCGGTCTTGATTCGATGTGTGATGTTATTTCGGTGCTCGGAAACATCACCAAACCGGGTTCTAATTCATTGATTAGCCTCTAGTGCTATTTATCTTCTTTGCTTTCACCAAAGCAGTTCCTATGGACCGAAGGAAACACAACTAGGTAGTACCAAGCATTACATAAAGCCTTCGGTATATTCAAGACATTCATATCTGCATGATTTTTTATGACGTTCATCGTATGGCGATAGTGAGCTGGATACCACGTTTGCAAAGGTAATAAAGCTCGCAATGCTTGAGAATCGGACTTCTGAACTGGCCGCAAGGCAAGTATACACATTGATTTTCTGGATTAACGCAAGACCAGCAAGTAGTTTCGTTTATTCTAGGACCTGCACTGTTGGAGTATTTAGGTTGCTAATTGGTAGAGCTCCCTAATTTGGTTTTGGGGTAGGTTTGATACTGATTCATAGACATAAGGTGTGATCGGTTAACTGATCGGGTTTGTATGTTAATTGGATTGGTGTGTTCTGGTGCGTCATTTGCGTTTTATCACGCTATGTTCTGGTGCGTCATTGTTAATGCTCTCGTTCGAATTTTACCTGGCAATCATGTTTGGTATCCGATTGGTGATTTGTAGAGGGCAGAGTTGTGTTTGGTGGTGATCACCTAATGGAGGCAAGCTGATAGGCTGTAAGTCATTATTTCGACTCTGACATTAAAGCCTTTGCTGTGTCTCAATGCGGCTCTTAACAACGTGCAAATTCTGTGTATCAGTAAGGTTTGTTGTGAGGTGACAAATGATGTTTTTATCCACAGAAAAAGTGGATAAGTTTTGTACGAACGCCAATTGCTCTGTGTCTTGTGAGTGCAAATTATCCTTGCTTAACTTGCGTATAAAGCTACTAGTGATAGCAATCCCATAGCGAACGCACCGCTTAAACATAGTTGCAGCACACGACGGCATTTAACTTGTTTGTCTGTCATAAAGCGCTGTGTGGCACTCTCATAGGAGAAGTGAGCAAATTCACCTCGCAATGTATCACTGGTTCCGTTAAAAGCGTTAGAGAGCTTTCTAGGCACTCTCTCGTTGATCCTTTTACTCACTCGTGATCGTTTGATCATTTTTTCACATTTGCCTAATTTTGCCATTTCAGTAGCTGATACAGAATTCATGTTGGTCTCCTTGGTTCATTGTTCTTATAGTTCAACCTTTCGCTTATCAATAAGTTTTTCGTAGTCATTCAGAAGCCTACGGATCTTCATTAGTACATTTGAGCGTTGCCTTAGCACTGCGTAGTATTCTTCGGTCATTTTTATGGACTTGAACTCATCGTCAGTAGCTTTTTTGAATGCTGACAAGTCGTATTGATTGCCTGTCCCTTTCTTGAGGTATGTTGAATACACTTGGGATTTACCCCCCTTTGGATCTGGCTTGAAACGGTTTAAAAACCATTCGGCAGATAGGCTTCTTCCATTCATTCTTGCCCTCGTTCCGAATCGCCATTGATTATTTTCGTCCTCTTCTTCTCTGGCTATTCTGTTTGATGCCCAATGTACGTCTGCTCTTTTCTTTGCTTCAACAATAAGAACTTTCATCTCTTGCTCTAGTGCGGTTTGTATCTCTAGAACAAAGTCTCTTGATATTGCTTCAATGTCATCAAGGTACAGTTCAGATCTTTCATCCTCATTTTTGGGATCTAACAAAAGATCCCAGTCTATATTTGCCTTCTTACTGATTTTATCCGTACTCATTTCTTAGGCTCCTGAGCTGGCTTTAGCGTGGCTAATAGCAAAATTCCTAACCAATTCCTATCCAAATACCTATCTATCTGGAGGATTTAACTCTTTTATCCAGATAGATGAGTACTCTCTTACGATAGCTCGTGAATTAATTTTGTCAACGCTCTATCTATCTGGATAATTGGCTATCAATATCCTAGATATTGCACTCTTTGTGATTATGTATCAGTTTTATCCAGATAGATATAGGATTTCTACTCATAAATATTTCACTATACACCAGCGAAGTTATTAAAGGGTCTTGAGCAAATGCTTCGATTGTTGCTTTTTTTTCGTTTTTTAATCGAAAAGCAATCTAAACGCCCCTTTTGGGCAATTGTGGAGGCGGTCTTGGTAAATGTAGTGATGTAAATTGTCTCTCATCGGCTGAATTGCATCTAAAAGCCATCTTGTGATTACTTTTTGATTTAATAGGAGTGGGGCATGTTTGTTCTTGGTCTAGATATTGGATACTCAAACTTAAAACTTGCATACGGAGAGAAGGGTGAAGAGCCTAAGGTTGAAGTTCTGCCTGTAGGCGCTGGGCCAGCAGAGCTTATGCCTCAGCAGTTAATGGGAGGCGCGTCTAATTGTATCCTGGTGGACATAGACGGAGAAAAATGGGTCGCTGGGGTAGAGCCAGATCGATTGCAGGGATGGGAAAGAGAGTTACATGGTGATTATCCCTCAACCAAATCGTATAAGGCTTTATTTTTAGCTGGCTTACTTTTGAGCGGACGTTCAGAGATTGATGTTCTTGTAACTGGTCTTCCTGTTGATCAGTTTATGGATAAGTCTAAGAGAGATGCACTTGTTGAACGTCTCACTGGTGAGCATCAAATTTCACCTAAAAGAAAGGTGCTGGTGAAATCAGTTGTAGTGGTGCCTCAGCCTGCCGGAGCGTATATGGATGTGGTTAGTTCTTGCGATGATGAGGAACTGTTAGAAATCATAAATGAAGGTCGGACAGTTGTTATTGACCCTGGGTTTTTTAGTGTTGATTGGGTCGCTCTCGAAGAGGGGGAAGTGCGTTATCAATCTTCTGGTACGTCTCTGAAAGCTATGTCTATGCTTCTACAGGAACTAAATAGACTAATACAAGAGGACTATGGTACGGGACCTGGATTAGAAAAAATCGAAAAAGCTATCCGCTCGAATAAGAAAGAATTGCTTCTACACGGTTCGAAAGTTCCTCTTGGTGAGTACTTCGATAAGGCTGCGTCCAAGGTTGCTCCAAATGCATTAACGCCTATGAAGAAGTCTATGCGTGAAGAAGGTATGGCTGCTGATGCTGTGTTGCTTGCTGGTGGAGGAGCTTCGGCTTACAAAGAAGCTGCAAAAGAACTGTTCCCTCATTCAAAGGTTGTGGTTCCTTCCAACGCAGTGGCATCGAATGCTCGTGGTTTTTGGTTCTGCGGCTAGTTAAGGGGGACGTATGGCTAGTAGTGATTGGGATGGGAAAATTAGTAATTTCAAAGTCTCAGAGCAGGCATTTCCCGAGCTTTATCAAGAGCTATCTCAAATGCATCATAAGGAACGTTGTGACCGTCTTAGATGTTTAGCTATGTTAGGTATGTATGCTCTTAGAGGTGGGGCAATGACTACAGTCCAACACTCTAGCCCTCCACTTGAAGAGCAGGTTGAAGAGAAAAATAATAAGTTAGACAAAGCTAGGAATGGGTTGAAAGGTAAATTGCTGCAAAGTGTATGACGCAGATTGTAAATAGAGCGTTGTTCCAATAGAAAAGGGGTGAGAAATCACCCCTTTTTTAATCAATGAGCAAATCAAGCATAAGAATAGTTGCTTTCATGGGTGAGCGATTCTTCTTCATTTTTTCCGCTACATGCTTGGTTTTTACAGAAAGGGCAATCCACACTTGTTCTTTGATTAACTGATGTGAAGTAGTTGCACTTGCAGCTATGACAAGTTTCTATCATAGCTTCACCAGAACGCAGCTCTTGGGCTAAACACCACGCATCGGTGATGTCGAGCATCTGCCAACGAGTTCCTTTCATTCCAGGCGTCTCATTTCTAATAGCGCAATACATTTGGTAAGCCACATGGAGTGCATCAATGTTTATTGAACGAAGGGCCGCTTCGCCAGCTATATTGTAATAAAGCTGCATCAATAGAGACGCTTCAATCTTTGATGTATGGCTATGAATCAAAGTTGCACCTCCACGCGCAGTTCTACTCTTCCTGCAAATTTCAAGACCTTCATCTTCTAGCTCTTTGTACATTCTACGTACTTGCTTGTAGGTAAGCCCTGTTTCTACCATGATGATCTTGGTAATGTATCCAGCCAAAGCCATGTTCCTAGCCGATATCCATCGGGCCAAAGAGTTTGAATTACAACTCATTGCCGCCTCCCGTTGTAGTTATAGATTGTTGATGCTTCTTTAAAATAAGGTGTGTAACCCTTTGTTCGTCACTGTCCAGAATTTCTCTCACCAGCTCAGGTGAAAACCTGATCGAAAATGGCATATCCTGACTACATGCTAAGTTTCTTAGTTGATTATCAGAGGCTTGAGATACGATTTTTGTAAGGTTGACTGAGACCCCGAAAGTTTGCGCTGCAATATTAATGTCTTGCTGTGACACTTTTCCCATAAGCAGCCAATATGCAGCCCCAAATCCAGAGTCAGAAGAAGGCGTCAAACAAATTTGATCGAAGGATTGCTCCAAGTGTGAGATATAGGTTTTTTCTGGCGAGGAAAGCTTAAAAGAAAGGATCACACCTGATGATAAGAGCTCTAATTGATGCTTTGTAGCATCCGCAAGTGCTTCCACTGTTTCCAGTGGAAGAGAAAATTGCTCCGAGACTTCTCGTGGGTGGATTTCTGCTAGGTGCTTCAACAATGTCCATAAAGACAGATCAAATTCGTAAACATTTCTATCAGCCTGGGATTCACTAAGAGAGGCAATATTCATATTGTAAGAACATGAGTAGTCCATCCTAAATGCCCTCTGTATCCAAGTTTCTATAAATGGCAAGGATTCGACTGCCGTAATTTCTTGCTCTAGCTTCATCAGACCAGGTGTAGTAACGACCGATGCCTAGCTCCAAATCTCCAGGAGCGGACGAAATGCACTGGGCTAAGTAACCAGCTCCGACGTCAACGTTTTTAGCAGGGTCCAAGAGCTCATCTGGAGAACTTACTTTATCTCCGTGCCAACGTAGATTGATTTGCATCATACCTACGTCAACATTTCTTCCGTGCTGAGCGAGAAGTGCATCGAGTTTTAACTTGGCTGATTCGAGAGAGGTCTCGTAATGAGGACCACCTTTGAGTGTCCTTAATGCCCAAGGCCAAGGGCTAATGTTTCCATCACCTCGACCTGTAGCTGACTCAGCCAACGCAACAGAGTACAAAAGCTTCGCTTCTACACCGTGTTTTATTGCTGCCTTTTCGAATACTGTACCAGTTAAGTCAATCGCGTTTGCTACGCTAGACATCCCGAGCAACGTAATTGCTATAAACTTCTTGACCCTTGCCATATATGAAAACCCTTATTTTCCTAGCCAGTCCTTCGGGGTGATCCCTTAAACTTTCAATTTTTCTTTTGGTAATCCGTCTTCGTATCTTTCCGGCCATATCTCAGTAGGCTTTTTGTTTAACGCTTGTGCGATAACGTACTCCCAGCGCGGGGACGGTTCGTACAAAGTGTTAGAAAGTACTTGTCGAGATGTTTTGTGCTCCCTTGCCAGGGATGCCAGGGATTTCCCTTGTATCTTTAACTGATACTTTATCCAACTGCGTTTCTGTTCTTCGTTTTGGGGAATTTCGCTATTCAAATACATCCTTTGTCTCTCTATTACCAAACTCTTTTTAAAGTTGCTTTCTTGTCGTTTGTTGACATTTCTTGACGTATTATGACCTTATTTATAGGATCATAAAATGAGCCTGTCAACAGAAAAAAACTTTAAAAATAGTTTTATCTTGCGTGGTAGCGTTTTTTGCAGTAAGCGAATTGAAATTTGAAGTTTAATTTTTATGCAGGTGCTTTTGACCTGCTAGAATTTTATGCCCAGTTGGGTTGGAGTCATGGGCTATAGGCGTACCATTCGGGGGAGTGGTACGAAGAGGCAGAGTACCAAAAAGGAATGTACTCTACGTGTGTGTAGTAAGCTAAATAAGGTTTAGGAACCGAGCGGGCGCTGGTTTCTAATAAATTCACAACTAACCCTAAGGGTGATTCTTATTAATACTCTGACTTGCAGATGGGATCAGATGCAATTGCAACCATTACATTTGACCGAATAGGGTGCATTTTAACCACTAACAAAATCCTAATCAACTGATTTCACAAATGGATCTATATTAAATTTAGCGTATCCATCACATTTTTACTGAGTAAAAGTCACATTTCTACCATTTTTTTTAGGTGTAGAGTGTGAAGTAGGCACTTTCACATGTGAAAGTGAGTAGTAAAACCTATGGTCATGGTTGCATTATTTGATTCTGTGATATACTGGATATATATGAAATTCATTGAGGTCGTAAGTATGAAGCATGTGATTAATGTTTTAGGTTTGTTTCTTTTGTTGCTAGGTTTTGTTATGGCGGCAGATACGGCTTGGGGCTGGGCTTTGATGTCAGTTCCTATAGTCTATTGGGCTATGAGTTTTCTCGTATTGGTACATAGAAGCCATTTTGCAGCCATAGTTTTTTGGGCTGCGCTAGCTTATATGAATTGGCAAATTGCAGTGGTTTCAATATCGGCATATTTAGTATTCTCTATTGTGAAGGCTGTTATTGTTCATCAACAAACACCAATTAGTAAGCGCTATTCTACGAAAAAGAAAAGTAGGACATTAGGTCTAGGCTTAGACATGAAAGAAGATCTGTATCGCATTGGCGATTAGCCAATTAGAAAGGAACCCGAAGGTTCCTTTTATTATTTTTTGTTTTTGAAAGATCATTCAAACTGTTTATTGGCGATGTTATATCCACGAATAGCGGTTAAGTAACTACCAGACCTGTCTCCGGCGTCGCCAGCATTTTGAAGGACATTTACAAGTTGATCTGTAAATTCCTGATTTTCTTTCGATAACACAGGGCTACCGTCAGGATTCATTATTGCTGCTCCATTAGCATCAGTTTCAGCGTATTGCATTTTCAAATTATTAACAGCTTGGTCCATTCTCTCTTGATTGGTATCAAAAGATTCAGCATAAACAGCCGCTTGTTCGTTTGTTAAACCGTATCTTGATGTTCCGAGTTCAGCCATAGTTTGCTTGAATTCATCTCCATATTGTTCCATGAAGTTAGCTGCTGCACTGCCACCAGCTTCCGCTGCCGACGCTGCTGCTGCTGCGTAGAATGCCCCTCGTTGTTCTAAGCTCATTCCTTTCGCTGCTTCTGATAGATCCGACTCTCCCGTTAACCACTCTTTGGCTGCGTTGTAACCGCTAGCTGCTGCGCCAATAACATTACGACCTAATTTAGCTGCTGCAACTGCCATTTCTCCGCCAAAGCCGTACTCTTCGGAAATATAGTCGTCACCACGTTGAGTTGCCTCGATAAACTGGTCCCTTTGTTCTGGTGTCATAGTACGCAACTGATCCATTGCATTTGAAAAATCGCTCGCTGTCGCCTGTCCACCAGCTACAGCTGCACCACCAACTTGCTCAGCTCTTCTAGCCAACCAGTCGCCAGTGTTGTCTACTGCCCCCCAAGTGGAAGCGCTCCATGACATATCCGGCAAAGCATTGAGCATATTATTTCTTGCTTTTTGCTCTTCTGGGCTAGAAACAGCTCGGTTGGTCTGATTTGCAAGACTGCCTAATTGTTGGAGGTTTGCATCATGTTCGCTAGTTACCGGAGTAACAGGAGGTGTTGGTGGAGTTTCTGTTACCGGAGCTGTGCCAGACGTACTGATTGTGTTCTCCCTAAAATTGGAAGGTAAAACAGGACCGTTTCCAACGTTGCTGCCTACGGTCTGTCCTAAATTCTCTGGTACAGTTGGAGGAGTGAGGCCGCTGTACTGTAGAGGGTCGCTTTCAAATCCGCTATTTCTCCCGGTAGCCAAGTTGATAGCACTAACAGCTGCTTGGAAACCTCCAACTTGTTGCCCTGGTTGGTAGTTGTTGGTATTTGTCATAGCTGTCAGTCTAGCTGCCGCTTTGGCTACACTTGGGTCCATTCCATAACCACGATATCTTTGTTCGAGATTTGCCGCTTCTTTTCGAACTGAATCCGGTGCATTTTGAAAATGTTGGTTGAGGTAATCCATTGCCTCTGGCGAGCGAGCCACTTCTCCACCCAATGTTTTAAAGTCGCTATTTGTCATCGAACCCATAGAGTTTTGCAATTGATCCATTGTTGTATAGGCATTAGTTGCAGAAACAAGCTCTTGTGCAGACTTAGATAGATTTTGAGATAAATTATCGCCCCATGACTGTTTAAAGGACTCGCCCCCTTGTCTATTTATTCCATGAGCTAATTGATTGGTAAGTGCCTGAGAATCAGTTTTACCCCATGAAACATTTTTCATGAATTGCGATACATCACTGGCAGACCACGTTGATGTGTCGCTTGTTGTAGACTCAGTTTTACCTATAGCGTCGGCTCTGAGATCGACTACATCATTACCACCTTTATCATTACCACCTTTATTTCCATCCCCTTGAGACGGAATTGTTGCGACCCCCGTACCTTTTGAGGGGCCTGTTATTGCTCGTTTAGCTGCTGCTCTCGCGGTTCCCATCAGTGGCATCATCATGGCCGCAGCTTCTTTTACATCTAAGGAGCCAACGGCTTGCATACCAAAAGCACCTTTTACAGCATCGGCATGTTGATCATCAATTTGAAACTTATCCATGAAGCTTTTAGCTTGTTGATTAACCAACTGGCTTTGTTGAGTGTTTTGTGAACCTATAGTTCGGCCAATGCTAGAAAGACGAGAGTATGCTTGGTCTTGCGATACGCCATGAGAAAAACCTCGGCCAAGGGTGTCTGAGAATGCTTCTGACTTCTGGCTTTGTACTGCCCTTGCTGAGCTAACCCCGCTTCCAATAGATGAGCCAAGAGAAAATGAACTGATCATGCTTTCTGCTCCTGTTGCCATCGTCCCACTAAATTGGTTGTGGTTATATGCAGGTTGACTGTTCATTACTGGGCCTTGATTCAAAGCGTCAGGCGACTGAATTTTCTCATTGACATGATCAGAACCGTTAACTCTGTTAGCAAGACTGGTAAATGCGTATGTTGATCCTGTCACTATGAACAGTGAAATAATAGGAGTGGCTGCTGCTAACATTCCCCCCGTAGCAATCCAGTTCTGTAGAATGTCTCCTGTTGAGGATAATGCATACATTGAGTTTAAGCCTGGTGTAGATAGACTTGCCATTTCATTAGTCGCTGCGGTATGAATGAATAGGTTTGTTATAGATAGAACTGGCATCCATAGCTGTATCCAGAGAACCGTTTGGAAGTATTTTCCTGCCAACGTCATTCCCATTGAACCCATAACGATGATAAAGCCCATTATAGGAGTTATCGCGTAAACAAAACCTTCAAAGAACGTTAACATCGGTCTGACGACTGACATGAACATAGATTGCTCTGCTGCCCATTGAGTGTTTCGCTGTTGAATCGCTTGGTTAATCATCAATGCAGAACCATAGTCTTGAAGGTCCTGGTATCGTCCGGCAGCTGCTTCATAATACAAAGGCTCTAGTAGAGCGACTTTTGTATATTCTACTGCTGAGGTGGAAATTGCTCCTACTGCTTGTAATGAGTCAGCTATCTTTGTTAGAGCATTTACACCTGTATAGGTAGGATCTACACCAAGTAGATTGTTTAAAGCGTTATTTACATTGGACCCATTTAGGTTATTTAATGCCCCAACAATACCAACCCCCTCAGCTGTAGACCATGCTTCACTACAAGTAAAATCACCACCATCGGGATTCGATGCGTTTAGATATACACGAGTTCCGTATAGTGAAGAATTGAATTGTAAGGCTTGATCTAAAGGGAGTGTTAGAAGCTCATCTAAGCTCATCAGGTTGAGATCTACTTTTGTTAGCGTACATTCTCTAATGTAATTAGAAACTGAGCGACGAACATCAACATAGCCACCACCTTGCTCTTGGTTTAGGGCTGTAAAAATAGCGCTATCGTACACACCGCGTCTTACATCATTCAGTAGCTTGAGTGTTTCAGAAAAGTGAGTTTCAGTAACATTGGGTACGATAATGCCGTAACCAGTCTCAAATAATTTTGTTAGGGTGTAGCCAACATTCGATATAACACCTCCGGCAAAGCCTATGCCAATCGGCACGTTTGCCACAGGACGAACTTGCCCGGTGTAAGCATCTTCAATCTTGACTAATGAAGTCGGTACGAAGAAGCAGGCGTATAGTAGCCACCCCATAAAAATTTGCTGAATATTGATCTGTTTTGCCCCTTGGAAAACAGATTGAACGGTTATCATCACTACACCAATAAGCAACCCAACACTGACCATCTTGGTGAAGTCATTGGTCCCCGTGATCATGGCTACAGCAATTAATATCTGCTCAAGAAATGCTGAGTCGCCAATGGAGTAAATAGTAAATTCAGGCATGAAGTTTTACTCCTTTGTTCTTGGTGCTTTAGTTAGCGTCGATAACATATATTTTTGCTTTCGAACGTTATTTAGGAGGTTGTTGTACTTTTCGATTTGAGAAGAGAGATCTCCATATTGAGCTGTAAGAATTGAGTATTCGGCTCTCATGTTGGCTTGAGATTCACGTAATACTTCCAACGCTTGCTGTTTATAAGGACTATCACTGTTTGATATAGCAATAAATGCAGCTCTGAAAAGCTCATTGGTAAATGAATACATCATTGCTAGAGAAATCGCTCCAGACGACTCTGAGGCAAATAGCATTGCAGAGTCTTTAGATAGAACAGAAAGATTTCGGATGATTGCACCTATACCAACAGGTAAGCTAGCTAAAAAGTTTTGCTCGCTAGTTGATAGTGTTCCAGCATTACTAGCAAACTTGAAAATAATACCTGTAGATGTACTTGAACCAATAAGCATATCTTCAATTTGGCTCTTTATGCCTGTGATGTTGACGGTTTTAACACCGCCACCAGTTGCCCCAGCGCTTAGGCAATTTTCAGTATCTGAACCACATGAGTATATTTCAACGTTACTACCAGTGATTAGATCTGAAATTTGGATTTTATTGCCAGGTAAAGTGGTGATTGGTGTCGTTTTTTCCGTAATACTTGCGTGTGAATCATTAACAATATCACCGATTATTACTGTTCCCGTCACAGACATTATGGCTTCTAGTAATGTGTTGTCTCCGTATGTGAACCATGCGTTTGCATTATTTTTCTTCAATTGCTTCCAGATGATATTACCAATCATTTTCTTGTACTCATCTGGGTTGTTTGATTTCAATTGTTCGAGTGGTGTAGAACCGCCTTGCTCTTGCTTAGATGAGAATACATCGTCAAACAGACCCGTTGTGGTAGCTGTAATGGAAGCGTCAGTTTTGTGTTTAACATCGAATGAAGAGGTAGCGTCATTTACGATACCTTGTGCTAGTTGACAAGAATTACCCAAATATTGGTTTAATTGTTGTATTTTCTTTTGGAAGTTTTCTATCCATTTTGCACCATCAGGAAAGACGTTATCCAATGCTAATTGGAATGCATATCCCTTTGCATTTGCAGCTACCGAACGCAGCAAAGTGACGATTTGTTCTGCGTTAACAAAGCTCAATGAGCCCCCAAATAGGTCAACACCACCACAACCAGCTTTCCATGATGGAGGTGTGAATGACACTAGGTTTTCATTAAATATGCGTGTTTTCGTGGTGTATCGACCACCAGCCAGAACCCCTCGACGCTGTGTTTCAAATACACCTGGTTGAGTGACATTGCTCATTTCATTGAAAAGGGCGTCCATTTCAGACTTTAAGCCGTTAGCTGTAGATATACTCGGTACTGTCCACAGAACGGATGCTACGCAAATAGCGAGAGCTTTCTTCCGCAGCTTGTTCTTTCTGAACATCTTATTTCTCCTTAATTTTTTCGCGGATGAAGTCCATCAATTGTTCCGGCGGGATATAGTTCCCTTTATCATCCGTCATGATTTCTTCTAAGGAAGCCTCACCTGTTTTATCGGTAAGAATTTCCGCAATGTTGTTGTCGGTATTAACCAGTGCTCTTGTTTTGTTGAATTCGTCATCACTGATCCAACCTGCTCGGCGAGCAGTAACTAGAATTCGATTGGCTGTATCTGGAAGTGACATTACCCCTTGCCCAACAGGAGCAAAACTCCCATCTGGTGAAGCTAAGAATAAAGCTGGGTAGGTGACGACACCTAGCTGTTCGGCATGGCCGTTATCTACTTTGAACTCGGGGAAAATGTTTCCTGGGAAAGGGGTGCCGTCAGAAGATACTGCCACGACAGTAAATCCATATCCTTGCTCAAGCATTTTGACTATTGGAGCCTGTATTTCGCACATTTCGCAGTTTGGCTGGTAGAAGAAAAATAGACCCACACGACTTGCTACAGTCCCAAGTAATGTCTGCCTTTCCTTCCCAGCCTTACTATCTACTTGCTGAGATGCGAACGTGGCATAAGGTCTTCTGGACACTTCATCAAGATAAGGATCACCTAAAATAGCCAGTTCATATGCATCTTGCGCTTGTTCTGAACGATCCATTGCGAATCGCTGCATGTAAGCAAAAGCTTTAGCGTTCTCAATGGTTGGGTTATCCCACCAAGCATCTTTGTATTTAGGTAAGTTCTCTCTAAACCACGCAGCAGAAAAATATTCAGGTCCTTCACTCTGGGCCATCTGTTCTTGCTCAGGAGGTGGTGGGGGAGGTTGCACTGCTACTGGCTTAGGTTTAGGTACTTCTTTTTCTTCTGGCTCGACTTCATAGAAAAACCATCCTTCCGCCTTTCTATCGTAAAAGCCGGGCCTACTGTCTTCTGCTACGGAGATATTTGGCATTGAGGCTATCAATGCCAGCGCTAAAGTAGCTTTCTTTAAAGTCTTGTTGTTCATGTCACCACACATATTTTCCCATTCAGGCATATGGTAACGGGGGGGAGGATTAAGGAATGCATCTGAAACCTCCCATTTAGGGCAATTAGGGGAGGTTTTATTGTTGTATTTTTGGTCGATTAGGCTGTTTTTATGTGTTCTGACTGATTGTTAGTTGCTTCTTCCTGCTGAATCTTTTCAAGTTGACGCTTATGGGTGATGTACCTGATCACCATTTCCACTGAAGCGTTAAGCGCAAGTGCTCGCATGGCTCTCGTGCTTGCAACGTAAAGTAGATTGATCTCATCATCCCGTGCCTCAGGTTCTAGCTCGGGGTCCAAAACGTCAGGGAAGTCATCAAATAGTTGGACATAATCCCACTCCAGTCCCTTTGCTCTATGACTGGTAGACACAGTGACATTTGCAACCAATTCGTCTTTTACGGTGTTAAGGCGTAATATCGCAAGATGTTCAGGAAGATCTTCGTAGGCTTCGATAATTGCCATCGCTCTAAACATCTCGTTGTCTTGAGTCGCACGAGCTATCTCGGTGAACTCTTGATAGTCCTCATAATCATTAAGTATCTGCTTGTTTCTGACACGTTCTCTTTCTTCACGTGAGAACCAAAAGATATCTTCCAGATAGTCGATTTGGTAAGACTCTATACCACCAGCCCAGAAAACTTTATGTCCCGCACCTGTGTAGCCCAAAGCAGTTTGAATAACTCCCATTACCGTGCGGTGTAACACAGCATGATGCCCGATATTTTGAGGTAGCATCATAAGAACCTGATCTTTAGCTCCGCGCCCAATTACCGGCTTGGTCTCTCCTTTTAGTTCGAGAAGGGCATTAGCAACCATCGCTACATTAGGCCCAAATCGGAAACTATGTGTGAGGTAGAGTTGATCTGCGTTCGAGAAGCGGGGGTTATTCATCGCATCATTTGCACCTCTGAAACGATAGATTTGCTGGTGGACGTCTCCAACAAGAATAGTCCTTGAGCGCTGCCTAATTACAATGTCACTAGTTACTGGGTTAGCGTCCTGTGCTTCATCAAAGAGGATTACCTGGTATCTCAATGATAAATTGGGGTGAGATAATTGGTACAGCTTTAAGTATCCATCATGAACCATAGGGAAAGGATCTTGAGGTTCACACATCCTCTTCCAAATATCTTCTGCACTTTGAACGACTTCTATTACGTATCTCTCTTGCTTTGTTGTTAGTAGTAATCCAGTATCTGCTCTTTCGAAATGGTCATACAGAATTTGGTCATCTGCGCTGCACATAAATGCATTTAGCGTATCCAGGCAGTCTCTTGCAAGAGTCCAGTTTTTTGTGTTTAACGCTTGTGCTATATCGGTCAGGCGAATGTTTCCCACTAATTTGTGCGCAAACATACGTCCAACAGATGCGAATGCTAGTTGATGAGAGGTTTTGCACGTAACATTTCGGGGAAACTTTTCCGCAGCTTCATCTCTTATCGCTCGGTTGTACGCGATATACAGCATTCTTAGGCGAGGATTAGCAAGAGCATATTTGATGAGGGTTGTTGTCTTTCCCGTGCCAGCATAGGCCCTAACTATCAGTTGGTTTCCTTGATAGTTGGTGATTCGGGCTTGCTCTGGGGTATCAGGTGGTAATGTTTTGTTCATCGCGTGTACTTCACTATGGGAACGCCCCAGAATAAAATCCGGGGCTTACGATGGAATTAGTTGGACGTTTCTTTAAGGTCACGAACTAGCCGCAGATATATATTAGATTGTGCTAACGATGCGAACTCAGTTCCTTCATTGAAATCAATAACTCGCGCTTTCAACTGAGGGTTAACCTTGCTGTCAGGAGTGTTTGACCAATAAAGTACTTTTGGGGTGCTTTTGAATACCTCCAATCTGATCGCAGGAGCTGAGCATGACCTTTCGACAATGGAACCAAGCTCTTTAATGTTGGGTAGTCTCCAGTCAGAGTACCCTAGTAAATTGCTGCTGTTAGCGTCGTCCACAGCTAGTAACGCATCAGACCAAGTAGGAAATGATTTTAGAGTTCCAATGCAGTTATCGGCACTATATCTTTGTCCCATAGTGCAAGTGGTCCACATCAAGCCTGTTGCGGCGTCAGTAACTGTGCCGTCTTTATGTACTGTAAATTGCTCTATATTGGTGGTGGGAGCGATAATATCTGACTTACAAGTCTGTGCGTAAGTTTGAGTTGATATCCCTACAAGACAAAGAATGCTTGCCGCAACGGTTAGTTTGGACTTCATCACTGTTTCCCTCCTCTTGCTAAACGAATGCTCGCCGAGTTGCTTTGTTTATGACACAACTTAGCTTGTCCATTGCTTGAGTCCATGCACCATGCTGTACCTTCACCATTTGAACTCGGGGTTCCAGACCAAATCGGTGCGCCACCTTCGTAGTTATAGAAATAGTCGGTATCGAGCAGTGTTTGACTGTTTTCATAATTGGCAATAGAACGTAGCTCTTCAATGGAAGGTAATCGCCAATCTTTATAGCCACAAACGGCTAGCTCGTTGGCCGCACGAATGTAGTCATCGGTACTACATGATGTGACTTTTACATAGCCAGCGTTATCTGTCGTAGGGAACGCGCATTGTGCCTTATCGTGAACAGGAGCATTACGGTTTTGGAATTCTAGTGAAGCGCCACCAGCACTGCCACCGTCATTAGTTCTATCTTTGCTGTACCAGGTGTATAGGTAGTTTTTAGCTTGCCAGTTTTGATGCCAGTGATAATAAGGGTAAGGAACATAATCCTTTGAGCTTGGGTTTCTGCTGGCACGCCAAGCATCATTTACTAGGGCTTTGAATTCTGCTTCCGAAAGTGAAGATGGAATATCAGTAATTGCATCACCTTTGTTTTCCCAGACGATCCCTGTTCGGTTATCCAAGACACATGACCATGCCGTCGCTGTATGAGGAAGGTGGTTTCCGGAAACGTCTAATTTTGTAAAAGAGAAACCTGCATAACCATCTAAGTAGTTTGGTGAGTCAGTATCAGCGCCAAATTCAGCATCTTGCCCAGGAAGATCATTAGGTGCGCCTTGGGCATCGAAGTCATTCCCATTTACATATCTGGTGACGCCAGTATCGTTTAACACTAAGTCTCCAAGGATAATAACACTGGTCTCAAACTGTTTGCTGAGTGTGGCATTGTTAGCCTCGGTAAGTTTAATTTTTATTGTTTCACCGCCTTCGGGAACGTCATCTTGAACAATATTTAACTCAAGAAACTGCTCAGTAGTTCCAGCCGGGAAAACAATAGTGCTGTCACTGATGACACTATAATCTTGGCCGTTAATAGCTAATCCACTGAGTTCGTAACTGACGCTTACATCTTTTCCTGATGAAGTGTTTAGTTGTAGCGGAATTTTAACGCGACCACTTCCTTCTGATGTGGTTCTGATTTCTGAGGTAAATGATATTTCTGGAGAGGAGTCATCATTGGTGATTGTTACGGTAGCAGTATCTCTCTCTATGCTGGAGGCACCAGAAACATCGAAAATTTGAACGGAGAATGTTTCATCATATTCATCCTTTACATCACCAATGATAGGGATGATCAAATCAACCCGAGTAACGCCATCTTGAAGCTCAAATTCTCCAACAGTTTCCAGGTAATCTTGATCTGATAATGCAGTTCCAGGGGTAGTTCGGTATTTACCTTTAATTACACCATCTTTACCACCGCTACGAGTAACACGCACTTTGGCATCACTGTTACCTGAATTTCCTTCTTTTATCGAGATGTTATCAATTTTAATAGAGCCAGATTTTGTTCCTGGGTTGGTGTTTGTATTGGAACTACTTCCTCCATCTTCTCCACCGGAACCACATCCGCTTAATGCTGCAATCAAAGCAATTGCCAATGCTGAACGTTTCATTAATGTATTGCCCTCTTTAATTAGACCTGTTTGAGGTTTCCAGTCTAATAGGGTAGGTGCATAGATTATGACTCTGTATCAGCCCATTTTGGGCAAATACGTCGCAAAGGTTAGAGACTTCGTGTAATGGTCCATTTTGGGCAGTTTGGGAGTGGAAAAATGGAGTAACGAAAAGGAAAATCTAATCGTCAATTTGGTTTCGCGCTGAAAGATGCTCAAATCTCTGACCAGTCCTTCGACTAGACCGCCCTGTGAAAAAGGTGTTTTTATCTAAACCAATATGTTTCGTGTAAACCGGAGCGATGTTAGGTAATCAGGGCATCCTATAAACTCGCTCTATTGGAGTTGACATGAAAAACCTATCTAATGACGTAACTTTTGCCTCTAAAGAGGCTGCAAATTCATTTGCTGATAACCTTTCCTCAGTTTTGAAACAAGACCATAGCATCTCGCTCAAACCAATAAAACTGCTTCACGCCACGGCTAAATGTCTCGGGTATAAAAACTGGAATCACTGGTGTGGCTCTGCATTTAGCTCCAAATCTGATCTCATGTATTTATCAGGTGATAATGGGGATGATGAATTCTTTGTTTCTCATGAGGAGCGCACTCCAATTCAGTTCTTAGATGCGTCTTGTATTGATGAAGTTAGAGCTAACGATAGCGAAATAGCTTATTTATGTGGTAGTAAGGTGCTGTCTACACTAGAAAAAGCTATCGAGCATATGAGGCCGGATGACGAGTACGACTTCCATATCGAAAACTATGGAGGTGTGATCCATTCATTTGTTGTTGCCAAGCGTTTTATGATGACTCACGAAGAGATCGCGGAGCGAGCAAAGTTATCCATTTTATCGCAATTAAAGCGTGAACCTGATTCTTATGAACTGAAAAAACAATCTCAGCTTGATTATTTTGGGGTCTATGATAACCCTCGTCTTAATACACTTTACTACCGTCTCGATAATGCCATTGGTGCTTTTTTTAATGAGGAACTGGAGCACAGCATTGGCTTTCACTATTTTTCTCCCGTGGAGCAATTCGCTTACTTTGATAGTGAAGGCAATCATAAGGTAATGGATCGAGATGAGCTTATGGAATTTTTAAGTTCTATTGAAGGAAACATCCCTGTATTGGCTGGTGTTTACAGACCTCTCTTTGGATAGGCTCCACTATCAAATTGCGTAATTACCAACCATCCGGAAATTCCGGATGGTTGGATTTTGAACAGATGGATTTTGGTTCCCTCATCTATGAGGGAACCAAATTTATGTGTGTGAATGTATCAGTTCTCTGCCTGATTGCCCTCAACGGGCAGTTCTACAGTGTGTCATTTGATATGTACTTGCTATCATTCTGGGGTCATTACGATTTCGCGCTGAAATATGCTCAAGTCCTTGACCAGTCTTTTGACTAGACCGCCCTGTGAAACAGGTGATTTTATCTTTGCAAATGTCTAACCGTGTTAATGCAGATTCATTTAACTGGGGGCTTGGCAGGTAATCAGGGCAACCTTTCATAGATACCCCGTTAATTTGGAGTTGCTTTAATATGAAAACTACCACGATATCGTTTGGCTCGAAATCAAACGCTGAATATCTCGCAAGAAAACTGTCATCAACATTGAAAGATGATTTTAATGTTTCGCTGAAACCAATCAAACTCCTTCATGCACTAGCTAAGGCTCAGGGTTATAAAAATTGGAACCACTGGGCTGGGGCTGGGCTTTCTGAAAATACAGATCAAGCTTTAACTGAGCGACCACCTATCGCTTATGACTTAGATCTTCCTGTGCCTTTTTTAAAACGAGCTCCGGTTGATGCGAATCCTGACGCGGCAACATCCTATATAGTTGAAATATTGGATATTAATCTTTTTGACTCAGTACGAGTTATGTCAAACGAATTATCCGCCGAGCTTTGTGAGAGGAGAAGAAAAGCATACTCGGAAAACCCCAGCATCACAGCAGGTTCAATGACTGTGTACACAGTGGTTATAACAGGCAAACGCTACACTAATGGACGCGGAGGTTATTGGGGTTCTAGGGATTTTCCCCTCTAAAAAGACTTAATCCTCTGTAGACCACACCAATAAATGGCTGCGGAGGTGGGTTACTACTTATAAGTGTGGCAAATTAGGTAAATATCGTACATTTAATACGGAACAGCCCTGATATGGCCATCAAAAACGAAATTACTATTCTCACGAGAGCAGAACAGGCAGATCTTTATTCCCCACCCATTTTTTCAATCGAAGAACAACGTCTGTACTTTTCTCTGAACGATGCGGAATTGGCAGTTTTTCGGTCAATTCGTCTCAGAGCTCATAGATGTTACTTTGTCGCGATTTTGGGATACTTCAAATCAAAGCCCGTCATCCTAGATATCGCTTACTCGCAGGTTTCTAAGGATTTAATGTTCATCAGTAAAGAGCTGCTTGGCGGCAAGGGGCTCAGACCATTCACTCCCTCACAAAAACAAAAAGATCGACTCTACGCAAAAGTATTAGACCTTGCTGGTTATCACAAATGGGACGAAAGTCAGCACTTCAATTCTCTTTTCGACCACCTTGTTCAGGTGGGCAATGCCTGGCTGGAGCCGCGTTACCTCTTTGATACTGCTATTGAATTCCTAACCAGTCACAGCATTGCTATCCCTAGGTACACCGTACTCCAGAGACTGATAAGCAGAGCGATGCAGCAGGTCAGAAAAGACCTGGCGCACCAACTTAATCAACTCACCAGTCCTGAACTTCACGTCTTTCTGGACAGCATAACAGCCATTGATGACGGACTAAGCCTGAACCAGCTCAGAGGCGGTGCAAAAAGTCTGACCGTACCTGAACTTAAAAAAGAGCTTGCCCTTTATCATCAGTTAGCGCCATGACGCACGCAAATCAATGGCGTTATCGATGGGCTTAATCTGTCTCTTAAAAATCGACAACACTTCGGTGAGCTCATCAACTATTACGGTAGTAAACTCAAACGATTCAAACGCGCACAGCAGCATCTATGGTTGCTATGTCACCTGACAGAGCGGATACAACTGGCACTGGAACGGTTAACTGATGGGTTCATTTACCATATCCGCAAGCAACAAGAAGCTGCCAACACCTTTGCACAACAAGCAGTGTTCCTGTCCTGGCAGTCAGCCGCGGACAATGTCACGAAAGCGGCAGAGTTACTGCATCTGTTTGTGGATGAGAACATTGATGATAATCAACCCTTCTCAGTAGTCAGACAACAGGCATTGAAGGTCATGAATGACAGGGATATCCAGACCCTCTGCCTTTACCTGAA
>NZ_JAWOWM010000012.1:0-160766 GCF_033340475.1 Vibrio sp. 1078-1
GAGTGATTCGCAACGCTTGGCAGTTTCGCTTCGCTCAAGTATAGCCAAGCGCCGCTCACACCTTAATGCGGCGTTATAACTTAAGAATTATTTATTGACAGAAAAAGGAAAAATGTATGTTTGGGATAATTATATGGTTAGGGTTGTCTATTGGTGTTGGAGCTTTTGCTGCAAGTAAAGGACGCTCAGGAATAGGATTTTTCATATTGTCATTATTGCTATCGCCTTTAATTGGCTTGATAGTTGCGCTTGTCGTTTCACCTGTTACAGCTAAAGTAGAGGCGGCTGCGATTGAGTCTGGAGAGCACAAAAAATGCCCGAAATGTGCTGAGTTGGTTAAAAGCGAAGCTATTGTTTGTAAGCATTGTCAGGCAGATTTAGCATAAAGTTATAACAAGGCGTTCAAGTGGGATTCATGCCGCGTAGCATTTTTGGTATGCGGCTAGTTTTGGTAGTGAAAGCTGCTTGCGGAAAGTTTGTTTGTGCGGCATTCACCCCTTAACGCAGCGTTATGTGTATAGGTAGGTTATGAGTAAAAAATCAATAGAGCAGTATCTAGAAGTAATTAGTGAACTTGATAAAAAGCTAATAACAACTGTAGGTAAGATAACTCGTGCCAACAATGGGACTATGTATCAAATGGATCTATTTAGCTCGGCAGTAGTTAACCGATCCTTAGAGTTATCAAAAGGCTTTGAAAGTATGATTAAAGCTGAGCTGTTTTTATGCGCAGCTCCATTGCTTAGATTACAACTGGATAACTTACTAAGATACTCGGCGCTATGGCTAGTAGAAAACCCTGATGCAGTTTGTCTAGATGTACTTGGCGGAAAACCAATTAGAAAGATAAAGGACAAAAGTGGTAAAAAGATGACAGACGCTCATCTTGTTTCTGTTCTGTCTAAAGAAACTGAGTGGATCTCCTCGGTTTATGAGAAAACTTGTGGTTATGTACACTTTAGCGAGAGTCACTTCCACAAAACCTTATTGTCTGCAAAAGGTGGAAAAATAGAAGTCGGCATCGGTGATAAAGCCAAACCCGTCCCTGATTCAGCATTAGAGGAAGCATGTGCAGCATATCAGGCTATAACAATGGAATTACTACGGTACTTGGATGGGTGGTTGCATACTAAACAGTCATACGAAAAATACACATAACAAACTGTTCAAGAGGGATTCGCAACGCGTGGCATGTTCACTATGCGTTGGTTTTAGTGATTAAGGTGGTTTGCAGCGGCTTTGGTATTGCGTTGCTCACCCCTTAACAGGGCGTTATAACTCAGGAGGAAGAGTGGAAAATTTCCCGATAGAAAAGCTCAAATTTACAAGTGCAAAGATTTCTGGTGTCGATGGCGACGTCTCACTTGAGATAGGAATAGAGCCGTTTGAACTTAGTCTAGACGACTATTCTGAGACAATAGAAACTGTAATTAGCCTAAACGGTATTAATTTACCTACAGAGCTTAATGAACTTACTGGTAGAACATTTACTTTCCCTGTAAACCCAGATGACGGGTATATTGATGGGTCAGTTTACTTCTTTGCAGCTCATAGTCCTGTTGATATCACTGAAATTAAATTTGGTGAATCGACAAATGGAAAGTTACCTATGACACTTGAATCCTCATGGGTACTGGAATTTGAGCTAACAGGGTTTAAAAACCTACATACAACAATCCACACGTATCTGAAGTTATAACAAGGCGTTTAAGACGGATTCACAACGCGTGGCATTCTCAGTTCAAATTGAGTTTTGTGCTTACGGTGCAATGGCTTAGGTTCGGTTGTCAGCGTTGTTCACCACTTAACGCGGCGTTAGCATGCAAATAGCGTCAATCAGGTTTTGAAGGATTATAATGAAACTTGTAACGAAAAGAGTAGAGAATTTAGGAACTCCTTCATCTGAAAATGGAGTTTTCTCAATGCTTAGTGAGCTCAGAAGAGAGCTTCTACTAGAGATTTCGGAAGGAGAAAAAAGGATAGGAAGTTCAGAAGAAATAAAAAGTTGGATTTTAGAGCACTATCAAGCCAACCCCTTAGTTGGTGATATGTATAATGCAATTTTAATGATAAAAAAAGATTTAGTTTATTCTGAAGGCGATTTACCACAGCTTGAGGAATGTAAGTCTAAGATATCTCAATTGGAAACATTACCTCTTCCTGAGTTTTGCTTTATAACTTCTCGTATTCAAGATGTAGAAAAAGGAGTGTTAATTCAAAGAGAAGAGCTTAAAGGCGCTGGTTTAGTCTATTCTATAACAATTTTCGATAGAGAGTACTTAACGAAGAAAGCAGTACGCCTAGAAATTCGAGTGTGTAAAAAAGAACCAGAGCCATTTGTTTCTCTTTTTACCATTAATGGCTGGATTCATATATCTAAGGAAAGTGTGCAATCAAATGAGTATGCCGTATTTGCTCTCCGATGTTTAATAGCCTATCACCGTTACGAGTATCCAGTATTAACAAAAGATTTAATAATTGTTGATGAACAAGATAAGCTTACTGATAATGACTATTTATTAGATTTAATAGTTAAGGCTCATAAAAATGAAATAAAATGCTATAAAGCAGAAGTTCCATTAAATATTATTAAGCCACGTGATATTGAATACGCATTATCTATTCCGAAAGAAAGAATTCAGTCTTACATTAACAAAATGTGTGATTTTGGCTTTTCTTTTTCTGAGTTGCTTATCTATGAAGATGGTAATGTTTTCATAACTGATGACGATTATCCTGTATACCTTGCTTATGCAGCAATGGATATTAGTATGGTTCCAGCGGTAATATTAGGTGAATTTAAGAACACTGATGTGAAAGTTTTGTCTGAGGGAGGAGGAGAGTTGATGCCTCCGATAGGTGTCGAAGAAATTGAAGACTCAGGTATTCCTATTAAAACTAAAGAACAAGCTCTTAGAGAGAAAATATCTAGTTTATGCCCCAAAATTTCTGATTCTACGAAACTGGAAAATAGATTTGTTCATTTCTGTAGACTAATTGGTAGTAGATCGACAAAAGAAAAAGAGCTACATGAATTTTTAAATAAAAATCCACAAATTTTAGATAGTCATATGGCCTCTATGTTCAGCGAAGTTAGAATAGGTCGCTATAGAGCAGACTTAGTTATACGTTATGAGCAAGTCGACAAAAAAGTAGTATTGGTTGAGCTGGAGCGTCATAGTGATAAAATATTTACGAAGTCCAACCGTATAAGAAAAAAAGTTACTCATGCATCTCAACAAGTGGAAGACTGGATTAACGAAATTAGATTAGGGACAAATAATGCACCGAAATGGTTAACGAATCAGTATAATCCTGAAGGTTTTGTCGTTATTGGTCGCTCAAAAGACCTCTCAGAAGACCAAAAACAAATTTTGTTTTCATTAAATGTGAATCGTAAGGTAAAGATAATAACCTATGATGATTTGTTGGAGCGAATGAAACGGCTTATGGGAATGATTGGTGGCTTAAACTAGTAAATGCATCTATGCCGTTATTAATATGTGTTCTGGCGTTCTAATAAGCGAATGCTAACAAATTGCTTAAGAGTGACAGCTAACCTTTGGTATTTTTGGTTTGGGTGAGTTTAGTGATTACGGTGGCTTTGCTTGAACTTAATGGTTGGTTAGCTGCACCTTAGCAAAGCGTTATGCGACCTAAAGGAAATGGATATTTATGGATAAGTTTGGAATGCTACAAGAGCTTGGTGCAGGTGACTTTCAACACCTTAACGGTTCATTGGAAGCGCACCTTAAAGGGACTGAAAATGTTCTGATAAGTTGGGGTAGTAGCGAGTTACTTCAAATTGCAGGTCTCTTTCATGCTGCTTATGGAACTGCGGGCTTCGATGAAAATATGGTGTCGCTAAGTCAGCGCCAAGAAATAGCACGAACTATTGGGTGTGATGAAGAAGCTTTGGTTTACTTGTACTGCTCATGTGACCGAGACTATGTATTTCCTCAATTTGGCAAAGTGCCAGAAATCCAATTTAAAGATCGATTTACTGGTTCAACATTCAAACTCGACAGTGCAACGGTGAAATTGTTTTGCGAGTTAACTGTCGCTAATGAGCTAGAGCTTGTTTATAGCAGTGAAGAGTTCAAACTCAAATATGGTGCTGAGCTATTTGAACTGTTCCAAGGTATGGACAACTACTTAAGTTTCGAGGCTAGAAAGGCGTACAAATCAGCATTGTCGAATTTCGCATAACAAATTGTTCAAGAGGGATTCGCAACGCGTGGCATTTTCACTGTGCGTTGGTTTAAGTGATTAAGGTGGTATGCAGCAACATCGGTATTGCGTTACTCATCCCTTAACAGAGCGTTAGGGTACAAACGTAAAAAAGCCCACCATATCAACAGTGGGCTTGGAATTTAAGCTTCCTCTGCTTCACCTTGGCTAGAGTTACTTCTGTCGAAAGCAAACTCAAGTTTCAGAAACCAAGCGTGAAATGCTGCAGAAACACTAAAACTAATCTTCATAGTCAACGCCTCTAAGGGTTGGTGACTATCAGGCTTGAAGGTGTGTTTTGAGTTTCAGGTATATTGAAATTAGTCGTTTTAAGTTAAATTAGAGAGAGTTTTAAAATTAGTGTTTGTCTTCAATCTTATGAGCTTTAGCATCTTAAGCATTGAAATAGTAGTCTAGTTTATGTAGCTCTTTACTCTAATCTTTATTCAGTTATGTTAGTTTCAGTATCTTACTTTTGGTATTTAGTTACCTTAATTTTGCCTGACACCTCGCGGATAACCGCTTGAAATTTATACTATGCATTTAAGCACTCATGTCAAGCGAGAAGTGCCCTAACAAAGCGTTTAAGGCAGATTCGCAACGCTTGGCATTTTTGGTTCGATTCAGCTCTAGTGTTTACGGCACAATGTTTTAGGTGTGGTGGTGGCGTTGCTCACTACTTAACGCGGCGTTAGGCAAACTCCCTCAATAGTAACTATATTCGCTTGAACATACTTACTCATCGATATTCTCATCCAGTTTTTTACTAAAGTTTCTTATCATGGATAAGTAATGCTCTTCGTTAATTGTTTCGTTATTCCCGCCTTTAAAAACCTTTTCGGAGTCTGAAGAAGCAAGTTCCTTTTTAAACTTTGAAATGTCATTTTGTAAGTGTTCAATTTTTTCTTCAAATTCAGATATTCTACTTCTTTCTACTTTTAGTTCCGATAATAGTTTTTCTGTGTCATTTTTCAAATTTTCCAGTTCAGATATCTCATCTAGAACGGACTTTTCTTTTTCACTTAGATTTTTCAAAGTTGTAGACGCGGACTTGGTTTCACTTTCTAAGCTATCAATTAAGCTTTTGGCTTTTTCTAAGTAATGATTTTTTGTATCGTCAACACCTTTAATAACATCTGATTTTGCTTCTTGCACGCCTTTTACTACTTCAGCCCGGGCATGTGTACCAGCGTTTACATAGGAAAAATACCCTGAAATAACAGATAGTAGGCTTATTATGCCGATAAAGCCCAACCCAAAGTCACGCATGTCGTCTAATCGAGTGTTATTTGCATCCAATGCTGTTTTTAGTTCAAGTATTTCTTTTTCTTTTTCAGTGAGCGCAGTTTTATAAGCGATTAATTCTGCTTTTGTCGCTCCTAATGCATCAACATTCTCAATTCGGCTATGAATTCTAACAAGGTCATTCATTAGCCAAGTAGGTAGGTCTTCTGGAAGGTTGTATTTTTTAATAGCTTCTTCCTGGGTAATTTCTATGTAATTTATTTTTAAACTACTTCTATCTACAAAGTCATTAGATGCATATTGTGCGTTTGAATAATTAGTTAAAAACAAACAAACCAAAACTAAATATTTTAAATGATTCATGTGTATATACTACTTTTTTATATTAGCCTTAGTTATGTCAAACCTCCCTGAAAGATAGTTGCCACTAATATCATTAATATCTATGCTCCCTTCTGCCATTCTATCGACAAGTTTCGTCATATTACTACCACAATCTTCCTTCTCAGCAATCCAAATAGCATCTTTAGGAAGTATATCCATAAGTAACACTTGGTGGGTGGTAAATACTAATTGGGCATTATTAGAGTTGAATTTAAGAAATAGCTCTAGTAATTTATTAACAATTTGAGGGTGAAGGTGAGATTCAAGCTCATCAATAACTAGCACTCCTCCAACAGCACTAACGAATAAAACTAGAGGTAAAATCCCATATAATCGTTTGATTGCACTTGACTCCTGGTCTAAAGACACAGCAAATTCTTGATTGCCACTTTTATGGTAGAAGACAGGATAAAATTGTTCTCTATCTTTAAATTCTCGTTTATTTAGTTCGATTCTCTTTAAAGATGGGTCAAATTGCGTCAGTAGCTTTTCTGTCAAGCCAAATGAAAATTTATCTTTAGCTAGACGTCTCGAAATATTGTAGACACTTGTGTTGTCAATATTAAATGAATTATGGTAAACGTTTGACTCGATACAATAAAAGAATTTCGAAACAGAGTTTATATAATTGTATTCACCGTCCAAGTTTCGCTCAGCATGCCTAATAGCAGATAGATCTCTAGGCACCGGCATCTCTATCGACTTATGGTTAGTATCGACAAGGTTTATTTTTGTTCCTTCTCTCTTCATTACCAACTTATCTTCAACCCACAAAGACTCAGATACCGATGAGCTTGAATCGACTACTAGTTTGTAGTTGAACAGTTGTTCATCCTCGAAGAATTCGACTTCAAATTTGGTTGGGTCACTATTAAACAGAAACGTCTTGATAGAATCGATAGTGTTATTGGAACTTCTCCCACCACAAAACCCTCTAAGAAAGTTCAGACTTTTTAGAAAGTTAGTTTTTCCTGATGCATTTTTTCCAAATATTGCTGTTACTGGTGCCACATTGCCAAATTTAGTTTTCTGAAAGTTAGCTCCATCTTTGGATGTAAAGTCCAATTCAACTTTGTTTTTGAAACTGTGGAAGTTTTCGACTGAAATCTTTAGTAGCATTATGAATTCAACTCAATTCACTTGTGGTGCCCTACAACCAGGGCGCACGTGTGTTGTCAATGTAAGGGAAGTTTACAATAACACAGCTCAAGTGAACATTGATATCATTGCTAAACAACCAAAATTGGTTGAATCTAGATAGCAACTTTGCACATTGGAATCACATTGATATGAAAAAACTCAAATACATGACCGCACACACACGTTTGCCTAACAAACTGTTTAAGAGTGATTCGCAACGCGTGGCATTTTTACTATGCGTTGAGTTTAGTGTTTAAGATGGTATACGGCGGCTTTTGTATTGCGTTGCTCACCCCTTAACAGGGCGTTATATGCTTTAGGGATTTCTGAACAGGATGTTTTTGATACTAGCAATATTGGGTGCTATCTACCTGTTATTTAAGCTGTACCGGGAAGGCGAAGAGATAGGTTGGAATAGAATTTTAGTTACTATCTTTTTTGTCAGCTATTCAGCTCTGTATTTGTATGTTCCACCTTTCTTAGGCATGAATAACCAATATGCAGGTAAAATGTACGAATTAGTTCCAATCGGATGCTATTTCATGGCTTTACTTCCCGATATGGAAGAGGCAGAAACTGAGGCGAAAGCCTTCGTATTTTTCGCTTGGTGTGGTCTTATTCTCATAGCATCTTTCTTGGTTTACTTTAAGTTGTATGTATGGTGATGGGTGCTAGTACGCATATAACAAACTGTTCAAGAGGGATTCACAACGCGTGGCATTTTCACTATGCGTTGGTTTAAGTGATTAAGGTGGTATGCGGCGGCATCGGTATTGCGTTGTTCACCCCTTAACAGGGCGTTAGTCGCCAGAAAAAGCTAGCAGTCAAAATCATACTTATGAGCTCAAAATCTGGCTGATGATTGTTTGGTACACAGGCTCGTCGTCGATGGTTCTAACTCAGTTTCAGCGGTTTTAAGTCCAAAGTTTTGCAAGTGTCCTAGCGGTTGTTTTGTTCTTTAGTGCTGAAAGAGCAGGGCAATCGAGAGTCTGTTTTTGGTTGCAACTCCGCTCGGTGAGCTTGCTGGGTACAAAAGCCGATTTACTCGCTGAAATGACGTTTTCTCTGGTGTGGTAAGTTCCACGTGGTTTCAGTGACTTTGTTGAAAGTCCGCACTGTGAGATTGGTTTTCCAAAAGCGTTTTTTGGTGTTGTCAGTCCGTTTTCTACGGCGTTGTTTGTTCCAAGTGGTTTCATTGAGTAGTCGCTTTGAGACTACGCCTGATTTAAGTGCATCAAAGCATATAAAGTTTGTTGTTTGCAAAGTTTGGTTCGGCTTAAAATTGTCGCTCGGTGCCTCGCGACTAACAAACTGCTCAAGAGGGATTCGCAACGCGTGGCATTTTTACTATGCGTTGATTTTGGTGATTAAGGTGGTTTGCGGTGGCTTTCGTATTGCGTTGCTCACCCCTTAGCAGGGCGTTAGGTGCTTGAAGGAAAAGGTAAGTATGGAAATTACTTTTCAGCAGATAAACATTGATGATTTCGAATTGTGCGTTGCTGCGAGAAAAGATGCATACTTTTGTAGTTTTGGGCATTACGATGGTTTCGACGACTTCATCAGTGGGTATCGTGAATGAGTATTAGACCGGTTAGCAGCATCAGGATGGTTCTATATCCATATATTTGTGGATGGTCAGTTTGCAGGGCAGTTAGAGTTTCGTAGCTTTTCACCCGAGCCGGAGACTGGCTATGTGCATCTCATTTACTTAAAGCCGAATTTTCGTGGTTCAGGACTCGCTGCAAAATTGCAGGATTATATTGTAAGGACGTTGAGTAAAGCGGGTTGTTTGCGTGCTGTACTTTCAGTAAGCCGAACTAACCATCGAGCTCTCACATTCTATAAGCGCCATGGTTGGGAGTTCGTGCGCAATAATCCCAAGCACGATGAAACAGACTTTTACCAACTTTGGCTACGCACCTAACAAACTGTTTAAGAGTGATTCGGCACGCGTGGCATTTTTACCATGCGTTGGTTTTAGTGGTTAAGGTGTTATGCGGAACCTTCGGTATTGCGTTGCTAACCCCTTAACAGGGCGTTAGGCTCCGAGGAAGCAATGAGAAAGAAAGTAGAAGAGCGCTTAAATAGGCTTAATAAAGGATGCTGTCCAGTTCATGGGGGTTTTATGTCTCAGGTTGAAGGGTGGTATGAAAATGAGCAGGGTATAAACTACACCGTTGTCGGATGTTCTCGAAACGCTTGCAAAATTTTAGCAAGAGCTTTTTCTTATGACGGTCCTTGGGAGATTGATGAAAAGTACATTCATTTGTTTGATGAAAACAAAGTAGATCCAGATTTCCTCGACCATACTGTTAAACCAAATGACAGAAAGAGCGCCGTGAAAAAGTATAGGTCGGATGTTTTTAGCAAAACCTCCGGTTTTTGCTACTACTGCGGGGTTGGATTAACGCTTGAAACGCTAACTGTTGATCATTTTTTCCCCGAGTCTCGAGGAGGTAAAACAGAATTCTCAAATTTATTTCCGTGTTGTAAAACCTGTAATTCCTCAAAAGGAACTAAAGACATTGAGGAGTTTAGGTTTTTATGTCAAATGAGGGAGTTCAAAAAAGAGCACGGAGTAGAGTTCAATCGAGAGCAGATTAACTTTTTATCCAAAAGTGGATTTGACATTCAATTGAATCAACATGACTTTTGGTTCGAGGAAAACATAGCCTAACAATCTGTTTCAGAGGGATTCGCAACGCGTGGCATTTTCACTATGCGTTGGTTTTAGTGTTTAAGGTGGTGGTATGCGGCGGCTTGAGTATTGCGTTGCTCACCCCTTAACAGGGCGTTATGTTAAATAGTGCTTCAAAGCCCACAGGTATTCAGCTAATCTCTTGTTCCACACAATATCTTAGGTATATACATGATTGATCACGTTACAATTCCCGTTAGTGATTTAGAAAGAAGCCGGAAGTTTTATGAAGAAGCTTTTAGTCCACTAGGGTACAAAATTGCATTTGGTGGAAAAGGTAAATTTTGGGCTTTCGACCTCGGTAAGGGCTTCTTATTCGAGATCTGTAGTGCTAAGGCTGAGGGTGCTTTAACGAGCTTTCATATTGCCTTTCGTGTGGCGAGTCAGCAAAAGGTTCGAGAGTTTTATGACTCAGCTATTTCAGCAGGAGCGCGAGACAACGGAGCTCCAGGACCGCGACCTCACTATACCGAGAACTATTATGCATGCTTCGTTCATGATCCAGATGGTCATAATATTGAGGCTGTCTTTGACACCTGGAAGTCTTGATGCAGTTGAAAATGCGGTAAAAGTTTAATGTAAAACACGTGCTGAGTTTCAACATAACAAACTGTTCAAGAGGGATTCGCAACGCGTGGCATTTTCACTATGCGTTGAGTTTTTGTGGTGAACGTGGTCTGCGGAAGGTGGGTTTGTATGGCATTCACCCTTAACGCGGCGTTATGAGCCACCATGAAAAATGCAGAATAGAGTGGAATAGATGGAACGGAAAAAACAGGTTCAGTGGCTAAAGATTCATAAGGGAGGCTTTCTCAGACACTGTCTTACTCATGGATTAGCTTTCTGTGTACCATTTGTATTTGGTACTGCATTTGTTCAAAACGATTTTTACTTGAACTTGTCGCCTTTTATTTCGTACCGGCTTTACTTAGTTACTGTCATTGGCGCGGTATTTCTCGCAAGCAGTGATTGGATTTTTAAGAGTAGGCAGTATCAAAAACACAGAAAGAATCTATTGCGAAAAAATGTCTCATAACAAGTTGTTCAAGAGTGATTCGGCACGCTTGGCATTTTTACTATGCGTTGGTTTTAGTGGTTAAGGTGTTATGCGGGAGCTTCAGTATTGCGTGCCTCACACCTTAACAAGGCGTTAAGTTTCATTTAATTCGGAGTAAATAAATGTGCAATATTAAAGTTCCAGATTGGAATTGTGGAAAAGCATTCGCGACGGTACGAGTCAATAATTGGTATGAGCTTGAAGCACTAATTGAAAAGGACTTTCTTGATTGGAATGAATATGTTTTTCGAGGACAAAAAAGCTCCAATTGGCCGTTACGTTCAAAATTCGATCGTGAATATAGGTTAGCCCTAAAAAAGCTAGATGAAGCAGAGCCTTCTAAGGGGTTATCAGAGCAAAATATATATCTGGTTGAAAGGAATCTGAATTTGAGTCTAGATCCTAGAAATGAAGTGTTAGATAGGCTAATAAGCACATTTAAAAAGGCGTGTACAGGTCGTCGCGGACAGTTACCTAAGACATTGTCAGATACTGAATGGTGGGCATTAGGTCAACATTTTGGTTTAGCAACCCCTCTCCTAGACTGGACTTTATATCCTTATGTTTCAGCATACTTTGCGTTTAGTGAAGCAGATCCAGATGAATCTGGTTGCCGAGCTATTTGGGCTTATTCGCATGATGGGATGATGGAGATTTTTATTAACTCGCCAGAGTACTGTCATAAGGAAATAAAAGAATCTGACACTATTATGGTGCTCTCAGGGTTAACTGATGAAAACTCCAGAATAATTAGTCAAAGTGGTTTGTTTACGCGTATACCAAACGGTGAAGATATAGAAGAGTTTATTGAAAATAATATCGACTTAAATGGGATGGCCCCAATTCTTTACAAAATAGAAATACCGAATACGCAAAGAGAAGCGTTTTTACGTCATTTAACGGTTATGAATATACATAGCGGCTCTCTTTTTCCTGATCTTGTTGGTGCTGCTGAATTTGCAAATCGTAGCCTCGAATGTGAATCGGAAAATTTACTCTGGAAAGCGACACCAGCTTTTACCAAACGGATGCTTAGCAATGGAGCATATCACGATAACAATAAATGAACTTAACAAAGCATTTAAGAGTGATTCGCAACGCTTGGCAGTTTCGCTTAGCTCAAGTATAGCCAAGCGTTGCTCACACCTTAATACGGCGTTATGTGAATAGAAGGTTCCAGTGAACAAGGTAGTCAAAGAGCGCTTCGAGGAATATCCGGAAAATGCTCGTATTAGGCTAGAGGAGCTACGAAATCTAGTCTTTCAAATCGCATCTGATTTGGAGCTGGGTGAAGTCGATGAAACTCTAAAGTGGGGTGAACCCAGCTATAGTGTAAAAACAGTCAGCCCGCTAAGAATGGACTGGAAGCTGAAATCCCCTAACAATTATTACCTGTTCTTTAACTGCCAAACTAAGTTAGTCGATACATTTCGAGAATTGTATGGTGAAGAACTGGTGTTTCAGGGAAAAAGAGCAATCGTTCTGTCCATATCGCAAGTGTTGCCAGAAACAGCAATCAAGTCCTGTTTAGAGTAGGCTTTAACTTATCAGCAGCGTAAAAATTTGCCTCTTTTGGGCGCGTGAAAAAATTCACATAACAAAGCGTTCAAGAGGGATTCCCCACGCTTGGCATTTTTGGTTTTAATCAGTTTTAGTGTTTATGGCATAATGGTTTAAGTCGGGTGGTGGCGCTTTCCCCCCCCCCCCTTAACGCGGCGTTAGTCGCCAGAAAAAGTTAGCAATCAAAATTACGTTTCTAAGCTTAAAATTTAGCTGATGATCGTTTGATACGCCGGTGTGTCGTCGATGGTCAAAACTCAGTTTCAACAGCTTCAAATCCAAAGTTTTGTAACTGTCCTAGCTGCTGTTTTGTACTTCGGTGCTGACAGAGCAGGGCAATCAAGAGTCTGTTTTTGGTTGCAACGCCACTCGGTGAGTTTGTTGGTACAAAAGCCGATTTACTCTCTGAAATGACGTTTTCTTTGGTGTTGTAAATTCCACTTGGTTTCAGTGACTTTGTTGAAAGTCCGCACTGTTAGATTGGTTTTCAAAAAGCGCTTTTTGGGTGTTATCAGTCCGTTTTCTGCGGCGTTTGCTGTTCCAATTGGTTTCATTGAATAGTCGCTTTGAGACTACGCCAGACTTAAGTGCATCAAAGCACATAAAGTTTGTTGTTCGCAAAGTTTAGTTTGGCTTAAAATTATCGCTCGGTGCCTCGTGACTAACAAACTACTAAAGAGTGATTCGCAACGCGGGGCATTTTTACTATGCGTTGATTTTCGTGATTACGGTGGTATGCGGTAGCATAGGTATTGCGTTGCTCACTACTTAACGCGGCGTTAGGCGTCTATGAAATGGAATATTAGCTAATGAAACTCGAAGAACAAATTGAGAAGTTATCAGACATAGGGTTGTCGTTGAATAAAGGTGTGACTATTAACGATTTACTCCTTTCATATTCTAGAGAAGAATACGAATCGAACCCTTTTGATTTAATTCTTTTTGTATACGGAATAGAGATTGAAGAAGAACCATGGGGACGGTTTGTTTGTGATCAGGCGTGGAATTTCGATGCAGAGGCGATTGAAGAGGATGGTTCCTATATTGAAATAGTAAAGCAGTTCCATCGAATTACAGGCAGAACTAAGGACTTAGAGGGGCTGCGAGATACTGTAAACCTAGAAGAACATTATGCAGAGCTCCAATATTCAGTTGATGGTGTTAAAAGGTTGCTAAAGCCTGAAATAGACGATGATTGGGCTGATGCTAAAACTATCGAAATTATACTAAGCGATTTACGCCAACCGGGGTTCGATTTCTATCCAAAGGATAATGGACAAGCCAGTATCTGGTTCTATTTGTCTGAAAGTCAGGCTATAAAGCTAAACCAACTCGCCAATAATGTGTTTAATTTAGAACGTAAACCATGGTGGAGAGTATGGTAGTTATCAGTGAGTTCAAGACGTCTAACAACCGCTTTAAGACGGATTCGTAATGCTTGGCGGTTTTGGTTTGAATTGGTTTTAGTGTTTACGGTGTAATGGTTGAGTGTTGTGGTCGCGGTGCTCTCCACTTACGTGGGCGTTCTACGAATGAGGAAGATTCGTGAAAAAGTGGAAGTTTGTATTCTGGGTAATGTGTTTCTTAACGGTTTTAAGCATTCTTCAACTCCCATTTTTTAAAGAGTTAAATATTGGAGCATTTATAGGCTCATTTGTATCCGCAATATCTCTTGTCAGCTTTTACGGCTTTAGTTATCGAGTTGCCGTCGGTAGCAAAGTGCTAGCGATCATCATCTTTGGGATAAATGCACTTGCTATGCTGGGCATTGCAATATTTAGTGTGTTCTTCTTACTGACTTATCTAAGTCCAGGAACCTTGTTCTTTTTTGTTACAGGGATGGGACTGATGCTTGTTTACCTGTACCCGCTGTATATGTATGCATTTAAATCTACAGAGATTTGGCAACTGGAGTAATTAGCATAACAAACTGTTCAATAGCGATTCGCAACGCGTGGCATTTTTACTATGCGTTGGTTTTCGTGTTTAAGGCGGTATGCGGCGGCTTTTGTATTGCGTTGCTCAACTCCAAAAGGTCATTAATACTCAAAGGTCAAATATGGATATTTACCCAGAAATCGAGTTATCTAAAGCGCAGCATAATGCAATTGAAGCTCTTAGAAACAAGTCGTTTCCTGAACACCAAGTTACTCGCTCTTACTATAAGCAACTCCCGCATATGAGAGTTCTGAATTACGAAGGTGATCAGTTAGTTGGTTACATGGGATTAGACTACAGAGCTGTTCGCGTTGGTGATGAAATTTATAAAGTATTAGGTGTGAGTGACTTTTGTGTCGAGAGCACAGTTCAAAGACAAGGTATTGGCACAAAAATGTTGTCTCAACTCAGCGAGTATGCGTCCACTAAAGATGTCGACTTCATCATTTTAGTCTCCGATTTGGAGCGTTTTTATGTGGCTAATGGTTATATGCGTCTTAACTCTCTAAGTTCTTGGTTGCGAGTTCACGAACATAAAAATTACGGTGTCGCTGTAGAGCAACTAGATGATTTATATGTTAAACCTATCAGCGGTAAAACTTGGGCTGTTGGTCATATAGATTGGTTAGGGTATATGTATTAGTCTGTAGTGGGCTAATAAATTGTTCAAAAAGAAATACTACACATGGCATTTCCAATTAGCGTTTCTTATACCTTACGAGCGCGTTTTCCCACAAGGAGTAATATGTGATTGTAGTAGCAAGGTTTTCTTTTCCTCATGAAGCTCATATTGCGAGAGCAAGCCTAGATAGTGTCGGAATAGAAAGTTACATCGCTGACGAGCACACGGTAAATACTCAGTGGCTTTATTCAAATGCAATAGGCGGCGTCCGTCTGATGGTGGCCGAAAGTGATGCAGAAGATGCGAAACAAATACTTAGTAGCGATTTCTCAGAATCATTGGGAAATGAAGTTGACGTTGATGAAGAAAAAGACGTTTGCCCTAAATGTGGTAGTAAAGATCTATTTGCATTTACAAAAGGTAAACGCCCAGCTTTCTTAGTTTTTATTTTACTGGGTTTTCCACTGTTTTTTTACAAGCATGGTTATAAGTGTAAGCAGTGTGGGGAGTTTAGTGAAAAACTTTAAATCTTCAGATAACAAGGCATTAAAGAGACAACTTGTACTCGTAGTATTTTTACGATGAGTTAGGTCGAGTGCCTATACAAGAAGTCAGAGTTACTGCTTGCTTACAAGCAAAGTATTATACGATAGTGAAGGAATAACATTGAATGAGTGAAATTAAAACAATAGAGCAGTTAAAAGAAATTTACGCAGAGCCAAGTGCGGGAGCTAAAAATAAAGCGCTGCCTGTGCTGGATGTTCATGCGATTACATTAATTAATAATTGCCATTTTGCAGTTCTAAGTACCGCTGATTCACAAGGGTATATCGATCTCTCTCCTAAAGGAGGGGAGCCTGGCTTCGTAAAAGTTTTAGATGAATCAACATTGTTGCTCCCTGATAGCTCGGGGAACAATCGTATCGATAGTCTAAAAAATATCATTAGTAACCCCAAGGTAGGGTTGTTATTGATGGTAAATGGTATTGATGAAGTGCTCCGTATTAAAGGAATCGCAAGTATTCACACCGACGCCAACTTGATATCTGCTTGCCCCGATGGAAGTAAAGATCCTAAGGTTGTTATCAAAATAGTCATAGAGAGTATGTACTTTCATTGTGCGAAAGCGGTGATGAGAGGGAAACTTTGGTCTGATGACTATAAAGTAAATCGCTCAATTCTCCCTTCATTAGCTCAAATCTTTAAAGATCAACAAAAGTTAGAAAGTAAAGCGCTTAATCAAGAAGAGATGTTGAAATATTACCAATCTAGCCTTTAGAACGAGCGTGGTAATATATTGAAAAGATAGAAAAATCAGGTTCGACCGTGCTCTGCGGAAGTATGGATTAGGTTTAGTGGGGATGTTACTGTCTCAATAATGTTAGTTCACCAATAAGCAATTGTTAGTCCAAATTTTAAAATGAAAAATGCAGAAAAATTTACTCTAGAAAATTACGTTTTGGCTAGTCCGGGAGTTAGGTGTGTTGGACAAATGATTGATCTTTTTGTCAGTTTTAGCATTTTTACTCTCGTTTTATGGGTCGGCTTAGAAATCGGTATTGAAAAAGAGCTTGTGCGCGCTACAGCAGTAACTGCGACTGTATCGTATTACCTTTTTTCTGATTGTTTACCAAATGGTCAAAGTGTGGGTAAAAAACTTTTGGGCATTGCAGTTATAAGTGCAAGAACGGGTAAAAAGTGCAATATTTTTCAGTCGCTCTTTCGAAATGTTATTACTCCATTCTTCGGTTTTATTGACTCAATTTTCATTCTTGGTAAAAAGAGGCAACGTCTCGGTGATAAGTTAGTGAGAACGGTGGTGGTAGTGCACTAAATTGATAGCGCTGAGGACTAGGGTTCAAGTCGGGCTTTGTTTTCGTGGTGGAACAGCCTCGCTTAGGAGGTAGCGTTACTCACATACTTAATGTAGCGTTGTAAGAAAATTGGTATTGGAGTCCAAGTTTTATGTCAGAAAAAGAGAAAATGTTAGCAGGTGAGCTTTATGACCCAAGTGATGAAGAGTTATTAAAGTTAAGGTTGAGCGCTAGGTTACTAACTGAAAAATTGAATGCCACGTCTGTTGAGCATAAACAAAAGCGAGTTCAAATAACCAAGCGCTTGTTCGGCACAACAGGTGACGATATTCATGTTGAATCTTCTTTCAATTGCGACTACGGATCCAACATTCACGTTGGAGATAATTTTTACGCTAATTTTGGTTGTGTGATTTTGGATGTTGCGGAAGTTAAGTTTGGTGATAACTGTTTACTTGGGCCTCAAGTTGGCATTTATACTGCGACTCATCCCTTAGATCCTATCGAGAGGAACAGTGGTTTAGAGCTAGCAAAGCCCATAAACATTGGTGACAATTGTTGGATAGGTGGCCATGCCGTAATCAACCCTGGCGTAACACTTGGGAACAACGTGGTGGTAGCCTCTGGCGCAGTCGTTACAAAGAGTTTTGGAGACAATGTCGTTGTTGGTGGCAACCCAGCCAGAGTACTGAAGGAAATCGTCACTAAGCGATAATAAAGTATATGGACTATTTTGAGCCTGAGTTTAGGATTTATGATCAACTCACCCCAAGCTTTGATGCGTTTAACGGTTACTTGTTGACGCACTTGAATGTCTAAAATTTGCTTCAATATAGAGTCGTTACACGTAGTGCTTTTACCGTGCGTTGAGCTTGTTTAAAAGTCTCATACGAAATCATTTGTATTACGTGTCTCACACTTTTATTGGATTTTCGTCACCAATAACAAACCAAAAGGCTGACCCCAAAATGTTAGTAACAAAGATTGAAACGGAACGATTAATTCTAAGAGAGCTAGTTGAAGATGATGCAAGCGAATTGTTTGACATCTTCTCAGACCATGAGGTCATGAAATATTGGAACTCTGGCCCTTGGGTTTCAATTGAAGAAGCGCGGACATTTATAGCCAAGAGTACACAGGCCATGAATAGCAATACAGAAGTGACACTAGGCATCTTCCTAAAGAGCAATGGCCAACTTCTGGGTAAGATAATGCTGTTTAATTACGTGAAAGAGTCTAGGCGCGCAGAAATTGGCTTTGGCGTTAGTCGTCATTTCTGGGGTAAAGGCATTGTATTAGAGGCGGGAACTGCATTAATCGAACACGCATTCAAAACACTGAATCTACGTCGAATCGAGACTGAGATAGATCCAGACAATGCTTCTTCAGGTAAAGTCTTGGAACGGTTAGGTTTTATAAAGGAAGGTTTCCTAAGGCAGCGTTGGGAAGTGAATGGAGTAGTCTCAGATTCAGCAATTTACGGGTTGTTAGCTAAACCCCTGGACAGCGTTTAGTACCCAGCCTTAAAAGCATCTAATAGATCTAGCCTGCTCGTACTCAATACACAGCCTTACACTTGACGGCGAGGTTTCTTGAATTGACTTGGTGGTCACTGAATGTACTATCAAGGATAGGACTTACTGCAAGGATAGCAGCATGAGCGAGAAATTATTTTGGGTTAATCCCTACCAAACAGAACTTAACTCAAGAGTGACCAATGTAGACGGAAATAAGGTTGAATTGGACCAGACTATCTTCTTTGCAGAGTCTGGAGGCCAAGAGAGTGATAAAGGAACGATTAATGGTATTCCGGTTTTGATTGCTCAAAAGTTAGGTGCTCGACTTATTTACACATTGGAATCCTCTCCAAATTTTACTCTTGGTGACATTGTAACTACGAGTATTGATTGGAAGCGTAGATACGCCTTAATGAAGCTACACTTTGCGGCTGAAGTGGTGCTCGAGATGTTTTATCTGCGTCGGGAAGGCATTGTTAAGATAGGCGCGCATATTTCTGAAAATAAGAGTCGCATAGATTTCGAGTGGTCTGAAAATATTGGTCCGTTATTGAAAGAAATTGAAACTGATGTTCAAGATTTGATTAACTCTGATTCAGTTATTATTAGTGACTTTTCCGATCAAGAGAGTGAAAGAAGGTATTGGAGAGTGGATGGGTTTGCGCAAGTACCTTGCGGTGGCACTCATTTAAAACGCACATCAGAAGTCGGCCAAATTCAATTAAAACGCAAGAACATCGGTAAAGGCAAAGAAAGGGTAGAGATAACCTTATGCTCGTAAGTCGATAGGGCATTAGAAATAGATTCCTAACACGTGGCATTTTAATTCATGGTGAGATTCACATTTGCGATATGATGGTTGAGATTGAGGGCGTGTTGGCTACTTCTTAACGAAAGGTTACAGGGGCGAGAGGATGATATGTCGAAAGTTACATTGAAAGGCTTTATTTTAGTTCCGGAAAAGGATCTAGAATTAGTAAAACATGCGTTAATAACTCACAAAAGGCTCACGTTAGAAGAGCCGGGCTGCCTTAGTTTTCTTGTGACTCAAAGCTCGACTAATCCGTTTCGTTTTGATGTCTATGAGGAGTTCGTCGACAAAGCCTCTTTTAAACAACATCAGGAAAGAGTTCAAGCCTCACATTGGGGAAAGTAACAGCCAATGTTAAACGGCAATACGAAATCTTTGAATGTGTGCATGACTAATCGAATCGGAGTGATTTAGAGCGTTTACACTTTGCTTTTCATGTTGCTCTACGCTCTACTATGTTGCTTTATTCAGCTATTCACCTGGCTTAGTGTTCTTAATACTTTGCCGTATTAAATCTAGAAATTTTAATGGAAGTGTTATGTTTAGAGTTGTGTATGAATGGCGTGTGCCAAGTGAAAAAATGGATGAGTTTCAAAATATATGGCGTTCGACGACAGATTCAATTCATCAGTCAGTAGAAGGGGCGCTTGGTAGTTTTATGCTTCGTTCTTACGATGTACCGGAAAAGGTTTTAACTATTGCCAAGTGGCGAACACGTGAAGACTGGGAGCGGTTTTGGGGAACTAGTAACCCAGAAAAAATGAAGAAGATGAGTGAAATTGCAGAGCGTATTTCAGTTGAACCATTCGATGAAATTGAAGATAGAACTAAGTAGGGCAATAGAAACGTTAAAGTGATACCTAATGAACAGTTTGGCGGACAATATGAAAGACAACCTTAACCAAGGAATAGGGTTATGCAGATTTTAATTGTTGGAGGTAGTAAGGGGCTAGGAAGGTTTTTGGCTACGAACTTACAGGGTACAGAAATTTATACGATTTCTAGATCAAAGCTAGTTGAGGATGGAGTAGTTTCTGTTTGTATTGACGTTGATCCCGATAAAAAACCAGATTACACGTGCTTCAAAGGTGTAGAGTTTGACATCATCGTTTATTTGGCGTCGATGTGGGGAGAGTCTTCAGAATTGACAACAAGCGAACTGATTGAGTTTATGAATGTTGGCCCGATTGGGTATCTTAATTTAGTCAATGAGCTTAACGCTTTAGGTTCACTTAACGATAAATGCAATATTGTATCTATTGGCTCTACAGCAGAGCTTTCAGAAAGTAGTGAATACCCTGCATTCGCCCTCAGTAAAAGATTACTCAAAGATATTTCTAGCCAGCTGCAAAACGTTTATCGTGATTACCGCTTTACTCACTTTACAATAGGTGGGATCGGGCATGCTGAAGAGGAACGTATTGAGTATTCGAGTGTTTTGGAGATTATAAATATGCTAACCAAGCTTGATCCAAACACATACCTTTCAAATATGCATATAAAGTCCAAGCTAGGAATGTAGCTCTCAAGCTGTATTACGTACCTGTTTCTATGGTTTGGCATCATGTGCATTCTTTTTATTGAGCTATGGTTATAACTCCAATGAAAGGAGTTTACTTATGTCATACATTGATGGGTTTGTCGCTGCAGTACCGACAGCGAATAAAGAAAAGTATATCGCACACGCAAAAATAGCAGCAGAAATGTTCAGGGAGTTTGGGGCCTTAAAGGTTGTTGAGACGTGGGGGAGTGAAGTACCAGATGGTGAGATCACATCATTTCCCATGGCAGTTAACGCTGAAAGCAACGAAACCGTTGTGTTTTCGTGGGTAGTCTGGCCTTCAAAAGAAGTTCGGGACTCAGGGTGGCAGCGGATCATGGGTGATCCTCGAATGAGTCCAGATAATAACCCAATGCCCTTTGATGGAAAGCGTCTCATTTATGGCGGATTTGATGTTATTTTGGAGCAGTAAAATACCAAAGAATCTCAACTCGATTCGTGACACTTGGTGTTTTAATCAGTATTACGCTTCTGATGTACGTTCAATAGACTATTCTGCGATAAGTGTTGATAAAACTCCATTTGGAGGCTTAGAGTAAAAATGGAAGAGATAAATTATTCACTGATTGTCGTATCAGCTATCGCTGCCATCGCTAGCCCCGGACCTGCAACTCTTGCGATAGCAGGCACGTCAATGAACCACGGTCGGCGCTTTGGTGGGTATTTGGCTGCAGGTGTTTTAACGGGGTCTTTATTTTGGTCAACCTCAGCCGCTTTTGGTCTCGCAACCATACTCTATAGCAATGTTTGGCTTTTTGAAATTCTTAGATATTGTGGGGCATTTTATCTTTTATATTTGGCTTTAAAGTCTGTACATTCAGCCTGCAACATCGAGCAGCTAAAGTTACCCAAAACATACGTAACGACAAAGAAGGGTAACTACTTAACCGGAGTGTTAATTCACTTAACTAACCCAAAGGCTATTCTGTTTTTCGGTGCGCTTTATTCGATAGGGGTTCCTCCTAAGGCCAGTCCGTTGGAATTGTTGTCGGTCATTTTTGTTGTGGGGCTGGTTAGTGCTTTGGTTTTCTTTGGCTATGCTTTTCTTTTCGCGCATAAAAAGGTCAGACAAACCTATCTCAGATCCAAAGCAGTTTTTGAAGGCGTGTTCGCGTTATTTTTTGGTGTAGCAAGTATTAAGTTGCTGCTTAGTGAGGCAGGAAAATGAAGCACAAAAGGCTTGAAGAAATAAGAATAGATAATCTATCTGATTTGACGGTCTATTAAGTATACTAAGTAGCCGATTTGTTAACTTCCATAAGAGCTGCTGGCTAGAAAAAGCTTACAACCCAATGATGCTAAATATTATCATTCAAAGGGCTAACAAAGGCCCATAATTTAATTCGTATCACTGTTCATGATTGTGCTCTTCGCGCAGTGCTGTAGTTTAGTAACGTGTTGTTAATACGAAATATAACCAATTGAAACCTGGACGTTGCATTACTTGTAGTTCGATGAAATGTTATCCCGCAAGACGTTAATTTGGAGAAAAGAATGGATTCAAACTCACTATTATTATTTGTTGTCGCTTGTCTCGCTATCAACATGATTCCTGGACCTGATGTAATTTATATTGTTTCCAATACAATGAAAGGTAAATTATCTGCTGGGCTGAAAGCGGCTCTGGGACTTGGTGTTGGTTACTTTTTTCATACACTAGCGGCATGTTTAGGTTTGTCAGCAATAATTCTGAGTTCATCTTTGGCTTTTAGCGTTGTTAAATGGTTAGGGGCCGCTTACCTAGTTTATTTAGGTGTTCAGTCATTACTGTCTATGTGGCGTGGAGAAAATAAAATCGTTGAAAACAAAAATGTTGATAATAATAAAAATGTGTTTGTTCAGGGGGTTATCGTCAGCGTCTTGAATCCCAAAGTAGCGCTATTCTTTCTCTCGTTTCTGCCTCAATTTATTGATACGTCTGCAAGCTCAACATCAATGCAATTATTAGTACTTGGCTTGCTGTTCAGCGTACTTGCGACGACATGTAACGTTTTGTACGCATCTGTGGGTAATTGGGTATTTAGTCGTCCACACTCTCAGCGTTATTCAAGAACTCTTGAAGGTGTTTCAGGTATTCTACTTATCAGTCTAGCGAGTAAAGTGGTATTTAGTGATCGTTAGATACAGGGCATTTTATTCTCGTGATTATTATATGGCTAAGGTTTGCTCAACCTATACGCTAAATGAGTGTTATTGCATAGGTTGAATCACAAATTTCAAAAATACCAATAAGTGAACGTATTTATTTATAGTATGGTTGGCGCGATTTTATCGTAGCTAGGTTAATAACATGAAAAATAAAGTAATTCTGTGTTCCGCATTCCTTTTGGGTTTGTCAGGTTGTGCTTCTGTTCCTACTGTTGATTCGACAGTATCAAATCAAATGAAATCATTTGAAGCACCTCAAAAGGGGAACGCAGGGATTTACATTTATCGAGAAGACGCTTTTGTCGGAGCAGCACTTAAAAAGTATGTTTACGTCGATGGGGAATGTATTGGTGAAACCGCTCCTGGTGTGTTTTTCTACCATGAGGTCGAAGGCAATAAAGAACATCAAGTAAGTACAGAGTCTGAGTTTTCTGAAAATCACTTAACTATCTTAACGGAAGAGGGCCGTAATTATTTCGTTAATCAATACATTAAAATGGGTGTATTTGTTGGTGGTGCGGGCGTAGAACTCGTAGACGAAAGCAAAGGTAAAGCAGAAGTACTAAAAGTCGACATGGCAGAAAAAGGAAACTGTTCTTCGATCTAGTTTTACAAACAGACCGCTTTTTAGATTAAAAAACACATTATCAATGTAACCCAACGCTTGATGAGATCCATTCAGCGTTGGGTTTTGTATTTTTGGCAAACAGTATACCTATTTCAGACCGCATGATTTGCCACCTCCTAGCTTGAGCCCACTTATTGTTCAAAGAATCTACTTGTGAAACGTGAATTTTCGAGAGGATTTCGTAGGGAGCAATCCTACAAACGCGATTAACAGATATGCCATTCCATCATTAACCTTGTCGAGTGTATTGCTAAACTAGGTAGCGGTGTGTCTCCTCTCATTAAACAAATAATAGGTATATCAGTTTTAGCTTCTATGCCTTTACATCATGCACTCGGAGCGCAATTTAAAATCAAAGGGCTAACACCAATATTAGAGAAAAATCTTGAAAGTCACCTTACACCACTAACGAAACTCTCTGTTTCAAACATTACCTCAAATCGACTAACGCAGATGGTTAATAATGCGTTAAACCCTTATGGCTACTATCATTCCGAGCTCAATGTTCAGAGATCAGAGAATGATCTCATCACGCTTGAGGTTGACGCGGGGGAGGTGATGTTGGTCAAAACATCTAATCTTGCTGTGTCGGGAGAGGCCAGTAATGATCAAGATTTCATCGAACTAATTAATCAAGCTCAACTTAAACAAGGGCAGCCGTTGCTTCATTCTGAGTACGACACGCTAAAACGAAACTTGATTTCATTGGCTCAGCAAAAAGGTTATTTAGATGGACGTTTTATCGAATCGTCTTTGGAAGTCATTCCAAGTTTGAATCAAGCCCATGTGAATCTGCATTTCTCTAGTGGTTCTCGTTACCAATTTGGAGAGCTCTCTGTTCTTACGTCGGGTATCGAAACGGCTCGAATAGAAGCGATGAGAACATTTGAGTGGGGCGACGATTTTGACACTGTGAAATTGAGTCAATATCAGGCCGATCTCTCCAGTACTGATTGGTTTCGCAGTGTGATTGTGAAAGCGGATTTCGAGGAGGTATCCGATGGTCATAAGGTGCCGATAGAAGTGCTAGCAGAGCCGAATTCACGCAATATTGTGCAAGTCGGCGGTGGGTATTCGACAGACTTGGGGTTACGCGCTTCGCTGAATTGGAGCAAGCCTTGGTATAACGCACGTGGACACAGTTTTGAGGCACAAGCGTACGCTTCCAAACCGGAACAATCGCTATTACTTGGTTACAAAATTCCCACACAAAATGTTCTAACGGATTACTACGGGATTCAGTTTGAATCTAAGCATGTCGACTATCGAGACACATCGAGTTTTTCTAATGATTTATCGTTTGAAAAACACTGGCAGTTAGACAGTGATTGGCAAAGCACCATGCACGTTCGTTATTTGCAAGAGAGTTATCGACAAGCGTCGGAGAATAACGAATCACAGTTGTTATTACCGGGGGTGACATTTTCACTGCTTGATCGTAAGAACGATCAATTAGAAGTAAAGCACCGTCACGTCTACTCATTGGAATACTCAGACCCCAATTTTTTCTCGGATTCTCGTTTGCTACGTATTGAGGGCAATAGTGTTCTGTCTTGGGACATTAGTGAAAAACACAAGTTTCACTTTCGTTCTAATGTTGGCATTAATGTCGCTGACACTTTGAGCGATATTCCATCATCATTACGTTTCTTTGCGGGAGGTGATGGCAATCTTCGTGGTTATGGTTATGAGTCTATCTCTCCGAGAGATGAAAATGGCGATTTAACCGGTGCTCGTTACATGTTTACTGCTGGGCTGGAATATCAATATCAGGTCTACCGCCAATTGTGGCTTGGGGCATTTTATGATGTCGGTGATGCCTTCAACGATAGGGTGGATTGGAAAAGCGGTACAGGGTTGAGTTTGATATGGAGCTCAAAATACGTGCCCGTCAAAGTGGATTTTGCTTACGGTTTAGATGCTCCTCAAGGAGACCAATTCCGCGTTCACTTTTCGCTAGGCACGCAGTTTTAGCGGGCATTAAAAAGGCTCTCATCCTTGCAGATAGAGAGCCTTTTTAAGTCTTGATTGTTTAGAGTTCGAACTCACCATTCAGTTTCTTGAATATCCAGTTAGGCGCCTTATGCCATCCACCATAGTTTGGATTCTTAGTATGGATCTCATTCATTGATTGCCACTGAGTTTGGCCTTGTCTATCTCGAGATACTTGCCAAAACAGTTCATCTTGTTGTCGAGTTAAGTAGTGCATGACATGTTCTGCAAAAGCTTCGCTTTGGACCAACACACCAAATTCCACATTGAGGAAATCCGATCTTGGGTCGAAGTTTGATGAGCCGATATAAGTCAGCCGATCATCGAGTATCACCGTCTTGTTGTGATAATAAGTATCTGCATGGAAGTAATGGTCATCATTTTTCGCTTGGTTTTTGTACTCTAGTATATGAACGCCCTTATCCAACAAGGTTTGGCGATGCTCCTCGTAATAAGCCGGAATAAAGCCAGAATCATTAGAGGCAGACGAGTTCGTCATTAACGTGATGTCCGCTTTTTGCTCCATCAAGGTATCAATAAAGGCAAATTCACCATCACTCGGTACCACGTAAGGCGTTGATATCACTGCTTTGGATGCAGTGGTTATTTGTTGCCAAACTTGGTGTTCTGCACGTTTTCTAAAGTAGGGTTTGTTGTTTGCTAACTTGTTTAATGAGTCGAAAACGGGGGTGACTTGCGCAGCGATGAAGTCGGGACTGGTCAGTTGCTTAACTTGTTTTTCAACTTCCGCCAGAATGATGCTTTTGTCTTTCTCACCTTTATTAAGCGCTTCAGTAAACGCGGAATAGTTTGGGGTAACGTTAACGATGTTTTCTATCGGCGTAACATGCTCGCTGTCCCAAAGTTGTTGGTAGTTCTGGTCGAACGTTCGAATAATGCTGCCTTTGAACAAGACATCCATATCAAAGAAGTTGGCTTTGCGGCTGTAACCAAAATAGTCGTCGCCAATGTTACGTCCACCTAGAATCATCCATTGATGGTCAACGTTGAAGTACTTCTCGTGCAGACGATTGTCCAAACGTTGTTGATGAGTAGAGAAGTTGACGGCGCGACCAATCCAACCTGACTTACGTGAATCAAACGGATTGAATAAACGAATTTGAATGTTGTCGTGAGCGCTGAGATCAGCAAGCCATTTCTCGTTAAAAACCAATAGATCATCGAGAGTGAGTCGAATTTGCACGCCTCGATCTGCTGCTTGCTTGAGTTCATTGAGTAGCATCAAACCAAGCGCGTCACTCTCCCAAGAAAAATAAGTCATATCGATGCTTTGCTGAGCATTTCTAACCAGTTCAACGCGACGCGCAAAGGCTTCTGGAGCGGTAGGAATTAAGTAAACTTCGGCTTGATGCTGAGTAGTTTGCCAATTGGCTTCAAAATCCGGTTCAACTTGCGGGTAGGGCTGGGCACAGCCAACCAATAGTGCGCTGAAGATAAAGAGTAGCAGGGCACGAAGGGCGTTAGGAAACATGAGTAAACCTTCCTAATGATGTTCAAGGAATAAGGATGAAAAAAGCCAGTGAACTGGCTTTTAGGTATTTGGTAACGAGTTTTTAGTAACTGAAGATAACGTTACATGTGACTCAGAATCAGCCCAAGTTCCTCGAGACCGTTGAGGCGACCTTGGCGCAGTTTTGGATCGATGCCTGAGTGATGAGCATTGTCCCAATCTTGTGTGGATTGAATACCGCCATCGTTATCGATCAGCAATACTCGGTCAGTCGCGCTGTTGTATTGGAAGTCTTCAAATAAACGTTCGCTAAACCACATACGAGAGAGCTCGTTCATCATTGCTTTGTCTTTGCTATCCGGGCGAACACTTGAACCATCAAGCTTTAATGCCTTGTTAAACACAAATGGTAATTCCGATGCATTACAAGCGCCCACAATACAACTGATGCTCTTGAGTAAATCACCAACGTCAAGATCGCCATTTTCACCTTTGGTGTTGTAAGTCCATACGTTGAATCCGGGTTTGTAGTCAAAGTAGTAGAAGCTTGGCGTCGCTCCTGTTGCTTCTTCAGTTGAAACTTTATGACGGTTTGGACCCGTGAAGAGCAAATCATGCAACGTGGTTTTGAATTGCTGCATGTTTTTGGCCGCGCCATTCAGTTCGCTTTCATCGTTAGGGAAGAAGTCAGTCAGAGCAAGTAACTCCGTGGTTGAATCGGAGTTCCCCAAACCGAAGAACAACTTAGTCATCGCCTCATAAGCGGTGCTAGGTAGCAGTTCAAATAAGTCAGAAAGATCGAGTTCAATTGAAGCTGAATCGCTGAGTAATGAACGATATTCAGCACGTAAACGGTTTAAGTTCGTTTCCGATTCTAGCCACTCAACCATGTATTCGACGATTAAGGTTTCGTCACCACTTTCAATGATTTCTGGCGCTTCTTGGCCCAAGATTTCAATAATAGTTGGGATCAAAAATGTCAGGCTCGGCAGCATGCCCAGAGTATTGCTTTCTGCACTGTTTGAGCCAATTACCGTCGGTACGATCCATTCACTCTCAATCGCTTGTTCAGTAAAGTGATAGCCCGGTACTTCTTTCACTAGAAACGCTGGTGGGCGATGCTCGATGTAAGGCGAAAATGGCATCAACGTAGCTAATGGGCTGTTGTCGCGTGTTGGGCTTATAACCGGAATATTCGCGGCGGTCAGTACCCAGTTCTTAAGACGTTGAATAGGGTCAAGCATCTCGCTCTGTACCTTCATAACCTCTTCAAGTGGCAGTAACGCAAGATCTTCAACGCTTTGCTCTGGTCTTTGGCTCTTGGCAACATCGTAACTTTTATATTCAAAGCCGTAAGCGTTGCTTTGCATGATGGCACGTTGAAAGTGCTCACCTGCGATTGCAGCATCGCCTTTTGATTGCTGTAAAATTCCCACAGACATGGCACCCGCACCTTGACCCATGAGTGTCACGTTTTGCGGATTGCCGCCGAATGCCTCTATGTTTTGTTGAACCCATTCAAGCGCGTGTTTTTGATCGCCTAGGCCAAAGTTACCGCCCTCTGGGTTGTCCAAACCATCGACCCAAACACTGCCCAACAAGCCCAAGCGATAGTTAAAAGTAACTGCAATAAACGGGTTACCATCGTCAGCACCTTGTGCAACCACCATATCACCATGAATCAGCGGTTCTGAGCCCGCGCCGTATTCAAAGTCTCCACCGTGAATAAAGACATACACTGGCAAATCTGCGTACGCTTCTGTCCCGGTTGGTCGCCAAATGTTTAGGTTCAAACAATTTTCTGACTGCGTTTGAGTCGTGGTTTTTAATTGCGGACACGCATCACCGAACTGAGTCGCATCAATATCGCCTTCAAGTGGGGCTACAAGGCTGTGCTTAAAGCGGTCTGCTTGCGCAAATTGGATACCTTTGAACGCCTCTACCGCTGCCAGTTTTTCATCCGCATCAAGCGGTGTGATGACAAGGGACTCTTTGGTCGCTTGAATGGTTGCATCGCCAATTTCCAAAGCGATTTGCTCTGGTGGTAAGGGTTGTAGTGGCTTCGGGCCGTTAGGAACGCTAGGTTTACCAGAGTCATCACTGCAAGCTGCTAAGGCAAGAGTGATGGTAATGGCTAAAGTTGAGCGATTGAGTAAAGTCATTGTTATGTCCAAAAGTCATTTGGTGCGTACACCGAAAATGTTAAACGGCATCTAACAAGCGACGTCCTGACGCTTTGGCATTAATCCGTGAATGGTTGGATGGCTTGTTGTATTGATGGCTCAAATGGTAGGACATCGGCGACAGTTTCAGTAATCGCCTTTGTAGGATGCAGTCCTACCATCGTCTAGGGGCGGGCTCTTTATGAGAGCTAGAAACGGTAACCAAGATTTAAGGTTACTGACTCTCGAGTTTCCCCTTTGTTATAGAGAAAGGTCAGGTTGTAGTTTTTGCCGATTTGCTTATTGAAACCAGTCAAAAACGCCCATTGATTAAGATCTACACCAATGTCGTAATCGAATTCGATATCACCACTTTTTACATGCCCGTCCATTCGAGCGTCCAGTCCTTGATATTCTGCTCCGACAAAGAACTGCGTGCGATAATCGACAAGTTGATAACCCAACATCGGCTGTACAGTAACAATACCATCGCCCCAATCATCTAAGCCCTTTAAGCGAGTTTGCGAATAGGTACCAGTGACAGAAGCAAAGAACTCTTTATAGCCAACCGAAAGGGTTGTACCTATACCACGAAGGTCATATTCCAAATGCAGCGGCACGTCTAAGCGTCCGCGACTACAAAGTGCAGATAAACCATCGCAAAACTTATCACCTAATCCTGGCAGTTTATCGTTCAGCTTATCTTTTATGTACTGGCCACCTTCACCCGTGTAGGCGGCATCAACATTGGCATCGACATTAACTTTTCCGATGTAACCAAATACATTCCAAAATGGCAGGATGTTTACATCGCCACGAAGCGTCATGCTCTCAGCACTCACGATGCCGACACTGTCTTCTGGATCAAACAGTTCATTAAGGCCGATGCCTTCAATCGTGAAATCATTAAATGGAATATTCATATCTTGATTTCGATACGCTAGCGACACACCAAACGGCAGAGGCAAATCGATACCTTGACGACGCACCATATCACCCATTAAAGGAAAAACTCGGTCTAGCTTAACACTGGCTTCTTGCATGCGTGGATCAGAGACCTCATTCAAGCGTTGTTCGTCTAGTACTTGCACGCCAAGCTTATCTTCATAAATCGCTACCGGTTTTACGCTACTCATCATTTCGAGTGGTTTATTTTTCTTTGAACCAACTATCTTGGTGTTTTTGCTGGCAATCGCAATTTTGCCTGATGTTAATTTCTGGAAGAGGATCTCTTGATCGTAAGAATCCACTTGGTAGTTGTGATGTGTGAACGGTTTATCGTTGGTAATGACCATACGTTTCGGTTCACCATTAACCAACTCAATATCAACGCTTAAAAAGCGAAAGTAGGCGATATCTTGAGGAAGACCGTATTTTGAGTAATTGAAGCTGATGATTACATTACCGTTCTGATCCTCTTTTGCTCTTACTGATGACGGATCAAAACTCTCCGCGTAGTTTCGAAGGCGGTATTCTGTTCGTGTGAAAGCTTCGATCTCATCAAGTACTTTTTCATTTTCATCGAGTTGTTCAGGGTTGTACTTGATACGCAGATCAATGTTGCCTTTGTTATCGGTGTTCTTAACCAAGTAGACGGACGAATCGCGAACGCTATCACCGATTTTAACACTTCGGTGGGCATGCTCGACCAAATGCTCGCCTTGAACTAGAGAGCTGATGGCCAGTTTTGGTAAATCATGACTGATACCGTATTTGTCGAACAGTGCTCGGCCTTGCTCGATTACTTCGTTGTAGGTCGTCGTCTCTTCAGCGGCGAAGCCAAAAGTGGGGGTAGTAAGCATTAGTGCGCTCGCGAGCACAGTAAGAGAAGACGTCTTGCCGGCGCGTAATTCAAAAAAACTCATGACAGTTTCCACTCTGAATAGTCTCAAACCTTCGAGACTCAGACAGTTAATGTGTCACTGAACTTCTTGTTCAGTTAGATAGATATGTTTGCTGTGATTGACGTTGTGAATGCATGGTTTCCGATTGCATTTTGTAAATCAATGAGAGGATTTTATGGTGGGTAGAGAAATCCCGTTAATCGCTTTTGATGGATACTATCCTCGCTTTATGGGTTACGGAGGAATAATGGCTAGCTCACAAACAAACAGCCCCGCAGAGCAGAAGCAATGCAGGGCTTTAGTTTCAAGAACGGAGGTGACGCTTAGACCGTAACGCGAACACGAAACAGATCAGTAAACAACTTGGCAATCATCAAAATAATCATAATGTTTACCAGCATCAGCAAGGGCGTTTCAATTCGATACGCTGGGGTTAAATTGAGCGCTCCTGATGTCAAGACAACCAATAAGTTAATACCTAGAATTCTGTGTACCATCAGCTTTGGTGTGGAAAATACCTTCCAAATCACGATGATGTTGATGAAGTAGAATAGCCCAAGCTGCCAAAGCTCGGTCATCATTGGCATTAGGAAAATGTATTGCAATAGAATCACCGTGCCAGTGCCTATCACACCAAAAAATGCATCTTTAATAATGCTTGGTGGCATAGTAGGAACGATTGAAGAGAACACGCCTGCTAGCATCGGAAAAATGAAACCTCCGGGCACAGGAAGATAAATCCAGATCAACAGCGACGTCACGAACATGGAGACACCTTGCAGTACCTTTCTGCCGTCTTCATTCAAATGCTGGATGAAGGTCCGATGCTCGTGATGCCAAACCGTGTTTTTCTCTCTTTGCATGACATAAGCAACGTGACCAATGAGCGAAGTACTTGGATTTTTAATATCAAAGCTTTGAAGTTGCTGCGTTAGCGTTGGCCAATCGATGTCACGACTTTGCGATTTATCTGCTTGTTCTAGCAATCGGTCTTGGATTTGTGCCATCTCATTTAAACGCGCACGCCATAGCTGACGATGTTCTTTCAAGTGGTAGCTGCCAGTAAGTGGTAAACCGACCAGTTGGAACAACTTTTCTATGTTGGCGCTGTTGGTCTCAAGAGCTTCAATATCTATATCATTGGGCGATTTCATAGCGTTAAGCATCGCCTCTCTGCTGGTCTCAAAACGTTGAATGAAGTTTTGTTCTGTACTGACTGGCCAGACTAATCGGTACACAACAGAAAACGTGATCACACCAAGAATCGTCTCTTGCATGCGAAGAACAGCGAAGTGGAACGTTGCTTGACTATCAAATCCTCCCATACATGCGATGATGGAGCACACAGCAAAACCGATAGAGAACACATAACCATACTTTTCGTCGCTCGACATAAAAATGCACGCACCTAAAAACAAGGTGAAGAAGGTGAGAAACAAAAAGCGATCTTGAGAAAACTTCGTGATGAGGAAAAAGGCATAACCGATGCCAAGGAGGGTTCCTAATAAGCGATTATGACCTTTGTTTATTGAGTGAGCGAAGCTTTCATTTAATGCCATTACCGCGACTGCGATCGCTGCCCAATACGGTTTCTCCCATTGAAACCATAAGGCAAGGCAGATCGCGATAACGATAGACAGCGCAGCTTTGATCGCTTCTTTGGTTGAGGCATTAAACATACATTCCACCGCATTATTGTTTGATGATTTTGATAGAGGCCGTCATACCAACACGTAGTTGAAAATCTTTCGGTAAGTGATCTAATTTCACTTTAATTGGAATGCGTTGAGCTAAGCGTATCCACTGAAAGTTAGGGTTCACATTGGGCAAAAGATCGTTACCAGTACTACCATCTTGCTTCGCAATGCCGTAGCCAATGCTTTTGATTTTTCCTTCCAGCACAGCTTCATTGTGCATCATTAAGGTCACGTAGGCTTTATCTTGTGGATCAACGCCAACTAAATCCGTTTCTTTGAAATATCCTTCGATCCAAAAGCTGTCTTCATCAATCAAAGCCACGACTGGGGAGTTAGCGACGACTTGAGAGCCGACGCGTAAGTTCAAATTAGTTATATAACCATTCGTTGGCGCATGAACTTTTGTGTAATCAAGGTTTAGCTTGGCTTCTTCAACATTGGCTTTCGCGAGCTCTACGTTGGCAACGGCTGTCTCCACCGCATTGTCTAGGTTATTCAATGTCAGTACAGGTACAGCGCCAGGTGTGCGCTTTTCTAACTTAAGTGCTCGCTGCTCTTCATTTTTGGCCTTTGCTAGTAATGCAATGGCTTGCTTTTGAGCTGCTAGCGCTTTGTGGTACGCCGCTTTATAGATGCTTGGGTCAATCTCAAACAGCAAATCGCCTTGTTTCACTTGCGAATTGTCTTCGACGTAGACTTGGATGATTTGTCCTGTTACGCGGGGGGTTATAGAAACGATGTGCGCGCTAACTTGGCCATCTCTAGTCCAAGGGTTGTCAGAGTATGATTGGTAGTAGCTGAAAATCACGGTGCCAGCTGAACACAGTAGTAGCAGTGTGATGAGATAACGTTTTATCACGGAATTTGCCTCAAAATATGGTAATGAATCGACCAATAACGCCAGTAAAAATCACAATTAGGCTTAGCTCAGCGAGCGCAGGAAATGCAACGTATTTGTGGAGTCCCAGTTTTGTTGCAACGGTTCCAACCAAAATGGTGAGCATGTAAGCCAATGCAATAACCAGCAACAAGGGAGGGAAGTAAACTTCGCCCCACACAAGTTCATGTGGCATTGAGTTCATGGTGTTTTTCTCTATTAACTTGATGAATGTAAAGATAAGGCAAGTGATGGCATCAGTGATAATCGCTTTTGTAGGATCTAATCCATCAAGAGAAAGGTGTCATGCGCTATATAGAGGGAATAGCGCAACAAAGTAGCTTTTTGGACAGTGAACATAAAAATAAATTTATTTTCCAATTTATTTGATGCTCATTTAAGACCACTAAGTTATTAAATTTTCGACAATTATTGTTCAATGTTTGCGTTTGAATATGCGAAGTGATGGTTTCATCCTTCAAATGGGATTACGAGTTGTGAGGTTTTGTTTCTAATATTCGCTTCGAAGCAAACGAGATGCTTTTTAAATTAAATAATCCAACAAATATGAGTGAAAGATTATTCGTTAGATTATTTGAGTTTTATATTTATTAGTAAGAGTAAAATTGTCATGGAAATTATTTCTAACCTTTTTGACATGGCACCATTTGTTGCTCTCTTTATTACGCTCTCTCTCGGTTATATGGTTGGTAAAATTACCATTGGTCGATTTGTTCTTGGCGGTGTTGCCGGAACATTATTAATGGGTGTGATTATTGGGCAATTTGGTGTTCATATTGATCCCGGCGTAAAAAGCATTTTCTTTGCGCTCTTTATTTACGCAGTAGGGTATCAAGGTGGTGCGCAGTTCTTCAAAGCACTGAACTTTAGAACCATCAACATTCTACTTTCCGCTGTAGTGATGACGGTGTCTGGCCTGCTTTGTGTACTAGCAGCAGCTTGGATGTTCGATCTAGACAGAGGTACGGCAGCAGGCCTTGCAGCTGGTGGTTTGACTCAATCGGCAATCATAGGTACAGCGGGTGATGCGATCGCACGTCTTGGTGGTGTGACAGAAGAAGCGAAGCACCTAATGCAGACCAACGTCGCAGTAGGCTACGCGGTTACGTACATCTTTGGTTCGCTTGGTCCAATTCTGATGGTGACATGGGTATTCCCAACACTGATGAAGTGGGATATCCGAGCAGAAGCGATTGCGCTAGAAGAGAAAAATTCAAATGGTAAGCGTGATTTAGCGCCGGGTGAGTTCAACGCAGTAACCGCGCTGGTTACACGAGCATTTAAAGTGAGCAAAGATGGCGGGCTAGCAGGCAAAACCCTAGCTCAGTTAAACCAACACGCTCTAGCTGCTTGTATTGAATTGATTCAACGTGATGGCAAAGTGTTAGAAGTGGACAAATTCACAGCACTGAAAGAAGGGGATGTCATTGTTGTAACAGGTCGTCGTAATGCGGTACATCAGTTGCAAGATGGTTTGGCTGACAACGAGATTGCACTTCCAGAAGGCTATGAAGTTATTGAAGAAAACCGTCAACTGATCGCAGACAACCGCAAACTGATTGGTAAGTCGCTGCAAGAGATCAAAGAGGCTTCGAACCAAGGTTCAATGCGCGGCATTTATGTGACGGATTACATTCGTGAAGGCAGCTCTATCGAAATGACGCCGGACCTTGTGGTGAAGAAAAACGACGTCATCCAGCTTACAGGTACAGCAAAAGACATTAATCGCGTTGAGAAAAACATCGGTCAACGCATGGGCTCTGCAACCATGACGGATTTCATTGTGCTTGGTATGGGTATGGTGCTTGGTCTATTGATTGGTCTTATCAGCTTTAAGATTGCAGGTATTCCCGTCACCATCGGTTCTGGTGCAGGTTGTTTGATCTCAGGTTTGATCGTCGGTTGGTTGCGTAGCCGCAATCCCCACGTTGCTCAGTTCCCAGAAGGGGCGGCGAACTTCATTCGAGATTTCGGTTTGGCAGCATTTGTGGGCATTGTTGGCCTAGAGGCAGGCCCTCAAGCGGTCGACACCATCAAAGAACACGGTATGTCTCTGTTGTTCCTTGGCATGGGTGTAACGATTATCCCTCAGATTATTTCGTTCTTCTTCTCATATTTTGTATTGAAGATTAAGAATCCAGTTGAAGCACTTGGCTGTGTTACAGGTGGACGAAGTGCGAACCCAGCATTCGCGGCTTTAATGGAAAAAACAGGTAACGCAACGCCAGTATTCTCATTCACCGTGACTTATGCTGTCGCCAATGTACTGCTCACCCTATGGGGTCCAATTATTGTCGGCATTATTACTTTAAACGCAGGCATGTAATTTAAATAAATTCGAACACTCTTATCGCCTAATTAAATAGGCGGTAGGGGAAGTATTATCCAAATTTCACTAAATAATAAATTCAGGTAAATATTATGACTACGCAAAATACAACAATTGATTTTTCTAAATTTGCAGATTTAAGCCCATTTGAATTAAAAGATAAACTTATTGAAGTGGCACAAACTGTTCCTGACCGCGCTTTATTAGATGCAGGTCGTGGTAACCCTAATTTTCTAGCGACACTACCGCGTAAAGCGTTCATTCGTTTGGGTGAGTTCGCAATATTGGAAGCCGAGCGCACTTATTCATTCCTAGATGGTGGTTTCGGTGGCATTCCAGATGGTGTGGGCATTGTTGAGCGCTTCGATACGTTTGCAAGCAAGAATAAACAAGACCAAGGCGTACATTTCTTGGAAAAGTCGCTGAGCTACGCAAAAGACCGTTTGGGTCTAGAGAAACAGGCATTTTTGAATGAGCTGGTTAACGCATACCTTGCATGTAACTACCCAGTGCCACCACGTATGTTGACGAACATCGAAACCGTTGTGAAGCAGTACATCGCAGAAGAGATGTACGGCCCGATGCCAATGACAACAGACTTCGATCTGTTTGCAACTGAAGGCGGTACAGCGTCTATGACGTACACCTTCCAAACTATGTTCAACAACGGTCTATTAAAGAAAGGTGACAAGGTTGCGCTAATCACTCCAATCTTTACGCCGTACCTAGAGATCCCAGAGCTTAGTGAATACGAACTGGAAATCGTTGAGCTACGTCTGGATGAGACAACATGGCAACTGCCGATGGCTGAAATCGAAAAGCTTGCAGATACAGACATCAAACTGCTTTGTGTCGTGAACCCAGCAAACCCAGCGTCTGTGAAGTTCTCGGATGAGACTCTGGATAACCTATCAAATTTTGTGAACAACGAACGTAGCGACTTGTTCATTGTGACTGACGATGTATACGGCACATTTGCGGACGACTTTGTCTCACTGTTCGCGAAACTGCCATACAACACGCTTTGTGTTTACTCGTTCTCTAAGTACTTCGGTGCAACAGGCTGGCGTTTAGGCTCGATTGCGATTCAACACAACAACGTGTTTGACGATGCAATGCGCTGCCTTCCTGAAGCGCGTCAACTTGAGTTAGACGACCGTTACAAAACGCTGACTCCGGAACCACGTGAGATCAAGTTTATTGACCGTATCGTTGCAGATAGCCGCAGCGTAGCGCTTAACCACACAGCAGGTTTGTCTCTTCCTCAACAAGTTCAAATGGCGTTGTTCTCATTGAACTGCTTGATGGACTCAGAACAAAACTACAAAGAAGCATGTAAACGCATCATCCGCGAGCGTTACAAAACTCTGTACAAAAACATGGGTGTAGAAATTGAAGAAAACAAAGATCGTGTGGACTACTACACGCTGCTTGAGCTCGACACTTTGGGCGGCAAATTGTACGGACCAGCCTTCGTTGAATGGTTCAAAGCGAGCGAGAAGGGCAAAGACTTCCTGTTCCGTCTTGCACATGAAACCGGCGTTATCCTACTTCCAGGCCAAGGCTTCGATGTAGTACACGCATCAGTTCGAGTTTCGTTAGCAAACCTTACTCATCACGAATACGAGCTTATCGGTCGTGCAACGCGCAAAGTGTTGGATGAGTACTTCGCTGAGTTCCAAGGCTAATTAATCCAGCCTGATTAAGAATAAGCCTCGGCGTTGTCGAGGCTATTCCGACCAAATAAGCACAGTGCGCGATATTGTGTTTATTTAGTCGCCAAGCTAACAAACTTCTCAATTAAGAGTGACTTATGAAAAGCATTATTTCTATTCAATCTCATGTGGTTTATGGCCACGCAGGAAACAGTTCTGCCGTCTTCCCGATGCAGAGAATGGGCCTCGAAGTCTGGCCAATTCACACGGTTCAGTTTTCAAATCACACTCAGTACCAGCAAGGTTGGACTGGACAGAAGTTTGGGGCAGATGAAATTCATTCTCTAATGAGAGGCTTAGATAACATCGAGAAGTTAGGCGAATGTGGCGCGATACTGTCCGGTTATCAAGGCAGCGCAGAGCAATGTCGAGCGGTGGCCGAAGCGGTAAGTTTAGTCAAATCGCGTAACCATAGTGCACTGTATGTGTGTGACCCAGTTATGGGTGATCCAGACAAAGGTTGCATTGTGGCAGACGGTGTCAAAGAAGCGATAAGCCATAGCTTGTTGCCCATCGCTGATGTGATTGTTCCTAACCAGTTTGAACTGAGCGAGTTAACAGGTGTGAAAATTAACTCTCTTTATGATGCGGTCACTGCATGTAAAAAAGCCTTAGAGTTAGGACCGAAAATGGTATTGGTGAAACACCTGCATGCACTAACAGATGACGCCTTCAGTATGATTTTAGCGACGCCGAAAGCAAGCTATTTGGCCCAACGACCTAGTGTTGAATTTGCTATGCAGCCAGTCGGAGTCGGTGATTTAATTTCTGCTATTTTTACCTCTTGTTTGGTGAAGAAGATGTCTCCTGTCGCAGCCTTTCGTCATACACATAACGCCGTTTACGGTGTATTGGAGATCACAAAAGGCTATGGCACATGGGAGCTACAGACGATCAATGCCCAATACGAATTTGTCGAACCGACGCATGAGTTCAACGTCGTGAAAATTGCTTAGCGCAGTACCTAATTAACGGAGAAGCGTAAAGTTAGCATATAGAAACTTGGCATAATTGCTTTGATGGATAGCATCCTACAATCGCGATTATGGGGTTTAGCCGTGCCTAGCTATAGTAACTCCAAACAACGAAACGGACTTCATTTTGACCCAATTAACTTCAAACTGAGTCTCTGGTCATACGCCAGAGAACATTAAATGAGACTGATTATGAATCGTTTAATTTCCTCTGGTGTGACGGTTGCACTTTCGCTGCTGATAGTAGCTTGTAGTTCACCTCATACGCTGGATGTTCGTGTTTCTCAAAGCAACTATAAAGATGTCGAGATCGCGAGTTCGACACCAAATGAGCCACTTCGAATGTGGGCCAATGAAGCGCCGGATTTTCTCTACTCAGCGCACAATCAAACCACACCGATCAAAGTAGAGGGTGAACAGCTCAATATTTTGGCCTTATCGGGTGGTGGCGTAAACGGTGCATACGGGGCCGGCGTTTTGATGGGGCTACAGGAAAAGGGGGAGCTAAAAGATTATGCCATCATTACTGGAGTCAGTGCGGGTGCCCTAATCGCTCCTTTTGTTTTCATTGGCGGTGATGCGATGCCAAAGATGAAAGAAGTCATGCTCAACATCAATGATAAGAATATTTTGGGTAAGAAGAACTTCTTAAATACCCTGTTTAAGGACGCGTTTACCGATGGTGAGAACCTCTATGATTTCATCGCAGACGCTTACCCTGAGCCCATGATCGAGGCGATGGCGCAGCAACACCGCAATGGTAAACGCCTCTTTATTGGCAGTACCCATTTTGATTCAGGCGAACTGGTGATTTGGAATATTGGTGCGATTGCGAACAGTGATTTAGCGGACAAATCTGAACTTATTTACAAGGTGCTTGCTGCGAGCGCATCGATCCCTGGTGTTTTCCCTCCACAATTTATCGATGTTGAACATGATGGAGAAACACTTGAGGAGTTACACGTAGATGGCGGTCTCGCAGCGCAGGTGTTCTTTAATCCGTCTAACTTCAACTATCAACAAATCTCAGATGCTTTGGGGTTAGAAAAAGCGCCTCAGTTGGATGTGATTCGCAATGGTGCGTTAAAAGCGCCGTATCGTCCACTAAAAGACAAAGGTTTGGACTTGGTATCGAAGAGTGTCTCAAGCCTTACGCTAGCGCAAACTCGTGGTGATCTCTATCGAATGAAATACATCAGTGAAATCAACGATATCGAGATGCAGTTTACCTACATTGATCAAGATTTCAGATACGCCAAAGTAACGAAAGATATGTTCGATCACCGCTACTTGCTGACGATTTACGAATATGGATTCAAAAAAGCCACCCAAGGGCAACTTTGGGTAACTGAACTCCCTTAATACAGGAAAACGATACAATGAAAAAAGCCGTTCTTACACTCATGATGCTTACCGCTTCCGCGACTGCATTCGCCCAAAGTGGAGCCCATCTTGACCAGCAAAAAGTGGATAGTGATATGCAGCAACTGTCTGCAATCAAAGAAGAAGGTGCAGCCTTTATTATGATTGACGAGAACTCGAGTTACGTGGCGGTCGAGTTCGTGGGAAAGTGGGAAGAGATCAACAACTATGTGTCACACAAAGAAGCGAAACAACGTAAATTGGAAAAAGTGAACAAGCAGTTCGTGTACTCTCAGGTCGGTGAAACGTTGGAGTCACTTGAGCAAAAAGTCGTTGACCACATTTACGCTGATCAACCTAAATATTTCAGTGTCGATGTCTACCGTGATTACCATGGTGACTCAGGAGAATTCAACTATTTAGCTCGTGTCGTTGAGTACAACTAAGTTAGAGAAAACCTACTGACGCTAGTAGGTTTTTTTTTGTGTTGTCGAGAAGGAATTCAAACGCAGATTGTTACCGTTACCAAGTAGCAATTCTACGATCTTGTGGTAATTTAATTAGATAACTCTAAAAAGTAAGCACAACCTATGAATTTTAGTTTTGAACAACTTCTCGCGTTCGTAACCGTTTATGAACAGCTTTCGTTTAGTAAGGCGGCGGTCAAACTCAATAAGCACCGAACTACAATAGGGCAGGTGATTACCAATCTTGAAGATCAACTGGCGGTCAACCTGTTTGAGCGAGTGGGGCGCTCGGTAGAACCGACAGAAGATGGTCATCTTCTTTACCACTATGCTAAGCAAACCATCGAACAAGCACGTACTTTCGATAAAGTCGCATTAAGTCTGGCTTACGGTGGGTTAGAGAATGTTAGTATCGCCTATTCAAGCGCTATACCACACCGTTTTCTTGTATTGCTTCGTATTCAATTAGCAGCAGATTTTCCGATGATGCGAGTTAACTTTCTTGTTCGTAATCGCAACGAAATTAAAGAGGGTTTACAGAATGGTGAGTATCAATTCGGTATTGTCAATGTGCATGATAGTCGAGCAATACATAGTTTGGATGCGACGTTTTTAGGTCATTTTGAATTTGTTCCTTTCGTCCAGAAAGGTGGTGAACTCGCTTCTGTGGCACCAGATCGAGTATTGACAGCCTTGAGGAATAGTAAACAATTTGTACTGCGGTCTCTTATTGAAGAGGGAATGGGCGAAAAAGTCATCGTAAGTTCGAACCATGAAGAGGTCGACCAATTGGCCCTTGTAGTGAAAATGGTTGAAGCAGGTTTAGGATGGGCGATTCTCCCCAGAACGTTTGCCCATTCGGAGTTTTCTAATAATCATATAGAGCCAGTGGAAGCTTCTGAATTATTGGAAGGTTTTAAGTTTGGTTTTGGCCTATGGTGCCAACCCTCTAAGCAAGTCGGTGATGTAAAAAATTCAATCATGAAGGTCGTTACAGAATACCGAGAGAAAATAATCCGTGATATGACTTAGCGGCGACATGTATCCTGCTCATCCCTATCAACAACAAGACTCAATGTGAGTCTTGTTTTTTTGTGTCTGAAAAACGTTATCGTTCTAGCGAAGAGCTAATGTCTATTGGAAGGATATAACCCTCTATATGAGAGTATGGAGTCCATAGTTTTTGGCTTAATCTAACCTCGCTCAATGGGTAAGCCCAGAGCAAAAAGTGTTTTTACCATATGTCCGCTGCAAGGACGCAGATTTTCAGCCGGGTTTAGTTACCCGGCTTTTTTTATAGTAATAAAAAATGTCAGCTGTCACCCCAAGCTCTCTGTTACAACTGGCTTGTTACTTCGCTTAGCAATCCAGTACGCAACGCTACCCCAAAGCACGGTGAGTGCCCAAAGCGCCGTCCAATGTGGAGCGACTTGTTGCCAGGTTGCCCCCATTTGGTTTAGCGCTAAGAAAGCTTTTATCGCCCAAGTGCTTGGGCTTAAATCAGCAATCCATAATAAGGGAGTAGGTATGGCTTCAATTGGCCAAATAAAACCAGCCAAGAAAATGAGCGGCATAGAGCTCACTAAGACGACTAAGGTGACAAGTTCACGCCGAGGTAATAAGTAACCTAGCCAGAAGCCTAGTCCGCAACAACCTAAAAAGAACGGGAACAACATAGCTAGCAATTCGCCCGCGTTGGCGATATGGTTTACGTTTAAGCGTTCGAAGCTAAAACCAAAATAATAGGCGCCGAGTAAATAATAAATTGCCACAAATACTAACGTTCTCACAAGCAACAGCGATCCCGTTGATACTTGTGACCAATAGCCACGACCATGACGCTGTGTTCCCGTTTGTAATCCAACCGCCATGATCAACGTTTGTTGTAAAATCAGAACAAATACTGCCGGCACTACGTATTCGATGTAACCCATGGTTGGGTTGAACGTTGGTTTCATATTAAGCTTAATAGCAGAGTAATTATGGCTAGCCATACTCATGGGCACACCATCTATCACCATTTTACTGACTTTCACTTGGGCCCCTAATGTGCCTCCAGCTTGGGCCAATCCTTCTACCACGGTTCCGTACACGAGAAAATACGAGGCGTCCGCAGCGTAGGCCAGAGTCGGGCTTTTACCTAGCATTAGGTCTTTGTAAAAGTGTTCCGGTATGACTAAAAAACCGGTGATCTCTCGTTGTAAAAATGCTTGCTTTGCATCGGCAATCGTATGAAGTCGAGTGACTACGTTGACTTGTGGGGTGGCATCAACCATACGTTCCAGCTTTAAACTCGTCAGACTACCATCTAGATTAACAATCGCGATTGGTTGTTCACGAGGCGTTTGTTGTGCATAAGGCAAAGGGTATAAAAACGAGTAAAATACGACACCACCAAACACGGTCAACGTAACGACTGGATTGGTTAGAACGGCCTTAAGTTCCGCTTTAATCAGTTGCCACAATGTCATACCGCCTCCTTCGCTTGGCGTGTTGATGAAGCTGTTCGATGTTTACCCATCAAGGCAGCGGTAATGAGCAGAGGCATAACGTAACCAATCATAGGCCATAGCGAGCTTAAAGATTGCGCGGCCGATGCTCCATAGTTTGCTTGACTCACTTGTACTTCAATGTAATGGGTAATCGGCAATAATGAACGCCATGCATAAGCGAGTGTGTTCATGTCAGAAACTGGGAATGTAATTCCCATGAAAGCGAAACTTGGAGCCGTAAACGCGCCAGCAAAACTCATCGCACGTGCAGGATCCATCGACAAGAAGAAGAACAACGCTCCCATAATGATACAGGCGATAACCGTCGCCAATTGTGCTAGTAGCATAACCACAAAACTGCCTTCCATTGGCCAATCAAGCACGGAATAAAACCAGTACAAGAACAACGCACCTTGCGCCATAAAGACCGGAATGTACTGACTTAATAGGGTAGTGAGCCTGGCGTATGGCTTTTCGCCCAAAAATGCAAATCCATTCTTTCCACCATAAATGCGAAAGTGCGCGGCAAGAATCAAAATAGTGCTTACTACAATACATATTTGCCAAATGGCTGGAACGATAGCCGTTACCAAAAATTGTGCGTAGTTATTGTTACGGTTAAATAATGCGGTTATTTGTGTCGACACGGGTACAGCTTGTCCAGCCGCTGCTAACGTTGTGGTGTTACCCTTAGCCAAGTTTCCCATTACTTCAACCTGAGCGTCGAAATAGCCTTGTGCTTGCGCAACGGCAGAGTTGATCAGTTTCGCTACCAAAATGTACTGACTGTTGTAAAAGACAGAAAGTTGAGGTTGGCGGTGTTGGAGAATATCTTGGTCGAACTTAGATGGGATGACCGCGTAAGCGTAGATATCGCCTTCAATCATCGCATTTTTTGCTTCGCTTGTACTGGTGTAGTGATAGCTAACAGCCAGACTCGACGACGCATCCAAAGATTGAATGAGCTTTCGAGAAAGTTGGGAATGTTGTAGATCAACCACACCGATTGGCAGATCCCGGGCAATGCCCGCAGAGAACACTCCCCAAATCATCATCGCGAGCAAAATCGGTATCCAAGTAAGGCACGAAAGCAACCACTTGTCTCGTCGTAAGATATGCCGCTGTGAAATCTTAATCGTCATAGCATTAACCTAGTGGTTGTGATTAAAGTTCAACGACAACACTCATTCCCATACGCAGTTCAGGTTCGGGTTGAGCTGGACGAGCTTCTACTTCAAAGGTACGAAGATCAAAACCTTGAGAAGCATCGGTTGCTCTCCACGTTGCAAAGTCACCCATAACGGCAACATGCGTTACTTTGAACTCAACATTTTTATTTAAGGCAGGCAAATAGGCATCAAAGGTTGCTCCTTTTTTAAAGTGTTGAAGGTAATCTTCACGCACATTCAGTGTCGCCCAGGCATCTTCTGTATCTATCACAGTAACTACTGGGAAGCCCTGAGGTGCTAATTCACCACTTTGAAGCAGAACTTGAGAGACTTCGCCGTCGAACCAGCTGTAGATCTGAGTATCTTTCGCATACGCTTCTACTTCGGCTACGGCACCTGATGCCATGCGCGCTTTTTCCGCCGCAGCCACTTTGGTTTCACTTCTAGCGCCTTCTTTTGCCATTTCATACATTTGAAACGCAGCACTTTCTGTGTATTTCGCTGCTTGCCACTGAGTTAAAGCTTCATCGCGTTTTTGTTCTGCAACCACGCCATCGTTATAAAGGTTATTCACACGATTGTAGGTTTTTTCCATTAAATTCGCAGCGGCTTTGGCTTTCATCCACTGATCTTTTGCTGCTTGGATTTGTTGCTCACGTGCGCCTTTCTCAGCTTCTTGAGCTAAGGCGTCCGCCGCTTTTTCACCTGCTTTTGCTTGTTCTAACTTCGCTTCAATTTCAGGACTATGAAGGGTAAAAATAAGCTGACCTTTCTCTACATCGTCGCCTTTACGTACCATGACCTCATCAATACGCCCTGGAACTTTTGAGGAAATACTGTATTGCTGGGCTTCAATTAATCCCTGTAAGCGGATCGGTTCCGGTTGATAGGCTTGGTAAAATTGATACCCAACCCAAGAGGCAACACCCAAAGCACAAAGTGAGAGTAAAACGGGTTTTAGTGATTTAGCTGCCATGATTTATTTCACCTCTTTGGATGTTGAAGCAGGGATATAAGCGGTATTTTGATATTGTTCGAAGCTGTTCATTTCACTGCTCAATGCGAGTAGCTTGGTTAAAGATATTAAATAGCGGAAACGCGCCGCTGAACGCTGTGTTTCTATACTCGCGACATAAAGTTGTGCATCCACAACATCCAGAGAAGACGACAGACCCTGAGTAAATGCTTTTTCACGCAAGCGCAGGTTTTCGTTAGCGAGTTCAATGCTAGATGCGAGCCCTTGTACTTCATCAATGGCTTGCTGAGCCTCCAAGTATGTCTTTTGGACTAACAGCGATAAGTCTTGTTTGGCTTGGGACTTTAATGAGTCGACCTGCGAGACGACGCTTTGAGCGGCTTTGACTTTTTCGCTTCGCCCTGATGATTCAATCAGTGGAATGCTGACACCAACACCAACTAACCAGTCAGGCTTCATTTGGCTTGCGAGAGAATCGTCTTCATACAAGCTGTAGTCGCCGTAAAGATAAACTTCAGGGTAGTATTTCCCTTTTTCTGCTTTGATTAAGCTAGAGGCTTGTTTGTGTTTAGCGCTCAGAAGTTCTAACCCCGGATAGGTAAGCAGCGTTTGATCGACAAAAGCGCTAAGAGGGGGAAGACTGTCGTTGATAAACAAAGATTCAGCGGGCTCTACGGCATCATCTTGCGCGAGTAATTTACCTAATGCAGCCTGAGCGATACTCAAATCGCTGGCTGCTTTACGTGTTTCTACAGATGCTTTATCTAAAGAAGCCTCTGCTTGCAGGCGCTCAACGTGCGCGATTTGTCCTTGCTCTTCAAGCTTAATGGCAAAATCTCGATGCTTTTTTAGCCCTGCTTCAACCGCTTGCCGCGTTGCGAGTACTTCCTTTGCCAGTACGACAGAAAAGTAGTACTTCGATAAATCTTCAAAACGCGCTTGTTGTTCCATTAAAAGCTGACTTTTCGCCTCATCCGTTTTGCCTTCTGCTGCTGATTGAGCCGCAGAAATTCGACCACCAGTAAAAATTGGCCAAATGGCACGAATAGACGAAGAGAAAATATCGCGCTCGGTTATGGTCGAAGTGGTATTAGCTAAGGCACCAAAAATAGGCTGAAAAGCAGGAGGTACGTTAGTGTGTGCTCCTGTGCTGTCTAGGATCTGTTTTCCCGACAGCGTGATATCGGTATCTAAACGCGTGTAATTCGCGCCAATAGTAACCTGAGGTAAGTTGAGATTGCTGGTGGCACTCTCTTGGTATTGGTAGTTCTCGACGTTTGAGCGTTGAGCTTTGAGAGAATAGTTGTTTTCTAGCAATAGCTGCCATGCGGTATCAAAAGTGATCGGTGCCGCATGACAGGCAAGGGAAATCGAGCTGCTAAGTAAGCCCAGTATCCAAACCTTTCCTGTTTTTTTCATAATGGCTGCTTTGTCGTAGAGTATTAGCTCTAATATAAAGGATTCGTAACTGCGTGTTAAGTAGGAGGGAAAATTGGGCAGTAGTATGCGCCCAGTTATATTTGTGCTGGGCGCGGGAGATGTTACAAATTTATTTCGTATATGGACAGTGAAACTCTGCTCTCCACTCGAGCTGACGAGAACCTCGCATCGTATTCAATAGATCTTTTCCACTCATTTGAGGGAACGATAACAGGACTTTTAGATCAGAAGTACCGCCTCCGTTTTTTTCATAAGCCCTGACGTGTGTAAATGTTGAATACATATTCTCTGACAGCATCGCCTTATTCAGGCATATTCCAAAGGTATCGCGTTCCATGTTTGGTGTTCCTTCTAACTATAAATGCACCTCTGTTTATAGTTTTCCAGTTTTCAGATGGTGTCTAAGTGTTTGTCATATAGTCAGTATTTGTGTTTTGTTTTATTTGTGTCCAAATCACTGACATCAATGTTGAGCTTTTAATAGACTTCCAGCTTCACTGCTTTCAAACCGAAACTCTCATTGGTTTCGTTGATTAAAAATTATACGTTGTAAAGTCTAAAAACGCCTCAAAAACCGCTAAAATCGGTGTGATCGCGATCATGATTTTAAGGGCAATTTATGTATGGAATTGAGTATCAGAGAGGAATGCTAAATTTGGTGAATGGTTGTAATTTTATGTTTCAGCTCGTCGATTAATTAACCGTAAACTCTGCGGTTTGTTTGCCTTCCTCACAGATTTATCACCGCGACAACGTCATGCTGTTAACTGAGTGTTAACGTTACGCTCAAGAGTGAATCACAAGGATGTATCAATGAGTTGGAAAACCATCAGCTTTCGTAAGCGGATGCTCATTATCATGACGCTATCGGGGTTGATAGAGCTGTTATTGCTTGTCGCCGCGGGGTTCACTTATCTCAAAATCAATCAAGAGCAAGAAATGGGAGAAAAAGCACTGGGTGTTGCCCGTTTTTTAGCGGACTCAGCGGTTGTTCGTGAAATGATCGAAACCCAAAACCCCCAGCCATACCAACTTCGCTTTAGAGAATTAACCGAAGCCATAGGTGCTGCATTCATCGTTATTGGCGACCATAAGGGAGTACGCTTAATCCACCCTGTTGATGAGCGGTTGGGCAAGCCAATGAGAGGTGGCGACAATCGTCGAGCGCTAGAACAGGGGTTGTCTTATGTTTCGACGGCACAGGGCTCGTTAGGTTATTCAGTTCGTGGTAAAGCTGCGATTTTTGACGAGCAAGGGAACATCATTGGTGTGGTTTCGGTTGGCTATTTGCTCGACCGACTGCAAGACCGCATCGAACCATTTTTGGCCTTTTTGATTTTAATGGTCATCGTAGTTGTCGTCGCTAACGCCATTGTATCCAATTATGCGTCGAGAAAGTTTCAGCGCGCCATTTTAGGCTTTGAGCCTGAAGAGATAGGGCGGTTGTACGGCGAATTAGAAGTGACGATGAGCACCATCAAAGAGGGCGTGTTAAGCATTGATGCCCAAGGGATACTTCGCTCGATAAATCGTAGTGCCTGCCAGATTCTCGGTATTGATAGAGAATCAGCGCTTAATAAACCTTTGACTGATACGCTGCGTGATAGCGATCTATATACAGTGTTAGAAAGCGGGCAGGAAGATCATGATATTGAGATATTCCTTAATCATAAGCGCCTGATTGCAAATCGCTCTCCAATTTATGTTGATGGAAAAATCGTGGGGGCGGTATCGAGTTTCCGTTTAAGGGATGAAATCAATGATCTAACCGAGCAGCTATCACAAACCAAGGAATATGCAGATTTGTTACGTTCGCAAACCCATGAGCATCGCAATAAGCTAAACACTATCAGCGGGCTAGTACAAATGGGTGAGCTTGATGCGGTGCAAAAGTTAATTGGACAAGAAACCGCACACTATCAAGCAATGATTGAGTTTTTAAGAGATACCGTTAAGGACCCGCTAATTGCAGGTATGTTGCTTGGAAAAACTGAACGCGCTCGCGAGTTAGGCTTACAACTGGTGGTTGAGGAAGGCAGTCGTCTGGAGCCCCTGCCTGAGTGGCTAAATTCGGAAGATCTTGTCACAATTTTGGGTAATTTGATTGATAACGCTTTCGATGCCACGTTAACTTCAATTCGCGATGAATCAAATGTTGCGTCAGAACGCAGAAACATTGATGTGTCCGTTAGCGATTACGGAAATGAAGTGATACTTGAGGTGATAGATCATGGCTGTGGCCTCCCAAAAACAATGGATCCACAAACATTATTTACAAAAGGCGTTTCAACGAAATCTCGTCAAAATCGAGGTGTTGGGTTGCACCTTGTCAATCAGCTTGCTACTCGATATCACGGCCATGTTGAGATGATACCCAATACAAATTATGGGACAAGAATAACGGTGTACTTACCCAAGGAAGAACAATTATGAGTATGGCGACTCGCGTAATGATCATTGAAGATGATCTGGCTATTGCTGAGCTGCACCACAAATACTTAAGCCAACTGACAGGTTTGGAAGTGGTTGGAATTGCGACCACGAGAATGGAAGCGGAAATGCAACTCGACATTCTTAAGCCAGATTTACTATTGATGGATGTCTATCTTCCCGATGGCACAGGGCTTGAGATACTAAATACACTGCGTGCAAGTAACCAAACGTGTGATGTCATTTTGATTACAGCCGCAAGGGATGTCGATACGTTACAACAGGCAATGAGAGGTGGCGTTGTCGATTACCTGCTAAAACCAGTGATGTTTCCACGTTTAGATGCCGCACTGAAAAAGTATGTGTCCCAACGCCAACAACTAGACATCGTAGAGAGTTTGGATCAGAACCTCGTTGATAAAATGCTGCAGTCTCACGCCAATCAAGACAACTTGCCGAACCGATTACCGAAAGGGATTGATGGTGTAACGCTAGACAAGATCAGGGAGTTGTTTCCAAATGGCAGTGCGCTAACCGCTGATGAGGCAGGTGAAAAAATCGGAGTGAGCCGAACAACGGCAAGGCGTTATTTGGAGTATCTTATCACTACTGGTGAACTAGAGGCTGATTTAAACTATGGCTCTGTTGGTAGGCCAGAAAGGTGCTATAAAAAAGTGACACGGTAGCATTTATATTGATGCTCTATGCAAAATAAAAAGCGATGGCTTGTTTTAGAAACCATCGCTTTACAAATTACTGCTGTTCCGCTCTAAGAGGTTAGAAGTTGTATTCTAACTTCGCTTCGATAGAGCGCTCAGCGCCAAACCAACAGTTATTTTTGTCGTAACAAGAATAGTATTCTTTATCGAATAGATTGCTTGCAGAAAGCGTGACGCTAGCCCCTTTCATTGATTCAGATACCGTTGAGAAATCGTAACTTGCTGCTAAATCAAACAAGGTGTAGTCCGGTACTTTTTGACTATTCTGTGCATCAATTTGTGCTTCTCCGACATAGCGAACGCCAGCACTGGTACGAAGGCCTGAAAGATTTCCTTCAAAGAAGTAATTTGCCCATAGAGAGGCCGTTTGCTCAGGTACCCAAACCGGCGTTTTACCTTCTTGGTTGTAATAACTGTCCTCGGTAATCTCCATATCGGTATATGTATAGCCTAGAGTGAAATCAGCTTGTGCTGTGGCTTGCCATTTTGCCTCAAGTTCAATACCTTGTGATACCACTTCGCCCGCTTGATAGTTCGGTGCATATGGATTATTCGGATCGGTCAAGATCGCGTTTTTCTTCGTAATATGGAAGAGTGCTAAGTTACCTGAGATATCACCAGATAATGGTGCGTATTTAAAGCCTAACTCCCATTGATGACCGGTTGATGGCTCAAATGCTTTACCAGAAGAGTCGGCACCCGCAATTGGCTCAAAACTTTCCGAGTAAGTAAGGTATGGCGAGAGGCCAAAGTCTAGCTCATACAAACCACCGACTCGGAAAGATACGTTGGTATCGTCTAACTCTTCCTTGCTGTTGGATACTGCTCCTAGATAATCGCTAACGGCGTCTGTATTTGAATCGTATTTATCCCAACGAAGACCTGCAATCATTACAAGTTGGTCGTAACGAACTTGATCTTGGAAATAAACGCCAATCTGCTTCGTTTTGATATCTAAGTTTTGTTTGTATTGGAAATTCAGTGCATTACGATCAATGCTGTTGTGGTCAGGATTAAAAATGTCCTGAGTTAGCGAATACCCAAGCGTGTCTTTGTATTTTACATCTGAGTCTAGATACTGATAATCAAGCCCGAACAATAAGTTATGTTCAAAATTTCCTGTTTTAACGTAGCCAGATAGTTGGTTGTCAATCACAAAGGATTTGGACTTTTCATCGGTTAAATAGGCATTTCGACCAACGGTACGGTTATCCGCTTCAAGTGCACCGTTATATGTGTTTTCCTGATAGGCATCGGCGGTCATGTAGCGGGCATTCTGTAGAACTTGCCAATTGTTGTTAAAGTCGTGTTGGACTTTGTAACCCATCATCAGAACTTCGCGTTCGTAAGTGTTCCAGTCCTCATCCCCCAAATAAGTGCTTGGTGACATCGAGCCAAGTGGGTTTTTAATCACTGAGCCAGACGCAGGCACAGTCGTGTAGATACCTGCTGATGGATCATTTTGATAGTAAACATTCACGTTCACTAATGTGTTTTCTGTCGCTTGCCAATTGAAAGATGGGGCGAGTACGTAACGTTCGTCTTCAGACGTATCGGCTTGACCATCTCGCTGTTTTGCCAGGCCGACGATACGGTAATCAACATTAGAATCACCAACTTGTCCTGTGGTGTCGAACGTCAGTTCTTTTAGGCTGTTAGTCCCTGTACTAATCGAGACAGAGTGCGAGGGTGTTGACTGAGGCGCCTTGGCGATAATGTTGACCATACCTCCTGGTGGAATATTGCCGTAAAGAACAGACGTTGGCCCTTTAAAAACCTCGATTTGCTCAAGAGCAACGGAATCGACCTGCGGTTGAAGGTTCCAACCGTTGTACAGCAAAGGAAGACCATCATAAAAGTTGGTGTAGTTAATAAAACCACGAATATTGAATAGGTCAAGTCGGGAAACGGCACCGCCACGCAATTCTGTATTTACGCCAGGTGCATAACGCAATGCTTCGCTCACCGAGTTTACGCCGCGCAGGTCCATGTCATCTTTAGTGATTACCGTGATCGCTTGCGGTGTTTCCTCCGGTTCTAAAACGGTTTTAGTTGCGGTGTTTCGGTATGTTTCTCCTAGCACCGTAATCGTTTCGTGTTGGGATGTGCTCTCAGTTGCATTGGCGTGGCCAGCGAGCAATGCGGATACGACGATAGCAACCGCTGAACGATGAAATCGAATCGGACTTTCCATATTTATAAATTCCACTACTTTTTCTATTTATTGATAATGATTGTTATTTGTATTCTATATTCAAAGAAATAGGAAAAGTTAACAATTTGGTGCAAAACACTAATCTTTGGAACTTATTCTTCTGTTCTTAGGTTTTAAAGATAGCGCGTCGTTTGGCTCTACAGGAATCCAATACTGCATTTGTGCTTGTTCGCTATCAACATCATAACCTTCTGGATAAAGCTCTAACTCATAACCATCGATAGCATGATAATTAGAGTAGGGTAGCCAATGTAAAATAAACCATTCCAGCGTTGAGGCGAGCTCTGATGCTTTGCCTATGTGTGTAATGACGGCGTAGGTTTGCTCAGGAACAGCCAAGAGGTCTAACCCCGAGTTGGAAGAGTTCGTTGATCTTGGTGCGTTTGCTGTTGGACTGCACTCATAACCTGCCCAATACTCAAGTTGTTGGTTGTTTGAATACGCTTGAGTCACATCAATCACGCCAAAGTAACTACTTTCCGAATTGTTAAGGTTTTCAGATGAATAAAGACGTGACCAAAGTGACGGTACTTTGGATTGGAAATCGGGCGTAGCGGAAAACAATCCGTGAATAGGTTCATGATAACCAGCAAGTTCAAAAGCCGGTTTTGTTTCTATTCGAACTTCAATAAAGCGCTGATGTTTTTTCTCTTCTTCTGGTGTCTTACGCAGCGTCAAAGGTTGCCTCAACCCGGAGAGTTGTTGCGTTTTTCGATATTCGCGGGGGCTTTTTGAAAACATATTCCTGAACGCACGGCTAAATGCGTGTTCAGATGTAAATCCCATTTCTATCGCTATATCTAACGAGCGGTCAGAAGTATGGATTAAGCGCTCAGCCGCAAGGCTAAGTTTAAGCTCTCTGATGTAGTGAGCGACGGATACGCCAGTGTGTTGTTGAAATACGCGTTGCAGTTGCCAGCGCGACCAACAACTTGCTTTCGATATTTCATCTACGCTCAGAGTGCTGTCTAAGTTGGTGTGAATGTAGTCAAGCACCGATTGTATTCGGTTTATGGGATGTGGGTTAATGGCGCTTGATTTCATGGCGTTCTACTTTCACATTAATAGTGATTTCATTATCTTTAATTGAGTATCATTATCAATAGGGTGATGAAATAAAAAGTAAGTAACACAGATCACGATAAAACTGTAATGGATTGCAAGGATGAGTAATTATTGCCCATATTAGAGTTTTTGCTTAAATTTTGGAGCGTTCAGATGAAACTTTTTTTATCAATAAAATACAATCACTTATGACGTTTTGTGCAACTTATTTAAACGTTTGCACTGGCAAGTGTTGATGTAAATCAAATAGTCGTAGACAATATTGCCCCGTGTCGGACTCTCCTCCAGCGAGTACAGTGTGTACTTTTGAGACATAAGTGACTTAAATGACCTCAATACGTCGTGTTTCCAAGAATCGGAAATGCAACTTCTTGAGGTTCTTTGGGCCCATAGACTTTACCTATCAACGTAATAGGTAAGACCAATTTTCTATTTTGAGGTGCCATTGATAGGGTTGGCTCATTCTCTAGCCGTATCCGGGCACACAATAAGTACCTCGTTTTTAAGGGAAAGATGATGGTAATACCAGAAAACAGCAGCATCGTTATTTTTGGTGCTTCAGGTGACCTTACGTACCGTAAGCTCATTCCTGCTTTATACCACCTCTACGCGAACAAGCAGCTTCCAGAGAATTTTGCCATTCTGGGTGTAAGTCGCACTGAATACAGTGATGAGTCTTACCGCGCGAAGCTGAAAAAATCGCTTCAGGAAATGGAAAAGACTGAGCCAGAAACGCTTGATGCATTTATTAACCATCTGCACTACCAAGCAATTAATACTTCTGACACACAAGATTACGGTAAGCTATCTTCTCGCTTAGACCAACTTGCGGACGAATATCAATTCGAGCAACGCAATACGCTTTTTTACTTAGCAACCCCACCAAGTTTATACAGTGTGATCCCTGCAAGTCTTGCAGCACATGGTCTTAACAGTGAAGAGGATGGCTGGAAACGCCTGATCATTGAGAAACCATTCGGCTATGATCTTGAATCGGCGCGTATTCTGGACAAAGAAATTCACGAGCACTTCCAAGAGCATCAAATCTACCGAATTGACCATTACTTAGGTAAAGAAACGGTACAAAACCTACTTGTGCTTCGTTTCTCTAATGCGATGTTTGAGCCGCTTTGGAACCGTAACTTCATTGATTACGTTGAAATCACAGGCGCAGAATTCCTTGGCGTAGAGGAGCGTGGTGGTTACTACGACAACTCTGGTGCTGTGCGCGACATGTTCCAAAACCACTTGCTACAAGTATTAGCAATGGTAGGTATGGAACCACCAGCGCAAATCAATGCAGACTCGATGCGTGATGAAGTGGTAAAAGTGCTTCAATGCCTAAAGCCATTAGACGAAAACGCTCTGCGCAACGATCTAGTATTAGGCCAATACACGGCGTCTGAAGTCCGTGGGCAAAGCCTACGCGGCTACCGTGAAGAGCCGGGAGTTGCAGACGACTCTCGTACAGAGACTTACATCGGTTTGAAAGCGTACATCAACAACTGGCGTTGGAATGGCGTGCCATTTTACGTGCGTACTGGTAAGCGTCTTCCAACACGCGTTACTGAGGTGGTTATCCACTTTAAACAAACACCGCATCCTGTGTTTGGTCAAAACGCACCAGAAAACAAGCTGATCATTCGTATTCAACCAGACGAAGGCATTCAAATGAGCTTTGGCTTGAAAGAGCCAGGCGCAGGCTTTGAAGCGAAGGAAGTGAAAATGAACTTCCATTACGCTGACCTGCAAGAAACGCAAATGCTAACGGCATACGAGCGCCTTCTACTTGATGCTTTGAATGGTGATGCTACGCTATTTGCACGTAGTGATGCGGTGGAAGCGTGCTGGCAATACGTACAGCCAATCTTAGATTTTAAGCAAGATCCACAATCCCTCTTCGGGTACGCATGCGGCACTTGGGGACCTAAAGAGTCAGATGACTTGTTACAGCGTGATGGCCGCGCTTGGCGTTTCCCATGTAAAAACTTAACAGATACGGATTACTGTGAACTATGATCAACCATAAGATCTACCAAACAGCAGAACAGGTAGTTGAAAGCCTAGCTAACGATATGAAAGCGTTTAGCGAAATGGGCAGACCTGTTCACATCTCTCTTTCTGGCGGCAGCACTCCTAAAATGCTGTTTAAACTACTGGCTTCAGAGGCTTACGCAACCTCCATTCAATGGGAAAACCTCCACTTTTGGTGGGGTGACGAACGTTGTGTTGCCCCTGACGATGCAGAAAGCAACTACGGTGAAGCGAACACGTTGTTGTTTAGCCAAGTAAATATTCCTGCAGAAAACATTCACCGCATCCGTGGCGAAGATGAGCCTAAAGCAGAAGCCGAGCGCTTTGCAAAAGAGATGGCAGAGGTAATCCCGAATGAAAACGGCACACCTGTGTTTGACTGGATCTTATTAGGCGTTGGTGCAGATGGTCATACAGCTTCTCTGTTCCCTGGCCAAACGAATTATGATGATGCGAACCTATCTCTTGTGGCGTCGCATCCTGAATCGGGCCAACTTCGTGTGTCGAAAACCGCACGCGTATTAGAAGCAGCGAAACGCATTAGTTACTTAGTGCTTGGTGCAGGAAAAGCGGACATTGTTGAAGAAATTAACAGTTCACCAGCACACGCACTGCCATACCCAGCGGCTAAGATTCAAGCGAAATCGGGCCTAACGGAATGGTATTTAGATTTAGACGCGGCAGCAAAAATTGCTTAAGACGCTGCTCGTCGATGAAATAAAATTGGAGAGAAACAATGAAAGGTGATATCGGTGTAATTGGCCTAGCAGTAATGGGGCAAAACCTTATCCTAAATATGAACGATCACGGCTTTAAAGTGGTTGCTCACAACCGTACTGCTGCTAAAGTAGACGAGTTCCTGGAAGGTCCAGCAAAAGGCACGAACATCATCGGTGCATACTCTCTAGAAGAACTAGTAGAGAAGCTAGAAACGCCGCGTAAAGTAATGTTGATGGTTCGCGCTGGTGACGTTGTAGACAAGTTCATCGAAGCGCTAGTACCTCTGCTAGACAAAGGCGACATCATTATTGACGGTGGTAACACTAACTACCCAGATACAAACCGTCGTGTTGCTGCACTACGTGAAAAAGGTATCCACTTCATCGGTACTGGTGTATCTGGTGGTGAAGAAGGTGCGCGCTTCGGTCCATCTATCATGCCTGGCGGTGCTGCTGAAGCATGGGAAGCGGTTAAGCCTATCTTCCAAGGTATCGCTGCGAAAACTGACGCTGGTGAGCCATGTTGTGACTGGGTTGGTAACGACGGTGCTGGTCACTTCGTTAAGATGGTACACAACGGTATCGAATACGGTGACATGCAGCTTATCACAGAAGCTTACCAGTTCATGAAAGACGGTCTTGGTATGTCTGCTGACGAGATGCAAGCAGTATTCGCTGATTGGAACAAGACTGAACTAGACAGCTACCTTGTTGAAATCACGGCTGACATCCTTGGCTACAAAGATGAAGACGGTGAGCCTCTCGTTGAGAAGATCCTAGACACAGCAGGCCAAAAAGGTACTGGTAAATGGACTGGTATTAACGCACTAGACCTAGGTATTCCACTAACACTTATCTCTGAGTCTGTATTCTCTCGTTGTCTATCTGCACTGAAAGACCAACGTGTTGAAGCTGAATCTCTATTCGGTAAGACAATCACTCCAGTTGAAGGCGACAAGCAAGAGTGGGTTGATGCACTACGTCAAGCGCTACTAGCTTCTAAGATCATCTCTTACGCTCAAGGCTTCATGCTAATGCGCGAAGCATCGAACGAGAACGGTTGGGACCTAAACTACGGTAACGTAGCCCTAATGTGGCGTGGTGGTTGTATCATCCGCTCTGCGTTCCTAGGCAACATCCGTGATGCGTACGAAGCGAACCCAGACATCGCATTCCTAGGTTCTGATGAGTACTTCAAAAACATCCTACAAGGCAGCCTAGCAGCATGGCGTAAAGTAGCAGCGAAGTCTCTAGAGTCTGGTATCCCAATGCCATGTACGATTTCTGCGCTATCTTTCCTAGACGGTTACACAACAGCTCGTCTACCAGCGAACCTGCTTCAAGCTCAACGTGACTACTTCGGTGCTCACACTTATGAGCGTATTGACCGTCCACGTGGTGAATTCTTCCACACTAACTGGACTGGTACAGGCGGCGACACAGCGTCTACAACTTACGACGTGTAATCGTTTTAAGTAAACCGACTAAATATAAAGATATAAAGGGATGCCCAAGTGGCATCCTTTTTTGTGTCTGCTTTTACGGAACTTCAAGAGCGCCTAGGCGCTCTTTTCAGTGGTCGTTTTCTTGCTTTGATAAAACCTGTCTTTTAGGTAGAGAATTGCACTGACCACAAGAGCCACTAAAGAAACAGTAAATAGGGCGTACATGCTGAGAATCCATGCGAATGTGGCCGTCAAGAATGCAATGAAGGAAAACATCCTGCTGAAAGACATCACATGGCCAAGTTTGTTACTTTTCATAAACGCCTCCCGAAGCTAAGTGGGGATAGACAATTGTGGTCATATGCCACACTTTTAATTGTCTGCTCTTTTGGGGCGTTTCACACAAAAAAGTGGCTAAAGATTTCTCAAAAAAGGTGAAATATTGAACCGGTAGACAAATCGTTAAACTGAGTTGCACAGATATGACTTCGGTTGTCTATCACTTCAAAGTTTTTAACTACGCAGATTAAGGGCATGTAGCGTTATTATTATCGTATTCGAACTCTACGATACACAATTGCAAGTGAACCTACACTCGTAAGCTCATCCCTGTCGTCAGTTACAGTAAAAGCTTTTTTCTCTTTTTAACAATACCTTAGTAATTACGGGCAATTAAATCCGTTTTTCGATCGAAACTCAGATTGCACAAAAGGTGAAAAAGAGTGCTAGGTAAGCCTTTAAACTACGCCTATAATTAGCGCCCACATGGAGGATGTTTATTATATGAACATCCTTTATTTTTTGAAACTAGCAACAAGGATCCAGTAAAACATGTTTTTCTGGTTTTGTTTACGTCGACCAAGAAGGTAATTAACACAGCAAATTGAGGTTCTAAGATGACTCTTAACAAGTACTTTGTTTTCATTCCAGCAGAATTGGAACAGGAAATGCACAAGGACAATCAAGTGATCTCTGAGAAGGAAACTCAACGTCAGGCATTAGTAAAACAGGCACAACAACAAGGCGGCCTGTAAGCTAGGTTTCAAAGAGAAAGAGCACCGCAACGGTGCTCTTTTTGTATCTGAGGTCGTAGAATTAACTTAATATGCCAAGGCTTTTCAATTTTCTGTAAATGGTATTTCGGCTCACACCAAGCATACGAGACGTTTTGCTAATGTTCCCCCGGTTGGCTTGATATGTTTTGAGCAACTTATCTTCGACGGTTGCACGCAGTTCTGAAGTTGGTTCAGCGGATACTACTCCTTCTTGAGCTTGGCTGAGTTTCTTACTTAGGTGGGCTGGGACGTGTGTGAGTTCCAATATTTCTTCACCTTGCGCCATTAAGGCGGATACTTTGATTAAACTATCGAGTTCACGCAAATTTCCTGGCCATGAGTAAGACAGCATCAGAGAAAGTAGGTGAGGGCAAAGCTGTTGTTCAGATTCGGCGTGACGCCGATGAATGTTCTCAATCAGTTGTCGTTTATCTTCACGCTCCTCAAAGCGAGGTAGCTCAATGATCAAGCCATTAAGGCGATAATACAAATCTTGGCGGAACAATCCTTCGCTGACCAAATGTTCCAGATCTTTATGCGTGGCTGCAATGATTTGCGTATCGACTTGAATGCTTTGGTTGGAACCCACGGGAAGCACGGTTTTATCTTGCAATACATGGAGCAATCGGCTTTGAGCTTCCAAGGGTAAATCCGCGATTTCATCCAGAAACAAAATCCCTTTGTGCGCTTGGCGAATTTTTCCCTGATAGCCTTTGCTGTTTGCGCCAGTAAAGGCACCGGCTACGTAGCCAAACAATTCAGATTCAACCAGATCTTTTGGTAGCGCTCCGCAGTTGACGGAAACCAACGGTCCCGTTTTTCTCTGGCTGTTTTTATGGAGCGCTTTCACAAACTCGTTTTTGCCAACACCAGTCTCTCCGAGAATCAACAAACTGATGTCTTTATCGATGACGCGATTGGCTTGCTGCCAACAGTGCTCAACAGCGGAGTCGCCATAATGAAGATCATTGGACGCCGCTACAGCACGAGACTTGACCTTGCTATCTTTATCGGTAAGCGGTTTTGTTTTGAAAACGAAAGGGTGCTCATTTCCCCGAGTGGATAGAATGTCGTCTAAGGATTGCCCAATGATACTTTTTTGCGCAAAAAGTTGAGAGGCTACTTGATTGTGAGCCAAAACTTGTCCGTCTTCATTTGCAATGATAATTCCTTGCCAACCACTATTCAGTAAACCTTTTTCGCACGCTAAATCCACACGAATATGCCCTTGTGGAATCAAGTTAAGTAGTTGATTCTCCACTTGCTGGACCATGTTTTGTACTAGTACTTGCGTTGAGAAGTCATGTCTCTTTTGCTCGCTCGTAATATCTAATACGCCAATGAGGTTACCAAGATGATCGAAAATAGGATTAGCCGAACAGCTAATAAAACGATGGTGTTGGATAAAGTGCTGATCACCAATAACAGAAACGGGCTTTGCTTCAACCAAGGCTGTACCAATAGCGTTGGTGCCTTTGACCTTTTCTTGCCAGCATGCTCCAGAGCTTAGCGAGATTTCCGTCAACTTCTCACGAAATCTAGGCTGTCCCCAACTGCCGATGATGACACCATCTGAATCCGTCAAAATTAAGCGACTGTCGCTATGAGCAAATAGCTGATTAAACAAAGGGAGTGCAAATTGAGTAACTGCCTCTAGCAAAAAATTGAGTTGGTGACGCCTATCTTGGAGCGTTGCTGGCGTTACTCGAATATCTTCAGGGCGTCGACGCTGTTTTAAACCCGCTTGTTCACTTCTGACCCATGAAGTTGAAAGCCAATTGTTATCGCTAATATGTTGAAGTTCCATGACTGTACCATTTTGTCACAGTGAGGGTGTGCCATTTTGGAACACTTGAACATTGGTGTTCACACCATACATCCGCTCAAACATCGCTCACTTGGTTTGTTATCGCTTGGTAATCATAGTTTTACATTTAATTAACAACAAGTGTGGCGTAGTTGGCGTGTGACTTGCGTAATGCTCTTTGTGAACAGTGCGATACGACACTGCAATAACACATTGAACGAGAAACAAAAGGAAGAGTTATGATCTATGCACAGCCAGGTAGTGAAAATGCCATTGTTAACTTTAAATCGCATTACGATAACTTTATCGGTGGGGAATGGGTAAAACCAACGGGTGGTGAGTACTTTGACAATATCTCACCAATCAACGGACAAGCGTATTGTAAAGTTGCTCGCTCTGGCGAGGAAGATATTAATTTAGCACTGGATGCCGCGCACAACATCAGAGCAAAATGGGCCAAAACCAGCGTGACAGAACGTTCGAACATCTTGCTGAAAATTGCTGACCGTATTGAGCAGCATCTAGAAGAGCTTGCTGTTGCAGAAACTTGGGAAAACGGCAAACCAGTTCGCGAAACCTTGGCGGCAGATTTACCTTTAGTAGTGGATCACTTCCGTTACTTCGCTGGCTGTATTCGCGCACAAGAAGGCAGTGCGGCAGAACTGGATGAGCACACCGCAAGCTACCACTTCCCAGAACCGATTGGTGTGGTTGGTCAAATTATTCCGTGGAACTTCCCAATGTTGATGGCGGCTTGGAAACTAGCACCGGCACTAGCGGCGGGTTGCTGTGTGGTATTGAAGCCAGCAGAGCAAACCCCAACATCCATTCTGGTTCTGATGGAAAAAATCGGTGACCTTCTTCCTCCTGGTGTCATCAACGTTGTAAACGGATATGGTTCTGAAGCGGGTCAAGCATTAGCAACCAGCAACCGCATTGCGAAACTCGCGTTTACCGGGTCTACGCAAGTTGGCAACCACATTCTGAAATGTGCAGCAGACAACTTGATCCCATCGACAGTTGAGTTAGGTGGTAAATCTCCAAACATCTACTTCTCAGATATCTTCGATTACGAAGATGAGTATCTTGATAAGTGTATCGAAGGTACGTTACTTGGTTTCTTCAACCAAGGTGAAGTTTGTACTTGTCCATCTCGCGTACTGGTTCATGAAGCGATTTATGACAAGTTTGTAGAGAAACTGACGGAACGTGCACAGCTGATTAAACAAGGTAATCCGCTCGATACCGATACTCAAGTTGGTGCTCAGGCTTCTCAAGAACAGTTTGATAAGATTTTAAGTTACCTGGAAATCGGCCGTGAAGAAGGCGCAAAAGTGGTCTTTGGTGGTGGAGTGTCAGAACAGCCAGAGTCTATCAACCAGGGGTACTACATTCAGCCAACCATGTTGGAAGGCCACAACAAGATGCGAATCTTCCAAGAAGAAATTTTTGGCCCAGTGATCGCTATCACCAAATTCAAAGATGAGGCTGAAGCGTTGGAAATCGCAAACGACACTGAATATGGCTTAGGCGCAGGTGTTTGGACACGTGATGCGAACGTTGCATATCGTATGGGCCGTAATATTGAAGCTGGCCGGATCTGGATTAACTGTTACCACGCTTACCCTGCACACGCAGCGTTCGGTGGTTACAAAAAATCGGGTATCGGGCGCGAAACGCACAAGATGATGCTGGATCACTACCAGAATACTAAGAACTTGCTGATTAGCTACAGCATCGACCCGTTAGGCTTCTTCTAGTGAAACTAAGTAATTAATAAAGAAAAAGCAGTATGAATCAAAACCCCGAATCTTCGGGGTTTTTTATTAGCGTGAGCTTGTCGGCTGAAGGTTAACTTAGATGTTTAACCTACTTATATTGTGATATCAGGAACGTTGAATTATCGCCACTTTTCGTTCCATAAGCTTTTCTACGGCGGCGTTTTGCTTGTCAATATTGAGTTGCGGATCAAAGTCCAAAACGCGATTGCAAGATTCGAGACTGGCAAATTGATTTAAACATTCACCAAGCTCTCTTTTAGAGCTTGTTCGCGTCATACTGCTTTCTGATGAGGAGAGTAGGGTGACTTTACGGCCATGAAACGTTCCTTGCGGCACTGCATCACTTTGCTGCGCTTGTTGAACGTCATGAACCGATGAATTGGTGTATGTGGATTGGATGTCATTGGACATAAAGACACCTAAACTCTCAAGTCTAAAGTTTGTGGCATCGGTGGTGCCTCATCAATGGTTACATGAGAAGACAATAACGCTTCCCACGACTCGCTGTGCGTCAGCAATTCTGCTAAAGCTGTTTCAAAATATTCGTAATCCAGTCGCCTAATGTTAATGAGTCGGTTTAAACATAGGACATGTCGGTGGTTATCCAAACTAAAAAATAACTGGTGCTCAGGCCAGTGATAATTAAAGGCCAAGAAAGAGCGATAGAGATCGGAATTTACAATTTGAAGGCCAACAATCTCAGCTTCGAGCTGCAGAGTTGTCGATTCAGGATGAAAGATGATATGCACCCTTAGATTATCATCAAAGGCTAAGCTTACTTCATTTTCCGTTAGATGCAGTGCAGGCAAGCCTATTTGATGAGCAAACTTTAGCAAAATCTCATCGATAGTTTGGCGTGCTGACATAGGAATAGTCCCTTTTGAAATTTTATCAAGGAAAATATTAGATGTATCTCTTCATGTTTATCAATATTAGTCGGTTGTTATTATATTTTGGCTTTTAAATGTGTTGAGAGAAATAGAAAGGCAAAATTAAATGTGTTCAGATGCATATCTCGATGGCAGTGAGATATATGAATATCATTTTTCTCTAATAAACTTCAATTAAGGAAGGAATGAAAGTGAGCAGAAACTGCTTTTGAAATTACAGTCCATGTTAACTACGTGTTGTTGAAAAGTGCGATTTATTGTCCGCTTGTAGTATAAATATAAGTTGATCTTTTATATTTTTACATAAAGAATTGTGTGAATTTCAAATGAGCTAGATTATATAAAATAAGTTTATGGGGTCATAATGAACAATTCTATATGGGCTGGTTTTATTGGGTTATTCATACTGAGTGGGTGCAGTCAGACTGTGTCCGTTAATGGGGTGGATGGCTTTGATACACAGAGTCAGGCATCAGTCTATGGTTGGGTTTCTGTCGACGGCTACTTTCCACCTTCGATTACTTCTCTTGAAGTGGAAATATGTAAAATTATTGATAATCAATGCTTTAAATCGGCATCTCAGAGCTACCAAGGTGTTCAGTTGCCTGTGCAGTATTCGTTTTTAATTGCACCAATTCAAGCTGGTGAAGGAAAAATGAAGATTATTGGAAAGCTTTATTCAAACGGTGATCTCGTTGCGGAAAAAGAAAAGAACTATTTATTTTTTGAGGGAAATAAACAAGAAAACTTGATTCTTGTTCCAAAAATAAACAGATAAAATTTTAAGTACTACATTTTTATTAGAATTTTCTAATTTATAAAAATAAAGACTATATCTTTCCTGTTGTGAAAGATTTGTTGTCTTTTATAAACATTAATTACATGACTTTGAAGTCATCGGGTCAGTTGTTTTTTAGACTCATACTTGTTGCAAAAACAGTATTTTTTATGATTATATCTCGCTCCTTGAACACGTTGGCTTGGCGTTTTAGGCTATAAAACATACATTTTTATGATTTTGGAAATTTAATTTTGTTCTAGAAACGATGCCGAAATCTATTTAATTGTATTCTAATGTATAACAAAACAACCAAACTTAAATAACGAAATGATATTTAAGTTTGGGCTAATGATAAACGCTATCTGATAAAAATAATAAAGACGGACAGCAGAAATTTACTAAGTCAAACTTTTACCTTTAGGTAAAGGTAATGCTTGGGTTATTCGCTAATTATTCGGGGGGTATGGTAAGTGATAGAACTTCTATGCTCTTTTCTTTGCTTCTTTAATTCATACAGCAGTACTTAGAAATAACAACAATCAAAGTAGTGCTTTGAAAGTTTCTCAACATTTGCACTGAGAAACTCAAAATAATGAAGGGTAGAAAATGGATGTGTCAGGCCAACTAAACTCAGAAAGGGTCGACTCGAGTTCACGAAAAATTCGTAGTTTTTCCTGCTATGAAAAATCTGACGAAGTATTTCACTCAGACCAGTCTCACATTGTTGTCGTTCACAATGGTCAGCTTCGAGTTCAAACAGGTGATTGCACAATCGATGTTGCTGCAGAAAATGGGGTATTTCTATCCCAAGGAGATTACTTGTTAGAGTACTCTCCGCTAGATGGGGCATACAAAGCGTCGATTATTGCCTACGACAATGAACTCGTTAGTCAGTTGCTGCAAAAACACAGTGATCTCTTGATGATGCTGCCTAAGGTAGACAAAGTTTGTTCTGGTTTGTTTACTTTTGGTTTGAACATACTCGTTGAACAAGTGCTTTCCAGCATGCAGACGCTTGAGCAACAAGCGTACCCTGATGCCATTATGTGCCTAAAATACGAAGAACTACTCATTCTCTTGCTACACAGCAAAGGAGGAGAATCACTGTATGCGTTGCTGTCACAACAAACAAACCGTACGTCGGAACGGTTACGTCGATTTATGGAACAGCATTACTTAAAAGAATGGAAGTTGACAGACTACGCGCAGGAGTTTGGTGCCAGCTTAACCACTTTTAAAGAGCTTTTTAATGAGCACTATGGCATTTCTCCAAGAGCCTGGATCAGTGAGCGTCGACTACTGCATGCTCATAAACTGCTGTTGACGAGCAAGATGAGCATCGTAGATGTGGCGATGGAGGCAGGGTTTTCCAGCCAGTCTTACTTTACGCAGAGTTACCGTCGTCGTTTTGGAACGACCCCAAGCCGCGTACGTTCGGGAGACGATCAAGTGGCTATCGCGAAATGAAATGACTTGGGACTAAAATTTTCTGACTAATTTTGAAAGTCACTCACCAGTGTAAATTCTATTATGTATCGTGTAACAACGAACGATTAAAAATTATTACATCTCTTTCTTTCTGGATTGTTCGAAAGGGGTGCGGAGACGAACATAAATGAAAAAGCAGCATTGGCGACGCCGTTCGCTTTTTCCAGACAGCATAGTGACACAGCGGAAAGTGACTGTTTTACAAAGAGGAGCTCGTTATGAAAGCGCCTCGAAACCTACGCAGGATCTCAATGTTGTGCACGTCAATCACCGACAATTGTTGAGTGAAGGCGTCATAAATTATGAGCAGTTATCTTTACTTCAACGCTTGTTGGATAGAAATGTCGTCGATAGCCTATGCGCTAGCCAGTTAGTTAAAACGTATCAAAAACTTGGTGCTTCGATAGACCGGTTTGCCATGCGTTTATTTTTGGAAATTGGATCGCAGCTCAGTGATAGCAGCACAATCACAACGTTCGAACAAAGGCTGGACTACATCAACTCTCGTCTGGGCTTTCGCTTTAATTTGGCTGTCCCAAAAACGTTGATGCTTTGTTTCCATTTATCACTCAACGAGTGGATTAACCGACAAGTCGATCAAAGTGCTCTTCATGCTTCGATTAAAGTTGAACAACTTATCAATCAACTCGATATTCAGAAGGAATATTGGTCGAAGCTATCAGGGGAAGACACCAGTGCCGTCTTTGTTCAACAGCAACTCGATCTTATTAAGAGCCAGCAGCATCAACTTAAAAAGCAACTTGGGACGTTAAGCGAACAACAGTTGCAAGTGATTGAATGTCATCGTTTGTTAATTGAGAAGTGGCAACCGTCTTTAGACGAGCTGAAAGGGTTCGCGGAGTACACCTCTACAACCGAACAATTTATTTCTGAGTGGAAAAATTGGTGTTCGGAAGTGCGACTTGAAGCCCCTGAGCTGAACGAAGTTTGGGATGCATGCGATGTGGTTTACAACGACCAAAATGCGGTTGCGAAAGTATGGCAATGGTTCAAGAACATGCAAACTGTTGGTGATATCGATCACTACTATTTTGATACTCAAAGTGGTCAGTGCGGCCAGGCTTGCAATCACCTCAGCCAGATCTAAATAGGGCGTTAAATGTTAGATAAGATGATGAAATCTTTAGCGGAAGCGCTAAAGGTAGGGGATTTTATTGCCTCAGAAAATGGTTCTTACAACATCGAGGTTGACCAGTTATCACTGACCATCAAGCAACGTGCGTCATGGATTTTATGGGAAGCGACGTTACCCTTCCAGTTTAAAGAGCATCTAGATTATCAACAAGAACAAGCGTTACAACGTTGCATGCAGCTCTCATTAAAAACCATTCGTGAGGATGGCGGCGTACTGACAACCAATGATGATCAGCAATTGATTTTGCAAAGTAAAGTACGGGTTGAGGACTGTTCGGTGGAACGGTTCTCTGCTTTGCTTTCTAAGCACGTCAATCTATGTGAGCGTTACATTGCATTATTGGAACAAGAACGCGTGAACCACACAATCAACCATACAGTGTGGTTACCATGATGCTAAAAATCTTTCCCAACATTAGGCGTGCTGCAACAAAGGCATTGTTATGCGCAGTGAGTGTTGTTCCTTTGGGATACGCGCAAGCAACAGACTTACACTGGCCCGAACAACCGTTCCGCTACTATGCAGATAATGACTCATTAAAAGAGTTGTTGAATAACTTCGGTGCAAATTATCGTGTCTCGGTTTCTGTTAGTGACAAAGTCAACGATCGAGTGAATGGGCGTTTTACCCCTGAAGATCCGGCGGAATTCCTCGATTACTTATCGCAAGTGTACAACTTGATGTGGTATTTCGATGGAGCCGTCTTACATGTCTATAAGGCGACAGAAACTCGCTCACGTTTACTTCAATTGGAATTACTTACGGCTAGAGAGCTACGCAGTACGTTAATTTCCACCGGCGTTTGGGATTCTCGTTATGGTTGGAGAGCTGCTGAGAGCAAAGGGTTAGTCTATCTTGCTGGTCCTCCACGTTATGTCGACTTAGTGGTACAAACGGCGGAGGCATTGGAAACGCGCTTGCTGCAGAAATCGAATTCAACCGACGAATTATTCGTTGAGATAATTCCTTTGAAGTACGCTTCTGCAACGGATAGAGAAATTGCATATCGAGATCAGACAATTACGGTCCCGGGCATCGCATCGGTGTTAAAACGGGTCGTGTCTGGTGTTCAAACGCAAGTGGCGAGTGCGTCTAGCAAAGAAGTTACCAGTCCAGATAAGCCTGTAAAAAGTAATAAAACCGCCTCAGTTCATGGTGGCGCAACAGTTGAAGCAGAGCCGGGCCTTAATGCGATTATCGTTCGTGATACTCAAGCACGATTACCGCTCTATCGTAAACTGGTCGCGCAATTAGACCAGCCGCAATCAAGAATTGAAGTCGCGCTATCGATTGTCGATATCAGTGCCAACGATTTAAGTCAGTTAGGAGTGGATTGGCGAGCGGGAGTGTCTGTCGGAAACAACCGCATTGTCGATATCAAAACAACAGGTGATGTGAATTCGGGGGATGTGACGCTCGGCAGTGGACAGAACTTTAAGTCCTTGCTTGATTCAACCAACCTAAATTACTTGCTGGCTCAAATTCGTTTATTGGAATCCAAAGGCAGTGCTCAAGTGGTTTCAAGGCCAACATTGTTAACTCAGGAAAATGTCGAAGCGGTACTGAACAACAGCAGCACGTTTTACGTCAAGCTGGTTGGTAAAGAAACCGCAGCGCTGGAAGAGGTCACGTATGGCACGTTACTGAGAATTGTCCCACGTATCGTTGGTGATAGATTTGCTGCACGACCTGAAATTAACCTGAGCCTTCATCTCGAAGACGGTGCAAAGATCGCTGATGGTGGTGTCGATGATCTTCCTTCCGTTCGTAAAACTGAAATCAGCACCTTAGCGACGGTTAAACAAGGGCAAAGCTTACTTATCGGTGGTGTGTACCGAGATGAAGTGAGCCATCAGTTACGTAAAGTGCCATTGCTAGGAGACATCCCATATTTAGGCGCGCTGTTTAGAAGTAATACCAATACTAAGCGCCGCACAGTACGAATGTTTATTTTAGAACCTCGAATTGTTGTGGATGGTATTGGCGATAGTGTGTTGATTGGCAACGAATATGACTTGCGACCAAGTATAGGCAGGCTTAACAACATCTCCAACAATAGCGCTGAATTTAAATCGGTAGTGGAAGTATATAGCTGCACATCGAGGGTTCAGGCCGAGCGCTATCAACAAGACTTATTGTCACAGAAAAAGTCGTCTCAATTAACGCAGTGCCAATTACCAACAGGGCAAAAGGGTTGGCGGGTGAAAGTATTGGAATGTGATGACTCACAAAGTGAGTGTGTGCGCCCTTCAGAGGAGTCTTAACCGCGATGCAGCAATGGAAAATTCGTATTTTATCAGGCGTGCATACCGGAGTAGAAGTCACCTTACCTGAAGGTGTTCTCGTGCTTGGCAGTGACGACTTTATTGCTGATCTTGTACTGTCTGATGCTGGGGTCGAAGCGAACCATTTCACCCTCGTTTGCCAGCAAGACTCGGTCATTTTACGAGGCTGCGAAGAGGCAAATATTAACAGTGAAGACATCGCTGTTGCAGGTGATGGTATCGAGTTGTCACGCCATGCTGTTGTCTCGGTCGGCGTTGTGAAGTTCGCTCTGGGATACGCGGAAGATGCGTTAATTGTGAGTAACGTCAGCGACGAATCTAGCCAACAGAATACACCTGTGGTTGCTGTGCAACGCTCTAGCTGGAAAAAAACAACGCTCATCGCTTTGCTCTGTAGTTTTGTCCCGAGTGTCATTTTTGCCGGTATGTGGTACAGCCAAGCTAACGGAAACAACAATGAAATTGTTACAGAAGCAGAACCCATTGTTTTGGTACGTAACATCTTAGGCGAGCTCAAACTTAGCGACGTTCGTGTGGAATGGAATGCCGCCGCACGCCAAGCAGTCTTAGAGGGCTATGTTGAAGACCGAACACAGAAACTCGATCTGCTTGGTCGAATTGATGTATTGGGCATCAATTACAAAAGTGACTTAAGAACGATGGAAGAAATCCGTCGCGGGGTTCGATTTATTTTGCGCAACCTCGGCTATCACCAAGTGAAAGTCGAAAATGGCGATGAGACCGGAACACTGCTGCTGACGGGCTATATCGATGATGCAAGCCGCTGGAACCAAGTTGAACAAATCTTGGAGCGAGACGTGCCGGGTCTTATTGCGTGGAAGGTTGAACTGCAGCGAGCGGGTGCCTACATGGATACGCTAAAAGCGTTATTGACGGATGCGGAGCTACTGAAAAAAGTCCAGTTGGTCACCAGCGGTGATCGCATCGAAGTTCGTGGTGAGCTTGATGATATCGAAACGACTCGATTTTACGGTGTGACCCGAGACTTCCGGGAACAATATGGTGAGAAACCGTACTTAGTTTTGAAATCCATACCTAAGGTGAGTAAAGGCACCAACATCGATTTCCCGTTTCGTAGCGTTAACTTTGGCCAGGTTCCATATGTGATTCTGACCGATAATGTTCGCTATATGGTCGGTGCAAGAACGCCTCAGGGCTACCGAATATCCAGTGTTACACCTGCTGGTATTGAGTTGGTTAAAGGCGGGCGGGTGATAACAATAGAACTTGGATATGAAGGCGAGACGAACAATGACAAATCTTGAACAAATTTTAAATAACGACACAAACGGTGCGGAAGTGCACAAGATTAAGAGCAAGCTCTTAGAAGCACAAGCGGTGGTGAAACGTCAGTTGGATTTAGGGTGCTCACCACAGCAGTACCAATTGCTACTCAAACAGTATGAAGCTTACACAGCCGCCCATGCGGTCGTTGAATCATACGAAGCTAACTAAAAAATACGAGGAAGTCTTATGTCATTTTACGATGCTAGTAACAGTGTAAACCTTGATGATGTTAAAGCTAAGTTAGAACAACAAGCGAAAGATGCCAACACAGAAGTGACGGCAGCCATCAAGAACCTAGAAACCAATGCCGATGATCCATCAAAGCTTGCCGAGCTTCAGCACGCGATCAACAAATGGTCTGTTGTTTACAATATCAATGCGACCACCACTCGTGCGATTAAAGATGTGATGCAGTCGATTCTCCAGAAGGTGTAAAGCATGGAACGAGAAACGCGCCAACTGCTGGCTGAAATCGCGCTGATGGCAACAGGTATGCATCGTCATCAAGAAGCCAACACGATTGCAGATGGCCTTGAAGCAAGCTCAGGTTCTGAAGAGACCGTTGCGATGATTCGTGCAATGAGCCTCATGAATAAAGGCTTGTATGAAGAGGCTCATCAATTACTCGAACCACTTTGTAACGCCTATCCAGATCTGATCAGCTTAGCGGCTCTTGCTTCTGCCAAAGCCGGTTTACTGAGCAAAGCGGAAAGCTGGGTAGAACTTGCGTCACAAGGAAGCGAAGAAAGCCAAGCATTTGCTGCGAGCTTTTCTCAGGACATTAGGAATCTTGGATGATCATTGATTCAAGTAACCTAAGTCTTCAACACCAATCTTTGCGTCAGTTGGAGTCGCGCCATTATGAGCGGAGCGATGAAGACAAGATGAAAGCACTCATGGAGCGAAGTGACAAGCAAGAGCAAGTTTCACATGTTTCTCCAAAAGAGACGCTAGAGAAAACAGAAGCCAAACTGGCGGAGATTAAAGCGTGGTACGAATCATTAAAAGACGCAGAGGTTGTCAGTAAACAAAGTGTCTTATCATCGTTAAATGAAGCGTTTTCCGACCCTCAAGTTAAACGAGAGGCAATGTGGTACGCCTTTCATGAGGCGAAGAGTGCAAAAGGCAACGAGCAGCCACAATCTGATTTGTTAAAGGTGTTGAAGCAGGAGTTACTAGGGAATTTTTCGGGACAGCTTATTGCCGAACCACCTGCTGATAAAACAGCACTAAAAGCAATGCTAGCGCAGCATTTTCCACTGGGTGCCCAGAAAGAACAAGCCTTATGGCATTGCTGGGCAGAGTTGAAGTCGTTACCTGATATGGCATCAACACTGGACATGGTTCGTGATGAACTTAGCTTCATGATCCAAAAAAATGCGATGGTGAAAAACATCATGACTCACAGTCACAAGTTAGATTTATCTTAGGAGTACATATGATAAACACGCAGTACACCGAGGTGATGCAAACCAACATTGATAAGTTACAGGATGCGCAAGTCGAAGACGGTTTAAGCGAACGTTTTGAGCAAGCCATGTCGGTTCCCGAGGCAAGTAATGGCCTGGAGGGAGGTTTGCTAGAAAACATCAGCGAGTTGAAAAACACTATCGATAACGCGAAAAGTAACCTGCAAGACAACATGAAGATGGTGGGTGATGATCCGGCGCAATTACTGCAAATGCAGTGGGCGCTGACACGCATTACTTTTCAAGAAGAGCTGATCGCGAAAACCGTGGGTAAAACCACACAAAACGTAGAAACCTTATTGAAGGCACAATAGTGATGATGAATAAAATGAGAGCAGTTTTCATCATGCTCACGTTGTTTCTGGTAGGTTGTCAGACCGAGTTATACACCAACGTTACTCAGAAAGAGGGTAATGAGATGTTGTCGATCTTACTATCCGAAGGTGTCGTTGCAACAAAAGAACCTGACAAAGACAACACCGTCAAGTTAATGGTAGACAGTTCTCAAATCGCCTTCGCGGTAGATGCGCTAAAGCGAAAAGGTTATCCAAGAGAGCAGTTTTCCACACTGAAAGAAGTGTTTCCCAAAGACGATTTGATCTCGTCACCATTAGCAGAACGAGCACGTTTGGTATACGCGAAATCTCAAGAGCTCTCCTCAACCTTATCTCAGATTGATGGCGTGCTAGTGGCACGTGTTCATGTTGTTTTGGAAGATCAAGATCTGCGTCCAGGAGAGCGTCCAACTCCAGCTTCTGCCTCCGTATTTATTAAACACGCAGCAGATATTGCGCTTGATTCATATGTTCCGCAGATCAAATTATTAGTGAACAATAGCATTGAGGGGCTGAACTACGATCGAATCAGCGTAGTGATGGTACCCTCATCAGAGGTTCGAGTTGCTACTCAAAACAATCAATTTAAAAGCATTTTGTCGGTTCAGGTCACCAAAGAGACGGCGAATAATCTTATCGCCATTTTGGTGTTCTTGGTAGCGGCACTCATCGGCTCGAATATCGCTACTTTTACATGGTGTCGTAGGAACACGAAGCGTGGTTAAACCAGAAACACCACTCGCGCAGGTACAACACCAGTTTAACTATGCGCCTTGCCAGTACATCCATAGAAGTTGGATAGAGCAAAAGCAGCCTTGGTTACTAAATATCGAAGGCTGGAGAGATAACCCCATGTTTAACCAATGGTGCATCAATGAGTGGGCGTTATCTCCCGTTCCTGAGACGGCTTTTAACAAACCTTGCCATAGCTTGGCGTTGCTCCCAGCGGATGCGTTGAACCAACTCGTATTGATGGTGGGCGGAGCTTTACATTGTGTGGCAATGCGAGGCGTTGTTTTAAAACGCCCGAAACAGGTTCTGAACAACGTTTTTGGTTTGGAAGGCGCTCGGTTCTTAATTCAAAACGGGCCTATGCTGTTATCCAACTGGCCGCAAGGCTGGCAGCGTTCGTTACCAGAACTATTGGATGAAAGGTCTGTTGAAGCAAGTATGAGGGCGCTGGGATATTTTTGGATGAGGTTTATTTTGATTAACTCACCGGAAGATGTTGTTCTTCGTTGGCAATTCAAATTAGAAAAGCAACTTAGCGAAAACGCAGAAACAGCTAACTGGTTGGAAGCGGATCAACGAGATCTGGCGTATCGACTCACAAAAAAAATCGCAAAACAGGTTATTCCTCAATGGTTTCATTTGTTGAAATAAAAACAGACAATTTGCAGCTGGCACCTGGCTTAAAGGTGCTGAAAGCGAAAGATTATGCCAGTTATCTGGATTCGCAACACTTAGTTGAAGCCGCGAACTCCAAAGCTGAAAGCATCATTGCTAATGCCCAACAAGCCTACGAAACCGAAAAACAACGTGGTTATCAAGATGGCCTTGCACAAGCCAAGATTGAAAATGCGCAAACGATGGTTGAAACCTTAGCACGTTGTAATGACTACTATCAGCAAGTCGAAGAAAAAATGACAGGTGTGGTGTTAGAAGCAGTACGTAAGATCATCGATACCTTCGATGATGTCGATACCACGGTGAGTGTAGTTCGAGAAGCGTTGCAACTGGTGAGTAACCAAAAGCAGGTCATTTTACATGTCCACCCAGAGCAGGTTGTTGAGGTGAGAGAAAAGGTGGCTGGTGTATTAAGTGATTTCCCTGAAGTCGGTTACGTTGACGTGGTAGCAGATGCGCGCTTGAAAAATGGAGGCTGCATTTTGGAAACAGAAGTTGGGATCATCGACGCCAGTATTGATGGACAGCTGCATGCATTAAAGCAAGCCATGGTGAAGCAGCTCAGCGAGCGTAAAATTACGATTCATGAATAAACCTCAAAAACTCAGCACTTGCTGAGTTTTTTCATTTTAATGCCTTTAAACAAAAAAAATCCGACCATTTCTAAAATATTCACTGCCATAAATCCTTAAGAATACACCTAAGAAAGCTGCTTAGTTGATAAGTGTTGCAACCAAGCAGCGCCTCTAAAACAACAAAAATAGGATTATTTAGTCGAATGGCTAATGGATTTATAACTTCTTTACTGACAGATTTTGCCAGCCGCTGCCAATTGGAGCCGTTGGTTTTTGATGAGGATGATTGTTGCCATCTACTCGTTGAGCAAAACACAGCAATCACAATTCGTGCACAAGAAGATCGTGTGACGCTTATCGGGCTAATTTCAGGTGATAAACCGAGTGCTGATATTTTGCATCAACATATGAAAGGTGCCTTAACGCAAGGCTCTCCAGCGGTATGCTGGGAGGAAGAGACCGGATATATCGGTTTCATACACCTGCCTCAGCAACTGCTAACTGCATCTTTTTTCGATGAGTCATTTGCGAATTTCATCGAGTGGTTAAAAAGTGCGAATACACAAGAAGTAACCAATAAAACAATCGAAGTACCGGAAACGAATACCACTCATTTTTCCACATTAAGGGTTTAAAGCATGATCAGTTTTGGAAGTGTTAGCGCGTTGCAGGTCGCCATGCCGCAAGCTCGTAACGAGATACTTAACGAAGGTAAGCTGAGTATTGGTGGCAAAGAATACCAAATCAACGCAGCGACCCAAGAATTTACTCGCGCCAATCCTACGAATGGTGCGGTAGCGCGATTTTTTGAAGCGACAGGAAAACTGTTTCGCGAAGGTAGCCCACAATCGGTAGCGAAAGCCCTTACAAAAGCCGTATTTGATAATGAGCAAGGACAAGCTCAGCGTTTACAAGCTGCTTCTTCTGTTGAGCATGGACAAATGTTCTTCAAAGATGGAAGCATAAAAACCGCATCAGATGTCTTAAATGCCTTTGCGAAGTTAGACAGTAAATCAGTTCAGTCGAACTCTGCTGAGCTAAACCAGTTAGCAGAGCGAGCGATGACAGAGGCTATGTTAGAAACCGATTCTGGTAAAAACCTCACATCACTGATTGGCGAAAGTGCAGCGAAGTTGCTTGCTGGACGTGTAGTAAAAGACTACGGCGGTGGTGTATCTGCAGCGCAGAAAAACCCGGCAGGTAGCATTAATCAAATGCAAGCGGTGTTTGATATGGAGGTGATGCATCTTAAATCGGCGCAACGTCATATCGAAGGTCTAGCAAGCACCGATCTAAGCCAAGGTGTATACGCTGAAGGACTGGCAGAGGACGCGTTTAACAAAAGTGGCGTAACCAATAATGTTGAAAGAGCTGCGGCGTGGATCATTAATGCTTCTAACTCTAAAGGAAACGATGCCGAAAATATTACGTCTTTACTGAAAGAATACGCGTCTAATGGTAAAGATTTATTGAATATGGAAAACCTAAAAGAGCTACACGCTCGATTGGTGCCTAATGTTGAGCGTGATTACCGAGGGCCAAATATTTCGGGTGGCACTTTGCCTTCAAGTATTGGCGGTGAGGGCATGTTAAAGCAGCACATTGAAGGCTTTTTGAAAGAGAACCCTGTAGAAGATAAAGACTTAGGTAAGCATTTGTTCGCCGGAGTTATCGGGTACCATGGCTTTACCGATGGAAATGGTCGCATGGGTCGCATGCTATACGCGATAGCAGAACTTCGTAACGACTCGTTCAATCCTTTAGCTATGGATGCAGAAAATAGCCTTCACGGTATTAAGTGATTTTTTACTTCTATTTAATTTTTGGAGCGGCGATTGCCGCTCTTTTATTTTCCAGCTTAACCTTAATTTTTCTTCTCAATAAAACGGCTAATAGCAATAAAAATGAGACGTTGAAATAAAGTGTCGGTTTCTATCTCGCCATAAAATCTCTTTTATCCTTATTCGCTTATTTAAATGAGCCGTTATACCCAAGTGGCTTCGCTGCAATAAATATATCGATGTCACTTAGTTATAATAAATTAGACAGGACACAACATGGATACAGGAAAGATTAATATGCTTCTCTCTGAGCTAGGAGAAGTGCTGAACCTTGAGCGCGTGACAGCGTATGACAATCAAATGTGGTCACTGCATTTTGCTGAAAACAACAGTGTCGATGTTCTGCTCGTAGAGGAAAAAGGCGAGTTATTGATTTCCAAAAACCTGCTTATAGAACAAGATGATATTACGCTAGATAAACTTCAAGTTTTACTTGAATACAACTTCTTGTATCGAGAAACAGGTGGTGTGCAGTTTTGTGTGAATCCAACACGCAAAGACGTTGTTCTTCAAGTTGCTATCGCGGCTGGAAGTGAACTCACCAACATTGCTAACTTAATCATTCAGTTGAACGAATTAGTTGATACTTGGGGACAGTTATTTCAAAACAACACGGTTGTAGATTTTAGCCAAACAGACGTACACGCATTTATTCAAGTTTAAGGCATCACACATGGTCAATATTAATACATCGCAAATGCACTCGTTGAGTCAGTTAACGTCACATTTGGCGACACAAAATCAAGCTGACGACAAAGAGGTTCGAGCACACAACGGTAAAGATATTTTTGTTAAAGAGGGCGCACCAAAAAATAAAAGTATCAGCGCGCGTATTAGCCACCAGAATAAAGCGAAAGATATTGTAGTGAACCTGCTTACTAAGCAGGGTATTCCTAAAGATGTTGCGAAGCTGATGCTGAAAAATGTGTTGAACGGTGAAAACAAGTTAACGCTTGGGAGCCTGAAAAATCTTGAGAGATTGTCGTCTGGTCCTAGCTCAAATTGGCCCACTTCACAAACGGCAGCCTCTTCTTCCAAAACCAATAAAGCCTCATCGAGTGTCGCGCTTATCAACGAACATAAAGCCAACCTTCAAAAGCTTGGTGATTTTGCCTGTACGGACTTAAATACGTTCGGTGTTAAGGGGTCACAGTTTTATGAAACAAAAGGAAAGCCACGACTAAAAGAGCTTCACGCGGATCAAGCGCGAATCATGCAAGATCACAGAGCGACGATGTCCGCAAACGGAGTTCAAGCTGCAGCACAAAGAGGAACCGCACCGCAATTAAGCACTCTACAGAACATTGCTAAGGCAGTACAAACCGCGAAAGCCGGCTGCTGTACTACATTTGCCTTTGCTGCCGCCGCTGAGATGATTCAAGGCATGTCAGGAACACCTGAAAGTGAACCCAAAGTAGAAGTGGTTGCGTTTAAAAAGGGTCATTCAGGTACACACCTTTATGTACTGGTTGGTCGACAAGAGGGGAGCGACATAAAAGATCCATCAACGTGGAGTAAGGATGTGAAAATTGTTGACCCTTGGGCGACATCTGCATTCGGTGCACCAATGTTTGGAGATGCACAACGACCACCTGTTTCGAATATGTTCCCGCCAACAGAAGTCATTTTTGATAGCCATAAACTGGGTTAGTCACTCTGCAAAAGAAGTGAGCAAATACACCATGCTAAGCATCTAACCTTTATTGAAAGAGCAGCTCTGAGCTGCTCTTTTTTATTACTCTGGCAACTCGATTTTAGAGCGAGATTTCTGCGGAAAACCTCACAATGAAGGCGAAAAAGTGACAAAAATAAAGCCATTACCGACATCGTTCAATCTGCAATCGTTGTTCAATAGAGTTATTGAAACAAAAGGAAAAAGTTATGAACACGATTCAACAACTGCTCTTGGAGTTTTGCCAACTCAATGAGTTGCCCGAACTGAATTTTGAAGAAAATGAACGTTGTCAGCTACTGGTCGATGATCGCTACATGTTGTATTTCATCGCGACAGATACGGATGATTTGATGTTGTCTGTAACGTTCGGAGGGTTAGAAAAATCCGGTGAACAACGACTAAAAGGTTTAGAGCTTCTTGCTCATGCGAACTATCAAGGAATTGGTAGTGGCAACCTCGCACTTGCTTTGGCTCCAAACGGTCGACAGCTTGTCTTAGCAGGACGTAAACCCGTTGAGCATCTAAATACGACGAACCTTACCGCTTGGTTTCACGAAGTTATTGAACAGGCCGAGCTGTGGCAAGCGCGTTTCGCAATGTTGGATCAAGCGATTCCAACCACCTCTAATCATGAACAAGCTCATGTTCAATCACTTCGTGTGTAGGAGAGAAAAATGGTTAATACAACACAAAAAATCAGCCAAAGCCCAGTACCTGATCTAGAGCAGTTTCGTGCAGTTGCTGCGCAAAAAGATGACCGAGTGATCAGTAAAAGAGGTGAAGTAAAAGAACCTTCCACATTCCACAAAGGTCACAAGTTTGCTTCTATTCACGAAGGCGTATTGAGAAGCAAATACACTAAGTTTTTCCAAGAAAACATCAAAACTCACCTTGATTTAAAACAAGCGCTACTTAAGCAAGAAAAACCTGAGGTTGCGCTGTTGGCTTACTCCCTAGTGAGTCCTTCAGGCTATCGCGGTGAGCCACTTACTGAGCGTAAAATCTTAGAAGTTGTCAGCCTATTGGATGAAATAAAAGTGAGCAGCGATACGTACCAGCAGCTTAAAAATACGTTTGATGCGATCAGCAAAGATCCGCGTATGCAGGTGAGCTTAGAAGCCCAGTATCCGGGAAAAATGGATGGCTTTGCTGCTGAACTGCTGCAGATGGGCAAAGAAAAGCTAAAAGGTTCTGGTGTTAACGCCGTTATTAACTTGGCATTACCTGGCGTTGGCTTATTGATTTCTACAGGTCGAGAGCTGCACAAAGCGGCCGTAAATGGTGATGCTGAGGCTTACCATCATCAGTTAGAACAAATTTCACAGCTGCCAGGGCGAGATCAACGTCTTTCTATGCCGATGCAGCAAACCTTGGCTCAAGGTCATGCGATACTGTCGGCTGAAGGTGGCATTGGAGCTACATTAGGTATGGCGACGGGGAGCCTGGGCACGTTCGGTGTTAGCTCTGTAGCAACGGTGGGCGTCACACCGATAGCAAAAGAGGCAATCGGTTCTGCGGCAACGACTGTTATCATGAGCGGCGGTGGTTTTGTGGCGAACCAAGCTGGGGCATACGGGTTAAATACGGAAGTAAAAGAGCAACTTATGCAAGGTGAAATGTCTGGTGTTTTACCTAGACTTGAAGTTTCCAATGCAAAAGGAGACTTTACCTTCAGTATGCAAGATCCGGCTTCTGTCCGCGCATTAATGGCGTACCTTGGTCCTAAGGAGAATACTGAAATGACTTCTCCTCAAGCGCCTAAAGAGGCACAAGAGATGGAAGCCGCTCGATTAACACTGAAAAAGATGTTGGGTTCAGAGCCAAGTGAGCACTTGGTTCCTGACGTAGATTCTATCTTGAAGCTAAGCCCAGAGGATGCACCAAGTAAAACCGAGTCTATTGCTAACGGGGCGTTTAAAAAACTGTTAGGAGAAGATTGGGATTGGCTCATGCCAGCTGTTCGAGCGATTGATAAAGGGGAAGCAAGTAAAATAAACGAAAAGCTCACCTACAAGCTCCCCCTAGATGCAGCAAACGGACGAGTTTATCTTGATAAATGCCCAAACCTGAGTGACGTCCAGTTAGATGCGCTAGAAAAATTAGGCTCACCAAGTCAATTGCGATTGATGTACTTGGCAGAAGGCTGGGTGTAATTTCAAATGGTAAAGTAGGGAGTAGGTGCTGCTCCTTACTTTATCTACCGTCAGCGTTCCTTTTTGGGGCTGGCTCATCTCCATTGAATTTAATTTTTCGACTGAAGAAACAAACACACAAGTGTCAACGTTATACCAACCCAACCAATGAGAGAAATTTCTTCCCCAACAATCGCAACTGCTAGTGCTGCTGCGATAACAGGTTCAAATAGCGTGAGTATGCTAGCTCCACTGGCAGTAACAAACCGTAGCCCAAACCCAAAAGCGACGTAACCTAACCCCATTGGAATCAAGGCCATGTAGAGCATGACCGTCGTATTAGTTGACGATGCAAATAGATTATCACCCGTGATGAAAAGTGTTGGTAGAAGCAAAACTCCACCAATACCAAAAACACTTCCCATGGCCGTTTGCGATTCAATGCCGTGGTCAATCATAGCCTTTACTCCCCATGAGTAAATGGCGTACGTCAAACCTGCCAATAGGCCAAGTAATACACCCCAATGTTTCATATCATGATCAAATAGACTATTTGCGGATGACTCAGAAGCCAGCAACAAGGTAATTCCAATGACCCCGATTGCGAAACTCATCATCCAGCGCTTGGTTATGGTCTGATTTCGGCTAAAGAGACACTCTAACAAAGCAGAAAAGAAAGGTGCAGTGGAGATAGAAATAACCGTACCAATAGCCACACCGGCGAATCGCATTGATGAATAAAAAGCCAGTGGGTAGGTGGCTAAGGCGATAATACTAACCAGTAACGTTTTCTTCTTATGTACGACTTTTCGAAAATCTCTCTTCAGTGACTTCACAGACAGACATGCTTGCATAAATCCACCAATACCCATAGAAAATGCGCCAATGGCGAGAGCACTGACATCCGGTGCCAAGCTGGCAGCGGTGCCCGTCGTTCCCCACAGGGTTGAAGCAAAAAGTATGGATAAAGTTCCTAATTGATAGTCGGTGAAATGTTTTTTTAACACTGTAATTTCTACCTAGTGAATGGCTGTTTTAGGGTAGAAAGAATAAAAGAAAGCGATAGAGATTTTTGTGCTGAAAAGACGGAATACTTGTTCCAGAGGACTATTTTAGTGACTACCGGGAAAACTCTCTAGGAGACATGCCAAAATGCATTGAAAACCGTCGACTAAACGCGGAAAGGTCACTATAGCCAACTCGTTCAGCTATCAACTGGACTGGAAGGTCTGTATGAGTCAGTAGTGCTTTGGCTTTTTCCATACGTTGTAGTGTAATGTACTTATGGACGCTCATTTTTAGCTGCTCTTTAAAAAGCTTTTTAAACTGTGTCGGACTCAAGCAAGCGGCATTCGCTAATGAGGCAATGGTGAGTGGCTGATCAAGCTGCTCGGCGATCACAACCTGTACATCTCGAATACGCGAATCTACGGAGCGAGACCGCTTTTGCTGCTCTAGCAACAGATAGAAGGTTGCAACCATTGAGTTTTCAATTTCATCATTAACCTGATACTCAAGTTGCTTTTCGACAAACTGGATAAAGCTCAGTAGAGGCGGGCTAATCGAAAACACAGCCACACTACTATCCATCAAATGAGTGGGCAAAGTGGTCATATCCGCAACAATAAAGCGTGATGACTCTTCGGCATTAAAACCGTGAGCACAACTTTTGGGGATGACTATGCAGTCGCCAACCGCCACCTTTCCGACATAACTATCCATATCAATATGTATGTTGCCCTGGAGAGGAAGCACGAGTTGATGATAATCACTATGAGTATGTCGGCTCATACGTTTCGTGTAGGAGCGGATGCTTAAGCTAGATTTCATAAAACAACATACAGTTAAAGGATACCGCATTATAGCGTTGAAAGTATCGAGGTTGAAAGCTGGGCAGTTGTAAGCCCAGATCTTGAATGGGATGTGGTTTGTCAGTCCGCCTCGGACTCTAACGAGGCCAACCAACGAAGCACTTCCGCAGTTGCTTCAATAAGATCGCTTGGGATGTACTGGTCGACGTTGCCGTCGGCGTATAGTGCACGAGCAAGAGGGACTTTTTGCATCACAGGAACGCCTTCTTCTTTAGCGATTGCGACCATACGTTTGGCTACCGCATCGGTTTCCATCAAAGTGATGACGGGCAGGGGCGTTTCGCCTTTCTTGTAATAAAGGCCAACCGCGATATGTGTTGGGTTTGTAACTAATACATTAGAACGTTTAACGTTTTCGCGTTGATTGGAGGCTTGTAGCTCTTGGTGCAACTGACGACGTTTGCTTTTTATTTCTGGACTGCCTTCCATCTCTTTGTATTCGCGCTTCACTTCGTCCTTGCTCATTTTGAGCTTTTTCGTGTGATCAAACTTCTGGTACGCAAAATCTGCTGCAGCGATGACGATGAAGCCTACCGAAGAGATAATCATTAATTGTTTAATCATGACGCCAGTAATGGTCGGGACACATTCTAGCCCACAAGTTGGAATTTGCATTAAAGCGTTGATGTTACCGCGTAATGTCACCCAGATAATGCAGGAAAGAAGAGAGACTTTAAGGATCGACTTGATAAACTCAATCACACTCTTGAGGGAAAAAATGCGTTTGGCCCCTTCGACGGGATTGATCTTTTTGATGTCGGGTTTAACGGATTCACCACTAAATAGGAAGCCGAACTGCCCCATATTGGAAAAGATGGCGACGAGTGCAGCAACCAGAATAATCGGAGCGAGTAGATAGGCAATTTCTTTTGCGATGGCAATAGCGACATCGACTAGCGCATCTTGGAAGCCCTGATAAGCAAGCTTACTTGGTAGTAGAATAAGCGCTGAGATGTGCGACATGTAATAATCGGCGAACGCAAACAGTACAATTATGAGCGCCAAAATTAATGCAGACGATACGATTTCTTGGCTTTTGGCAACCTGACCTTTCTGTCGAGCATCGCGTAACTTTTTTGCGGTGGGTTGCTCTGTTTTTTCTGCACTCATAAAGAATCCTAAGCGTTATTGCCAAATGGTATTGAGTTGTTCTGCGAATCGGGTAATGCCGTAAAACTGTACTTCAAAGTGATCCATCATTATTCCGAGATACACGATCAGTAAAACACTCGCGATGGCACTTTTTATTGGCATGGCAAGGAAAAAAACATTCAATTGCGGTGCAAAACGACTGATAAGCGCCAGACCAAATTCAGCAAGAAACATTGCCAACACTAGTGGAGCGGACATCAACACACCAAGCCACATAAGCTGTTCAAATTGCGCGTAGAAGAAGCTCACCCATGCGTCGCTAACGGTTGGGAAAAAGTCCACGATCGGCCAAGGTGTATAGCTTTTGAATAACGCATAGATAAAAGTGACAAAGCCCCCGCCAGAGAAGAACAGGGTAATCAACGTTTGGGTCAGCAATACCGCTGTTGGTGTGGATTGTGAGCCTAGCGTTGGATTAAACATACTTGCCATGGCAGCACCACGTTGGTTGTCGACCAGAAAACCGGCCGCTTCTATCGCCCAAAAGGGGATAGCAGCAACAAACCCGATCAATAGCCCAATTAATACCTCCTTACCCAAAATCACTATCAGCCAAATGCCGTCGGTTTCTGCGGGCAAGCTTTGCTGATTAATCATCGGAAATATAAACAGCGCGAGTGAGCAAAGCACACCATTTCTCACCATGGTGCCGCCTAGCATTTGCTTGCTCAAAATAGGCAAAAAGATGAAGCATGCCATTAACCGAGGTAACGTCAGGCTGTACAAAAATAAAGCCTGGTGTAAGTCGTGATAACTCATCGTATTTGAGGAATTTTATCCATGGCAAGCGAGGCGAAGGCGTGGAGCTCTGCCCCTAGCCATTGCGTTGTGACGAACAGCGTAATAATGACCGCGATAAGCTTGACCACAAAGCCTAACGTTTGTTCTTGGACCTGAGTTAACGCCTGAATAAGCGACACCAATGTACCAACCAATGCTGCGACTAAAATCGGCGGTAATGACAAGTACAACACTAGGGTTAATGCTTGAGTCGTGAAATGAATGATTTCAGCAGAATGCATACTTTCTCCGTGATTAACCGTAACTCAACACTAAGCCGTGGGTGAGCTTTGTCCAGCCATCAAGCAAGACAAAAAGCAACAATTTGAAGGGGAGGGAAATCGTCATTGGCGATACCATCATCATCCCCATCGCGAGTAGGATATTCGACACAATTAGGTCAATAGCGATGAACGGTAAGTACAACAGAAAGCCAATTTCAAAAGCGCGAGTAAGCTCGCTGACGGTAAATGCGGGCAGTAAGAGCAATAAGCTGTCCGACTCTAAACGGTCTACGTACTTCTGTGGCCACAATGTGCGTGCGGCATCAGTGAAGAATATGGCTTCGGTTTCCCGAATATGCTTTTTCAAAAATTCTCGATAAGGCTGTAAACCGCTTTCAATGAGGCCTTCTACACTTGCAGAATCTTCAAGGGAGATATCATGCTGCTTTACGTAGTCGTAGGTTTCAAACCCGACGGGAGCCATGATGAAAATTGACAAAATAATAGCCAATCCGTAAAGCGCCATATTCGGCGGAATTTGCTGTACACCGAGAGCGTTACGCAACAGTGAGAATACAACGGCGAGTTTCACAAACGACGTCGCCATCATGGCGATAAATGGGATCAGTGCCAGCAGTGCTAAGCTGACAATGAGATTGAGCTCGTCGGGTAACTGGATCATGCTGGCTCCTGCGTGCCACCGAACAGCTCCAGTACGCGCACACCTAAATGTTCGTTAACATTAACCAGTTCACACTCACCAATGATTTTGCCGTTGGCACGCAATGTTACCGGCTTAGATACAGGCTGGTTTAGCTCGAATACGTACCCTGGCTGAAGCTGGTTAAGCTGCTCTAGCGTGATGGTTTGATGGCCGATATCAAACGTGAGTTCCACAGGCAGTTGCTGGTGGTCGGTTAACATTTCTGAAGTGTTTACGTCATTCATATTGGTTTCTTTTTCCATAATGTGAAGAGTTTGGTCATCCAGTTGGCAGCGCCAGAGATTCTGGTCAGATACTTGAAAAATGGCTTGTTGCTTGGCGATGTAACCATCGTCAAAAAAGATGACATCTCCCAGCTCGAGCGAATTAAATTCGCTTAACGTCAAATGGGTCCTTCCAAGACTTAACCACACAGGTAAAGCGAGGTGTCGAGCTTGTAGAGCAGCGCTGTTTGGTAGCGCATCCAACAACACGTTTGATCCTTCGCTAACCCACAAACAAAGAGAGCCGTTAGGCTTATTGAGGGTTAACATTAAAGCATGCTCTTGGGCCTGGCTCGCCTCTAACGGCTGTAGTTGACTAAGAATGGGTAACTGACCAAATAGCGCTTTGATTGCCTCACTATGCGGTTCTATCTGTGAGCTCAAAAGTGCTAACTGGAGGGAGTTAGGCAGGGACTCAAACGCAGTAGCATTTAAGGTCGATTTCAGCCAATGTTGGAGCTGCGCACGAGAAAAGTCTACTTGTAGGGTTTGCCCTCCAATCAACGTGGTTAAACGGAACCCTTCAAATGAAGGGATTTGAGCAACAGTAATCGATACGCTCTGACCATCAGTCCCTTGGAAGTGGCACTGTTTTGCACAAAGTTGATTGCTGAGCGCGATACTTTCTGCATCCACTTTGGGGATTATTAACGGCGTCATAGGTCATTCTCCGCTTGCCATTCTTCATACACGCTGCGTTGTTGGCGTGAGTGTTGTTGTTCATGTTGTTGTTGATCGAGCTGTTGAGTTTGTTCGCTGATCGCTAAGCGAAGTGGCTGCTCACCACCGAATCGGTTTAGCCGTTCAGCAAGATCTTGTCTAGCTTGCTGGCTAATAATGGTAAGGGCATGCTCTTGTCGAATCGTCACGCTATACCCTTGAGCGTCCAACTTGATGTGGATTTCACCACCTTTTAATTGTCCTTCACTTAGAAACAGCCGAACCTCTTTGTTGTCCGATGCGGTTGGCAGAGCAACATAGATTTTGTCCACCAATTGCTGGAGTAATTGGTTTACGTCTCGCGTTGGGCTTGGTTGAGCCTGCGAAGCAACACTTTTTAGGATGACATCGCCTTGTGTTACCGCACTTGCAAAGGGCTGAGAAGGGACTTTTTCTTCATCCGTTTTAACGGCGACTAGTGCGCTTTTCGTCACGATTTTTTCAAGAGGCTTGGTTTCAGGCAGGCCACCAGTTTGGTCTGGTCGTTTGCCTGTATTCTGTAGCGGCGGAGTTGCACGCTTATTGTGCGCTGTTTCAGTTTGCTTTTTCGTTAAGCCAACAATGTTAATCCCATCTTGAGCGAGCTCTATCGCTGTCGCACTTTGGGGGAGCAAGCCAGATTCAAGCGTAGAGAGACAATCCGGCGAGGTATGTTTATCCATCGGCGTCGGTTTATCATCTTTCAAATGAGCTTGAAAGTGAGGATCAACACGCTCGGTAGAAGGGGAGCTTAGAACTGTGTCGCCATCGCTTTTTCCATCATGTTTAAGCAATTTATTGTTTTCGCTAATTATTTCTTCGCTATTTTCTGCGTCGTCTTGCGATTTCTCTATATCTCTCTTAGTGACGACGTCACTTTGACCTTTTAAAGTGGAGATGTTTTTGTCAGCGTTGGCTTCTTGGTTCGATGAGTTAGGTTTCTTATCTAGACCTTGAGATGTCTCATGCCTTAGCGGTATGTCTTCTTCGCCAGTATGATTTTTTGGGGGATTCCCAACGATAGACTCCTTTCCCTTGCTAGGCTTCTTCGTCATTGCATGCTCGAATTGTGATTGAAGCTCGGCCTCCTTCTCGAGAGGCACTTGTTCTGGCGTTGATTTGTGCAGCGTATTCGATGTTTCAGTTGTTGGGGTAATGCGCATAGTGAACCTTTAGATAATGTCGACAGTGCGAAACTCTTCCTGTTCGAGTTCTTCTTTGTATTGCCTTTCTCGCGATTTTTCCGCGACTTCTTGTTGCTGCAACTGAACGAATTTTTCTTTGGTTTTATGGGCTTGTCGCGCCTCTTTTTGCTTTTCTTTAAGTGCCGAGCGTTCGATTTCAAGCGCTTTTTTTGACTCGGCCACACGTTGTTTAAGTTCGGCTTCTCTCTCTCTTAACAACGCGATTTCTTGTCTTAATGTTTCTAGCTCTTTGAGAACGAGTGTTTGTTGTTTTGCTTTAGCAAAACGTCGCTCTTCTTCTTCCTGGCGCCAAACGTGATAGTCCGCGACAGAACGTTCGGCCTTTTGAACCTGTGCTGCGGCGTTTGACACTCGGTATTCTTGACGCTTGACGGCTTTATCCGCACGTTCAGCGCGAATTTTTTTGATTTCTAATAAGCGTTCTATCATTGTTTCGCCATCCCTTTAAGTTGAGCGATAGCGCCATCAAGATCGCTTGGTTCATGAGTGCCTTGGCGTAAAAAGGCGCGTATATCATCACTTTGTGCAATGGCCAAATCCGCTCGACTATCTGCGCCATGTTGGTATTCGCCAATTTTGATTAGCAGCTCAACTTCTTCATACTTAGCTAACATTTCGCGAATATGAGCAGCAGACGCCTGATGATCGGGTTCAACGATTTGATTCATCACTCGGCTTGCTGACCGAAGTACATCAATCGCAGGGTAATGGTTCATTGCGGCAAGTTTACGCGAGAGAATGATGTGCCCATCTAAAATGGAGCGAGTTTCATCCGCGACAGGCTCTGTCATGTCGTCACCTTCCACCAACACGGTGTACAGTGCTGTAATTGATCCTTTGTCTGATTGTCCAGCTCGTTCCATCAGCTTTGGCAAAGCGGCAAAAACGGAAGGCGGATAGCCACGTCGTGTTGGTGGCTCGCCTGCGGCTAGTCCAATCTCCCTCTGTGCGCGGGCGAAACGCGTTACAGAATCCATCAGCAGTAGCACGCGTTTACCTTGGTCACGAAAATATTCTGCGATAGAAGTTGCAACAAAAGCGGCTTTGGCGCGCTCCATTGCTGGGCGATCAGAGGTAGCGACCACTAAAACCGATTTGGCCATTCCTTCTTCGCCTAGGTCATGCTCAATAAACTCGCGTACTTCGCGTCCGCGTTCACCAATTAAGGCGAGAACGGTCACGTCAACTTCTGCGGAGCGAATCAGTTTTGCCAGTAGGGTACTTTTACCCCCACCAGCCGCTGCAAAAATACCCATGCGCTGACCTTCACCACAGGTCAGTAGCCCATCAATGGATCGAACGCCAAGAGAGATTGGCTTTTCAATTAGTTTACGTTGCATTGGTGGTGGCGCATCGCGATAAACAGGATACCAAGCACTTGGTTCCTGACTCTGCGTACCATCGAAAGGGCGCCCAAGCCCGTCAAGCGTTGTACCTAACAGGTGGTCGCCAACACCCACTTCGTGCATTTTACCCATTGGGCTTACTTCTGTATTTGAGGAAATCCCAAACATATTTCCTAACGGAGTGAGCAAAGCGTGATGCTGCTGGAAGCCAACCACTTCCGCTAACAAAGACAGAGTTTGATCGGGATTACGCAACTCACACAGTTCACCTACACGAACGCCAGGGACGACAGCTTTAATAATGGTGCCGGTGACTTGTGTAACGCGCCCGCGAATTTGGATCAAACGCGTGTGTTTAATCGCAGATTGTTGGATATCAGTGATGTATGAGAAATCGTTCAAGGTAAAAATATGCGCAATGATTGATGCTGAGAGGATAGAAAGTATAAGAATCAATTTATAGTGAATATCAGTCGGGAGTTTTTAGAAAACTGAAAGCGCACTAAAAAAACACGTCTGATTTTGACAGCTTCAAAAAAGCGCACTTCCTATAATTCGCCTGTATTGTGCGGAAGGAGTGCAAGTGAATGAGTATTATCAACAATCATATCGCAACAAATCCAAAGTTTGATGCGTCTATCCAAAACGGGTTGGAATCGTCTCGCCCCGACGTTTCACAAAAAGGCAATTATCGCGGTGAAACCGTCCGTGTTCACAATGCCACACAATCACTTTTTGATGCGATGGAAGAACTCACTTCACTCGGTTCCGAAAAAGCAGAGAAAGATCTGACCAAGCGCAAAGTGAAAGACAGTGGTGTTCGAGTTAATGAAGCACATGAACTCGTTTCGGACTATTTAAGAAAAGTCCCTGATCTTGAAAAGAATCAAAAGATCAAAGATTTGGCTACAAAAATGGCGGGAGGAAATATCTCGACCATCGCGCAATTACAAGCCTACTTGAATGGGTTTTCCGAGGAGAAAAGCCATCAATACCTCGCCCTAAAAGCCGTTAAAAAGTTTTTGAGTGCGAGTCCAGAAAGTAAACACCTACTAGCGCTGATTGACCAAGCACTTCTAAGAATCGAGCAAAACCCAGATACATGGTCTCAAATTGATACGGAAATCCGCGTCTCAAATTTTGCTGATGAATACAGCCAAGAGCAAGAGTTTAGCTCTTTGCATCAGCTGCGCGGCTTCTACCGCGATACCGTTCATAGTTATCAAGGGCTCGGCGCTGCTTATCAAGATGTGGTGGCGCGCTTTGGTGAGCAGGAGGTATCGACCGCTGTTGACTTTATGCTGCAAGGCATGAGTGCAGATCTTAGTGTTCAAGGTAGCAGTATCGATTCGGTTAAGTTGCAGTGGTTGATGTCCGATATGCAAAAACTCAAAACTCTAAATACGTTGCAAGATCGTGTGAGTCAACTGTTCCAAATGTTTAAACCGGAAAGGACGAATTATGGTTTATCAAGTTTCTAATTTGATGGCTGATGTGATTGCGTTGGTAGAGCAGCGATGGGTAAGCAGTGATGAGATATGGAAAGTCGCCAACGCAATGGAATTGACGGCGGTAGAACAAAAAATCGATTTTTTTCGAGAGTTCCATAAGTTAGTTCGCGCAATCCCAATTGACGTATTCGCCGATGAAGAACAACGACAGAATTTAATCCAAGCGGTACAAAAGGCGCTAGACGAAGCCATTGATATAGAAGAAGAGGAAGCGTGGGAAGATGAGTTGGATTGATGCATCCGTCGATGAATTTTGCCGAGGAATGGGGCTCGATGCCGTCGATTTCTCATCAGCTGGACGGGTGCAGCTGGATTTTGAGCAAAGTGGTACGCTGCATATTGAGCGACAGGGTGAGCAGTTATTCTTGATGTTGTCTCGAGCGTTATCTTGGCATCAAACCAGTGACATGATTCAAAGTGCACTGTGTTTGTGTCATGCCGATCAAGGCTGGCCTTTCGAAATTAAAACCGGCTTGTTAGATGAACAAACTCTGGTTTTTTCAGCAAGGCTAAATGGAGAAGAAGTAACACTTCCGACCTTAGAGCAAGCGTTTACGCTTTTGGCTCGTCTACATAACGATGTGGCAGGCTCATGACTCGAGTCAGCACTTTAAACGTAGGCATCGAAGCCTTTACGCATGTTACTCATAGTGAAGTTAAGGCCGATTTCCCAGAGCGATTTCAATTGCTTCCTGATGGTCAGGCGGTCGCTACACATTTAGAGAAGCTCTATGACCTCCGGCCTTCAGACCAATATCTCATCGCGTTAACTAAGCCCAAGCTGCTGCACTCAGAGTTGTTGCGTCCAGAAAAATACCGTCAACAATTTGATGAAACGTTAGCTCAGCTGCAAGTTCTTGCACAGGATCCAGGCTCCGCTTCTTTTATCAAAGCATCTGAAACGCTACAAAGTACACAACTTGATCAGCGTTACCTCACTATGGCGCTCAATCTCCTTATTCAGGTCTAACCAACATGTTGAGATCCAAAGACATTGAACTCTTACTTGTTCACGCTGCGCTACAAGTTCAATACCAAAAGCCAGAGCATGCCATTTCTATTCTCGATGCGGTTCTAGAAATAGAACCGCAGCACAAAGAGGCGATGCAAACACTTGCTGTGGCGTGTTTACAAAGTGGTCGATATACCCGGGCGATTGAGGTGTGTGAGCACTTATTAAAATCTGACCTTCATCCTGACTCGGCAGGACTCTGGTTTTGTTTAAGCCAAGCGCGTTGGAAACAAAATGACGTCGATGGGGCACGCCAAGCGCACCGACGCTATCTGCAATCTTTAAATAGTGAATCACATGAATAAGTTTATCGATATTCTAAACAAAGTAGGGCAACGCAAAGACATCATGCTTGCGGTGATGTTACTCGCGATCGTCTTTATGATGATATTGCCACTTCCTACCGCACTGGTGGATGTGCTGATTGGCACCAACATGAGCATTGCGGTGGTGCTGCTTATGTTAGCGATTTACATCACCACGCCACTTGAGTTCTCTGCATTTCCTGCGGTGCTATTGATCACGACATTGTTTCGTCTGTCTTTATCTATCACGACAACCCGCTTGATCTTGCTACAAGGCGATGCTGGTCAAATCGTTTATACATTCGGTAACTTCGTTGTGGGCGGTAACTTAGTGGTCGGTATCGTTGTGTTCCTGATCATTACCATTGTTCAGTTTATGGTGATCACCAAAGGCTCAGAAAGGGTAGCAGAAGTTAGTGCGCGCTTCTCACTCGATGCGATGCCTGGTAAGCAGATGAGTATTGACGGTGACATGCGTGCCGGAGTAATTGACGTACACGAAGCTAGGCACCGACGATCACTGATTGAAAAAGAAAGCCAAATGTATGGCTCGATGGATGGCGCGATGAAGTTCGTTAAAGGCGACTCCATTGCGGGTCTGGTCATCATTGTGGTCAACATCTTAGGTGGCGTCACGATCGGGGTAACGCAAAAAGGCATGAGTGCTTCTGAAGCACTTGAGTTGTTTGCGATTTTGACCGTTGGCGATGGTTTGGTATCGCAGATCCCGGCACTTTTTATCGCGATTACCGCCGGTATTATCGTGACGCGTGTTTCTCATGAAGACTCTTCTGATCTTGGATCGGATATTGGTGGGCAGGTGATTGCTCAGCCACGAGCACTTCTTATTGGTGGTGTGCTTTTGGTGCTGTTCGCACTCATTCCTGGGTTTCCAAAAATCACTTTTCTGGTCTTGGCCGCCGTGGTTGGTGGTGGTGGTTTCTTCCTTTTCTATCAACAGAAAAAACAAGCGGAATCAGATAGCACCGACTTATCAAGCTTTGTTTCGCAAGGAGCCGGATCGCCAGCAGCGAAGCCAAGCAAACCCACGCCTTCTAGAAACAGTAAAGGTAAGTTAGGTGAGCAAGAAGAGTTCGCCATGACAGTCCCGCTGTTGATTGATCTTGACGCGAGCCTTCAGGAAAGCTTGGAAGCGGTCGCATTAAATGAAGAGCTAGCAAGGGTTAGACGCGCACTATATCTCGACCTAGGCGTGCCTTTCCCAGGCATCCACCTGCGCTTTAACGAGGGGATGCAAAATGGCGAGTACTTAATTCAGTTACAAGAAGTCCCGGTTGCACGAGGACGAATTGTTAAAGATCAACTCTTGGTGACAGAAGGGAATGAACAGATCGATTTATTAGGCGTGCCTTATGAGCAAGATGAAGATTTTCTACCTGGTATTTCCAGCATTTGGGTGGCACAGAGTTATGAGCAAAAACTCGTAGCCAGTCATGTAGGTTTTCTCACACCCGACAGAATTTTAACGTACCACTTGTCTCATGTTCTTAAGGAGTACGCGCAAGACTTTATTGGTATTCAGGAGACGCGTTATCTGTTGGAGCAGATGGAAGGCAGTTATTCGGAGCTAGTCAAAGAGGCCCAGCGTATTGTTCCGTTGCAAAAAATGACGGAAATCTTGCAACGCTTGGTTTCTGAAGACATTTCTATCCGAAACCTTCGCGTGATCTTGGAAGCCATGGTTGAGTGGGGCCAAAAAGAGAAAGATGTTGTACAGCTGACGGAGTACATTCGTTCCAGCTTAAAACGTTACATTTGCTACAAATACGCGAGCGGACAAAACATGTTGCCCGCTTACTTATTGGATCAAAGTCTCGAAGACACAATACGCAGCGGTATTCGTCAAACCTCAGCAGGGAGTTACTTGGCGTTAGACCCGTCAGTAACGCAACAATTTGTCAGTGATGTGAAACAGACCATTGGTGACTTAAGCCGCATGCCGAATAAACCTGTGCTAGTTGTGTCTATGGATGTACGCCGATATGTGCGAAAGCTTATTGAATCGGAATACTACGATCTGCCCGTTTTGTCATTTCAAGAACTAACCCAGCAAATCAATATTCAGCCACTTGGAAGGGTGGGGATGTAATGAAAACAAAACTAATACTCTCGCTGGCGCAAGCGGGGATCGAAGTGACGCCATACTTTTGGCAACAAAGTGAAATTCAACTTGGTTATCGAATTGAAGTTGAAGGCTTAGAGCTTGTTTTTCGGGTGGAGGACGGTGAAATCATCATCGTTCTTCTGAAACGCATTCGTCCAAAATTGGGGTTGAGTAACCCCTTTGCCGGCTTATTTCTCTTGGCTGAACATGCCATTCAACTTTATCCCTCCGATTGGGTCATTCGCGGCAACGTCGATGTGTTACGTGGTAGCAACATGAGCAGCCAGCGATTGGCACAGTTCTATCTAAAAGCATGCGGTGCAAGCCATGATGAGCTAGACGGCTGGTACTGTTTACGCCTAGCAGATTATAGACCTTTGAAAAAGTTGAAAAAGTAAAAACTCACGACTGTTACTGACAGCACCGATGAGATGACCCGCTTTAAGATAGGAATCAAGATGAAGCAACCGTTTACCGATGCGATTGAGAACGCTGAGCTTGCCATTAGAAAAGCTGAAGACAGAACCGATATTTTTAACGAGCTATTGGAAGGCTTAGGTGTTGGTCCTGTTGCGGGGGATGTTTTACTTGGAGGCATAAAAGCGCCAGTAGATACCATGAAACGTGCAGAGCAAGAGCTAATAGACGAAGTCCAGCGCCGCCGGCAACAACAAAATCAGCTACAAGGTACGTCAGGTAAACGCAGAAAGCGTCCCACAGTGATGCGCGGCATGATGATTTAGAGGTTTGGAAATGACGAATATGAAAACGACTGGCTCTACGACAGGAGCAACAGACACAGCTGCGAGTAGTGCACCATTACCCACTTTCCAACAAAACTTGATAGAGGCATTTACCCCTGTACTGGGTGAAGCAGAGACTCAGCAACTTGCCTCGATAATCTCTTCATTGCCAACTATCTCGGGACAAACGGAATCACAAAGTATCGCGCTTTATGTTGATACACTTGAAAACCTAAAAGCGAAAAATAACGCGTTTGCTGGTATATCATTGACCGACACCGCATCTGTTTGGATAAAGTCGCTACAAAGTGCTAGCTCAGATGGCGAATTAACCGCAGCCGAGTTTAATGCTCAAACAAACCAAACGCTATCAAATCAGTTTCAGGCTTGGTTTAGTAAGTTACTGACGGAAAACGTAGATAGCTCGTTGTCTACTGAGTTTGTTAGTCAATTTAATCTGGGCACTCAGAGTAACCAAGCGGAGCAGATCGCCAACCTCTCCGAGACAGGTCTGGCTAATGCCACCAAAGAAATTTCTCTTTTTGTTGCAGAGCTTGCTAATCAAATGGGCTCCCGTGAAGTGAGAGATGCTTCTATTTCTTTTCTTCGCAATGCCTTTAGTAGCTTAGGTTCCGTTAATCTCGCGCAACTGAAGAGCTCGGACTTTCTGTTGACTAAAGAGAGTTTCGCCCTTCAAGTCTCAGCTCAATTAAAAAGTAGTTTTCAAGGCATTGGTATTACTTTAAGCACCGATGACGCAAGTGCGCTAGCTAGCAGAATTACCTGGACTCCTGGTATTTCTAAACAGCAGCTTAAAGAAGCGTTAGATGAAATGGCCGCTCAAGTGAAAGGCCAATATAGCGCAGCTTATGGTGAGGCGAGTGGAACGAACAATCTAAAAGCAACACTTAATACTGTCATTGGTGGAACTGAGCCTTTGACCCTTTCTAGTCTGTTCGCCAACTTCGCGGTGAGTTTAACAAATATAGAAATCGATGACTTTTACCAGGACAGCGCGATAGCCGATGTCCAAAAGACACAAATAACGGCAGCTCAAGTTAATTTGATCAAAGAAAACACCGAACGAGATATCCGATTACAGTTTGAAAAAATAGTAAAAGGTGAATCTACCGGGGCTTCATTTACTGAGCGATACGAGGCATTGCGCAAAAACTTAGGGGCATTGAAAGAGCGTCTACTCAATATCACCGATAAAGAGAAAGCGGATCGCGAGGTGAGAGCAGAGCACTCTCTAACGGCTCGTGATTTGTTGGCCGTTGTTGAGTCCAGCATTGGAGACCGTTTTGATGAGCAAGTGCTGCTTGCACTAAATGAGCGTCGTGTTAACCGTTTAGAGAAACGTAATGACCAGAAAGAGGCATTAGAGGATCTCACAATACAGCTTAAAGTTTTTGGTGTTGTGCAATCAAAAATTCACTCTACGCAAAGTGTTGATGGGGTTTATAAACCGGGATATCCAGAAAGTAACTTCAAAGCGAGTGACTTTAACTACAGCAATCAAACGGATTTTGAAGCTTCACCTGAGTACAAGTATTTGACGGATAATAAGATAACAAACCATCGAGACTTCCTTCAAACACAAGGTATTACTATCGGTGATGGTGCTTCGTACCAAGACGAAGAGAAGTCGAAAAAGCTGTCTAATTTTTCTAGTTCTGTCAGTGCTAAATCCAAGTTGCTTAACGATGAAGTGCAAATCAAAACCACTGAGCTGAACGACACCAGTTCTCAATACAACTCGACCGTTGAAGCGATGAACAAGTTTGTTCAGAAGTACCACAGTATTTTACAAGAAATCCTACGAGCCATTTAAGGATAACCAACCATGACTAAAACAAACGCGACCGATCCATCTCAAATGCAAGCAGAAGAACTGCTGTCTTTTTTGGAAGAGGGAGGCACGCTAAAAATGTTGCACGATGTGTCTCAGGACACCATCGAACACATTTATGCCGTAGGTTACAACTTTTTCCAATCGGGAAAGATTGAGCAAGCAGCGAAAGTATTTCAATTACTCAGCATGCTTGATCATTATCAGGCGCGATTTTTCATTGGCCTTGGCGCGGCTCGTCAGGAGTTGGGTGAGTATCTGCAGGCAATAGACGCCTACAGCTACGCAGCGCTAGTGGACGTAAATGATCCACGCCCACCTTTTCACTCTGCTGAATGTCACCTTAAACTGGAACAACTGACAGAAGCAGAGAGTGGGTTTTACAGCGCGAAGGAGATGTCTGCCGGAAAATCACAATATGCAGATTTGCATGAGCGTGCAGGCATCATGTTAGAAGCGGTGAGAAATAAAAAGGAGTAATTAGACTATGAGTTCTATTGCACTTGACCGCATCCAGACACAGGTTTATAGCCCTGAATCTGGCCAAGCCACGTTAGATAACGTGCAGAAAACGGCGTCTACAGCGACGCCTTCTGTGACGGTAGAAAACGTGAAGAGTAAAGATGCAGATGTACTGAACACCGGAAAAGTAAAAGTTCAGTTAGATGCACCTAACGCAGCTGTTAGTGACAAAGTGAATGATTTGACGCTAAAAGCCATGGCACAGCTGCAAAAGATCGTCGATACCATTGCAAAATCTCTCCATGCAGTTGCAGACCAAACAGGTTCGATTGCCGTCAAAATCATCGCAGGATCTGCTGATGATTTTGAAGTAGAGCTTGCTGCTATCACGGATAAACTGAAAAGTGCTCAAAACGAGCTGAAAATTCAGGAAGTGAAGGTCGCAAAAGCTAAGCACGAAAAAGAGATGGTGGAAAACCAAGACAAAATCAAAGAATCGGAAGCCGCTGCAAAAGAAGCCCAAAAATCAGGCTTAGCAGCGAAGATCTTTGGTTGGATCAGTGCGGTGGTTTCTATTGTTGTTGGTGCCGTAATGGTGGCAACGGGTGTTGGTGCAGCAGCCGGTGCACTTATGATCGCTGGTGGCGTCATGGGAGCAGTGAGCATGGCGTTGCAAGAGCCAGCCGTTCAAGATGCGCTAAAAGAAGCGGGCGTAAATGTCGATGTGCTAAACAAAGTCGTAATGGCATTAGAAATCGCCGTCGCGGTTATCGGAGCTGTTGTGACGTTTGGTGGTGCAGCTGCTGGCGGTATCGCGAAACTTGCAGCAAAAGGTGCTGGTAAGGTAGCTCAAAAGGTCACGGAAATCGCTACGAAAGCCGCTGCAAACATGGCGAAAGTGGCGGATATGGGCACAAAAGCTGCGACAACAACAGCGAAAGCGATTCGTTATGGCGCAGAAACCGTCGATCTTGCCGTCAACGTGGGTAAAGGCGCAACGGACAGTGTCCATGCTGCTAACAATGCTCACGTAACAGAGATTCAGGCTGATATCACAGACCTTCGAGCCAAAATGACGTTAAGCCAGGCTGTCATTGATAAGCTCAAAGAAGAGATTGGTAAGTTGATGGAAGACTTCCAAGAGCTGATGAGCCTCATCATGCAAATGATTCAAGCGAAAAGTGAAACTATGCAAACGGTGTTAAGCCGTCCTGCAACGGTATAAGGAGTTTATTATGCTAGATAAAGTAGGCGGAACGGGTCGTGGTGAACTATACGGTTTAGGCGATACCATTAAAACCAACAAAGCAGAAAAAGCGCCGGAAACAAAGCTTGAAGCGGGTGCCGTTAAAAGCCAAAGTGAGTCAGGTGTTTCTGGTGCAGCACGCTACCAGTTAGAGACACCTAAAGCTCCCACAGTGAGTAACCAAGCTCAAGTTGTTGCAAACTTAATGAGTGCTCTTGCGCCGACGGTGAGCTCATTAATGAGCACAACGATGAAAGCGCTTAACGGTGAGGAGGTGATCAAGTCACCATCAGATGCGGTATCACAATCGTTGACGCTATTAACATTGTTGTATCAAGTATCAAAGCTGAGCCGTGAGCAGCAAGTGCTACAACGTGAAATTGCTGTTGAAGCAAACGTCGCGAGTTTAGAAAGCCAAGCGGCAGAACTAAACAACTCGGCAAGCGCAATGATCGCGATGGCAGTCGTTTCGGGTGTATTAGCGGGTGCTACCGCAATTATTGGTGCCCTTGGTTCTTTCAAAGCAGGGAAAGAAATCAAGAATGAAATGGCGAGCAATAATGTACTGAAAACGCAAAAAGCTGGCTTCGATCAAGCAGAAGAGTTATTAAATAACAATAGCTTGTCTAAAACGCAGCAAGATCAGGTTAAGCGTGCGCACTCACTAGCGAAAGACAATATCGCAGACACGACAGCGCAGCTGACAAGTGGTGGCCGTAAGTTCGATAAGTTGATGAGCTCAAACCAAGCGAAGAACGCGATTCTTCAAGCTTTGGGCCAGATGGCAAACTCAGCATCGAATGTAGAGCAAACCAAAGCGCAAGCGCGCAGCAAAGATGATGAAGTACAAGCGACTCGCGCACAAGCAGCCAAACAGAAAGCCGATGAAAACATTGGTTTCCAAGAAGGTTTATTGAAAGAGCTACGTGACTTGTTCCGATCTATCTCAGATAGCCAGAACCAAGCGTGGCGAGCGTCAGTCCCAACGGTGTAACCATCCGTTTCACTAACTACAAAGCGTTGTTTATACAACGCTTTTTTTATTTCAGCTATCTAAACTAGATACGGATATTTACTGGGTGATTTGTTTGTAAAGCAATATAACGTAGTGAGTTACATTGCATAAAAGTTACTGTTTTTGTTGAACTCAGCTCAAAGTTTACCATCTGATATTGGTCTTGTTGCATACTGCTGGGTTAGAATGCCATTGAACTTACGAAGAAAGTGTTTTAAATGTTCTTTTCTGTCGGATGATGACTGCGAATCTGATGGTTGTTTGACACAACTAATTTCTTTTTAAGACGGCAAGCTTACTAGTGTGGATATGGATCAGCAACATTGAGGAGTAACAATGGATATTTCATCACACAAAAAGGATATGGCGATACATATAGTCGAAAAAACGATGTCAATAGATCGGCTAATAATGATCATGTATAACTCACCAGATAAGATAGTTTACGAACACTTTAGAGCTGTTAACCCTCATTTGAAAGATAATATGGTTAAAGTTGGACAAGTTGTTTTGCTATCTCCAGCTAACTCAATCGAATGTACGCTAGAGGAAGCTCAGTTTTTGAGTCTTGCAAATGCAGTAGATAAATCTCTTATGGAATTAGATCGAGCTGAGCGTGAGATCCTCGTAAAACGCTATGATTTTTTATCTAATGTTGCTAGCTATAACGGTTTGCTATTAGGGGTTAGTAATAATGTGTGGAATTCTCACGTAACTCAGGTTAAGTCAATCCTAAAAGATATCGAAAAAACTTACATATCAAGTTTTAACCGTAGTGGAAATTTAAATAACCAACAATTTTTTTCTAAGCGTAATATACAATTTCAGCGTTTAAATACAGCTTTAAAAAGGTTTGGACAGCCAACAATAAATGATAATTTACTTGCTGGTGATATTAAGAAAAACTTGGGCTTAAGTAGCAAGAGTATTCTTCATCGCTGGGGAAAGCAGCAAGGCACGGTAACTGCCATTCCTGATTTTGCCAAAAACTATGCAGCAGTTGCTAAAATGTCACGGAATTTAAAACGTGTTGGTTATGTTAGTATCGCTTTGACTGGAGTTGAAGCTGCGGCATCTATCGAGAAAGCGTGTACTGTAAAAGACGAAAAACAATGCACTGAAACCAAGTACTCGCAAATAGGCAAGGCTTCTGCGAGTATTGCGGGAGGAACTGCTGGAGGCATGCTTGCTACATGGGGAGTGTGTACTTTAGTTTTTGGATTACCATCAGGTGGAACTAGTGCTTTTTGGTGCTCTGTTGTAGCAGGAGGCACTGGGGGATACTTAGGAGGAAAGTATGGAGGTTCGACTGGTGAGTATTTGGGAACAGAATTATATAAAACTCAACTTAATAAGTAGTCGAAGATGGAAGATATCAGTTTAGCATCAGATTTAGTGATTTATCTGACTACGGTTGGAATTTTAGGTATATTTACTTGGGTTTTGTTTGTTATTTATTTGAAATCCAAGTGGTTGAAGTATCTTGAAGATGCTCTTGATAATGGAGTTCGATACTACACTCTGAATATATTCTTATCAGGTCACGGAGTACTACAATATGGAACTGTTTTTCTGAGCACTTTTCATGCGAAACGATATAAAATGTTAGAGAAGAGGGATAAGGTTCCAGTTCATATTCAACGATTGTTTGTTCTCTCATTCGTATTATTTATTTCAAGTGCATCATGTCTTTTGGCTGGAGTTATAATTCATCATATTTATATAGAATAAAGGTTATTTAACAAGATTATAGTAATTTGACCTGAGTATTTCTATTTAATAGATAATTTAGAATGGACATATCAGTCTAAAGATTTAATTTTCTAGACTATACGGTTTACGCTTATATAGAGCCATTATATAACGGCAGAATATGCCGATAAAATGGTGATTACTAAGCTAACCGCCAAGGATGAGAACTTAAACGTTATCAAATTGTTAACGATTGCTATACTTAAACGGTCATCAACACAAGTAAAAGGGATGTTCAATGTTTAAGTTTAAGCAAATCGCACTTGCGGCTTCTTTGGCTGCACTCACAACAGGCTTTTCTGCGTCTGCGGAGGAAACGTTTGTCACGATTGGTACCGGTGGCGTAACAGGGGTTTATTATCCGACTGGTGGCGCTATTTGCCGCTTGGTTAACAAATCGCGAGAAGATCACGGTATCCGTTGTTCGGTAGAAAGTACTGGGGGATCGATTTATAACATCAACACTATTCGTGCTGGCGAATTGGACCTCGGTATCGCGCAATCAGACTGGCAGTATCATGCTTACAAAGGAACCAGTAAGTTTGAAGAAAGCGGGCCTTTTAAAGAGCTACGCGCCGTATTCTCCGTTCATCCAGAACCGTTTACTGTCGTTGCACGTAAAGACGCGAACATCAAAACTTTTGATGATTTGAAAGGTAAGCGCGTTAACATTGGTAATCCTGGTTCTGGTCAGCGAGGTACTATGGAAGTGCTAATGAACCAGTATGGTTGGAGTAACGACGACTTTAAGCTTGTCTCTGAGTTAAAAGCAGCAGAGCAATCAAAAGCACTTTGTGATAACAAAATTGATGCGATGATTTATACCGTTGGTCACCCAAGTGGAGCGATTAAAGAAGCCACTACGTCGTGTGATAGTAATATCGTAACGGTAGCTGGACCTAATGTAGAAAAACTGGTTGCAGACAACAGCTTCTATCGTGTCGCAAATGTCCCAGGTGGTATGTATCGTGGCACAGATAGTGATGTTCAAACCTTTGGTGTGGGCGCGACGTTTGTTTCTTCTACTGCGGTACCAGAAGATGTGGTTTATAACGTGGTTAAAGCGGTATTTGAAAACTTCGATGATTTCCGCCGTCTCCACCCAGCGTTTGCAAACTTGAAGAAAGAGGAAATGGTAAAAGACGGTTTATCTGCGCCTCTTCACCCAGGTGCGCTCAAATACTACAAAGAAGTAGGGCTGATTAAGTAAGCGTTACTTTCTCTTATTATTGATGTAAAACGCCATCTTTCTCGAACAATGCCACTTGTTTAACTGCGAGTGGCATATTTCTATTTCTCGTCATCCTGTACAGCGACGAAGGAGCGTGATATAGGATCTTCCATCCGAGCACTTTGTGATCAAAATGGTTTCATTAGCCGCTCAGTGTAGTGTTATTAGATTCCTAACCTCGCTGGAGTGACACAAAAAATCGTTAAGCTACCTGCATTAATCTTTCGCGCTGGTGTTTTTGTAGGATTGTTATCCACTTGTACAAGTTTTGCTTAAACATAAACATCAATGAAAAAGTAGATAGTGATGAGAATAGAAGAAAGAGCAACAAACCCTTTAACATGATTGGGATTCAGTTGACGAGAGACACGAGCTGCAAGATACCCACCTACCAACGTACCGACCAAAACAACACTACCTGTGTGCCAGTCAATGGAGCCATTGGCAACAAAAATCACGATAGCAATGAGTGAAACACACGTAGATACGAGCAATTTCAAACCGTTCATTAAATTAATGTCTTGGTGGCCCGCTACTACCAGATAGCTCAGAACAATAACCCCTAAACCTGCGTTGAAAAAACCACCGTAAGCAGAGACACCAACAAGTAGTAAACCCAACGCGATTGCTCCGAGTATGCCAGCATGTTTGTGCTCTTTCGCGACAGTTTTGATTAGCATTGTTAAACGAGAACCGGTGAGAAAAAGCACGGTGGCAAATAAGAGTAACCAAGGGATAGCTTCCATAAATAGCGATTCTGGCGTGTTGAGCAACAGATATGCTCCGACAGCGCCGCCGACTAAACTGAATGAGACTGTGAACAGCAGTTCATGCTTGTTCTTCATGATCTCTTCTCTGAACCCGACGGCTCCGCTAATGTAACCCGCACATGAAGCATACGTGTTTGTTGCGTTAGCCATAATAGGAGGAACACCAACTGCCAATAGAGCCGGAAAAGTAATAAAGCTTCCGCCTCCCGCTATGGAGTTAATGATCCCACCAATTACGCCAGCAACGAATAAAAGTGCTAGTTCTAAAAGCATAAACAATCCTTGTTATGTTCTTTTTCATTGTTAGAGCTTCAGATGCTCTAACCTACATGCTCTAATGTTCTGATATGAGGTTTACTTTACCCGCTCCAAAACAAAATTGTTCAGTTCTGTAACGTTTTTGATGACATGAACGGCTTTAGTTTGAGAGTACCCCTCGAGGCGAGACATAAAGTCATCATTCCAGAATGCAGGGCATTGCTGAAGAACTTTGTAGCTTTGTAACGTTCCTTTCAGTACCGAACTACCATCAGGCCAACCTTCAGGTTTAATGAAAAGTCCTTTAAGGAGACGTTTCGTCACAAACCAATAGCTTACTGAGTATGGTAGATCAATATAAATGAGAGTATCGGCTGCATCTAAACGAGCGTTGAAAGAGCTGAGCGGTCCAAGGCCATCTATAATCCAACGATCTGAGCTTAGTATATTGCTATGGGCTTCATCAAAAACGTTACGCTCAACGGGATCACCGTTTGGTTTATAGACTATTGAATCTAATTGATGAAGAGGAAGACCGGTAGCCGACGCGATTACTTTACTTACCGTCGATTTTCCACTGCCGGGTTTACCAAAAACTGCTATTTTTTGCATTGTGACCGCCTCCAAGAGAGCTTTTCCCATACGGTAGAGACAGAAAACCCACCGCTATGGGTGGGTTCGATAAATACTGAGCGCATCAAAAAATCCCACCATTCCTATGGAATGATGATAATTCGTAGGTTAAGTTGCGCTAAGTGTGTGTTCATACAATCACCTTTATATAACGACAGTGATTTGTCAATACCATCTGCACAATAAGCGAACGATTTGGAGGGCGGAAGATAAAGCCATCACGATGGATGGCTTTATCTAGGTTGAAAGAGACAGCGATTACTGCTCAACGCTGACTGGCTGTGCTTTAAACTTTTGAATCAGCTTTACGATTAGTGGACTTGCCAATACCAATACAGCTAAAACAGTAAAGGTAAGGGTAATAGGACGCTCCCATAGGAAACTCAGTTCTCCATCTGAAATCATTAATGCGCGGCGTAAGTTCTCTTCCATTAATCCTCCAAGGATGAAGCCCAGCAATAAAGGTGCGAGCGGGAAGTTAGCGAGCCGAAGTGCAATGGCAGCTATAGCCACAATCAGCATCACGAACACATCCATAGTGTTAAAGGAGACCAAATAAACCCCGGTGATTGAGAAGAATAAAATCATCGGTAGAAGCACCGTTCTTGGAACCGCCAAAAGCTTTGAAATATACGGAATCAACGGTAAGTTCAGGATCACAAGTACGATGTTGCCGAAGTACATGGAAATGATCACTGACCAGAACACATCTGGGTGTTCAACAAATAGGCGAGGGCCAGGCTGGATACCATAAGCGATCAGCGCACCGAGCATTATTGCTGTTGTACCAGAACCCGGAATACCAAGCGTTAATAGCGGTACAAATGAACCACTAGATGCTGCATTGTTCGCAGACTCTGGCGCAACCAAGCCACGGATACTGCCTTTACCGAACTCATCCTTTTTCTCTTTAGGTGCGAGGTTGCGCTCCATACCATAGCTTAAAAAAGCAGCAATAGTTGCCCCTGCGCCAGGAAGAACGCCAGTGAAGAAACCTAATATTGAAGAGCGAATTGAAACAGGCGCAACATCTTTGATTTCTTCCTTGGTCACTTTCATTGAGCCAATGTTGCTCAGCTTTTCTTGTTCTTCATCGCTGGTGTCTTTTGATGGTTTAAGAATGCCCATCAGTGTCTCACCCAGTGCGAATGTCGCCATTGCAAGCAACAAGAAGCTAAAGCCATCCATTAAATCCGTTAAACCGAAGGTAAAGCGTTCAACGCCTACGCCTTTATCGATTCCAACTGTAGATAGCATCAAACCAAGAATGGTCATCATCCACGCTTTGATTACCTGACCTTTCCCCGCAAAAGCCGCGACTGCTGATAACCCAAGTAGCATCAACGCAAAATAGTCCGACGATTGGAAGCTAAGGGAGACGCTAGCCAATGCTGGTGCGGCAACAAGCAACATAATGGCAGATAGCGTACCGCCAGTGAAAGACGAATAAGCTGCCAAAGCTAATGCTTTACCTGCCTGGCCTTTTTGAGCCATTGGGTAGCCGTCGAATGCTGTGACCACGGTTGAAGAACAACCCGGCGCGTTAATTAAAATCGACGATGTAGAACCACCAAATACCGCACCGTAATAAACACCCGCCATTAAAATAAGGCCAGAGGAGGGCTCTAGGCCATAAGTAATTGGGATCATCAAAGCAATGGCTGAGATCGGCCCAAGTCCAGGTAACATGCCGATAAATGTACCGACGAAGCAACCAACGATCACCATCATAATGTTCATTGGCATTACTGCGGTGGATAAACCTTGTAGAATTCCATCTAACATAATTCAGTCCTTTCTTTGACTACCAGATGGTGAAAATCAAACCCGGTTCGAGATAGATGTCCAAACCTTGAGTGAGTAATAAGTAGAACGCGATCACGAATGGAAACGACGCGCCAAACAGAACGGGTTTACGTCTTTCCCCGAGCAGATAAAAGCCAGCCAATAAAAAGAAACCAGTAGCTATCACAAAACCTAGATAAGTCAGGCCCACTCCGTAGAGCGCCATTAAAATTAAAAAGGCAATCAGTAACTTCCAATTGAAGGTCAGCACTGCGCCACTTTGTTTGTCTGGTTGTCCTGTCACCAGCAATAGCAAAGAAAGGCCGACACCAACGTAAGTCAGGATGGTTGGCAGAGTACGTGCGGTGAATGGTTCATACTCATCACCTGGAAACAATGGAATTTGCGAGGTTTGATAACCGTAGCAAAGACAGAAGAGTAGAAAGATCATTGCGCCGACGCGGTCACGACAGAGCAAATACTCTTTGGTGAAAAAGTTGGTTGAACGAGGCATATTCAACTCCTAACAAAAGTAAAAAAGACCGCATATGGACGTCAATGAATAAACTAAACCATTAACAATTAAGCATTTCGCTGCTAGTCGATCCGCTTTGGGTATATAAACAAAGGAGTGTGCATGCCGATTGTCGACAATGTCCATATGCGGTGAAACTTAGAGTGCAAATACAATGGGGAAATACCAACCTACGTTATTCATTGAGGTTGGTATCTGAGGGACCCCAATTCGACTGTTACTTCAGGAAGCCTAACTCGCGCATTAAGTCACCCATCTGTTGCTCTTGATCTTCAAGAAACGCGAAGAATGCTTTATCCGCTTTATAGTTGTCGATCCAACCATTGCGGTCTCGAACGACTTGCCATTCGTCGGTGTTATACATTTTAGTAAATGCGGCATTCCATTCATCTAGCTTTTCTTGGCTTGTGCCTGGTGCTGCAAAGAATCCACGCCAGTTAGCAAAGACAGTTTCATTACCATATTCGGTGAGAGTTGGAATGTTAGGCGCAGCTTCTAAACGTTTTGGCGCTGTAATCGCTAACACTTTCACTTGCCCAGACTTAGACATTTCGAGTACTTCACCTAGCCCTGTAGAGAGCAGTTGTGTTTCGCCTGAAAGTAGGGCAGCCATGGCTTTTCCACCTGCATCATAGGCAATGTAACGAACTTTGCGCGCATCAAAACCTTCACCTTTGAAAGCTGCTGCTATAACCAAATGATCCATAGAACCACGAGCAGAGCCACCAGCAACCTTCACCTTACGTGGGTTTTCTTTAAAAGCTTTAACGACATCTTCCCAAGAGCTGTAAGGAGAATCGGCTGATGTAACAATGGCGCCATAATCGGCAACCGTTGCGGCAACAGGAGTCAAGTCGCGGAAAGATTGTGGGAAGATCCCACTGAGCGAGCGAACGACGATCGGTGTTGAGTTCACCATGAGTGTATCTTCTTGACGATCAGCCGTTTCAATCAAATGTGCGATTGCTTTGCCACCGCCGCCACCAGATAGGTTTTGAAATGATACGGTTTCGACGATGTCTGACTTTATTAATACATCACCAGTACCTCGGGCGGTCATGTCCCAACCGCCACCGGCACCTCCAGGGATAAGAAAGTGCATTTTTTCAATATCTGCAGCAAGAGCGTTGAATGAAAATGAAGCTGCGATGATTGAAGCGGCGAGCGTTGGTTTGAGTACCTTTAACATGTTCACGTTCCTTATGTTAGCGACTCTATTTAGTTGAGCCTTATTGTTTTTGCTCAGTTGTCATGCCTTGTAAGCGTTAAAGCTGAACTTGGTGTAAAGGTTAATTAAGTGTTAAATATCTGTCTGTAAAAGAGATATAAAGAGAATATTGAGCATTTCGGTTATTTTGTTCATAAAGTTCACGGCGAGAAGTTGGTGTTAGGTCACGCGGCTTTACGCTTTGGTAGGCCATAATAAAATGACGGAAAATGAACGAGGAAAAGAGAATGAAAGGGACGTGTTTGTGCGGCGCAATTGAAGTCATCGCTGAGGTTAAAAATGAGGTTAGCCTGTGCCATTGCTCTATGTGTCGAAAATGGTCGAGTGGCGCACTTCATGCGGTGCATTGTGGGCCTAACGTGACGTTTAAAGGTGGCGAACCTAAACGTTATCAGTCGTCAGACTGGGGAGTGAGGGGGTTTTGCGGTGAGTGTGGCACAAACCTTTTCTACCATTTGTTGCCGACAGGTGAGTACATTCTTTCCGCTGGTTTGTTCGATAACCCAGATTTCAAACTCACTTTAGAGATTTTTACCGATGAAAAGCCAGCTTATTATGACCTCAATTCCGCTTCACAAAAGATGACTTCGCAACAAGTCTTTGATCAATTTGTACCTAAAGAATAGTTTTTTATCCGATTATTGTTCGACAGCTGAGCTTTTAGTTTTTAGATCATAAGCTTAAAGGTTTATAAGTTGTCGACAATATGAACTCACCATTCTTTATTTCTGCTAAAAAAGGCACTTAATGGGCATTTTAGGCCCATTTAAATTACGACCTTAGTCTAAATTGTCGACAATTTACTTGATTGTCGACACTTTGATCGACTACTTTATATTCAGGTTAAGAAATTGTAGACATTTCGATGTCGGTAACAAGAGTATCTGAATATGAACTCTGAGTTGAAAGCTCGTTGTAAAGTGCTGGGTTCTGAGAAAGAACACACCAAATCCGAAACGCTGACCGAAACACTGATTGAAGTCATTGTTAATGGCGATGTGAAGCCTGGCCATAAGATATCAGAGCCTGAGCTAGCAAAGAAATATCAAGTCAGTCGTGGGCCTTTGCGTGAAGCATTGATGCGCTTAGAGGGGCTAGGGCTCATCGAGCGAATTCCTCATGTTGGGGCCAGAGTGACCACTTTTTCTCCGGAAAAGCTGATAGAACTTTATGCCGTTCGAGAAGCATTGGAAGGCATGGCAGCAAGGTTAGCTGCGCGACACATTACGCAAGAAGAGCTCTTAAGCTTGGAAATGCTATTGTCGACACATTCCAAGCATATAGACCAAATGGAAGGCGCGTCTTACTTCCATCAACATGGTGACTTTGATTTTCACTATCGCATCATCCAAGCGAGCAGAAACAGTAAGTTAATATCTCTGCTGTGTGATGAACTCTATCACTTATTACGGATGTATCGTTACCAGTCGCCACGTGCGCAATCTCGCCCGAATGAGGCGCTCACCGAACACAAATTCATTTTGGAAGCCATTCGCAATCGCGATGAAGAGCTTGCAGAAATGTTGATGAGAAGACACATATCAGGAAGTCGAAAGCTCATCCAATCTCAAATTATACATACAGAAAGTTTAGACAAAGACTAGAAGGAATTCGTCATGAGCTTAACACCGGGAGCGAAATTCAGACTCGCCATTGAACAAAATAATCCACTACAAATTGTCGGCACTATAAACCCGTATTGCGCCATGATGGCAAAAAACTTGGGTCACCAAGCGATTTACTTGTCTGGTGGCGGTATCGCAAATGCGTCATACGGATTGCCGGATCTCGGTATCACAACATTAAACGACGTTTTGGTTGATGTTGACCGCATCACTAACGCATGTGATTTGCCTCTTTTGGTTGATATCGACACGGGTTTTGGCGGTGCATTTAACATTGCTCGCACGATCAAAGCGATGGAAAAAGCAGGCGCGGCAGCGGTGCACATGGAAGACCAAGTCGCACAGAAACGTTGTGGTCATCGTCCGAACAAAGCAATAGTCAGCCAGCAAGAGATGGTTGATCGCGTAAAAGCCGCGGTTGACGCACGCAATGATGAAAGTTTCGTGGTTATGGCTCGTACAGACGCGCTAGCTGTTGAAGGCATGGACAGCGCAATCGAGCGTGCGATTGCGTGTGTGGAAGCTGGCGCAGACATGATCTTCCCAGAAGCGATGACCAAGCTGGATCAGTACCTTCAGTTCTCAAACGCACTTGAGCAAGCAACTGGAAAGCACGTTCCTATTCTGGCCAACATTACCGAGTTCGGCGCAACGCCACTGTACGGCTGCGATGAGCTTGCAAAAGCGAAAGTCGATATGGTGCTTTACCCATTAAGTGCGTTCCGTGCCATGAACAAAGCTGCTGAAACGGTCTACAAACATTTGCTAGAAGTGGGTAATCAGGAAGCACTGGTTGATTCGATGCAAACACGTAAAGAGTTGTATCAGCACCTGAATTACCACGACTACGAAGACAAACTTGACCAGTTATTCTCTGAAGGGAAATAGCGGGGGAAAAGCAAAAATAGACGGAAGCCCAAGAAAAAGATAATCGGAATTTATCTCATCTAATAACGTGAAATTCGTTTGGCTAAAAAACCCCAGAGAGGGAAAAGTCAGACAGAAAAGGAGTTCAAACAATGTCTCAAACTGCAGAAAAGAAAGCAGAATTAGGTGGCGCAGGCCTTCGTGGTCAAAGCGCAGGAAGCACAGCTTTATGTACTGTCGGAAAAACGGGAACTGGTTTAACTTATCGTGGATACGATATTACTGATCTTGCGAACAACGCACAGTTTGAAGAAGTGGCTCACCTTCTGTTACGCGGTCACTTGCCGAATCAACAAGAACTTGATGCGTACAAGACACATCTACTCAGCCTTAGAGGTTTGCCAGCCGAGCTAAAACAAGCTTTAGAGTTAATTCCTGCAAGCGCACACCCAATGGACGTAATGCGCACGGGTTGTTCTGTATTGGGTAACCTAGAGCAGGAAATGAGCTTTGAGGAGCAACTGAAAGCAACCGAACGTATGCTAGCCTTGTTCCCTGCCATCATCTGTTACTGGTACCGCTTTAGTCATGATGGAGTGCGTATTAACACCGAGGATCAGACTGAAGATTGCATCGGTGGTTACTTCTTGCGATTACTTACAGACAAAGCGCCATCTGCGCTGCACAAACAAGTGATGCATTGCTCGCTCATTCTTTATGCTGAACATGAGTTTAATGCTTCTACATTCGCGGCACGCGTTTGTGCATCAACGTTGTCAGACATCCATTCTTGTATCACGGCTGCAATCGGTACGCTTCGTGGACCACTTCACGGCGGTGCGAACGAAGCGGCGATGGAAATGATTGAAGATTGGCAAACGCCCGACGAGGCGGAAGCGAACATCATGAAAATGCTAGCCAATAAAGACAAGATCATGGGATTTGGTCATGCGATTTATCGTGAAAGTGACCCTCGCAACGCCTTAATAAAACGCTGGTCCAAAGAGCTATCGAAACAAGTTGGTGATACTCATCTATATGCGGTTTCTGAGCGTGTTGAATCAGTGATGAAGCGAGAGAAAGGTCTGTTCTGTAATGCGGACTTCTTCCATGCATCGGCTTACCACTTCATGGACATTCCAACCAAACTATTTACCCCAATCTTTGTGATGAGTCGTTTAACGGGCTGGGCTGCACACGTTTATGAACAGCGTGCCAATAACCGTATTATTCGCCCAAGTGCCGATTATACGGGCCCAGATCATCAAGAATGGGTGCCTATCGAGAATCGCTAGCGCGAAGGTCAACGAGGGCATTATATGCTTTGGTTGACCACCTCCTTCCTTTGTCATTCTCTCTAACAGAGGAAGGAGAACCTCTCATCACTGTGTTTCTGGAGCAATAGAAAACCTTGATGAAGGCAAGATGTAAAGACTGAATGGAAGCAAACCATGAACACAAATATTAATACCCAATATCGTAAGCCGCTTCCGGGAACTCAACTGGATTATTTTGATGCACGCGAAGCCGTCAATGCCATTTCTCCTGGAGCCTATGAAACACTCCCTTATACCTCTCGCGTGCTAGCTGAGCAACTGGTCCGTCGCTGTGACCCGAACACATTGAAAGATAGCCTGAAACAGTTAATAGAACGCAAACGCGATCTTGATTTTCCTTGGTATCCAGCACGCGTTGTTTGTCATGACATTCTTGGTCAGACCGCTCTAGTCGATTTAGCGGGTCTGCGCGATGCCATTTCAGATCAGGGCGGCGATCCTGCAAAAGTGAACCCAGTGGTTGAGACACAATTGATCGTTGACCACTCTTTAGCGGTTGAACATGCGGGCTTTGACCCTGATGCCTTCGACAAAAACCGCGCGATTGAAGAGCGCCGTAATGAAGACCGATTCCACTTTATCGAGTGGTGTAAAACAGCGTTTGAAAACGTCAGCGTGATTCCAGCTGGGAATGGCATCATGCACCAAATCAACTTGGAAAAAATGTCTCCTGTGGTACAAGCAAAGCAGGGCATTGCCTACCCAGACACCTGTGTGGGTACGGACAGTCATACGCCTCACGTAGACGCTCTTGGTGTTATTGCGATAGGTGTCGGTGGTCTGGAAGCAGAAACCGTCATGCTTGGCCGACCATCAATGATGCGTCTACCAGATATTGTCGGTGTCAAACTGACGGGTAAACGTCAACCGGGCATTACCGCAACGGATATTGTCCTCGCGATTACTGAGTTTCTGCGTAATGAGCGTGTGGTATCTTCATATCTTGAATTCTTCGGAGAAGGCGCACGTGATCTAACGATCGGAGACCGCGCAACGATTTCAAACATGACACCAGAATACGGCGCAACAGCTGGCATGTTTTATATTGATGAGCAGACCATCAATTACTTGAAACTAACTGGTCGAGATGAAGAACAAGTTGCTCTAGTAGAAAATTACGCAAAACAAACCGGTCTTTGGGCAGACGATCTTGATAGCGCCGTTTACGAGCGCGTACTTGAGTTCGATTTATCATCAGTTAGCCGTAACTTGGCTGGTCCGTCAAACCCTCATCGTCGTTTACCAACTTCTGAGTTGGCACAGCGCGGCATTTCTGGAGCGTGGGAAGAGAAAGAAGGCGAGTTGCCAGATGGTGCAGTGATCATCGCTGCTATTACCTCATGTACGAATACCAGTAACCCAAGAAACGTGGTTGCTGCTGGCCTTGTGGCGAAGAAAGCCAACGAACTTGGTCTTGTACGTAAACCGTGGGTGAAATCGTCTTTTGCTCCGGGTTCTAAAGTTGCACGCTTGTATCTGGAAGAAGCGGGCTTATTACCAGAGCTAGAGAAGCTTGGCTTTGGCATTGTTGGTTACGCATGTACAACTTGTAACGGTATGAGTGGTGCGCTGGATCCAAAAATCCAACAAGAGATCATCGACCGTGATTTATATGCGACAGCGGTGCTTTCTGGTAACCGTAACTTTGATGGTCGAATCCATCCGTACGCCAAACAAGCTTTCTTGGCTTCACCACCATTGGTTGTCGCTTATGCACTAGCCGGTACAATTCGTTTTGATATCGAGCGCGATGCGCTTGGCACGGACCAAAACGGCAAACCAATTTATCTCAATGATTTGTGGCCAAGCGATGAAGAGATCGATGCAGTTGTCGGTACTCATGTTAAACCTGAGCAGTTTAAGCAAGTTTACATTCAGATGTTTAAGCTGAATGATCAAGAGCAAAATCCCAACCCGCTGTACGACTGGCGTCCGATGAGTACCTACATCCGCCGACCACCGTACTGGGAAGGTGCGCTAGCGGGAGAAAGAACATTGTCTGGTATGCGTCCATTGGCGATTCTGGGCGACAACATCACCACTGATCACTTATCACCATCCAACGCGATTCTCGCAAGCAGCGCAGCAGGTGAATACTTAGCGAAAATGGGTGTGCCAGAAGAAGATTTCAACTCTTACGCGACTCACCGTGGTGACCACTTAACGGCGCAACGCGCGACCTTTGCTAACCCGAAACTATTTAACGAAATGGTGAAAGAGAACGGTGAAGTGGTTCAGGGTTCTCTGGCGCGAATCGAGCCGGAAGGTCAGGTTGTACGCATGTGGGAAGCGATTGAGACCTACATGAACCGCAAGCAACCACTGATTGTTGTTGCAGGTGCTGACTATGGTCAGGGGTCATCCCGTGACTGGGCAGCAAAAGGCGTTCGACTGGCAGGCGTAGAAGCCATTGTTGCTGAAGGCTTTGAGCGTATTCACCGTACTAACTTGGTTGGCATGGGCGTACTACCACTGCAATTTAAGCCAGGCGTTAACCGCAATACGCTAGAGCTGGATGGTACGGAACTTTACGACGTGGTTGGAGAAATCAAGCCGGGCGCTGATTTAGCGCTGGTTATCACACGCAGCAACGGCGATAGAGTCGATGTTCCGGTTACTTGTCGCTTAGATACCGCTGACGAAGTTCACGTGTACAACGCGGGCGGTGTTCTGCAGCGTTTCGCGCAAGATTTCTTGGCACAATAAGGAGTGCGTATGTCAAATAATACTCCGAATCAAACAAGCCAAATAAAAGTGCCCGCGACGTACATGCGTGGCGGCACGAGTAAAGGTGTCTTTTTCAACCTAGAGGATTTACCTCAAGAAGCGCAAGTGGCTGGAGCCGCACGTGACAAACTGTTGCTACGCGTTATTGGCAGCCCTGATCCTTACGCGAAGCAAATTGATGGCATGGGGGGCGCGACGTCAAGCACCAGTAAAACAGTGATTGTTTCGCGCAGCAGCAGAGCCGATCACGATGTTGACTACTTATTTGGCCAAGTGTCGATCGACAAACCATTCGTCGATTGGAGTGGTAACTGCGGCAACTTGTCTGCCGCTGTCGGTCCTTTCGCCATTCATGCTGGTCTGATCCCACAAGACCGTATTCCAGACAATGGCATTGTGACGGTGCGTGTTTGGCAAGTGAACATAAGCAAAACGATTTTGATTCACGTGCCAATCGTCAATGGTTTCGTCCAAGAAACCGGAGAGTTTGAACTCGATGGTGTCACGTTTCCAGCGGCAGAGATTCAAGTGGATTTTGTTGATCCTTCCGATGGCGAAGGAAGTATGTTCCCAACGGGCAACTTAGTTGATGATTTGGTGGTGCCGGATGTGGGTACGTTCAACGCGACCTTTATTAACGCGGGCATACCAACCATTTTTATTGATGCTGAATCGATAGGATATCAGGGCACCGAGCTGCAAGACGATGTCAACAACGATGACACAGCATTAGCGATGTTCGAATCCATCCGCGCATATGGCGCGTTAAAAATGGGCCTGATTTCTGATTTAGAAGAAGCTCAAACACGCCAACATACGCCGAAAATAGCGTTTGTTTCTAAACCGAAAAGTTACCTGTCTTCAAGTGGTAAAGCCGTTAATGAGTCGGATATTGATGTGCTCGTTCGCGCGCTGTCGATGGGCAAGCTACATCATGCAATGATGGGAACAGCAGCCGTTGCTATTGCTTCTGCTGCGTGTGTGCCCGGAACGTTAGTGAATTTAGCCGCTGGTGGCGGTGAAAAAGAGTCCGTGACTTTTGGTCACCCGTCAGGAACGTTAAAAGTTGGGGCACAAGCGAAGCAAACTGAGCAGGGCTGGGTGGTGCAAAAAGCCATTATGAGCCGAAGTGCGAGAATACTGATGGAGGGATTTGTGCGTGTACCCTTCTATGTCTTCGATTAAAAGAGACGATCTTTGGATTAAAAGAGCGATCTTTGAGTAGAACGAGAGCAATGTCAGGACATACTGGAGGAAGCAATATGTCTTCATACGAAAAAGAATACTTATGGGCGAAGAATGAACCGGAGAGTTTTTGGCGCGCTCAAGCGGAGAATCTCGATTGGTTTGAATCTCCTAAAACTATCTTGAAATCTGATGAAAACGGCATAGAACGTTGGTTTCCAGATGGTGTAATGAATACGTGCTGGTTAGCATTAGATTACCATTGCGAGCAAGGACGCGGTGATAATACTGCACTCATTTATGACTCGCCAGTGACAGGTCGTAAAGCCACGTACACCTATAGCGATCTACGTGACCAAGTAGCAAAAATTGCTGGCATGCTGTCTGCTCAAGGTGTTGAAAAAGGCGACCGAGTCGTTATTTATATGCCGATGATCCCAGAAGCCGCAATGGCGATGCTTGCCTGCGCGCGTTTGGGGGCGATTCATTCCGTAGTATTCGGTGGTTTTGCACCTAATGAGCTTGCTGTACGAATTGAAGATGCAGAGCCGAAAGTGATCATGACGGCGTCGTGCGGGATTGAGATCAACAAAGTCATTCCATACAAACCAATGGTAGACAAAGCCATTATGGACAGCCGTTGGAAGCCTGAGAAAGTGTTTGTTTTCCAACGTCCAGAGTGCGACGCTGAGCTAAACCAAGAAAGAGACTTAGATTGGCTGCGAGAGTACAAACAAGCGCTGCCACATGGTTGTGTTCCGGTGTTAGCAACCGATCCGCTCTACATACTTTATACATCGGGCACGACAGGTAAGCCGAAAGGCGTTGTGCGTGATAACGGTGGCCATGCTGTCGCGATGAAGTACTCCATGAGCGCAATCTATAACATTCCTCAAGATGGCGTCTTTTGGGCAGCATCTGATGTGGGCTGGGTAGTAGGGCACTCTTACATTGTTTACGCCCCACTGATTCACGGTTGCACTACTATCCTATTCGAAGGCAAGCCTGTTCGAACACCGGATCCTGGCGCATTTTGGCGAGTGTGTGATGAATATAAAGTAGATGCGTTGTTCTCTGCACCAACGGCGTTTCGTGCGATTAAGAAAGAGGACCCGGAAGGCGAGCACTTAAAACAGTACGACTTGTCGAATCTGAAAAACATCTTTATGGCGGGAGAACGCCTTGACCCTCCGACACTGGAGTGGGTTCAGAGCAAAGCGGACAAGCCCGTTATTGACCACTGGTGGCAAACCGAGACGGGCTGGGCCATCGCTGGCAACCCGACAGGTGTCGAAATGATGCCAGTTAAAGCTGGTTCTTCGACGAAGCCCATTCCGGGTTATCAGGTCGAAATTCTGAATGAACTTGGAGAGGCTGTCGGGCCTAACCAACAAGGCTTTGTCGCATTAAAACGTCCGCTACCACCAAGTTGTCTGCCAGCGGTTTGGCGTAATCATGACCGTTTTGAAACTGGTTATCTTAGCCAGTTCCCAGGCTACTACGTGTCTGGTGATGGTGGCTATCTGGATGAAGACGGTTACCTGTTTATTATGGGACGTATTGATGATGTGATTAATGTCGCGGGACACCGATTGTCGACAGGTGAAATGGAAGAAATAGTAGGAGGCCACCCAGCGATTGCAGAATGTGCGGTGGTCGGTATCCACGATGATCTAAAAGGTCAGCTTCCACTTGGTTTTGTTGTACTGAAAGACGGCGTCAAAGTGGATGAGCTAGACCTTGAAGGTGAGCTTGTTGGCAAAGTGCGTAGTGAGATAGGTGCAGTTGCTTGCTTCAAGCATGCGTTGGTTGTAGACCGTTTACCGAAAACACGTTCAGGTAAAATTTTGCGTCGAACTATACGTCAAATAGCTGATGGTGAAAAATACACCGTTCCGTCAACGATTGATGACCCAAGTAGCTTGAACGAAATTGAGCGAGTGCTACGACGCTGAGAAAAACTCAATTCTAACTAACCCCTGATCCTCGAACTCTGTAGGTTGGTTCTGCCTCTGTACGTTTATTAAGTACAGGGGCTTTTTTGTTGCTCAAACAGTACAAACGTATCGTGAAAGCATTTGTGACTTGCCAATACGACGTTTTCCTCACAAACTACAGCCATTCCATTTTTAGTGACCCTTTGTATGACCACGTTTGCGATTAAACCTGCGTGTTTTAGCGACCTAGAGTTGCTCAACGATCTTATGTTCGAGCTTCATGATGAGCATCATCTTCAATCTCCTGAGCTTTTCAAAACGGCAGAGGAGATAGAACAAGAAAAAAGCATTGCTCGATATATTGATGACCCTGAGTGCCTTGTTTACGTAGCAAAACAAGGAGATGAAATTATTGGCTTTATTTCTGGTCACTTCTGTGAACTTATTTCTACCGTCAGCCAGCCAGTTATGATGGGAAGCGTGGATGAGCTCTATGTGCTGCCTGAATATCGAAAACAAGGTACGGCGCAGGCTTTGATTAATAAAATTGAGTCAACGTTCTCTGATTACGGTGCAAAACAGATGTTTGTTGAAGTATGGCATTTTAACCAGGGCGCAATATCTTTGTATGAAAAACAAGGATTTGCACACCATATCCACTATTTAAGAAAACCGCTGAACGAATAATCGTATTTAACTTTAATATTGTGATTTAGGTTCGATCGAATTGAAATCATTCAGTTCGTCAATAGACTTTTCTCTATAAGCTACTCGCAATGTTAACAAATTGATATGCACCTACATTGGTATCGGCGTTTTTGTCTGCTTGTTTATTAGTAGCACGAGGATCGTGCTTACAAAAACAAGAGGACAATATTTTGAAACTAACAAAATCGTTACTTGCTTTAGCCGTTTTGCCAATGTTCGCAAGTGCTGATGATTTGTCACAGACGCAAAATCACACTATCCAACCCCAGATCGTAGGCGGAGTAACTGCCGACCCACGTGACTGGAAATTCTACACCCAAATTGTTAGTCGTTATGGTAACCGATCGTATTGTGGGGCCAGTTATATCGGGAATGGTTACGTCCTGACTGCTGCACATTGTGTTGAGGGTGATTCTCCGAGTCAGATTGCGGTTAAAATCGGTGGCGTTGTTTATAACGGTAGTGATGGTGTTCGTGCAAACGTCAGTGAGATCCATATGCACCCGGCATATCGCCGCGCGACGCTTTCTCATGACCTCGCGGTATTGAAGCTCGACTCTGTGCCTCAAGCTGTTTCTTCAGTTGAGATTGCGAATGGTAGTCTAACGCAATACGCGAGCATCGGAGATTGGCTTAGTGTTGCTGGCTTAGGGCGAACTTCTGAAGGAGGAAGCTCTCCGTCTCGATTGCAAGAGGTTGACGTCCCACTTGTGTCGGATATGACTTGCCGTCAAGCCGGTGGCAACTACACAACGGTTGGAGAAGTGTCATTCTGTGCTGGTATTCCTCAAGGTGGGATAGATTCTTGTCAGGGAGATAGTGGTGGTCCAATCGTCATTAATCGCAGTGGTGTAATTACTCAACTTGGTGTGGTCAGTTGGGGAATAGGTTGTGCTCGTCCTGGTATGTATGGGGTTTATAGCGATATCGCTGCTATGCGCAATTTTGTCGATGGTGTTATCGGAACAGTAACACCACCAAAAGAGAATGTTTCTGTTGGATACACCACCGAACAGACACTGGCATCATTTAATGTTGGGGAGTTACAGCAACATAGCTTTGTTATCCAGAATTCAGGGAACACCACCTTCACTGTGGAAAATGTTCGCGCGTTTGCTTCGGGTGTTACTGATGCAGCTGTTATTGCCAATGATCAGTGCTCTCAGGCGACGTTAGCAATGAATGCAAGTTGTCGTATTGATGTTGAATTTGGTGCTACTCAGAGCGGAGAAGCAAGAGTGGTTTTGAACTTCAACGTTGATAAGACCAGCACACAATACCAAGCGTTAGTATCCGCTCAAGCGAAAACGGTGACAACGCCTCCCACAGATAGCTGTAAAACTGTATGGCAAGCCAGCTTAGTGTATCTCAAAGGAGATACGGTTACTTGGAATGGTAAAGTTTGGCAAGCGCAGTGGTGGACTCAAGGTGATAATCCAGCAGACTCAGGGCCTTGGGGTGTTTGGCAAAAAGTCGGCGATGCGAATTGCAAGTCTAACTAACGATCGGGCCAGTGAATTTGATTCGTTGACCATGAGATAAGATTCATTCTTGGTTTCAACGATCAGTACATAGTTACCATAACTGGGGTTTATTGTTTGCGAATAATAAGCCCTTTTTTATTGTGTCAACTATGAGAACCCACAAAATGTGTATGACTTTTTCCTGACGTTATCTTTATATAACTGGCAGAATTGCGATCAACATTTTATGTTTTGTCTGATTTTTGTCAGGTTTGCATTAAATTATTCTCCAGTGAGCGTTGAGATCAGGTTTTACGCGATCAACTCAGTTTGGCATAACTCGTTACTTAATTTTTGTCGAAAAAGATAAGATTAACTGCCATGATTCATTGGTTATCATTATGTTTATTTAAGGTCATATTTTGTGTTGAGACAGCTGTTATTACTCATCCTTTGTTTTATTTTGTTACCTGTTTCACCGATCTCTACGGCTAAAGCCACTGCGAGCGAAGTTAAAGGAGCGCTCTGTATTGTTCGCGCTGATGACAAGTTAGTGCTAGTTCATGAAGTATTAACGGATAAGATTTCTCTACCTGGCGGAACCATTATTGATGGTGAGTCTCCACAAGTTGCTGCTCAACGAGAAACGTGGGAAGAAACCGGTATAGTGGTTACGGTTGGAGAGGAGCTTGGCAGAACGGACACTGCGGTTTTTTACGACTGTATATCAGACTCTGACATTATCGCTTTTTCTATGAATAATTCTTTAGGTGGAAATGAACTGCCTATTTGGTTTGCCCCTCATTATGGAGTAGAAGTTGCGTCAGCGATGTTGCTTAGCCCATCTGAATTACCATCATCTTTATATCGTTATCCTGAGCAATGGCCACAAGCCACTCAGTTTTTTGATCAAGCTACCAAGCAATCAGTATCTTATGTGACTCAGTTGATCGAATCCGCGCCTTCATTTCGTCAGGTTGAATTGGCGTGGCTGATAGATTTACAGAGTTGGGTAGGGGCGTTGTCAGAAACGAGTTACGAGGTAGCTAGTCAGATCTCGAAACTCGTTATAGATCTGACAGAACCGACGGTACTACTCTTTCTATTTCCTTTTGCCATGATGCGCTTTGGTAGCCGGTTTGTGTACCGACTCTTTTTCGCAATTAGTGCAACGTCGCTTATGGTGCTTGTCGCTCAACAAGGCTTTTCGCTACCGCGCCCACATGTCTATATACCAATGATGGAGTTAACGCACAGCTTTGGCTTTAGTTTTCCTAGCTTGCCTATCGCTGTGTGGTTTTGTGTGCTGACGTTCTTGTTTCATAGAACCCAGTATTTTGGTTTGAATGGAACAACGGCAGTCTTCGTGTTCATCACTCTTACTGTGGTGTTAGGTAAGTTTTTCCTCGGCAGTGCCTTTATTTTAGATATGTTATTTGGCGCGCTGTTAGGCAGCTTGGTGGCTTGGCATGTTCTTCGACTGGAGACAAATCAAGATGTGAACGTTGATCAAGTTCTAAGCTCAAAAGGCGTCTGGTTCATTATGACTGCGGCAACATCGGTCATCTCCGTCATCTGGCCATTACCTGTGTTTGGTCGCTGGTTAGCAATTTTAATCACTGCATCAGCGTTGGTCATGACATTTAAAGAGTCGAAAGCACATTTAGATACTCGGCAGATGATCTTTGTGACGCTGGCATTGTTGCTTGTTGATCAACTCTATTTGTACTCGGCTAATATCGTATCGTTTAGCGGTTTGTGGTCATTAGTCTTGTCGACGTTACATTATCCATTATTAATGTTGTTATTTATGCTGCTTGCAAGGAAGCTGACTTGTGAAAACCAACCGAGCAAAACGTTGCTAGATTGATGGCTGTATTTGTTATCTATTAGTATTTGAGTAAAAACAAAGCCTTGCATTACAGCAAGGCTTTTACACGTTTAGTCCACGAACAACGCCGCTTGCCTATCTTGGACGGCTAGGGGTGTTAAACGTAAGAAGCTTAACGCAACAGACATGGCGGAAAGGGCTATGCATTGAGCACGAACTTTTCTATAGCTTTAGCGACACCGTGCTCATCATTACTTGCCGTAATGTAGTCAGCGATTTGCTTGGTTTCTTCCATTGCATTTGCCATCGCGATACCAAGGCCAGCGTATTTCAGCATGTGGTGGTCATTTTCTGCGTCACCCATACAGATAACTTCTTCCGGTTTAATTCCCAGATACTCGGCAATTGCGGCAACACCAATACCTTTGTTGCTCGCAGGGTTAAGAAACTCAAGGAAAAACGGAGCGCTTTGAACAACCGTAAACGCTTCGCGCATTTCAGCTGGCAGTGCTGCTATAACTTCTGTTAGTTTGCTTGGCTCTGCAACCATCATAGCTTTGATGATTGGATGATCGTCTTCTAGTGATTCGAAGTTCATCTCGGTGACATTTAAGCCATTTATCTTTGCTTCAATATCGGTGTAAGGGTTGTGTTCGTTGGTGATTAAACCATGAACTTGACTAAAAGCATGGACGTACGCACCTAGCTCTTCGGCTTTTCGCGCCACCAATTTTGCAGCTTTACCATCTATGATTTGCTGGTGGATGATGTCGTTTGTGCCTACGTTCTTGACCATCGAACCGTTGTAGTAAAGAACAAAATCTCGATCGGAATGGATATTCAGTTCGTCGAGCTTGTCTTGCATTCCTTCTAATGGGCGACCAGAAGCGAGAACGACAGTAACGCCTGCTTCTCGAGCTTTTGCGATCGCTTGTTTGTTTTCTTCAGAAATGGCTTTATCACTATTGAGTAGCGTGCCATCCATATCTAGTGCGATCAGTTTATACATCATTTCTTACCTTAAAGTTTTTTGGGAGCTGTCAGTGAATAAGGCTTGGTTTAACGTTAACCAGAAACCTATATTCATTACGCTATGAAACTACAAAATGGTCTATTTTAACAATTAATTTTTGGTTTAAATTGACCTAGACACGCGTGTCCATTATGGTCTTCGCCTCGAAATGTTATGAGTTGAGTGAGTTCTGCGTTGTATAAGCTAAATGAGATGTTTGAAACCATCCAAGGGGAAGGGGTTTTCACTGGAGTCCCTGCTGTTTTTGTTCGGCTTCAAGAGTGTCCGGTTGGTTGCTCATGGTGCGATACCAAACAAACGTGGTATGCAGATGAGAATGATCAACGTCAAATAGGCGATATTCTGGTGAAAACGGAAGACTCTCCGACGTGGTGTGTTGCATCTGCCGAGAACATCGTAGAGCAATATCAACAGCAAGGCTTTAATGCTAAGCATATCGTGATTACTGGTGGAGAGCCTTGTATTTATGATCTGCGCCCTTTAACAAAGGCGTTTGAAGATATGGGGTGCCAATGCCAAATTGAAACCAGTGGCACATCAGAAGTGATTACTTCAGAAAATACGTGGGTGACAGTGTCACCAAAAGTAGCAATGAAAGGTAAATTACCAGTGCTTAATAGCGCGTTAGAGCGGGCAAATGAGATTAAGCATCCAGTCGGCACCCAGAAAGACATCGACCACCTTGATGACCTTTTAGCAAATGCGAACGTAGCGGCTGAGACTATCATTGCACTACAACCAATTAGCCAGAAGCCTCGTGCTACGCAATTGTGTATTGATACGTGCATTGCCCGCAATTGGCGTTTGTCTGTTCAAACTCATAAATATTTGAGTATTGCTTAGACGAGAGACTCGTCATCATTCGAGGTAGCTTTTCTATCTAATCCCGGTTTCGCGAGTAATGCCGTTGGTAGCTTTGCTATCGAAACATTGTCGATATATCTAAGCAATTTATAGCGTTGTAAAAGCTAAGCAGTGTTGGCTGTTGTGGTGTAGTGCTATCTTTGGTTCGACAATCGTTTCGCATTTAATTGATGCCACCAATCTGGCGGCATCAAAATGAAGCTCTGTTGGCTGGAGTTTCACGCTGAGATAAAACGTTTAGAAGCTAACGCAAAAGGTTTTATCCCAGCGCTATTACCGCTAACAAAGACTATTTGCTCGCTAAGTATTCTTCTAAGCCGCTTTGTCGCAGTAGGCACGCTGGGCATTCACCACAGCCTTTACCAACGATTCCGTTGTAACATGTTAACGTATTGTTTTGGACAAACTCCAACATATTGTGCTTATCAGCTAGAGCCCAGGTCTCTGCTTTAGTAAGCCACATTAAAGGAGTCTTAATGTTGAAGGCTTTATCCATACCTAAATTGCAAGAGAGATTTAGAGAGCGAATAAAGTTGTCTCGGCAGTCAGGGTAACCACTAAAGTCTGTTTCGCAGACTCCCGTAATGATGTCTTGAATGCCAAGCTGGTAAGCATGGATACATGCGTAAGTAAGAAAGAGAATGTTTCTCCCTGGAACGAATGTATTGGGTACGTTAGCGTCGCTTAAGTCATTAGATACCGGAATGTTGTCTCTTGTCAGCGAGCTTATCGCTAACTCATTAATTGATTTTACATCCAGGACTTTGTGGCTTTTGATGTTAAGTTGCTTACCTAATTCGATAGCGATATCTATTTCATCTGAATGACGCTGGCCATAATCAAACGTTATAGCATGAACCTCATCATATGTATTTAATGCATCGATTAAGCAGGTCGTAGAGTCCTGCCCACCGGAAAAAACCACAAGTGCTTTTGTTGTAGCCATGTTGAACCCTTAGTTATGCTCTTTGATTCTTTGGTATTGATACGTATTCTTAGGCGTTTAATCCCAATTACGTACTCGACTTCGTGGCGATTGCGTCCGCAATCAGCTGGGCTGTGCTCTCAAGCACTCTTTGCTTGTCATCATTTGACAGCTTGTGGAGATTCACAGCAAGTTCAGCGGTGATTTCATCTTCACAAAAAAAATAGTTTAGAGGCACGTTTAGCTCATCTGCGATAAGTTTGAGCGTTTTTACGTCGGGAGTATGGCGCTCCCTTTCGTATTGATTCATCCTTGCACTTGCAGAACTATCATCCATGCCGATACGGATGCCCAGTGCTTTTTGGGATAGATTCGCTTGTTTACGCGCATGCTTAAGGCGGGCTGGGAGTGGATTATTAAACAACACTTAAAGTTCATACGAAGGACTTGGATGACTAAGATTATCTTAGTTTTTCTGATTTGTGTATACTAAGTAATGCTTAGTTATTGCCGAGGTCGCCAAGGCCGTGTCTGTATAACTAAAAAAGATTTCGTATCTTTAGGTTGATTAAGTGACGTTGAATCTACTTCTTCAAAAACTGCCGTATGAAGGAGCGAGTAAGGGCACGAGAAACCGCAGCGATTTGTAGAGCAGAATTTGCTCTTCACATAAACGTAGTCGTCTAAGTTGAAGAGCAATATTGTTCTTGATGATCAACTATATACTTAAGTAAATAACTGTGTCGCACAATAGATCAGAGCTGCTGCTAAGCTCATATTGATGACTTTGCCATATCTCTGGAATTGCGATTGAAGTAGCTTTCCTGCAACGGCCCAGACTACGTTGCTAAGAAGTGCGATCAAAGCAAGAATGAGGCTAGTCGCTAAGATCCAGTAGATATTCTGAGTGTGGGGCAGTACGAACGTAGAAATAGAGGTAATTCCATAAAGAATGATTTTCACATTAACGAACTGCAAACCGAAACCTGTTAAGAAACTGATACCTTTAGAATTATCCGATGAAGTTTTGATCTCACTCGTAGCAAGCCCCCAAGCCAACCAAACAATATAAGCTGCTCCAATCCATGTTAGCCAAGGTGTAATCACGGGCAAGAGGCTGATCATGTTATACGTGAAAGCGCCACAAAGTAGCATCAAAACAACATAGCCACAAAACATCCCCGAAATCACTTTTGTTGAGCGTTTTAGTCCATATTGCGTCGCGATGCTGAGCGATAAAATGTTGTTTGGCCCTGGTGTAATTGAAGTAATGATTACGTAAGTAAAAAATGCGGTGTAGATGGCGGTCATCTCTATCTCTCCTGTTTTTACTGCACTATACTTCGCTACAATTGATTAAAAAATTGAATAAATTAAAACTTAGACTTTTAATTTATTGAACTGTTGGTTGTGGAGTCTAGTCATGAATCTAAAACGCTTTCTTACTTTTAAAGCTATTGTTGAAGAAGGATCGTTTCTAAAAGCGTCACAGAAGCTTTATTGCACGCAATCAACCGTCACCTTTCAAATCAAGCAGTTGGAACAAGATCTGTCTCTGCAGCTGTTCGAAAAAATAGGGCGTAAGATGGTTTTGACTCAAGCAGGAGAAAAGATACTGCCTTACGTCTATGAACTGTCGCGAGTGATGGAAAATATTGAGGGAACAGCACAGCAAGAAAACTCGGAGCCGACCGGTGAATTGAAAGTGCTGGTTGCTGAGACTCAACTTGCTTATAAGATGGCTAATGTTTTAAAAGAGTTCAGGATCAGAGCGCCCAATGTTCGACTCTCTCTGCAATCACAAAATTGCTATCAGATTCGAGATGAGTTGATAGCGGATAAAGCTGATTTAGGTGTGTTTTATCGAGTTGGTAATGACGATACGCTCAAGGTCCACGAGTTTGAGCACGAGCCACTGGTATTGGTTGCTTCACCGCTTTTAAAAGGGCTAGATTTAAAGAAGAGAGAGCAACATATTGATTTAGGGTTTATAAGCAATGGCCCTAAGTGCCTTTTTCGACAGATGTTTGAGAGCATTATTCAGGAGCGTGATATTAGCATCGACAACATGATCGAACTTAGCAGTATTAATACGATCAAAAACTGCGTTGAGAGTAATATTGGTATCTCTTATTTACCTCGTTTTACGGTTGAAAAAGAGTTGCAAGAGGGCAGTTTACAAGAGCTTGAGTTCACCGAATTTTCACAGATGATCAAGCCACTTTGTGCTTATCATGCTGGGAAGTGTGTGACGCCGGCGATGGAAGTCTTTATTGATTGTATGCGTAACGAGTATGAACGGTTTTCTACTCAGAGCCGGTGATCTTTAATATGTTCTATCTGACATAGTTTCGTTTTTACTCCTTTTTACTTTTTAAGTGGCTACTTCTAATTTATTGATTTTTATTGCTTTGTTGTGAATCCGACTGTTGTGGGATGATAAATGGGATCTGATGTGAAGAGCTATTTATTGACGGAAAGAGATAAGATATAAAAACGACGGCGTGTGATAACTAGATTAGATAAGGTTACATAATTAACAGTGTAATAAATGCCATTCTTTATGGATTATTTTCAACGAGACTTAATTGTTACGGTTCGTTATTATTAACTCGTTAACGCATCCATTGCTAGGAAGTTAACTTACGCATATTGTTTTTTTCATCATTTGCAGCAAATATAATTTGCTGCTTTTTTTTAGCCAAAAAAGTTCAAAGCTTGAACTACAAGCTCTGAACTCTTATTTATACTTAGTGATTTTCTACTTTAATAAGTAAAACACCGTTTAAAAGTATCGCGTAACCTAGTAACTCTAAGCTTTCTTCAACCAAGTTTTTCACGTCTCTATTGTATGAGTTCCCCATGAACTCGACCCAAAAATCACCATACCCTGCAAATCGTGAGAATAAGAAAACAATAAAAAATCCAATTGTTAATGTCGTGAAGCTAGAATGAGAAATGAAAAGTTTTACCTCATTTTTTATGTTAACTATATTATTAAAACAAAAATAACAGACCGAGACTATTATAATCCAAGCAGGATACTTCCATGAACCGTGAGGGAAATACTGCTCTATGTGGTAGTCTATTTCTCTAACGAATATAACCATAAAAAATGAAGACATTATTACTAATATGTGTTTGAGTTCAAGATATTCCTTAGATTTATACAAACACATTAACGATGAAAAAAGCACAAATGCTATTTGAGTCATTTCTATAAGAGAGTTCTCCGATGTGCTTTTGTCCATTTTTACGCTAAAGTAAATCGTTGCTAACGTATAAATAACCAAAAAAATAAGATAAGATATTTTATATACTAACAAACTAGTGACCGAGGTGTGTTTTTCTTCAATATACATCGTAACTTGTATAGGTGATGGATTTGTTAGTATTATAAATCAAGAATTTTTTATATTTAGTGAATTAAGCGCCATTTAGAATGGAACTTAATTCACCTAACATTAAACTTCGATGAATATTAAACGTTACTGGTTTAATTTATTGATTTTATTTTATTTTTTATTTTCTGCTAATTTTGGTTAAATAGAATCACCTAGCTTTTATTGAAATGCTTTTCCCATACTGGTGGTATGCCAATTTCTTCTTGAACGATATCAATGAATGCCCTAACCAATAGTGATTGCTGACGGTGTGAGTACATGGCATAAATATCACCAAAATCTTGAGTTTCATATTCTGGTAAAAGTTGAACTAAATTAGAAGACTCTAGGTTGTTAGGAAGCATAAATTGACCTATGAGTGCTGCGCCCAGACCTGACTTTACGCTTTCAATTATTAGCTCAGCTTCATTGACCATGTATGATCCTGATATTGGGTATGTATCTAAACCATCTGATTTTTCTTTGTCGTAGAATTTAAGTTTGTCGACAATAAAATTACCATTTGAATAAATAATAAAAGGTAGCTTAACTAACTCATCAGGCGTTTCTGGGTTACCATGTTTTTCAATTAAATTTCGAGAAGCAATTATTGCAGTCGTATTTTTTGCTAATTTTCTTGCTACCATTGATGAATCCCTCATAGGTCCGATTCGAAAAGCAATATCAAAATTACTTCTAATCACGTCTACATGAAGATCATCTAGCATTAGTTCAACACTTGCTTTTGGGTACTTATGTAAAAACTTCTCTATCGAAGGTTGTAGATAGAGTTTTCCAAATAATGTTGAGCTTGAAATTCGTACTTTCCCTGAAGGCTCAGTCTGAAAGTTCTCCGCTATTTGTTGAGTATCATCAAGGAGTTGAGATATTTGGTCTGCTTTTTCAACTATTTGCTTGCCGACTTGTGTTAATGAAAGAGAGCGAGTTGTTCTGTTTAATAGCCTAACGCCTAAGTGCTCTTCTAACTGCTTGATGTGTTTAGATAAAACAGAGCGGTCGATATTCATCCCATCTGCTGCTTTTGCAAAAGATCCAGCTTTAGAGACTTCTAAAAGCAGGTGTAGTTTATTTGCTAAATCCACAATGTTTATCCAAGTTAGATATTAGCGTATTAGTTTCATGTATAACTACTGCTCTGTCTAGAAATTATTAATATACTTAATAACCAAAAGAAAAGGGAGCAATAGCTCCCTTTATTATGAATTTAAATGAGTATTTATATTATGGTTATAGTGTTTGACGTTTTTTGTTTCGACTCACTAACATGTAAAAAACAGGTGTGAGTAGTAATCCAAATACCGTTACGCCTACCATACCCGAGAATACGGCAATACCCATTGCTTGTCGCATTTCCGCTCCGGCCCCTGTACCAATCATTAATGGAATAACACCAGCGGTAAATGCAATTGATGTCATTAGAATCGGTCGAAGACGTAAACGACATGCTTCCAAAATCGCTGATAAGGTATCTTGGCCATTGTCTTTAAGTTCTTTAGCGAACTCCACCATCAAGATGGCATTTTTACACGCTAGAGCCACAAGGACAATCAAAGCAATTTGTGTGAATATATTGTTGTCACCACCAATGAACCAAACACCTGCTAGTGCAGAAAAAATGGTCATGGGAACGATCAAAATGATAGCGAATGGCAGTTTTAAACTCTCGTACTGCGAAGCTAGCACCATGAAAACTAACAAAACAACAAGTGGGAATATATACACCATCGTGTTACCAGCCAAAATCTGCTGGTAGGTTACATCAGTCCATTCATAAACCATTCCCTCTGCTAGGTTTTGAGCCAGTACTTCCTCAATAGCCGTTTGGGCTTGGTCAGAACTGTAACCAAAAGCAGGACTGCCGTTTAGTTCTGCACTAGGGTAGCCGTTATAGTGCATCACGCGGTCAGGCCCAATCGTAGGTATGATCTCCAGTACAGCGCCGAGAGGAACCATTTGTCCGGCAGCATTTCTTACTTTGTAGTTAAGTATTTGGTCAGGTTCGAGACGATAGTTCATGTCTGCCTGGGCATTCACTTTGTATGTTCTACCAAACATATTGAAGTCATTGACATACAACGATCCTAAATAAACTTGAAGCGCATCAAAAACCTGCTCTAGAGGAACACCTTGCAGCATCGCTTGTTCACGATCTATTTGGATGTCCATCTGCGGCACTTGTATACGAAATGTGGAATATAATCCCATCAGCTCGGGTCTTGTTGATGCCTCACTTATTACCAAGTTCAATTGCTTGAAGAGCTCATCAAACCCCTTGTTCGCACGGTCTTCGATTTGAAGTTTAAAGCCGCCAGTAGAGCCAAGTCCTTGGATTGGTGGTGGTGGAAAAATCGCAACGAAGGCTTCATCAATGATTGAAAAGCTCTTATTCAAAGATGCAACAATCGCATTTGCTCCGAGAGTTGGATCATTTCGTTTACCGAAGTCCTCAAGCGTAACAAAAACGATGCCACTATTCGGACTGTTAGTAAAACCATTGACCGATAAGCCTGGGAAAGAAATGGTTTGTGCTACGCCAGGTGTTGCCAGCGCGAGGTTTTCCATTTCTTTAATAACGGACTCTGTTCGATCTAAACTTGCTGCATCTGGAAGTTGGGCGATCGCAACTAAATACTGCTTATCTTGTTGAGGAATGAATCCTCCAGGAACAGCTTTGAATAGAGAAACCGTTCCCCCGAGTAACGCAATGTATACCACCACAACAACAAGGCTAAAGCGAATCAGCTTCTTGACCAGAGCTTGATATTGGTTCGAGCTATACTCAAAAATTCTATTGAATGGCGCAAAAACATACTTACCAAAAACCGCATCCAAGAGCTTGGTTAGCCGATCGGGTTTTGCGTTCTTATCTTGTAATAGCAGTGCTGATAAAGCAGGCGATAACGTCAACGAGTTAATTGCTGAAATAATCGTCGAGATCGTAATTGTTAGTGCGAACTGCTTATAAAACTGACCGGATAACCCTGTAATAAAGGTCGTCGGGATGAACACCGCACATAACACTAAAGCAATTGCAATAATTGGCCCGGTAACTTCGGTCATTGCTTGTTTCGTTGCTTCTAGTGGTGCAAGTCCATTATGGATGTTCCGTTCCACGTTTTCGACGACGACAATGGCGTCATCGACGACGATGCCTATGGCGAGAACAAGCCCAAACAACGAAAGCGTGTTAATCGATACTCCAAGCATTTGCATTACGGCGAACGTACCGATTAATGAAACAGGCACCGCAATGATAGGGATGATAGACGCGCGCCATGTTTGCAAAAACAAAATGACTACGACAACAACAAGTACAATTGCCTCTAGCAGAGTATGAACCACCGCGTCTATCGAACCACGAACAAAGACGGTCGGGTCGTAGGCTATTTCATATGAAACTCCAGCTGGAAAGGCTGTTTGTAAACGGTCCATGGTTGAACGAACCTGATTAGATAGCTCAATAGCATTAGCACCAGGGCGCTGGAATACGGGCATCGCCACCGCTGGTTTACCATTTAACAAGGCGCGCAGTGCATAAGAGTTTTGACCTAGCTCTACGCGTGCAACGTCTTTAAGACGTGTCAAAGCCCCTGTTTCGTCAACTTTTACTACAATGTCGTTGAATTCATCAATATTCTCCAAACGGCCCTTTACGTTCAACAAAACTTGGAATTGGTTTTCATTAGCGGCTGGTTGCGCACCTAATGAGCCTGCTGCCACCTGTTGGTTTTGAGATCGGACGGCTGAGACAACGTCCATTACGGTTAGATTTCTAGAAGCGAGCTCATCTGGATTTAACCACAAGCGCATTGAGTACTCATCACCACCGAAAAGGCGCACATCACCAACGCCTCCGAGCCGAGCTATCTCATCTTTCAAGTTTAAATTAGCGTAGTTAGCTAAATAACTGACTTCACGGCTAGAATCTGGAGAATATATATGCACAACCATAGTGAGATCAGGAGAGGCTTTTTCGGCAACAACTCCTAACCGTTGGACGGCTTCTGGTAATCGGGGCAAAGCTGTAGTGACGCGGTTTTGAATTTGAACCTGAGCTTTGTCCAAGTCCGTACCTAAAGCAAAGGTTACGGTCAATGTCATTCTGCCGTCACTGGTTGCCTGCGAAAACATATATAACATGTTTTCTGTACCATTAATTTCTTGCTCCAGAGGCGTAGCAACTGTTTCTGCGATTACTTTTGGGTTCGCACCAGGATAGTTTGCTGTAACTACCACTGTAGGAGGGACAACCTCTGGATATTCACTCACAGGCAACTGTAAAAGTGAAATTGCGCCTACTATTAATATCAATAGCGATAACATAGAGGCAAATATGGGTCTTTGAATAAAAAAGTGTGCAAATTTCATTCGGTTGTCTTCTTAGTCTTGAGCTAAACGTTTGTTTGGCAACGATGTTGAGTTTGAAGCCATAATCAATGAAGTGTTGCTAATATCTAGCGTGACATTTTTTGGTGTGATTTTGCTATTTGGGCCAACTTTTGCTGGGCCATTTACCGCAATAACTGAGTCGGCGTTCAAGCCATTCTCGATGGCACGAAATGTTCCGTAACGTTCGCCTAAGGTTACGATGCTGTATTGCAACGTATTCTCTTCATTGAGTGTTAATACAAAGCGGTTTTCTAGATCTGTGCCAATAGAACGCTCTGGAACGAGAACTCGTTCAACTGGTTTGGTTGTTGATATCTGAACTCGGCCAAACGATCCCACTTTTAAGTTTGATTTTGTTGCATCGAATACCGCTCGAACCTGCAAAGTACCGGTGTTTTCGTTGATGGAGTTGTCGACAAAGTCAACGCGTCCAAAAAACTCCTGCCCATTTTGTCCAGATAGTTCAAGACGAGTAGGTAAGTTAGAGTCGGCATTGATTGTCGAGAAGTAACGGTTCCAAGTTCGCTCATCGACATCAAAGTATGCATATACCTGATCGTTAGAGACAATGTTTGATATAACGCTTTGATTTGCGTTTACATTGTTTCCTTTAGTAATGAATGCTCTTGAAATAGTGCCGCTAATAGGGGCATATATCTTCGTAAACTCAAGATCTAACTTTGCGGATTCTAACTGAGCACGCAAAGCCATTAGTTCTGCAGAGCGTTGTTTTACTGCGGTATCTCGGGCCTCTGCTTGTTCCGCTGAGATGGCTTTTCGCTTAACCAGTTGAGCGGCTCTCTTTTGTTCGTTTGCTGCTTGCTCTAGCGCAGCTCGAGCACTCTTAACTTGCGCTTCAAGTCGTGAGACCTGAGCTTTGAAGGTTCGATCATCAAGAGTGACGAGTAAGTCACCTTTGTTGACACTCTGTCCGTCTTTGAATTCTACCGTTTCAATAACTCCGGAAACGCGTGGCATTAAAGAAACTTTCTCTGGGGCTTGAAGCCTTGTTGTAAAGGTGAACCACGATTGAACGGGCTCATAGATGACTTTGGAGACGTCTATCGTAGGTAAGGGAGTATTAGGTTGTTTGGTTATCTCTTCGTCTGCACAAGCAGCTAAAACGGATAAAAGGCCAATGCCGAAAACTTTCTTTAACATTTGTCGCGCCCTAAATGATTCTGTTCATACTAAAAGGAACGGCATTGTATTCATTGTACCTATGGGTAAATAGGCCCTCAGCGAACATAGAGTAGTGATAAAAATGCACGATTAAATATTGGTCAAAATGCTCGCATTTTGGTTTGAAAAAGGTCAGTTTAGGGTTTTAAAGACGTGGAGTATTGTTAAATGTAATAAGCCATAATAGATAGGAATAACTAAACAGAAGCTAAAGATAGCGACGAAAATTAAAGCGTTTTTAATTCGTGCATTATTTGCAATTCACTGATGCAATTTGAACCATAAAAAATTGAAATTAATTTTGTAAAATCCATTTCCCATCACATAAAGAATAAAAACTAAATAAGGAATTGTGCAGTGGATCTCGCAAGCCAACTTGAATTACTACTGGATGTCTCTGAATACGGAACTTTTGCTAAAGCTGCTGACAGAAATCATATAGATCGTTCAGCTTTGTCAAAACAGATCAAAAAGCTAGAGGATGAATTGGGCTTACGGCTGTTAAACCGTTCCACACGTTCTCTATCCCTGACCAATGCAGGTGTTGAGATGGTGGCGCAAGCTAAGAAAGTAAGAGAGGTTCTAACTGAAACTCGTAGTATTGCTGCTACATTTCAGGATGAACCGAAAGGTAATCTGAAAATATCAAGCTCCACTTTCTTTGGCAGAGCATACTTAAATCAGGCAGTTAAAGAGTTTATAAAACAGTACCCAAACATTACTGTAGAGCTGCTGCTCGATGATAATCGAGTCGATGTTATCCACGAAGGTTTTGATGTTGTGTTTCGTATCGGACCAATCCGAGAGTCCAACATGATAGTACGTAAGTTGGCAAGCAATAATATGGCACTGGTTGCATCAAAGAGTTTTATTGACAAGTATGGAACTCCGAGCTCTCCAGAAGAGCTTATAAAAATGCCAGCAGTAATATACTCTAATGCTAACTTTAAGGCGGATAAGCTACGTATAGCGCCAAGCCAGTCATCAAGCGACGTTAGAACGTATAATATCAACGGGCAGTACTTCGTGAATGAAACTGAGTTAATGCTCGATGCCGTAAAATCTGATCTAGGGTATGCTTTAATAGGGCAGTTCTTTCTTCAGGAGAGTTTGAGTAAACAAGATCTTGTACAGCTGCTTCCTGATTATAATCTTCCCGCAATAGGAGAAATATATGCAATGTATACTCACCGAAATCAACAACCATTAGCCAAACTGTTCATTGATACTGTTCAAAAAATAATAGGGACGCCTCCTGTTTGGATGGATTATCTCAACTAATATGAGTACTAGGACATAATGTTTTAGATTGAGGGCTTGTTTATATTTATCCATAGAATATGGTTGAATTTGCACTTTAAAAATAATTGCCACTGTTCATAATTTCACTCGATTCAAACAACACAAGTAGTGGTAATTAAATGAAAATGACAAGAACGTCGATCGCAATCGCTGCACTTTTCTCTGCAAGTGCTGCAAATTCAGCCATAGTTTATGAAGATCAAGAATCAGTATTAAATATTCATGGCCGAGCGCAAGGGATGTATTATTTCTCTGATGATAAAAATGCTGACGGAGATAATAGCTACATTCGTGTAGGACTTTCAGGTGAGTCTAAAATAAATGAAGATCTTTATGCATTCGGCTTATATGAGTTGGAATTTAAGTCTAATCGCAGAGATGCTGATGGGATTGAAGATGATGAATTTGATATCCGAAAAGGCTATGTAGGAGTTGGTGCAGATTACGGAACAGTAAGTTATGGACGTCAATACGGTGCGGTCACTTTAGTATCTGACTACACGGATATTTTCCCGGAGTTTGGTAATGAAGCTGCTGGCGTAAGTGCGGATCTATATGGTACCGGTCGCTCCGATTCAGTATTTAAGCTAACGACAAGCTATGAAGGTTTGAATATTCATGTTAGCTATCAGGCTGAAAACGATGAAGTGTCAACAGATGCAGCCTCTTATGGTGCGGCGGCTGACTACAAGTTGCCATATGGCTTCAAAGTTGCGCTTGGTTACAACGAAGGTGAAGGGCAATCGGGTGCAGAAGATGCAGAGCTGCTAACGGGTGCTATTGCATTTGAATACGACAAGTTTTATGCCTCTGTTTTATACAGTGATGGTGAAAACTGGGCTAAAGATGGTTCTGAAAGTAATATTGATTACACCGGTATTGAAGCAGTTGCCACTTATGAAGTAACAGATAAGCTTTGGGCACTAGTTGGCTATAACAATCTAGAGCGTGATGATGAAGATGTCGTCGATTACTACTCACTAGGTGCAGAGTACGATTTGACTTCTAATTTTAAAGCACTAGCAGAATACAGAATTACAGATGTAGACAATGAAGACGATATTCTTGCAATAGCTGCGAGATATTCATTCTAAAAAAATTAATAAAGCTAAAAAGCCTGAAACTATTTTCAGGCTTTTTTATTTGTCGGTGTAATTTCATAAGTGCTGATTTTCATCCATATATAATGGATTATATTGATCGTTACTTGTTTAAGTGTTTTGAATATAATTGTTTTGTTAGCTAGTCCACTGCTAGTTTTCATTTTAATATTTTTTGAATGATGTATTTTTTCTTTGGCAACAAGAAGTGTCTTGTTGCCTTTTTTTATTTTCACGCTTTATGGTTAATTAAAACAAAAAGAGTTCTTTATATATTGCTATAAACGAGAAAAATATAACGACAATTGTCAATCTTAGGTTGAGTTAATCTTCATAAAAAAGTGAACTCAATTTCAAGGGTCTTTTTCATTTAAGTGATGTGGAATCCATATGGCGAACCAAGCGAATGACAAAGCCCCAAACGACGAAATGTATCTCAATGAAGATTGGAAAAATGATTTTTATGTAAACGATAGAGGTAGGGATTGATACTGCTTATGTAAGGAGAGAGCGATTTATGAAAAGCCGTCGTTTCAATATGATTAGACACCTTTACTTTCTTAAAATAGGAAGGGCTCTAAGAAAGTAAAGGTGCAGATGATTTTTAGTTTTTACCGCCGTCACTTGTTCTGAAGTGATAATTGAAGTTTATGATTGCACGATATTTAACTTCATCACGGTTAAGTGCGTATTCTTCAACTCTCACCTTACTATCATCGATTGCAATATCACGAGGGAAACCGCTTCCAATGATGTTTAGACGATTTCTAAGTTCATGTTTTGATAGCGTTTGGTATTCATCGACAAGATCAAACGCAGAGCTATAAGCGGCATCTTTTGTCGTAAAGTCATTGAGAACAACTTTGTTTGTAGAGTGTTCGACATGAATACCAGCAGTAGCAGATAAACTGAATAATAATAGTGATGAGAGCGTCATTAGTTTTTTCATATAGTCACCTTTTTATTTGTATTACAAAGTCAAGATGTCCAACGAATCCTTGTTAATATCTCTCGACAAAGGTGATAGTGCCACTATAGAAATGTGCTGTACATCACATTTGTGACCATTGACTATGGAAGAATTGTCAACAATAAAACTCAAGCACTTTTGACATTACGGTCAATGTGAAAAAGCGAATATCTGTATGGTTTCGTTAATAATTAAACCACTCTCGGAAACGCTGACTATTCAGTCAAAGCGTATGTTTCTTGTCGTTATAGTGACCTGCCTACAACTTAATCACTTAATGCATGCAATTCAATTGCAATGGCTTGGTATAGATTTTCATTCAGATCTTCCGGCTTAGTAACGATCCTAAAAATTCTAGTGATTAAAAAGTCATTGTTTGTGGTTTTTTATTCTATTGTCGTGTATAAAAAAACTTTACAACAAATGATAAAGGAATATCCATGAAAAAGTTATTGTGTTTTGCTGCACTGGGGTTAGCTGTTTCGACGACGGTTAATGCAGACCCAATTTTAGACGACATCAAAAGTACAGGGGAGCTAAAAGTCTGCTTTGATTCTGGGTATATGCCTTTTGAAATGACAGCAAAAAATGGGCAGTACATCGGGTTTGATATCGATTTGGGTAAGCAAATGGCGCGTGCCATGGATGTTAAGTTTGTTCCGGTAAACACTTCATGGGATGGCATTATCCCAACACTGTTGACTGGTAAGTGTCACATGATTATGGGCGGGATGACTATCACACCTATGCGAAATACTCAGGTGAATTTCGCTGATCCCTATGTGGTTATTGGTCAATCCATTCTCGTAGATCTCAAACATGAAGGTAAAGTGTCTAGTTACCGAGATCTCAATAGTCCAGAATATGTTGTTGCAACTAAGCTTGGGACAACGGGTGAGCAAGCGGTAAAACGATACCTTCCGAAAGCTAAGATAAATCTATACGAAACTCAGTCTGAAGCGGTACTTGAGGTTGCCAACGGAAAGGTAGATGCGTTTGTTTATGACTTTCCTTACAACTCTATTTATGTGGCGGAAAACAAAGGGCAGTTAATGCACTTGGCTAAACCGTTTACTTACGAGCCTTTGGGTTGGGCTGTGCCGCAAGGAAATACAGATACGCTTAACTTCTTAAACAACTATTTACGTCAAATTAAGGGCGATGGAACTTACGATCGCATTTACGATAAGTGGTTTAACGACGATAAATGGTTAAAGCAAGTTAAGTAATCATTTTGTTATTGTAGAGGAGCGGCTAGCTTCTGGCTCGGTTCATCGCCAACCAAACGGTTCGCGCTGTGAAGCTAACGCTTTTCTTTATTCAAATACCCAACCAACTTTAATCAAAGTCATTCTCGGAATCACATGCAAAATAACTTTAAATCCCTATTGTGGAACGCTGTTTTTGTTCTTGTTTTGCTATCAATTTGCGGTCTTGTCTATCTGTCAGGTAAGCGAATCGATTACAGCTGGAATTGGGAGCGTGTCCTTCCTTATATTGCCACTAACGCTGCTTCATCCATTACCGCGCCTGTCGATGGGAACATCATTCTCGACGAGAATAACCAACTGGCTCTGGAGAGTATTCATGGTGATATTGTTCTTGAACTAAGCCAATATAAGTCTGTGGACGTCTATGAAGGTGATCTTATTTTTGAAGGAGATACCTTAGCAACTATAAAAGAGTGGCGCTCTGGCCCAATTTTAGATGGTGTTGTGACGACCATTAAAATCTCACTCTGGTCACTTATCATTGCTCTAGCGTTAGGCTTAGTTGTTGGACTAATGCGCATATCCAGCAATCCGGCATTAAAAAAGCTGGCGCTTGTTTATGTCGAGGTCATTCGTGGAACGCCTCTTTTAGTACAGATTTTTATCGTTTACTTCTTTATTGGTACTGTGCTTGACCTTGAGCGTTTTACTGCGGGAGTGATAGCGCTCTCCGTGTTTACCGCCGCTTATGTCGCAGAAATTGTGCGGTCAGGAATCCAGTCAATCCCAAGAGGACAAATGGAAGCGGCGCGTTCACTAGGAATGAATTATCCCAAAGCGATGATTTATGTCATTTTACCTCAAGCGTTTAAGCAGACATTACCTCCCTTAGCCGGGCAGTTTATCAACCTGATAAAAGATTCCTCACTCGTCTCCGTGATCTCGATTACTGATCTGACAAAAGCGGGCAGGGAAGTCGTAAGTGGTAGTTTTGCCCCATTTGAAGTTTGGTTTACCGTAGCGGCCCTTTATTTGCTTCTGACTAGTACCTTATCTTGGGCAATACAAACGTTAGAAAAGAAATTGGCAGCAAGTGATTAATGGTGGAGTCATTAATGGAATACATTATTTCAGCAAAAACAATTAATAAAATTTACCCTAATGGCTGCCATGCGCTCAAGGACGTATCGGTAAATGTAGAAAAAGGGGAAGTGATTGTCATCGTAGGACCGTCAGGTTCTGGTAAGTCAACATTCTTACGGACGATCAATCAATTAGAGACAATAAATAGTGGGTCTATTATCGTAGATGGTATCGATATGTACCACAAATCTACGGATATCAATAAACTACGCGCTGATGTGGGCATGGTATTTCAAGGCTTCAACCTTTTTCCACATAAAACGGCGATAGAGAACGTCATGTTGGCACCTTTAAAGGTTTCTAAACGTGACCCTGAATCGGTGAAGAAAGAAGCAAAAGATTTGCTTTATAAAGTCGGTCTATCGGAGAGAATGGATAATTATCCTAATCATTTATCAGGTGGGCAGCAGCAGCGCGTCGCAATCGCTCGTGCGTTAGCAATGAAGCCCAACATTATGTTGTTTGATGAACCCACATCAGCACTAGACCCTGAAATGGTTGGAGAAGTTCTTGATGTGATGAAAGATTTGGCCAAGGACGGAATGACGATGGTAGTGGTTACTCATGAAATGGGTTTCGCAAAAGAGGTCGCTGATAGGGTGTTGTTTATGGAAGATGGTGAGCTTTTGGTTTCTGACTCTCCTGAGCGATTTTTTGATAACCCCACCAACCCTAGATTGCAGAAGTTTTTATCTAAAGTCTTATAATAAAAAGAAAATTTGATTGAGGGCGAGTCCCTCAATCACTTCATGCACTATTGTGGCTCGTAACGCCCGCCTCGCCGAGAGACATAGATAATGGGCTTTTTACTCGAAGTTAATGGCGATAACATTATCTTGGTCCGAATGAAAGGTCTGGTAAATACTAGAGTGTTTAATCAGCCATTAAGTCTTTGTTCACTTTAAACATAACAATTTCATTTTGAATTGATAAAAATTGTGTTTGAATAGAGCTTATGGATGTTTGGCGGTATGGATGTCTAAATGAAGAAAGTAACAATTTTAGATGGTGGCATGGGGCGAGAGTTAAAACGTATTGGCGCCCCTTTTTCTCAGCCGCTTTGGAGTGCACAAGCGCTAATTGAATCACCACAATATGTAAAAATGGCCCATGAGAATTTCATAGACGCTGGCGCTGAGATTATCACTGTTAACAGTTATGCATGTGTTCCATTTCACTTAGGAGAGGAACTCTATGCGAAGCGAGGGATTGAGTTAGCAAAATCTGCAGCCAAAATTGCCAGAGATGTAGTCACCAGCTCTAACGATAGAGTGCTCGTTGCGGGGTCTCTTCCTCCTGTCATGGGGTCTTACAGGCCTGAATTATTCGAGCCGAAAAGGGCACTGGAAGTGGCTTCTGAGTTATTTGAAGCTCAAGATCAATATGTTGATATTTGGTTAGCTGAGACCGTGTCTAGCCTCGCTGAAGTTGAAGTTCTATCAATAATTTTAGCCAAAACAGATAAGCCCAATTATCTTGCTTTCACCTTAATGGATGAGCCTAACTCTTTGCCTCGCCTTCGCTCAGGGGAATCTCTCAAAGCCGCGGTCAATACGCTGTTGAAAACAAATGTTTCAGGTATCTTTTTCAATTGCTCTATTCCTGAAGTTGTCGAGCAAGCGATCATTGATACACAAGCAGTATTGTGTGAGTCAGGTAGAGAATTGACGATAGGTGTTTTCGCAAATAGCTTTGCTCCGATAAAGCAAGCGCACCAAGCCAACGAGACCATTCAGGAAGTTCGTCATTTCTCTCCGACTGAATATCTTGAGTATGCTAAAAAGTGGCATGCGCAGGGAGCGAGCATTATTGGTGGTTGCTGTGGGATTGAACCACGTCATATTAAATTGCTAGCGACTTGGAGAGACACTCTCGAAAACGCCTAATTTTGGTGAAGCGCAGGGAAGTATGACAAGAGATTTTGTTTTTTATTCATCGTTATAGATAAAATAAAGGCCTTTCATATCTGGCAAAGTAACAAGATGCTTTAACTTGCTCATTCATTACCTTGCCAGTTTGCCTCGAGATTTTTATTAATTATTTTTGGTTCAGATTAACGACAATCTTTCCAACTGTTCTCTGATTTCGCATTTCCAAGAGTGCGTTACCTACATCTTCTAAGCCGATGATCTTCAGTTTCGGTACTTCCAATTCTCCATTTTCTAATAGCTCAGACACTTCCTTTCCGGCATTAACGATACTTGCAAACCCTCTCTCGCCAAAGACATGACCAGAGCCCAAACTTATTTGGTGGAAGCCCAAGCCTTTTAAGAAGGCATCTGGATATTGAGAAGGGTCGACAGTCTTGACGAGCTCCACCATTTCTCCCTCAAAGGTTAACACCGAGGCTGCAATTCGGTCGTTATCACCGCCTACACAATCGAGTGCAACCTCAACGCCATGATTTCCGGTAATGTCCATTACTCGCTGAACTACATCTTCATGATGATAATCAATCATATGGGTTGCTCCTAACGAGGACAAATATGCGTGATTAGCTTCTGAACTAGTAGCAATGATCTGTTCAACACCAAATGTCTTTGCTAACTGAATAGCAAAGCTTCCAACGCCGCCAGCACCTCCGGCGATAAAAATGCTGCTTCGATTTGAAATATCGAGCTTGTCTACCAAAGCGCGATATGCGGTCCAGGCTGCGCAAGGTGTAGATGCTGCCACTTCAACCGGAACCTGAGGGTGCTTTATGAGCGTTCTTGAATCATGGATAGCAAATTCAGCGAATCCACCGTGATTGCGCCTCATGTTTCCGTGATACAACACTTTATCGCCAACCTTCCAATCAACGACCGCATCGCCTACAGAGACTATTTCTCCTGATACGTCTAACCCGCCAACAAAATTGTTATCCATGTTAGTGACCATGTCTGACCAATAATGAATTTTTGCATCGACAGGGTTCAAACCAACAGCGTTAACTTTAACCAATACATCAAATTGGGTTTCTAGTTTTGGTGTAGGTAATTCGGATAAAGAGAAAGTATCGTTATCTCGTTGGTAAGTTATCGCTCTCATAGGTTTTCCTTATTATTAAGAATGGTCGAAAGTCATACTAACTCAGAGGGTGCTGCTGAAATAATTATGGTTTTTTCTTATTTTGATAATTTTAGGTTATGTTTGATAAAAAGGATTCGAGATGCTCTGAAATTATCATCGACAACCAGTCTGCATAGCTAACGACATGTAACTTTATGATAAGTATTGACTAGTTTTATTATTCCATTTTTATGGAAATATTTTGTTGATCTTTTGTTTTGTGATTCTATACTTCCAGAAGTGTCGAAATAAAGGCTTGTCTATCAGGTAAGCTTGTTAGCGAAAAATGACGAGGAGAGTAAATGTGAATACAGAAATTATAACTATGGCTAAAGAAGCGCTGGATATGTTTGCGTTTCTAGCAACCGAACTTATCATCTTATTTCTGGCAATTAGCTACATTGTCGGTGTGTTGCAAGATTTTCTAACGCCAGAAAAAATTCAATCTATTCTCAGCTCGAAAAAGGGTAAAGGTTACTTCATTGCTGCGTTGCTAGGCTCGATTACGCCTTTCTGTTCGTGTTCGACCATTCCTTTCTTAAAAGGCTTGTTGCGTGCAAGAGCAGGTTTTGGACCTATGATGGTGTTCCTATTTGCAAGCCCGTTGCTTAACCCAGTGATTATTGGCTTGTTTGTGGTGACTTTTGGTTGGAAAGTTGCGGTATTTTACTTTGCTATCGCGATGTCAGTATCAGTGGTAGCAGGCTATGTACTTGAAAAACTAGGGTTTGAACGTTACGTCAAACCAGAAGCATATCAAGCGGTAGGTTCTTCTTCGTGCGGTACTTCTTGTGGCGATTCAAGCAAGAAAAAAGAAGAAGCGAGACCAGCATCAATCTGTGGTACCAGCGCCTGCAATGAACCTACGCCAGTTGCGGCGAAAACATCTTGCTGTGGTGATGCACCAAAACCTGAACCTAAAGTGGAAGTGTCTTGCTGCTCATCAGACGGTAGTGCAACAGCGACAGTCGTGGAAGAGAAAGAACCTAGCCGCTGGGTACGTATTTGGCAATCAACTTGGAAAGACTTTAAGCAAGTGTTCCCTTATCTCATGATGGGCATTGCGATTGGTTCATTTATCTATGGCTTCATCCCGACGGAGTTCATTGCGGAGTTCGCTGGTGAAGCGAAGTGGTACGCGATTCCGGTCGCAGCAATCATTGGTATTCCATTGTACATCCGTGCAGAGGCGGTCATTCCACTTAGCGCGGCACTAGTACAAAAAGGTATGGCTCTTGGATCTGTTATGGCGCTTATTATTGGTAGTGCTGGCGCAAGTCTTACAGAAGTGATTTTGTTGAAATCAATTTTTAAGAACCAAATGATCGCTGCCTTCCTAATCGTTATCTTAACGATGGCCATGGGAGCGGGTTACTTATATACGTGGGCTTTTTTATAAAAATAACCCTCGGGCGACTGCTCGAGGGCTCCGTTTTTGTCGCCATATAGGGAAAGGGAAGTTTCCTATACCGCGCAGGCTATAAAAAGATAAAGAGGTTACTCGTAAATACTATAGGAGAAATACTTGCTGGCGATGGTTTTATGCTTACCGCTCTGGATCAATTTTTGTATTCCGCTATCGAGTAATGCTTTTAATTCTTTGTCTTGTTTTCTCACTGCTACGCCAATGCCACGGCCGAACCACTTTTCCTCAGTAAACGCTGGTCCAGTAAAGTGATAGCCTTGACCTTGTGCAGTTTCAAGAAAACCAGCACTTAAACCGATTGAGCCGCCAAATACAGCATCTAACCGTCCATTGAGTAGATCGGTAAATGCCTCATCGAACGTACCATAACGACGAATATCAATATCTGGATACAAGGCCGAAAGGTACTTATCACCAATTGTGGCTCTTTGAACTCCAATAGATAAACGATTTAGGCTGCCGTCATCCATGTTGATTTCTCTATCATTTTTCATTACAAAACGAGTCGGTACTTTTGCATAAGGGACGGTGAAATCGACTTTCTTTTCTCGTTCTTCTGTGATTGTCATTGCAGCAATAATCGCATCGTTCTTGCGACTAAGGAGAGAAGGGATGATGCCATCCCAATCCATTTTTGAGATAACGCACTTTACTTCTAACTCTTTGCATAACGCGTTAGCGAGGTCGACTTCAAACCCTTCTAGCTTTCCCTCTTTTGTCGTCCAGCTAAATGGAGGGTAAGCCCCTTCAACAGTGAAGCGAATTTGTTTCCACTCTTTCGCATGGCTGAAAACTGAAAATAAGCTAATAAACAATGCGACTATCCATTTCATAAATGTTTCCTTGTAACTATTTGGAAACCAATGTTTAACACAAAGTAAGCAAATATCAATGAAAATGCATATATGTGTGACCTTTCGCCCGCATTGTGTGAGCGAAAGGTTTTGCGTGTATTACAGCTTATCTTCAATAGTTACGAGGGGAACTCTCGTTGAGACAGCGTGAAGTGCAATGTTGTGAATCATTTCATCGACCGTGGTACAGCTATCCATTAAGATCGAAACATCATACTTGTCCGCAGATTTTGAGATAGCAGTATGTGTGACGCAGTTTTGTGTCATCATTCCGCATACAAGTAACTCCGTTACATTTTTGCTTGCCAATACTTCTTCTAAACGTGTTCCTTCAAAGCTATCTGCGAAGTGCTTTACCACGATTTCGGAATTCGGCGCTAAAGCAAGAACTTCTGGGTGAATATTGGCACCGTCGCTGCCTTCATTGAAGAATGGGGCAATGCCCATGGCAGGATCGGCAATATGCTGAATATGAATCACAGGAATGTTTTGCTCATTGGCTTTAGTTATTGCTCTCTTAACATTGTCTAAAGTTGATTCTGTATTCCATAAAGGAAACTTTCCTTCTGGGAAATAGTCGTTTTGCAAATCAATTACAAGTAGGGCTTTTTGAGTCATTTTCTTTTCCTTTTATTGAGGATCATTGCGGTACGAATAATATAAAGACTTTTAGCCACCTTCTTTAGAGTCTAAAATGACACAAAAGAGTCAAAAAGCGACACTTGAAGATAAATGAAAATAGCACTCGTTAATTACCCAGATAGCTCGCAAGCCTCCGTATATGGTTTAAGCGAACTCTTCGAGATGGCAAACCGTGCGGCGGCTAAATTGGGCGTTGATGTGCACTTTGAAGTAGAGATATTGGATCACTGGTCAAACACGCACTTCGATGTGAAAACAGCGGTAATGATTCCGCCCAGCGGCACTGGTCAATATTACTTAGAACCAGAGCCAGAGCTACTCGACTGGTTAAATGTCCAATATAGTAAAGGTGCGATTTTAGCCTCCGCCTGCGCTGGTACTTTTATTCTTGCTCAAACCCAGTTGTTGACCAATAAGTCTTGTACAACACACTGGGGCTTGGCTCCTTCATTAGCGAGTCAGTTTCCCGATATCCACGTAAGACAAGAAGCCATCCTTATTAACGAAGGAACGATCATTACGGCTGGGGGTATGATGTCATGGGTGGATTTAGGCTTGGAATTGGTTTCCTTATTTGCGTCACCGGCAGTAATGCGCCTGTTAGGAAAAATGTTGGTTATTGATACTGGTCCGAGAGAGCAACGCTTTTATCAACAGTTTACCCCAAACTTCCAACATGGTGATGAGGTAATTGTTCAACTACAGCACTATATAAACGATCATTATCAAGGAAAACTGAGCAATAAAGAGCTTGCAGAGTTGAGTTGTTTAACAGAAAGGACATTGCAGCGACGCTTTAAAAAGGCGACAGGTTTCAATGTTAACCAATACATACAAAGCTTAAGAGTCCAAAAAGCTTGTGATTTACTTGAGTCGACAACCCTAACATTTGACGCAATATCATTTAGAGTGGGTTACCAAGATGTGAGCGCGTTCAGGAAAATATTTAATAGGATCGTAGGTTTAACACCAAAGTCGTTCAGATCTCGGTTCTGTTCATAAACGCCAGAAGTAAGATAATGTTGGTATTAAACATTTATAACTCAGAAACAAACACATATTTTTACAAGCTGGCTTAGCGTGATGAAAAGGGATAACAAGCTAAGCCAACCGTAGCGCACTCCTAATTACTGAACATTTTGTAGAATGCTTAAAGGGTTCTCAAATTACAATGACTTGTATAGGTCTTTGTTAATCACAAAAGCTATGTGATTTCCAAAACCAGTTTCCCAATATGTTGCTTGCGTGAAAATACTTCTTGCGCTTGACCTATCTGGTTCAAGGGAAATGACTCCGCGACTAAGGGACGAATTGCGTTCTGTTCGATATAGCGAACCAAGTTACCGAATACTTCTGGTGCCAAAACGGTACAACCAAATAACGCTAGGTCTTTAAGGTAAAGAGTTCTTACATCCAGCTCGACAATTGGGCCGCCTATGGCGCCGGAAACAGCGTATCTTGATCCTGGCTTTAGTACCTGAAGAAATTGTGGCCACTGCTCTCCTGCGACCAAATCAATCACTACGTCAACGCTGTTTTCTCCGAGAGTCGCTGTTAAATTTGCATCGCGAGGGATAACTTGGTTTGCTCCTAATGCCGTGATCTGTTCTTTCTTTTCTGGGCTGGCGATAGCAATGACGTATGCTCCACGCGCCTTCGCCAGTTGGATTGCGGCAGAGCCAACACCACCGGATGCCCCTGAAATCAGTACGGTATCGCTCGCTGTGACATTAGAGCGGACAAGCATGTTCTCGGCAGTTGAATAAGAACAAGGGAAGGAGGCCAAGTCGATATCCGATAAACTACTATTCACAGCATATGCATGTTTACTGTCAACAACAGTGAACTGAGCAAAGCCACCATCACATTCTGAACCGAAGTACCAAGGCGAGCTAAGTGCTTGACTGTGGAAGCGCGTAATACATGGTTCGATAAGCACACGCTGACCGATTCGTGATGGGCAGATATTCTCACCAACAGCGACGATGGTACCGCATACATCGGCACCTTGGATTCGAGGGAGAGATAGCGCGTCTCCTGACCAACTTGCATCCATGCTATTGGCGTCATTTTTAGAATACCATGCTGTTCGGGTATTGATGTCGGTGTTATTGACTCCGGCAGCGGCAACTTGGATCAATACATCATCAGGCGAGGGGACTGGCACAGGTAGATCATCGCGGTAACGAAGCATATCTGGCCCACCATGACCGATAAGTTGGACGCCTTTCATGACTTTCGGGATTGTGGTCATTGATTGTTCTCCTTCATTAGTTCTAGCAGAGTGCGTTCAGCGGATGCAAAGGCAGCGTGACCGAGAACCGGCCATGCGTTGGATAGACCTTCATGTAACAAGAAGAGTGTGGTTGCGAGGTCTTCTCGCTGACTTAGTTGGCCCATAAGCTGACGGACCGCCAATTTGTGTTGTTTTACTGCTTGATTAATTGATAGATTTTCTGGATAGGCTGCTAATGCATTGATGGACATGCAGCCATTCGGTGCAAACTCCTTCATCCAATCCTCGAGGCGAGTGAATAGGTGTAATACAGCCGGTGTTCCATTGGCAGGGGCGTCTTCGAGCAAAAAACTCAAATACCTTTGATGGCGATGCTCGAGAGCTGCAACAATCATCGCTTCCTTGGAGGGGTAGTATTTGTACAGGGTTCTCAGGCTGACTTCGCAGGCGTTTTTGAGTTGGGGTACGCTAGGCTCGGCGAAGCCATACTGACTGAATGCTTTTTCTAGGCTTGCTGCGATTTTTTCTTTCACTATTTGATACACCAGGTAGAACGTTTGTTTTACCTAAGGGTAGAATAAACTTTCTACCTCAGTCAATGGTGTATTTAAACTCTGTATTGAAAGCCCGACGTAATGCCGGGCTAATTTAAGTGATTTTTATAGATTCGGAACGTGAATCAGTGTGCCGTTGCGTGCTGCTCTCCACGCTTGTCTAGCATTCCGCTGAAACGGGTTAGTAGTAGAGCACCTAATACTACGATCGCGCCAATCCAAGGTGTGTGCATCAGCCCAGCATTGGCCACGATAAGGCCACCGCCCCAAGAACCCAGTGCAATACCTACGTTAAATGCAGCAATGTTGAGACCAGAAGCGACGTCGACTGCATCAGGTGAATATTTCTCTGCTAGTTTGACAACATAAACTTGAAGTCCTGGAACGTTACCAAAGGCAAAGGCACCCCAGACAAGAATGGTCACTACTGCAGAAATTGGATTAAATGCTGTGACACTAAACACGAGCAATACCACAATTAGGCCCGAGAAAATCGCTGTCAGAGCTTTGATTGGCCCCATAGAGTCGGCCATCTTTCCGCCCCAGATGTTGCCGAATGCGACTGATACACCATAAACCAACATAATTAGGCTGATAGCGCTAGAGCCAAACCCCGAAACTTCTTCCAAAATAGGAGCCAAGTAAGTGAAGGCTGTGAACGTACCACCGTAACCGAGCGCGGTGATTGCGTACACCAAAAGTAGACGAGGCTGAGTCAAGACTTTTACTTGCGATGACAGCTTGGTTGCTGGTGGTTGTTTCAGATTACTCGGCACTAGCAGAGCGCTTCCTATCAGTGCGATGATTCCAAGGATCGCGACGATTAGGAAGGTTGCCTGCCAACCAAATGTCTGGCCAATCCAGGTGCCAAGTGGCACGCCCGTCACTAGAGCTACGGTGAGACCGGTAAACATAATAGCAATTGCGCTAGCGGCTTTTTCTTTTGACACTAGGCCAGTGGCGATAGTCGAGCCGATCGAAAAGAACACACCGTGTGCAAGCCCGGTCAGTATCCTTGCTGTAACTAGTGTGTTGTATCCAGGTGCTTGCCAGGCTAACAGATTGCCAAGAACAAACAGTGCCATAACAGAAAGCAGAACGTACTTTCTTTTCCAGTTACCAGTCAGCGCTGTTAAAACGGGAGCACCAACCGCGACACCAAGTGCGTACAGGCTAACTAAAAGACCCGCTGAAGGTAATGATACGTTGAGGTCGGAGGCCATAGTCGGTATCAGACCGACAATTACAAACTCCGTGGTTCCAATAGCAAAGGCGCTCAGCGTCAATGCAAGTAAAGCTAAAGGCATAACAACTCTCTCTTATAATCATTGAATATGAATGGATAAACGAATAGCCCGTTTCCATGTCGTGTATTATTAAAGAGTTATTCGTTGCGAAAAATGGTGTTTATTACAAAATACTTTTGTTATAAATGATGAAAATGCGCAGTTAAGAAAGGGGATGAAATGTTAACCCGATCAGATGAATTAGAGATTCTCATGGCAGTTGTGGATAGTGGTGGATTTTCTTCCGCTGCTGATGCACTAGGTATTCAAGTCGCTAGGGTATCTCGTGCGGTTAGTAAAGTTGAATCACAGTTGGGGGTAACCTTGCTGAATCGCACGACACGCAGAGTGGAAGTTACTGAGGAAGGGCATCAGTTTGTTGAAGCGGTTCGCTTAGGTTTACTACAAATACAGCAAGCTGAAGAAGAGATCATCACACGAGGTGAATTACCCAAGGGGCGCTTAAGAGTTGATGCCGCTAGCCCATTTGTTTTACATCAACTTGTGCCGTTAATTCAGCCATTTAAAGAGGCTTATCCTGATATTCAGCTCGATCTTACCTCTAATGAGGGTTTTGTGGATCTATTGGAAAAAAGAACCGATGTGGCGATACGTATTGGACGATTATCGGATTCAACACTGCATGCTAAACCTTTAGGAACAAGCCCACTATTTATCGTTGCCACGCCTGGTTATTTATCTAAACGAGGTTTCCCTGAAGCGGTGAGCGATTTGCGCAGTCATAACTTGATCGGTTTTTCTGGCGCTAAAGTGTTAAATCAGTGGCCATTACGAGGGTTTGAGATGATAGAGCCTGATATCCTATCCAGCAGTGGTGAAACGGTTAGACAGTTAGTGCTGGCAGGGAACGGCATTGCATGTTTATCTGGCTTTATGGTGAAAGATGATCTTGATTCTGGACGGTTAGTGGCATTGTTTGAATCGGAAAAAATCACAAATACTGGACGAGAACAGGTCAATGCTGTGTTCTACAAATCTTCTTCAGTCTCTAAACGTATTTCCGCGTTCATCGACTTTATTCAACCAAGACTTACTTTAAAATAACTCTATTATTGTTGTTTTAACAAAAGAGTTTTGTCGTTATTGCAGCTTTTGTTTTTCCAAGTGCCAAGCCTAGCGTGCCACCCCTTAGTAAGGTGGCACATATTTTTATTTGATCTTAGTTAAAGCGTGGCAACACGTACTGAGCGATCTGTTCCATTGATTTCTCAATTGGTTGGCTATTACGACGGAAATGCAACCCGATGTGATTGACTCCTGCTTCTTGCATTTTTTCTAGCTCATCGCTCAAGCCATTGACTCCGGCCCGGATACCAAAATGATGCCGAACGACTGGTGCATTTGGGTTATCGACTAAATCAAGATGAATAAAGCTGGCGTAGGGTTTGTTTCCCGCTACGGAGCGCCAAAGTGCAACGCGGTGTTCATGATCATCAGGTGTGCCTGGGTAGGCGAGCCAGCCGTCTAGGTTTTCTCCTATCCATTGTGGACTTTGCTGCGCTAACCCTGCGACATAGATAGGAATATCAGCAAACTCGGGTAATAACTGTAGATCGTTACCCAGTTTATCATTTTTCGTATCTTTCAAAATCTCTACACTTTCTCGAAAAGCTGATCCACGGCTGTCAAAGTTGGCATTAAAAACGGGATATTCACTAGGGCGGTCTCCACTAGCCACACCGAGTATCAGGCGGTCACCACTTAACTCGTTGATGGTCGCAGCGGCTTTTTTCACTAGCCAAGGTTGTCTTAACGGTAATACTATCGCTGCTGTCCCTAGTAGAATGTTGTCGGTGCACGCAGAGAGATAGCCAAGATAACTGAACGGTTCATAAATTTGTGCCGCGTCTCCAAAGTTAGGGTCGTACAACGGGACATCTCTCACCCACGCTACGTTAAAGCCTAACTTATCGGCTAACATAATACGCTGTTTATGTGCACTCATGTCTGGTACGCCGAACGGTTTTCGTTGGAGCAGGCGTTTTTTCTGGCCTTCTTGGGTCCAGTCATTATCTAGGGGGAGCTCAACCCCGATGGTGAATCTGTTACTTAAATCTTTATGCATTATGAAGCCTGACTATTACTGTGAGTACTAGGAGGCAAGGTGCCTCCCTGATATTCAGGACACTATGAGATTTTTGTTGTGAGAAAAAGCGGCAAAAAGACAAAAGTGTTTTGCTACAAACAGCGGTGGTCTTTAAAGGAACTGGTGGTTCTCTACCTTGATTTCTTGCTTGATGAAGTCAATAAAAGAGCTGATCCGGCGTGAGGTGCTGGCATTTTTGTAATACACCGCATGAACGGGCTGTTCGACATTATGCGTGTGTTCACTAAGCACGCCCACTAAGCGACCAGCTTGTCGGTCAGAGTAGGTCATAAAGTCAGACAGGCAAGCTATCCCCGCACCATGTAAGGCTAAACATCTTAGCGTCTCGCCATTATCAGATCTTAGGCTACTCATAATACGCAGAAGTTTGTTCTTATCATCCATGATCGGCCATTCCTTAAGATACTCCGGCTTGTTGAATCCAAGTAGCTTGTGATTGAGTAACTGATCTATTGAGGTTGGAGTACCATGTTGTCTTAAATACTCTGGACTCGCGACGATTCGAATCCGACTTTTACCAAGAAATATCGCGCGCATGGTTGAGTTTTGTAGCTCACCGATACGAAAAGCAATATCGGTTTTTGTTCCCAAAAGGCTAATATTTTCCTCATTGGAATTGAGATCGATTTCGACTTCTGGATACAAGCTCTGATATTTAGCAATGTGCGGAGTTAGTACGTGCAGTAAGAAGGGGGTAGCTGCGTTTATTCGTAGGAGGCCAGAAGGCTTATATTTCTGGCTTTTCAGTTGTGCTTCGGCATTCTCTACTGCTTCTACAATATGTCTGACTTTATCGAGGTATATCGTTCCTTCATTAGTAACATCTAACTTACGGGTTGTGCGATTTAACAAAGTCGTTTCGAGTTTGGCTTCTAGCCGAGATACCGATCGACTCACCGCCGAGACGGTCATCGATAACAGTTCAGCCGCAGAGCTGATTGAACCCGTATCGACCACGGCCATAAAGGTGCGCATTTCATCTAGAGTAGCTTTCATTGTTGAATATATTTCAAATTAGATTTGAGTATTGTTAACTTTACGGAAAGTTTCTTGCGGCGTAAAGTTTTGCTTCGAATCAACTATAAAATCGATAATTCAGGAGATTTAGATGAAAGTACCATCATTTGGCGTCGGCACGTTTCGTTTAGAGGGTGAAGTAGTTAAGGATTCAGTCCGTAATGCGTTAGAAGTGGGTTACCGCGTAATTGATACTGCACAGATTTACGGTAATGAGGCAGAAATCGGTGAAGTATTGACACAATCCGGTATTGCACGTGATGAGCTATTCATTACGACCAAGATCTGGGTTGATAACATGAACACGGAACAACTCATTCCAAGTCTAAAAGAGAGCTTAGAAAAGCTAAATACAGATTATGTGGATTTGACCTTGATCCATTGGCCTGGCAATAACAATAACTTGAACGAATACATGGCTTCATTACTTGAAGCTAAATCGCAAGGGTTAACCCGTAATATTGGCGTATCCAACTTTAATATTGACTTGTTGCAACAAGCGATAGAAGTGGTCGGTAAAGAGAATATTGTTACTAACCAAATCGAGCTTAGCCCTTATTTGCAAAATCGTAAGTTGGTCAGCTTCATGCAGGAAAACGATATTCAGGTAACGTCTTACATGACCTTGGCATATGGGAAAGTACTTGGGGACCCAACTATTGCAGGTATTGCTGAGGACTATCAGGCCACGCCCGCTCAAGTCGCGCTTGCTTGGGCTTTGTCAAAAGGTTACGCGGTGATCCCGTCTTCAACTAAACGAGAGAATTTGGCAAGTAACCTGAAAGCACTTGAACTTAATCTGAGTGAAGAGGCGATTGCAAAGATAGATGCGTTAGAAAGAAATGGCCGCGAAGTAAACCCTGAAGGGCTAGCGCCTGAATGGGATGATTGAGTGAGTTTCACAGGAAATCATTGCCTAAATGACGCCTCTGCAATCGCTGACTTCCTCAGCGTTTGACAGTAGTACAACACCATAGACGATAAGGGCTCGCTTGTCTGACGATAGTGCGAGCTTTTATCTTTTTGGCCTATTAGTTTACTGTATTCTCCCGGCCTTCAATTTGGCCGGGAGACGTCATTTAGAGATCAATTACCATTCGATTGTAGAGCCATCAAATACGCGGAAGCTTCCGGATTGCTCAAGTGTTAGCTGTTCTGCGACCGAAACAATGCCTGCAACACTTTCCTCGGCAGAAAAGGTTGCGTCCTCACCGCCCATATCGGTTTTTACCCAGCCGGGATGAACTGCGACAGTTTTTACTCCTCGCGATTCGAGATTGCGTGCTGCTGATACTAGAACCTGATTAAGCGCTGCTTTAGATGCTCGATAACTGTACATGTTACCTGAACTGTTATCGCTTAAACTCGCAACTCGGGTTGAGATTCCCACGATGGTTTTGTGCTGACTTTTCGCAACGTTGTCTTGTAGGGCTTGAATTAGCAGGGCAGGTGCGACGGTATTTATGTTTAGTACTTCTAGCCATTTTTTCTGGGTCATTTCGCCAAGCTTTGCACACTCTTCGCCTAATACACCTGCATTAAGAATTAAATGATCGAGCGGACGATCCGCTAATCGAGTGGCTAACTGATCGATATCTTGTTGGTTAGTGACGTCTAGAGCCATCAGTTGAAGTTGATTAGATTGGGTTACTAGTTCATTGAGCTGCTTAGCATTTTCTGGTGAACGACAAGTTGCGATAACTTGCCAACCTTTTCCAAGGTAGTGGCGGACAAATTGCAAGCCTAAGCCACGGTTAGCGCCGGTGATTAATACAGTAGACATCGCTTCTCCTACGTTGTTGAGTTGAACAACGACCATATTAGAGGCGACGTATAAGCATGTAATCAAAACAGTATAAAAATGGCCTAGGATTCGACATTGTCAAATCTTAAAATTTGAGAAAGATGCTGGCAAAGTGTTTTAGCCTAGTGACCGTCAGTTCGGAGGCAGCACCGCTAACACCTGCAACAGCAACGACTTTACCATCCAAGTAAAGGGGGATCGCTAAGCAATTGAGGTTTGGCTCTGCCTCTTCTAAATCGAGTGCGTAACCTGATAATACAACCTGATTAAGTTCAGTTTCTAACGTGGGGGATATTTGGTTTTCAAGGCGTAATGTTCGACGAAGCTCATCATCAAAACTAAGAAAAACTTTGCCGATCGCAGATGTTGTGAGTCCTTCTCGTTTCCCTCTCGGGCTACGGATAGTAAGAGGGTTATCCTGCTCTATAGCATCGATATACAAGTACTCTTTAGCGCCACTTTGTACAGCGAGGTAAGCTGTGTTGTTAGTCACTTGGGCCATTTTTTTCAGCAATGGAACAAAATGTTGTCGGATAGCTTCGTTTTTTTGTTCAATCGGCTTAGACAGTTCATAGCATCTAAACCCTAGGCTGTAGCTATGGTTGTGTTTGGATACATATCCAAGAGAGTGTAGAGTCGCAAGTAACCCGTGAACAGTCGTCTTATTTAACTGGATCGCATTACTGATCGTCTGTAATGATAGGGGAGACTCACTCATCGAGAGCAACTCGAGGATTAGAAAACCTCGCTCTAGAGACTGAATGTTTTTTCTTGCCTTGGGCACAAAGACTCCTTGATGATGGTGTTGCATCTGAATGGCTTACTGATGCTTCCACCTATAACAAACCACTACGCTGGTGGTTTGGTTTTATTAGAGAATATACTCAGCACTTAAACTGATCGGCTCGTTGTATGCATCCACAAGGGAGTTTTTTCCTTGCTTCTTAGCATTGTATAACGCTTGGTCTAATATCGAATAGAGCTCATCAAAGTTGGTGAGTGGCATTGAGGTTGATAGATAGGCCAGACTCGCAGATATATTCAATTGATGGTTATTAAGCGAATGTACACTCTTTTCTGAAATTGTTTTATGCAGACTTTGTATTCTAAAGGGAACGTCAATCTCATCGACGTTTTTCAATAGCAAGATAAACTCTTCTCCACCTAAACGACCCAAGTACTCTCCCTTATTAAGTTTAGCTTTAAGCGCTTTGCATACCTGTTGTAGTACTAAGTCGCCAGTCGGATGACCATACTGATCATTAATCGCCTTAAAGTCATCTAGATCGATTAATGCTAGAACGTAGCGGAAGTCTCCTTCCGCTTTGGAGGTGTGGCTTTTAATCGTCTCTATAATTGCCGCTCTGTTTAATGCACACGTTAAGCTGTCTATTTTGGCTTTTAAGCGTGTTTGTCGCTGAACCATCAATGCCAGAGCGAGGAGAATCAATAAACAGAAAACAACAAAATTATAAGTGCGTTGTTGGTCTGTGAGTTTTTCAAACTGGTACTGACTTAGAAGAGTTTCGTTGTTCAACTGCGCGACTTGTAGATCATATTCATACTCTTTTTTAGTGAGATCTAGTGCCTCTAACGCCTTGATATTACTCGCGTCTCGGTTCGTTAGTTCAATCGTCGAGTAGGCCTTGTGATGCTCCAGCGCCTTTTTGTAATCATTTTGAGCTTGGTATGCTTTTGAGAGGAGTAATTGGGCTTGCGCTTGCAATAAGGGCCTAGCGTTTTTTACCGCTAATCTTAACGCAATTGTACCGTGTTCAATCGATTTTTCGGGTGTATGGTTCTTTAAATATGCCAATCCAGCAGCCAAATGACCCTCTGTTTCAAGGTGCGTATTCTCATAAGTTTGGGCAATGTTTAATGCTCTTCCAATGTAATCTACCGCGGTATCCAATTGCCCAGAATCGGCCAAAGCAGCAGATAACCCTAAATAGGTCAACCCTTGCCCGTATGGATAATGAAGTTGTTCGAGAATCGTTAATGCATTTTTGTAGTGGCTGATGGACTTATCGAGTTCTTTGGATTTTCTGTACATCGCTCCTAGACTATGTTCGACTTGCGCAACTTCAAGAGGTGTCCCTTCATCTTGGCGAACCAGTAAGGCTTGAATGAGATATTGCTCTGATTGTTCAAATTGCCCCAGCTCTGCAAGTAAATTGCCGACGTCATTGTAAATCCCTGAAGGATCGCTTTGCGTCGACATGTTGGCCATCAACTGTCGATACAAACTTAAGGCTTTTTCATAGTCACCACGGTAATTGTAGTTATTTGCTACCACGCGCAAAGCAAGATCAACAGGGAAGTTTTCTTGATGCTTATGATTTAAGTGGCTCTCTATGGATGAGCAATAAAAGTTTGCTTTGTGATAACGACCTTGTTGATTCAGCGTATAACAAAGTTGATAGTTCATCAGAGCCTTGCCTTCGGAATCGGATATTTTCTTCATTGTCTGTCGCAAAGAAGAAAAGCTATCTACTGAGGCCTCGTAACTACCATGCTTACGTTCATTTAAGGCAAGAATATATTCTGATTCTAATTGAGAAAAATGGTTGTCTAAGACTTGACTGCTGCCGTAGTAAGGCTGATTTATGTTTGACATATATTCATAAATCAATCCACTTACGTAGAGCTTTTCGCTGTCCGATTTCGCTGTATGGTAGCGATCTTGAAGCATGCTCAATGCCGACTCAGGGTTGCTTCGTAGTGTGGTTTGGTAGACAGAGTGCCACTGTGTGATATTTTGGTTTGGTTCAATATCTTGAGTGTCGCTTGCATATACTGGAGTGAGCAAAAGTGACGCAAGCAAGGGATAGAGCACGCGCATGTTTAAACGAGCCTTTAATTTAAGGTGCCTTTAAAGTTGAGTTATCATAGCGCTTTTAACGCATCAGCGTTGTGATTAAGTTGGGTGTACTAAGAAAAAGAGTAGTAAAACTATGCACTTGGTCGAGATATTGAAAGAAGAGGCATAAAAAAGAAAGACCTCAACATAAAGTTGAGGTCAGAAATCTTTAATCAATGTAAAGCTTTGCTAGATCTTGAGGCTCCATTTCTTTGCCTTCTAACTGATCGTTCCAGTTAGTTCCAACAAGAACACCATCTTCAGCAAGAGTCAAAAGCCAATCTTCAACAAAGATATCTAATGGGATTTCTAGTACAGTAAAATCTGCCCATTCTTCAACATTATGTGCTTCTGCATCTTCTTTAGAAGACCAGAAAGGCATGACTTCGCTGTTTTCGAATTCAGTTGAATCGCAAGATAGCCAACCTTCTTCATTGCGTAAACCCCAAACCAATTGGTTTTCTTTCGTTTCTGCAACAAAAAGGTCAAGGTTCGCTCGGATATCTGATGTAAGTTTGCTCATTTCAAAACTCTCGTTGTTATGACGTGGCTAGAGTAACACTAAAGTGCCGATTCCTAAAGCATAATACGGTTGTCGAAATGAGTAAAAATAAAGGAGCCGAAGCTCCTTTTCTGAGGTTAAGTATTCACTCGTTTTTGTTTGCTTTGTGCTTGCAGAGCAAACAAAAACAGGTACTTTACCTTTCTGGAAGAGTTGTGAATATTGTCCACTCTCTTTTTATCTCGCCTTTGTAACCAACGACTGATGCGGTTACTCGACGATTTAAAGCATGGCTGACTTCATCGGTCCCTTGTTGTGCTAAGTGAGTGTCACCAAAACCAACAATGCGGACTCTACTCGGTTCGATGTCGTAGCTTAGTAGGGCTTCACGGACATTGCGTGCTCGTCTTTCAGAAAGATCTTGGTTATGCTTTGAACCGCCAACTTTACTAGCATAGCCGTGCAGCTCTATCGAAGTAGTAGGGTACTCTTTTAAAAAGTCGGAAAGCTCTCGGACTTGTCTTCTGAAGACTGGATTGATCTCATCAGAGTCGTTAGCAAAAAGTATCCGCACTTGCATGTTATCTGATGCTTTAATGTATTCTCCACAACCGTCGTTGTCGACCTCTGAGCCTTCAGGTGTACCTGGGCACATATCTCGAGCATTGATGACACCATCGTTATCGTCATCTTGCAAATCTGCTATTTGTTCTGCATTTGGTACAGGACGATACTCATATTCGTCTTCAGCAACAACGTGTTGAGTGATGGCGAGCATACCCAATGCAAATAGAATCTTCACTGGTTTCATGATCAGTACTCCACCTTTTCATTCCATTCTGTAGGTACATCGACACGCAAGGCATTTAACAATTGGCCAGTCGCGTTCATAACGCGGTACTTGGCGTACTGCTCTGAGTATCGAGCATCTAAGTAGTTCTTTCTCGCTTCGAAAAGTTCGTTTTCAGTATTTAACAAGTCCAGCAGAGTGCGTTTTCCAATGCGATACTGCTTTTCGTAGGCGATGACAGTTTCAGAGGCCGAATCTACGTGATCCGCTAGGAACTCTTTTTGTTGAAGTGTTAAATCTAACGCACTCCAAGATAGACGAAGACCTTCTTCTACTTGGCGGTATGCACGTTCTCTTAGGTCTTTTGCTTTATTTAGTTGGTAGGCAAAACTTTCAGCGTTGGCTACGTCACTACCACCGTTAAAGAGGTTGTAACGCATACGTAACATTGCTGTTGTCTCTTCGCTGCTTCCTTCGATACCGCTTGCATCATCACGCCATGTTTGAGCCGCTTCTACCGATATCGTTGGGTAGTAAGTTCCCTTAGATTGCTTGTATTGGAACTTTGCAGAGTCCACATCAGCTACCGAAATTTTGATTACTGGATGTGACTCGAATGCCAAGTCAATCGCTTCATCGATGGTGTAGGGAATAAAGTTTTGGTCCGCTCTTGGGAAAATCAATCCTTGTGGTGACTGTCCGACAAGGCGTGTAAAGGTGGTGTGGCTGTCATATAAGTTGTTCTGAGCTGCCACCAAGTTACCGTGAGCCTTTGCTAAACGAGCCTCTACCTGGGTTAGGTCTGCTGTAGAACCGATACCTGAGTTAACTCGCTTTTTAATGTCTTCATAGATCTTCTTATGCACTTTCAAGTTATTCTCGGAAAGTGTCAGAATTTCATAAGCTTTTACTGAGTCTAAATAAACTTTCGCGACCTCTAAAGCGGTGTCTTGGGCATCAGCTAGAAGTTGATAACGGACCGATTCAGCATCAGCTGCTGTTCGATCCATATCATTAAGTGTCGCTGAGCCATCCCATATTAGCTGGGTTAGTGTCACGGTGGCTTCTTTTCTTGTCAGATCGGTTGAATCTCGCCCTGACTCTGCAGGTTTGATTCCTTCGTAACCGATACCGGCATCTAAGTCTACGGATGGGAGGTAAGCACCACCAGATGCTTCATTCACATACTGCTTGCTAACGAATTCATTGAACGCACTTTTGATGTCAGGATTGGTTTTTAATGTGTTTTCAACCGCTTGCTCTAGCGTTTGCCCAAAAGCATGACTAGCGGTGAACATACCAATACAAAAGGCGTTGGCACGAGTCCACTTCACTGTGATTCTCCTAGATAATGGTAAAAATTCTCGAGGTGATAGGGCTTATAAGTGGAATACTTATAAGGGCGTCAATAATTTAGCGCACAATAACATTAATATGCGATGAAGTAACCTGTTGATTCGCTGTTCATTTGTTTCAATTTTGATAAATCAACCTACTAAATCTGCCTAAAAATTGAATTAAGATCTCAAATTAAACATGGAGGTAATGGCTAGAAACGAGAGTCCAGATTTTAATAAAATAAAACACTTATGCATCTGGATTCTTATTGATGTATGACACATAATTACTTTATTGAGCATCAAATTGCTGTTATTGCACTATATATTCGGGCAATATATAGCAAATTAGTATTGTTAGTCAAAAACTTGACAGTTATTTAGGGTTAAGGTTTATATGGATCGTACAGCATTAGTGCCACTCGGTAATCAAGTCGTCGTAATAGGTTTGGATGGGCAGCTGAGAGTCCTTGCAGAAGGACAGCAGCCTCTACCAGGTGAAGTGATAGTGGCAATGACAGATGCTGCGCCTCAAGACCTGAAAATTCAGCTTGCTCAAGAGCAAGGTTTAAAAGATATTTCAGACGATGTAGCACAGATTATTAGTGCTATTGAGCAAGGTCAAGACCCTTCTGCTATTGATGAAGAACTCGCACCTGCAGCGGGTGAAAATAGTGGCTCCAGTTTGCAAAATAGTGCCACGATTGTACGAGATGGTACTGAAGTGCTAGCCTCAACAAACTTTGAAACTATTGGCCTAGAATCCCTCGGCTTATCTGAAACACAAGCGTTGACCTTAAATGACTTCTTCACAACAGGTATCGAGACAAGTGGGGATGGCTCAAGTAAGCCACTTACTAATTCTCCAGTGACATTAAGCGCTGTTGAGGAAGATAGCGATCCAATCACGATAACTACTGAAGAATTACTATCGAACGTCAATATTGATGATGCCGATACTCTTGTCATTACAAACGTCACTATTGAGAGTGGGAATGGCACCTTAATTGATAACAGCGATGGATCTTGGACTTACATTCCAGAGGCTGACGATGACACTGAAGTGTCATTCTCCTATGACATTATTGATAACGATGGCGGTGTTATTAATGGCACTGCTAACTTAGATATTACGCCTGTTAATGACGCGCCAATAGCAACTAATGATGCGATTCAAACTGACGAGGATTCCCAGGTTGTAATTGATGTGCTCGCTAACGACAGTGATATTGAAGGTGATGATTTAATTATTACCTCTGCTTCTGTACCAGAAGAGCAAGGTATCGTTGAGATTATCGATGGTAAGCTTGTTTTCACTCCGGCTGAAAATTTCAACGGTAATGCAACGATTAGCTACACCATCTCAGATGGTGAGTTAGAGGATGAAGCTCAAGTTTCGGTAACAGTAAACTCAGTTAACGATGCGCCTATTGCCTCTAATGATACAACAATTACAGAGGAAGATAGCTCAGTAACGATTGATGTCCTGCCAAACGATACCGATATTGATGGCGATACGCTGTCGATTGAATCGGCGTCCGTACCTGAAGCGCAAGGCACAGTCGAGATTGTTGATGGCAAACTGGTCTTCACACCGGCTGAGAACTTCCATGGCGATGCTGAAATTACTTACACCGTGACCGATGGTGCACTGACCGACCAAGCGACGGTCAACGTCACCGTGAATGCGGTGAACGACACGCCTGTGGTTGAAAGCAGCATTGCAGACCAAGCCTTGGCGGAAGACTTTACGCCATACAGCATCGATCTAAATACCGCTTTCAGCGATGTGGATAATGTGGATGGTGAGTTAACGTTTAGCGTCTCTGGTAATAGCAACATTCAAGTGGCGATCGTCAATGGTATTGCTACGTTCACTCCAACCGCGGACTGGAACGGCTCAGAAACCCTAGCGTTTACGGCTACTGATCCAAGCGGTGAAAGCGTTAGCCAAACGGTGAACTTCACAGTAGCGCCTGTGGCGGACATCGTGGCAGATAAAGCGACGGTTGTGGAAGACACGCCGACCATCATTAAGGTTTTAGGTAACGACACGTTCGAAGGCGACGACAAAGTGGTGTCGATCGATACCAATAACGGTCCAGCTAACGGCACGGTCTCGGTCAATCCTGATGGCAGCGTCACTTATACACCAAACGACAACTACCAGGGTACAGACAGCTTCACCTACATCGTTACCTCCGGTGGGGTATCGGAGTCCACCACGGTGAACGTCGATGTCACACCAGTGAATGATGCGCCAGTGGCAAAAGATGACACGGCAACAACACAAGAAGATACCGCTGTCACGATTGATGTCCTACCAAACGACACCGACATTGATGGCGATACGTTAAGCATTGATTCGGCGTCTGTGCCGAGTGACCAAGGTAAAGTCGAAATTATTGATGGAAAACTGGTGTTCACACCGGCTGAGAACTTCCATGGTGACGCTGAAATCACTTACACCGTTACGGATGGTTCGCTGACCGACCAAGCGACGGTCAATGTCACCGTAAATGCCGTAAACGACACGCCTGTGGTTGAAAGCAGCATTGCAGACCAAACCTTGGCGGAAGACTTTACGCCATACAGCATCGATCTAAATACCGCTTTCAGCGATGTGGATAATGTTGATGGTGAGTTAACGTTTAGCGTCTCTGGTAATAGCAACATTCAAGTGGCGATCGTCAACGGTATTGCTACGTTCACTCCAACCGCGGACTGGAACGGCTCAGAAATCCTAACCTTTACGGCGACCGATCCAAGCGGCGAAAGCGTCAGCCAAACGGTGAACTTCACAGTTGCGCCTGTGGCAGATATTGAATCTGACCGCGCGACGGTTGTGGAAGACACGCCAACCATCATCAAGGTCTTAGGTAACGACAAGTTCGAAGGCGACGATAAAGTGGTGTCGCTAGATACCAATAACGGTCCAGCGAACGGCACGGTCTCGGTCAACCCGGACGGCAGCGTAACCTACACGCCAAACGACAACTACCACGGTACAGACAGCTTTACCTACATCGTTACGTCCGGTGGGGTATCAGAGTCCACCACGGTGAACGTCGATGTCACACCAGTGAACGATGCGCCAGTGGCAAAAGATGATACCGCTGTTACTGACGAAGACACGCCAGTGACAATTGATGTCCTGCCAAACGACACCGACATCGATGGTGATACGCTGTCTATCCAATCAGCGTCTGTGCCGAGTGACCAAGGTACAGTCGAAATTGTTGACGGCAAACTGGTCTTCACACCGGCTGAGAACTTCCATGGCGACGCTGAAATCACTTACACCGTTACCGATGGTTCACTGACTGACCAAGCGACGGTCAACGTCACCGTGAATGCGGTGAACGACACGCCTGTGGTTGAAAGCAACATTGCAGA